>NZ_JAZDCU010000001.1:0-572036 GCF_036324085.1 Pseudomonas auratipiscis
CGCCGGCCATCCATGGCCGTCGCCCCACTACGCAAGGGTTCCATTCGGCCTGCTGAAGGGACGATTTGTGGCGTCTGTACGATTTGTGCAGGTAAAAGCACAGCAACAGCAACAGCAACAGCAACAGCAACAGCAACAGCAACAGCAACAGCAACAGCAACAGCGAGGTGCTGGTGTGCAGCTTTTGATTTTATTCACGCTTCGGGGGAATGTCCGCATCTACCGGTTAGGTCGGGGTTTGCGGCAGATGCTCGAACAGTGTCCTGCATACACCTGCAATGTGCTCATCGAGCAACGTCACCGCGCGTTCGACATCTTTGGCGCGGCAGGCGTCGAGGATTTCACGGTGCTCGTGATCGGCGCGCTCCTTGCCCGCGGACAGGCTCATCTGCATGCGCAGGTAACGTTCAAGCTTGTCGTTCACCGAACGAATCATATTCACCAGAAATGGCCGCTGCGCTGGTTCGTACAGGCAGGCGTGCAGCTCCCAGTTCAGTTCAGCCCAGCGCCCGACGTCGTTCTCGCCGACGAATTCCTGGCAGATGCGCTCGGCGCGTGTGAAGGTGTCCTCGGTCATGTTCGGGATGGCCAGGCGCAGCGCCTTGTCTTCAAGCAGCATGCGTACCTCGAACATCTGCGCCAGTTCAGGCTCCGACATACGTGTGACCATTGCCCCGCGATTGCGCTGGAACATGACCAGACCCTCAGCCTCAAGGCGTTTGAGTGCCTCGCGCACGGGGATCTTGCTGACGTTGAACTGGCGGGCGATGTCGTCTTGGCGAATCGGCTCGTCCTCGCCGAAATGCCCGGCGATGATCGCATCGCGCAGATGACGAGTGATAATTTCCGAAGTCGAAGGCGTATTGCCCAAGTCCGGGGCGTTGAGGCGAGGTACGGTCACGGTGGCGTCGTCCGAAGTTCTTTCTGGATATGGTATACGAATTTATTCGAACTCGGTGTCGCACACGCCCGACGGCGAACGTCGTGATCCCGCCACCTTTGGATTCAGCGGATGAAATGCACTTTACCGGTGTCGTCGTTGCCCATGTAGATCCCATAGACCCCAGCTTGGCGCTCCTCGATATAGCGTTCGAGAATCTGCCTGATGGCCGGGTAGTAGATCTCGTCCCAAGGAATATCCTCCGGGGCGAAGAATCGGTAATCCAGGGTCTCCGGACCATATTGCCCGGTAATTTCCAGGGCGATGGCGCGAAAGATGATGTACACCTCGCTGATCGTCGGCACGCTGAAAATAGAATACGGCGAGACAATTTCACCGCGTACGCCACTTTCTTCCCAGACTTCGCGCAGCGCCGCCTGTTCGGTGGTCTCGCCGCTTTCCATGAAGCCTGCAGGCAAAGTCCAGGTGCCGGGGCGCGGCGGTATGGCGCGCTGGCACAGCAGGTACTTGCCATCCTGCTCGATGATGCAGCCAGCGATGATTTTGGGGTTCAGGTAATGGACGTAGCCACAAGCGCTGCACAGCAAGCGCTCGTGAGTATCGCCGCTGGGCCGTCCCTGGTGTAGCGCGGCAGTACAGTGCGGGCAGTAACGTGGGACGGCGGGCATGATCAGCGACCTATGCGGGGTTCTTTGAGTGCAATGGGCGCAGCGATGTCGCGCACCTTGCTGTTGTCATTCTGTTTCAGCCGTAGGTACTCCAGGGCCACCTTGGCCGCGGCACGTACGTGATCGACCGATGCCTGGTGGGCAGCCAGTGGGTCGCCGCTCTTGATCGCTTCAACGATCTTGACCATTTCCTGGTTGCTCGCCCCGCGACGGTTTTCCTGGGAGACCGAGGTAGCACGCAGGTAGCTGATACGTGCCTGCAACTGGCGCAATTGCGTGGCTGCTACATGGTTGCCGGAGCCTTCGAGCAGCACATCGTAGAAACCCTGTACCGAGTCGATCACCTGTTGCAGTTCACCTTCTTCGAGGGCTTGGCGGTTCACGTCCAAGGCTTTTTCCAGGGCGCGGATGTCCTTGGCCTTGGCGTTCAGGGTGAACAGCTGGACGATCAGCCCTTCGAGTACGCAACGCAGTTCGTAGATATCTCGGGCGTCTTCCAGGGTGATGATGGCCACGCGTGGCCCCTTGGCGTCGGCGAACTCCACCAGGCCTTCGGATTCCAGGTGACGCAGCGCTTCACGCACCGAAGTGCGGCTGACACCAAGACGGTCGCACAGGTCGCGTTCCACCAGGCGGTCGCCCGGCAAGAGCTGGAAGCTCATGATCGCCCCGCGCAATTTGTCGAGCACGATTTCACGCAGGGTTACAGGGTTGCGGTTGACCTTGAAGCTGTCGTCGAGGGGCTGGCGTTTCATCATCTGTGCTCTGAAATTGGCTGTTGTCACAAGCGTCGCCGAGCACCTCGAATCGCGGTGCTCCGTGCGGCGGTTTCGAACAGCCAGTCGTTAACTGGTTGCCTCCAAATCGGCTTCGGCGAACGCCTCGCGGGCCAGACGGAAACTGTCCACGGCCGCAGGCACACCGCAGTAAATGCCGACTTGAAGCAAAATTTCACGTATTTGCTCACGACTCAGACCGTTACGCAAGGCGCCGCGTATGTGCAGCTTGAGTTCGTGAGGGCGGTTGAGTGCCGAAATCATCGCCAGGTTGATCATGCTGCGCTCTTTGAGCGACAAACCGTCGCGACCCCAGACGTGGCCCCAGCAGTATTCGGTGACCAGTTCCTGCAGCGGGCGGGTGAAGTCATCGGCGTTCTCGATCGATTTGTTGACGTATGCTTCGCCGAGCACCTGGGTGCGGATTTGCAGGCCTTTTTGATACTTCTCGTTGCTCATGATCAGCTCCGAAAAAATGGGGACGCAACCGAGGGTATGGCGCACGCCCCCAAGGGAAATCAGCACAGCGGCGGCAGGGCGCCGAGCTTGCCTTTGTGGTAGACCATTGGTGTTGCGGGCTGCTCGGGCAGAATCAGGTTCATCACCGAGCCGACGATGATGGCGTGGTCGCCACCGTCGTATTCGCGCCACAGCTCACACTCGATGATTGCCGTGGCATTGCCCAATAGCGGATTGCCCAGCTCGCTCAAGTGCCAGTCGATGCCTTTGGCCTTGTCCTTGCCTTTGCCGGCAAAGGCATAGGCTTCGGCGGTTTGCCCGGCCGCCAGCAAGTGAATGGCAAATTGCTTGCTGTCACGCAGAATCGGATAGGTGTCGGAGGCGTAGTTGGGGCAGAACAGCACCAGCGCCGGCTCGATCGACAGCGCGCTGAAGGCGCTGGCGGTGATCCCGACGATGCCACCTTCGGCGTCCAGGGTGGTAACCACCGTAACACCGGAAGGAAAGGAGCCCATCACGTCTTTGTAGATGCCAGGTTCAATCATGGCGCAGGTCTCCTAACGCATGACAAAGGGGTCGGGCATGGGCGCGGTCGAGAGGTTGATCCACACCGTTTTCAATTCGGTGTAGGCCAGTACCGAGTCGATGCCGCTCTCGCGTCCGTAGCCGCTGTTCTTGAATCCGCCAATGGGCGCCATGGCTGACACCGCGCGGTAGGTGTTGACCCAAATGATCCCTGAACGTACATCCCGGGCCAGACGATGGGCGCGGCCCAGGTCACGGGTCCAGATGCCGGCTGCCAGGCCAAATTGCGAGTCGTTGGCCATGGCCAGCGCCTCGGCCTCGGTCTTGAAGCGGATGACTGCCGCCACCGGGCCAAAGACTTCTTCCTGCATGATGGTCATCGAGTTGCTGTCGCACTCGAACAGGGTTGGCTCGTAGAACCAGCCCTCGCTGTCGATCTGGGCACGCTTGCCACCCAGGCGCAGCTTGGCACCTTCGGCTTGAGCGGCGGCAACCAGGTGTTCGACCACCGCCAATTGCTGAGCAGTCGCCATCGGCCCCATTTCGCTGGCATCATCCTGCGGGTTGCCAATCTTGATGCGCTTGGCACGTTCAACCAGGCGCTCGACGAACGCGTCGTAGATTTCGTCTTGCACCAGCAGGCGTGAGCCGGCAACGCAGCTCTGGCCGGAGGCGGCGTAGATCCCGGCGACCGCGCCGTTGATGGCGCTGTCCAGGTCGGCATCGGCGAAGATGATGTTCGGCGATTTGCCGCCTAGCTCCAGCGAGAGCTTGGCGAAGTTCTCGGCACTGCTGCGCACTACATGGCGTGCGGTGGCGGCGCCGCCAGTGAAGGCGATCTTGCGCACCAGCGGATGGCGGGTGAGGGCTGCGCCAGTGCTTGGGCCGTAACCGGTAACGACGTTGACCACACCCGCCGGAAACCCGGCTTCAAGGGCCAGGCGGGCAAGCTCCAGAATGGTTGCCGAGGCGTGTTCCGAAGGCTTGAGAACAATCGTGTTGCCCGCCGCCAGCGCGGGCGCGAGCTTGATTGCGGTAAGGTACAGCGGACTGTTCCAGGGAATGATCCCGGCGACCACGCCTATCGGCTCATGCACCGTGTAGGCAAACAGTTCGGGCTTGTCCAACGGCAGGGTACCGCCTTCGAGCTTGTCGGCCAAACCTGCGGTGTAGTGGAAAAACTCTGGCAGGTAGCCAACCTGACCGCGGGTTTCGCGGATCAGCTTGCCATTGTCGCGGCTTTCCAGCTGCGCCAGGCGCTCCTTGTTGTCGCCGATCAGGTCGCCCAGGCGGCGCAGCAGCTTGCCTCGGGCGGTGGCGGTCAGGCCGCGCCAGAGCGGATTGTCGAAGGCGCGCTGTGCCGCCTGGACGGCGAGTTCGACGTCAGCTTCATCGGCATCGGGCAGTTGTGCCCAGGCGCGTGCCGTGGAGGGGTCGAGGCTGTCGAAGGTCTTGCCGCTGACGGCATCGAGCCATTGGCCATCGATGCACATCTGAAAACTTGCGAGTGTCATGCAACGATCCCCTTGGCTGAGTCGGAGAAGGTTCGGGCGTGCCCGAGGAAGTCCAGCAGCATCTGGTTGACCAGGCGCGGCGACTCCACTGGCATCATATGCCGTTGTTCGGCGAGTACCATGCTCTGTGCTCCGGGGATGCGCCGGGCCAATTGATGGGTCATGTCCGGTGTCGAACCCAGGTCCCATTCACCGGTGGCGATCAGGCTGGGGGCCTGGATACTGCCCAGGTCTTCGGCGCGGTACATATCCTGGGTGGCGAATAATTCGTAGGTGGTCAGGTAGCCCTGCGGATCGTTGCTCGCCAGCGTCTGGCGCAGCGCAGCGATCTGTGCGGGGTTGGCCGCCTGGTACTCGCGGCTGAACCAACGAGCCAATGCTGCTTCAGCGTTGGCATCCGGACCATGTTCGGCCGCTTGGGCTGTGCGTGCGATGACCCCGGCGCGTTGTTCGACGCTGCGGTTGAACACGCTGTTGAGCACCACCAGCGCGGACAGTCGCTGCGGGTAGTGCAGGGCGAAGGCACGCGCCACCAGCCCGCCCATGGAAAAACCGATGATGGTCGCCTGGGGCAATTGCAGGTGATCGAGCAATTCGGCCAGTTGCTCGGCATAGCCGGGCAGGCCGCAGCCGGGTTGCGGGCGCGGGCTCTGACCATGGCCGAGCATGTCGTAGGCGATCACCCGGTAATCGTTGGCCAGGCCAACGATCTGCCCGCCCCACATTTCTTTGTTCAGGCCCACCCCGTGGATCAGTACCACGGGGTGGCCTTGGCCGGTCGCCAGATAACTGGTGCCGGCCGGGGTGCGTTCAGCAGCAGGCTGAATCATCGGTCGCTCCTAGGCGTACTTATTGTTATTGGGCCTTTTCGGCTGCCAGTTCTTCCAGGTCGATGTAGCGGTTGCCAATGCGTGGATGCAGGCGGCCACCGTCGGCGCAACCCAGAACCACGACGATTTCGTCGGCGCGCGGGGCGTCTTCGATTTTCATCTCCAGGGTGATGTAGTGCGAGCGCAGGCCTTCGTCGTCCTTGTGCATCATCGGGATCTGGATTGAGGTGCCAGGGCCGCCGCGCTTGTTGGTGAAGCTGAGGTAACTCTTGGCGTTGACTGCTTCGCGGTAGTGGTTACCGAAGCGCAGGGTGTGGATGACTGCGGACGCGTGTTCGATTTCGCCGTCGGCGCCGACAACGGCGGCCTTGCCATAGGCTTCGATTTTGTCTGCACCACCAATCGCGGCGCACAGGCGTTCGACCATTTGTGCACCGAGCTCAGAGCAGTTGGCGCGGATTTCCGGCTTGAGATCCTCGACAAAGCCGCGGCCCAACCATGGGTTTTTCATGACGACGGCCAAGCCCACCATGGTCACCGGGGTGTCGGTAGCCTTGCCACCTTCTATCAAGGTTTCTTCGGCGTAGGTGACGATTTTGCGGATTTCAAAACTCATGGGTGGCTCCTGTGGAAGGGGACGCTTGGTCTAGTTGTCTGATGGTATACCATAATACTTTGCGTGCAAGTGCTTCTTGCAAATTTCTCTGCGAGGGCGACGGACGTGGAGAGGGGATGTTCTGACGGTAGGTTGCTGAAACGCGGAGTTGGTGCGGATTTGAATTCAACCGGTGGGCGTGTGCTTGCCCTAGATCAGCGTGCCTGCCCCGAAGCGCGCTCACGCAGGTCTTTGCTGACCTGGGCCTGGATTTCATAGGCGGGTGCTTCCACGGCATTGAAGTCGCGCGAGTAGCGCTTGGCAAACTCCGTCACGCCCCACTGCTGATACTGCTGCACATGATGCAACTCGTGAGCCCAGAGGGCGACATTGTCCTGGGCATCGACTTCGTTGCGAAAGATGATGATGTCGATCAGGGTCACGGCATTGACATCGGGGTTCTGCAGCAGCGCGTTGGCGCTGTTCAGGGCTTGCTGGTCACCGACCTTGTAGCGCGCCGCGTCCAGCACCTGAAAGTCATAGTAAGGCTCAAGCTGAGCTCGGATATGCAGGGGGATCGGCAGTACGTTGCTGCTGGCGGCGCTGTCGCGAGCCTGTTGCAGGGCTGCTGCCAGGGTGCTGCTGGCGATGCGGCCGAGGTCGTCGAGCATGATTCCGGCCTGGCCAGGGTCGAAAGGTGAACAAATACAGCTGCCCAGGCAAACTTCATACTGTCCGGCGGGGCAAGCGCCAAACGCATGAAACGGTGCGACCAGGGCAAGGCCAAGCAGCAGGTCAGCGGCTCTCATGCAGGGCCCCGGCGAGAAACTCACGGGAGGCGTTGAGCACTTCGTGTTGGCTGGATTCATTGGCCAGCATGCGTGCGATCACCAGTGCCCCTACGCACTGGCTAAGCAGGGCCCAGGCCAGATCCGGGTCTTCCAGGGTGTCGGCCCAGGCTTGTTGCAAGGTGCGCAACCAGTGCTCGGCTTCCTCGCGCACGGGCAGCGGTGCCTGGGCGATTTCAGCGCCAAGGGCAGGGATGGCGCAGCCACCTTCGGCATTGTGCACATGGGCCAGGCTCAGGTAGTGGTCCAGGCAACGCTCTAGCCGCTGACGGTTCATCGGTTGCTGGGCCATGGGGCTTAGCGACAATTCACGGCGCACCACTTCGGTAAACAGATCGTCCTTGGACGGGAAATGATTGTAGAAGGCCCCGCCAGTCAGGCCGATAGCCTTCATCAGGCCCGCCACGCCGGTAGCGTTAAAGCCCCCGCGTTTGGCCAGGGCACCGCTGCTTTGCAGCAGTCTCTGCCGGGTTTGCTCTTTGTGGTGGGTGGAGTAGCGCACGCCGATCTTCTCCAAATCATTGGCTTGACGAAGGTTGAATCATAGCATAGCGTTCGTTTACTAAATGATCGTTTACTAATGGGGCGATGAATGAGTCAGGGCAAGAAAGTGGTGTTGGTGGTGGGGGCCGGTGATGCTACCGGTGGTGCAATTGCCAAGCGTTTTGCCCGGGAAGGCTACATCGCCTGTGTCACCCGGCGCAGCGCCGAGAAGTTGCAACCGCTGGTCGATGAGATTCGTGCCGAGGGCGGACAGGCTCATGGCTTTGCTTCCGATGCGCGCAAGGAAGAGGAGGTCACGGCGCTGGTCGAGCAGATTGAAAGCACCCTGGGGCCGATCGAGGCCTTTATCTTCAATATTGGCGCCAATGTGCCCTGCAGCATTCTCGACGAGACTGCGCGAAAGTACTTCAAAATCTGGGAAATGGCTTGCTTTGCAGGCTTTCTCACCGGCCAGGCGGTGGCGCGGCGAATGGTTACCCGTGAGCGCGGGACTATCCTGTTTACCGGTGCAACTGCCGGCTTGCGGGGCGCGGCGGGGTTCGCAGCGTTCGCTGCTGCCAAGCATGGCATTCGTGCGCTGGCCCAGAGCATGGCGCGGGAGCTTGGCCCACGTAATATTCATGTCGCGCATGTGGTGGTGGATGGTGCCATCGACACGGCGTTTATCCGCGACAGCTTTCCAGAGCGTTATGCACTGAAGGACCAGGACGGCATCCTCGATCCGGCCCATATTGCTGACAGCTATTGGTACTTGCACGCCCAACCACGTGATGCCTGGACATTCGAGCTAGACCTGCGGCCCTGGATGGAACGCTGGTAACGCTAACCACGACAATAAGGACACAGTGCAATGAGCAAGAGCGTAGAGTTTTTCTTTGATCTGGGCAGCCCGGCCAGCTACCTGGCCTGGACCCAATTGCCGGCGCTGTGCGCCAGCCACGATGCGCAATTGGTGTATCGGCCGATGTTGCTGGGCGGGGTGTTTCAAGCAACTGGCAATGCGTCGCCGGCGATGGTGCCGGCCAAGGCACGCTATGTGTTCGCCGACTTTCAACGGTTTGCCAAGCGCTATGGCGTGACTCTGGCCTTTCCCCCGGGCTTTCCGATCAATACCTTGGGCCTGATGCGCGGGACCATTGCCGTGCAACGCTATCAACCTGAACGCTTCGAGGCCTACCTGACTGCCCTGTTCCAGGCGATGTGGGTCCAACAACGCAACGTCGCCGATCCGCACGTGCTGGCGACTGTATTGCAAGAGGCAGGCTTGGACCCTGAGCAGTTCCAGGCCTGGTCAATTGAGCCCGAGGTCAAGGCAGCGCTCAAGCAAGCCACCGATGATGCTGTTGCCCGTGGTGTTTTCGGTGCACCGACCTGCTTTGTGGAAGAACAGATGTTCTTTGGCCAGGACCGTCTGGAGTTTGTCGCCCAGGCGCTGGGCTGAGGCGGTATAGCCAAGTGTAGTGGCGTTATTTTTGGCAACTGTATAGTCGACGTGGATCAGTACTCCGTTAGTGTCAGTGCAGCCAATAAAAAACTGGATGCCTGCCATGCTCAGTTCACTCGACCTGATCACCGCCTTCGTGCTGTTTGCCTTCGTCTCATCGATCACCCCTGGGCCCAACAACACCATGCTATTGGCTTCGGGGGTGAACTTTGGCGTGCGCCGCTCGATTCCGCACGCCATTGGGATCAGTGTCGGTTTCATGATCATGGTGTTGGCAGTGGGTTTCGGCCTTGGCGAGGTGTTCAAGGCGTATCCGCCGATCTACACCGTACTGCGCTACGTGGGCGCGACCTATCTGCTTTATCTGGCGTGGAAAATCGCCACTTCCGGTCCGTTATCGGTAAGCAACCCGCAGAGTCGCAAGCCATTGGGCTTCTGGGGGGCGGCGGCGTTCCAGTGGGTCAACCCTAAAGCGTGGGTCATGGCAGTGGGAGCGATCACTACCTACACACCGGCCCAAGGCTACGTCACCAATGTGATCGTGATTGCTGCGTTGTTTGCCTTGGTCAACCTACCGAGTGTGTGCGTCTGGGTCATGTTTGGCAGTGCCTTGCGCACGGTACTGCAGAACCCGCGCTGGCTGATGCTGTTCAATTTGCTGATGGCGGCGCTATTGGTGATATCGCTTTACCCGCTGCTGTTTGTAGAATCGAGCTTTTCTTGAATGAGTACGCTGGCACATGCAGTTGAATCCCTGGTCCCACGACACAAGTGCCGGCTTTACCTTGCGCGGCTGGCGGTCACCTGCCAGCGGCAAACCGCTGCTGCATTTTCTTCACGGTAATGGTTTTTGCTGCCTGGCTTACCAGCCCATGCTGGCACGTCTGGCCGAGCACTTCGATTTGTGGTTGTGCGATGTCCAGGGCCATGGTGACAGTGATCATGGTGGCGCCTTCCAGGGTTGGAACCGCACGGCAGAACTGGCCATCGAGGCTTTTGACGCCGGACGCGGCGATTATGCCGATGTACCGCGCTTCGCGGTCGGCCACAGTTTTGGTGGGGTATTGACCGCGCTGATGCTGGCGCAGCAGCCGCAGTTGTTCGAGCGTGCAGTGTTGCTCGACCCGGTGCTGTTCAGCCGTTCGATGATGGGCATCATGGGGGCGGCGGCATTGGTTGGCCTGCACCGCCGCCATGCCTTGGCGCGCAAGGCCGCCACTCGGCGCAGTCATTGGCCGGATCGCACCGCCGCGCGCGCCTCGCTGGAGGGTAGGGGCATTTTCAAGGGCTGGAGCGAATCGGCGCTGCAAGCGTATGTCGAGCATGCAATCGGTGACTGTGGCGAGGGCGTAGTTCTCAAGTGCCGGCCGAGCCGCGAGGTGGAGATTTTCAGCTCGTTCCCGCGGCGAATGTGGGCGTCCTTGACCAAAGTACAAACGCCAGTACTGGTGCTGTATGGCGAGCATACCTATCCCTTCGTGCCTCAATCCGTGCAGCGCTGGGCACAGGACAATCGCCATGTCACGGCAGTTCAGGTAACCGGCGGCCATTGTTTCATGCAGGAAGATCCGGCAGACGGCAGTGAGCGCGTCCAGGCTTTTCTGCTGCAACAGTAAGCGCATGGCTCGCCCTGGTTGAGGTCAGGAAATATCGCTGGCCTCGAACTCGGTAGCGAGAAAGTCCAGCAAACTGCGCACGCCCGGCAGCAACCCGCGGCGCGAGGCGAATACCGCGTGCACCACGCCACATTCCGGCGCCCAGTCAGGAGTGACCTTCACCAGTTTGCCGCTGGCAAGTTCGTCTCTCACCACCACCAGCGGTACATGCACCACACCCACGCCGGCCACTGCCGCCTGACGTAACACCAGTAGATCGTCAGTGACCAGCCGCGGCTGATAGCGCAGGCTGGCGTGCACCGCGTCTGGGCCCACCAATTCCCAGTGATAATCCCGTTGCGGCCTGCCCCAGTGCAGGCTTGGCAAGGCGTTGAGGTCTGCGGGCACCGGCCGGGCCGGCAACTGCTCGAGCAGTGTCGGCGCGGCCACCAGGCATTGGGTGCTGTGGGCCAGGGTCTTCATCACCAGATCACTGCTTTCCAGCGGCGGAAAGCGCACGCGCAAGGCAATGTCGATGCCTTCCTGAATCAGATCGACATGGCGGTTGGTGCTTTCAATGTGCAGTTGCACCAAGGGGCACTGCACCATGAAGCGGGCCAACATTTCGCCGACCCAAAAGTTCAGCAGCGCAGTTGGGCAACTCAGACGCACGATGCCCTGGGGTTCTGCGCGGTTGCGCTCGATGAGCTCGGCGGCGCCCTCGGCTTCTACCAGCATGGCCACGCAATGACGGTAATAGGCCTGGCCGATCTCGGTGACTGAAAAGTGTCGGGTCGAGCGCTGAATCAAACGGACGCCGAGGCGCTCTTCCAGCCCGGCAATGCGCCGGCTGAGTTTGGATTTGGGCATGTCCAGGGCTCGGCCAGCAGGGGCAAAGCCGCCGTGATCGACTACCTGGGCAAAATAGTAAAGGTCGTTGAGGTCTTCCACCAGTGTTCTCCATATGGAACGCTGAAGTCAGTTTAACTGATCTACCGCCAATGTCGTCTCGCTCCTATTGTTATAGCCATACACGAGAGGAGACCATCTCATGAAAAAGATCCAAGGCGTCTACAGCAGTCCCAACCCGCATTGGGTCGGCGACGGCTTCCCGGTACGCAGTCTGTTTACCTACGACAACCTGGCCCAGCACATCAGCCCGTTCCTGTTGCTCGATTATGCCGGTCCCCATGACTTCACCCCGACCACGGCACGTCGCGGAGTCGGCCAGCACCCACATCGCGGTTTCGAAACCGTGACCATTGTCTACGAGGGCGAACTGGAACACCGGGACTCCACGGGTGCCGGTGGCCTGATCGGGCCAGGCGATGTGCAATGGATGACGGCAGCCAACGGCATCCTCCACGAAGAGTTTCATTCCCCGGCGTTCGCTGCCAAGGGCGGCACGCTGGAAATGGTGCAACTGTGGGTCAACTTGCCGGCCAAGGACAAATCGGCACCTGCCGGTTATCAGACCCTGTTGAGCCGTGATATTCCCGTGGTGCCCCTGGGTGCCGGTAGCGGCAGCCTGCGGGTTATCGCCGGTGAGTACCGTGGTCATCGTGGCCCGGCGCAGACCTTCACCCCGATGGATGTCTGGGACATGCAGCTCAAGGCTGGCGCGCACATCCGCTTGCCCAGTGCCGCAGGACGCAGCACTGCGTTGGTGGTTCTGCGCGGCAAGGTCCTGGTCAATGGCGAGCGCGCGGTAGGTCCGGCGCAGTTGGTGCTGTTCGACCGTGCTGGCGACGAGTTGCTGCTCGAAGCGCAGACCGATGCATTGGTATTGCTGCTCAGCGGTGAACCACTGAACGAACCCATCGTGGGTTATGGCCCGTTCGTGATGAACAGCGAAGCAGAGATTGCCGAGGCATTCGAAGACTTTCGCGCCGGTCGTTTTGGCCAGATGAGTGGCCCAAGCGGATCTCGCCACGACAACTAGTATCAATAACCCGAAGGCTACCCCTCGGGTGGCCTTCGACCCTGGCTGCAGGCACAACCTGCAGCCAACCCTCAAGGAGAATGTGTCATGAGTACATTTGCCAACGTTGCCAATTTCAATGGCCAGGTCCCGCGTATCGATCCTGATAACGCCGCAATGCTGCTGATCGATCACCAGAGCGGTCTGTTCCAGACGGTCAAGGACATGCCGATGACCGAGCTGCGCGCCAACGCCATCACCCTGGCCAAGGTCGCAAGCCTGGCCAAGATTCCGGTGATTACCACTGCTTCCGTACCACAAGGCCCGAACGGTCCGCTGATTCCGGAAATTCACGAAGCCGCGCCACACGCCAAGTATGTCGCTCGCAAAGGTGAAATCAACGCCTGGGACAATGAGGAATTCGTCAAGGCGGTCGAGGCCACGGGCAAGAAGCAATTGATCATTGCCGGCACCATCACCAGCGTCTGCATGGCCTTCCCAAGCATCAGTGCGGTCAATGCCGGCTATCAGGTTTTCGCCGTGATCGACGCCAGCGGCACTTATTCGAAGATGGCCCAGGAAGTCACCCTGGCGCGCATCATGCAGGCCGGTGTGGTGCCAATGGACACCGCTGCCGTCTGCTCGGAAGTACAGCGCACCTGGAACCGTCCGGACGCGCAACAGTGGGCCGAGGCCTATAGCGCAGTGTTCCCGCACTACCAATTGTTGATCGAGAGCTACCTCAAGGCGCAACAGGTAGTTAAAGAGAACGAACAGCTCGATTCCGAACGCTGATCCCTGAGGCCCGGTGTCGAAGATGCCGGCCTACCACGCTAGGAGTAAGACCATGAGCAAACCTTACGTTCGTCTGGACAAGAACAACGCTGCTGTGCTGCTGGTGGATCACCAGACCGGGCTGCTTTCTCTGGTGCGCGATATTGATCCTGACAAGTTCAAGAACAACGTATTGGCCGTGGGCGATCTGGCCAAGTATTTCAACCTGCCCACTATTCTGACTACCAGCTTTGAAACCGGTCCTAATGGTCCTCTGGTGCCAGAGCTCAAGGAGCAGTTCCCCGAGGCGCCGTACATTGCGCGCCCCGGCCAGATCAATGCCTGGGACAACGAGGACTTCGTCAAAGCAGTCAAGGCTACCGGCAAGAAGCAGCTGATCATTGCTGGCGTGGTCACTGAAGTGTGTGTGGCTTTTCCGGCGCTGTCGGCACTGGCAGAAGGCTTTGATGTGTTCGTGGTTACCGATGCATCCGGTACCTTCAACGCCTTGACCCGCGACTCGGCGTGGGACCGCATGTCCCAGGCCGGTGCCCAATTGATGACCTGGTTCGGCCTGGCTTGCGAGCTACACCGTGACTGGCGCAACGATGTCGAAGGCCTTGGTACCCTGTTCTCCAACCACATTCCTGACTACCGTAATCTGATCACCAGTTACAACACCCTTACCAACGGCAAATAAGGTCATTGATCAATCGTCGGCCGGGCGCTCACGCAGCCCGGCCGTCGTCTTTTCTGCTTCCTGTTCAGGGGCGTCACCGTTGGCAGCAATGTCCTTGTATTCCTGTAACAGGCTCTTCAATTGACGTGCATCCAGGTCGTCGAGGTTGAGCATGGCGTTGTGTGCAGCCTTGGTTGCCCGCAGTAGCTCATCGATTTTCAAGTGCAACACATCGTTGTCGCGGTTCTGGGTATTCTGGATCACAAAGACCATCAAGAAGGTAATGATCGTGGTCGAGGTGTTGATTACCAACTGCCAGGTATCGTTGTAGTGGAACCATGGGCCGCTGGCTGCCCAGATAACGATCAGCATCAGCGCGAGCATGAAGGTATGTGAACTGCCAGCGCGTTTAGCCAGGTATTGGGCGAAACGTTCGAATTTCATGGTAGGGCTCCAGCGTGGCGGTAATAAATAGACCACGGGAGCTTGTTGAAATTCTTTGAAACATCATCGCCGGTGCTGGCGTCGAATCGGCGAGTCAGGCGATGATCTGTCTATGAGCCCATTCCCTGCTAGGTACGGTTACCAGCGTAGTGTGCGCACGTACGGTGCGATAACGCTCTGGCTGCGCTATCAGCCGCCTTTTATTTGCCGTCGTTGCTGGGGTTTCTGTCTGCCCGCTGTATTGGTGGTATCGAGACCGTGGTCAACGGTGTGTACACCCGAACCGCCGAATTCAATGGCAGGCATGCGCTGATCCAGGTAAGCGCCGGGCGGGGCCACCATTTGGTATTGACTGTTCGCGGTCTGCCCCCAGCGGTATTGCCTGTGTTAGTCGCCAAGGTACGGCGGGTTTTTGCCCTGAATGCGCAAATTGCCGAGGTAGAAGCGCAACTGGGAGACGATCCATTGATGGCCAGGCTCATAGCGGCGCGTCCGGGTTTGCGTGTGCCGCAGGGGTGGGATAGCTTCGAGCAGGCCATGCGCACGGTGCTTGGCCAGCAGATCAGTGTTGCCGGGGCCATGACCCTTGCCGGACGCCTGGTGGCTCGTTATGGCCAGGCACTATCGCTGCCGCTTCAAGGCATCGGACTTACCCATGTATTCCCGCAACCCATCGCTATCGTCGAGCAAGACCTGAGTGCTCTGGGGATGCCGCGGTCGCGCGCCGCGACTTTGTCGACTCTGGCCAGGGCCGTGCTCGACGAACCGCGGCTGTTACATCCTCAGGCCGATCTGGAGCAGTGGCTGCGACGTTTATGCCAACTGCGGGGTATTGGCCCCTGGAGTGCCCAGTACCTGGCGCTACGTCAGCTAGGCGCAGCCGATGCCTTGCCGCTGGGAGACGTCGCCTTGATCAAAGCATTACGCCTGTTGGAAGGTCCGGACGCACAGTTGGCGGATCGAGCCCAGGCCTGGAGTCCTTGGCGCGCTTACGCTGCCCAGCACTTGTGGGCCTCATTGAGCTGAATCAGCTGGACTGGCGCCATTTGACTTGGGTAATGCCATAGCGCTCTGCCATCGGTTTGCTGACTTTATTGACTTTCTCACGACCGAAGCGACCGATTCGACCAACCCCGGCATCGCAGCAAGCCCAATGCCAGGCTTCGGCGCTGTCCATCATTTCGGCGCGGATGATGAAGGACTTGGGCTCACCGTGCTGCACATAGTCGATGATGAAATATTTGCCGTTGTTCATGGGCCTTTAACGTTCCTTTCCAAGCAGTGACGAGAAAATCCATTCAATGCCTTTAGTGAGTCCCGCAAGGCTGGAAAAATTCCATTTGATTTGGCCCTAGTGCGAACCTTTGATCGTCAAATGACGGGCATCCCGCTCGAACACCACTTGTTCCAGGCGATGGGCAATACCGCAAGCCAAGGAGTCGTACGCAGGAATGACTTTTTCTTCTGCCGAGAGGCAATGGAAGATGTCCAGTTTGCGTTCGGCGTGATTGGTTTCCAGTTCAAAGATGCGCACATAGCGCTCCAGATCGTTATTCAAACTGGAGAGGTATTCACGCAGGCGTGAATGGTCCACCGCGCTCTGACTGAAGTGCCAGGTCATGGGGTGGATCAGAAAGCGCGAGTGGGGCGCGGCGATGCGCTCGGCCGCGGCCAGGTACATGATGATGCCCATTGACTCGATATTGCCGGCGTTCACCGAGCACACCGGCACCGGCAAGGATTTTAAAAAGCTGTAGATCGAGAAACCGAAGTTGGTACTGCCGCCTGTGGTCGACAAAAACAGCAGCAACGATGTAGCCCCTTCATCCAGGGCTTGCAAGCACCGGTCGCGAAAGCGCTCGGTAGTGTCCTGATCGATCTGGCAATGAAAGTGGATCACCTGTTGGCTCATTGCATTGGCCTCAGGACCGACGCACATTGAGTGCGCCGGTCTTTTCTCCGTTAGCTACGGCCGCCACCACTTGGCTTGCGGGTCTGGTCCTTATCCATTTCAGGTTTGCGGGTCTGGCCCCCAGATTGGCCTCCGGAAGCCTGGCCGCCTTTTTTGCCGGCGTCGGAGGCTTTCTGTTTGTCGTTGGCGAAATTCCCGGGATTCGAAGTGTCTTTATTAGCCATGATTCTCTTCCTCTTCTGGATATTCGCAGGGCGTATGCCCTACACAAGGTGGGAGACAGGCGAGGTGGGCAAAGTTTGAAAAATCTGCAGCGCTTGGGACGAACGGTCGGACGCTGCCGTCCATCTGCACGTTATGAGTTTGCTTTGAACTTGGCGACAGGCTTGAGGCTCCTCTGAGAACCGCATTGCCTACTGTCGCGCTTCATGGAGTAAACGGCGGGGCATGAGGATTTTCAATTGGTAGCGAAGGCTCGCCAGGTAGTTACTGTCGGTCGGGCCCTCCGAGATGAGGATCGAAACATGTCTTTGATTGGCGTTTCCAACCTGGAGTTGCGCCTGCTTATTGAACAGGCGTTTTTACCTGACCGTTGTGTCGTGTCCTGCACCGATAATGAACACCTTACGATCCAACTGGGGCAGGGTGACAGCCTTGATGATTGCATCATCGTCACCGGGGTTCGGGTACACAGCCTCACCAGTTGCCAGGAACTGGCCGCACTCGTCGCTCAAGTGCGTGAGCAGCAGCGCCTGGGACGAAGCCCGGATCGGGCCAGGCCCCAGGGTGTCTACTGAATCAATGCTTCGCCCGGTTCAACCAAGCGTAGCCGGGCGAAGATATTCAGGTCCCAGTACGTTGAACCAGAACAGGATCATCGATACCAGAATGGTCACCAGCACCAACAGTCCTACAGCCCAGACGCTGGTCGAGTACAGCAGGCCGGCTTCCTTGCGCAGGCGCAGGAATGTCGGCAACCCCACGTACAACAAGAACGTTGCATAGGCCGAGGCTGTCAGTAACACGATCAGCGCCAGCCAGCGCCCGGGGTACAGACCCGCAACACCGGCGACGAAATAGGGTGTAGCGGTGTAGGCGGCAAAACCTATGCACTGGTTGAGGGAGGGGCGAGCATCGAACGTGCGCGACATCCAGCGAATGAACACCCCCATCAACGCCACGCCCAGCACGCTGGTGGCGTAGAGCAGCACGCCCAGTTCGGCTGCACTGGCAATGCTCAGGCGTACTCTTTCCGTGTCCACCAGGCTCCAGCCGACACTGGTGGTGCCAATGAACAAGCACAGGGCGGGAATCAATGCCATCAGCAGCAGATGCGGTAAATAGTGGCGGGGGTGCTGCTCTTCTTCCTGGCGGATTTGCATCCAGGCATCGTCGGGGTGGGTGAAGAGTTGGACCAGATGCGAACTCATGGTGACCTCCGGGTGCAGGGTGATAAACACATGTCCCTGTCTTATGGAGGCTTGCGCAACGCCGGGGTTTCATTTTTTTGAACCATCCCTGGCGCCGCTGAGTCACTGACATGTGACGACCACAACCCAAGGAGTCAAATGCCATGAATGAGCAAACCTGTGCCTGCCCTGGCTGCAACTGCAGCGTTGGCGATCATCCGGTAATGAGGGAAGACAAGGCGTATTGCTGTCAGGCCTGTGCCGAGCATCACCCATCTGGTAAACCCTGCAACAGCAGCGGCTGTGGTTGCGCGGGCGAAGCAACTTCGCCGCGCGACCCGGCCTGATTTCAGGCCACATCCATCAGCACGATCTCGCTGTCCTGCAGGGCCGTAACCCTGAGTACCTGCTCATCTTCAATGGCAACGCCGTCGCGGGCTTCGGCCCGCAGGCCATTGACTTCAATCAGGCCCTTGGCAGGCACCAGATAACCGCGCCGACCGCTATCGAACCGATACTCGGCGCTTTCCCCTGCGTGCAGGGTAGCCGCAACCAGACGGGCATCGGCGCGAATACGCAGGCTGTCTTCATCTGCATCACGACCACTGGCCAGGGTTACGAAACCTTCGCCGCGTTCACCTGTGGGGAAGGGACGAGTGCCCCATGAGGGCGCCTGACCCACGCGCTCGGGCACAACCCAGATCTGAAAGATGCGCGTGTCAACCTTCTCCAGGTTGTATTCACTGTGGGTGATGCCGGTGCCGGCGCTCATGACTTGAACGTCACCGGCTTCGGTGCGGCCCTTGTTGCCCAGATTGTCCTGGTGGCTGATGGCACCTTCGCGCACATAGGTGATGATCTCCATGTCGCGGTGTGGATGCGGTGGGAAGCCACTACCGGCTGCAATAAGATCGTCATTCCAGACCCGCAAGTTGCCCCAGTGCATGCGTTGTGGGTCGTAGTATTGGGCGAAGGAAAAATGATGATGGGCGTCGAGCCAGCCGTGGTTGGCGTGGCCAAGGCTCTTGAATGGGCGCAGTTGCAGCATGATTGGCTCTCCAGGTGAGTCGATTGATGGGGTGATCATCACTGAATCTATTATCGAAAATAAGCGTAAATTTTGGCTTTAAATAATCTGGTAATTCGATGATTAAGCTAGGGTGATTTATGCGTTTCATCGTCTAATTCACTGATCTGCAAGCATTCAGCTGGCGATTTGTGGCGGTTGGAGCGAACATGTGCGCAGATTATTTTTTGTTGGAGTCTGTGTGTCTGAAGAGCGTCCTAAGCTACCCCTGGAGTTGACTCCGCCTGCGCAGATGCCGTGGATCAGGCGCCTAGTGGCGCGCATGCTTGGCCGAGGTTTGAGCCGCTTGCAGGCTCAGCATCGTGACTCGTGGTTTCAAGGCCATGCCAGCGGGCAACGCACCGGGCATGCTGACGGCCTGCGGGAAGGTTACGAGGAAGGGCGGGTCGACGGTTATGAAGCCGGACGTCAGGTTCTGGTGATCCGCGATAGCCGTGCACCGGGACATGCTGTACCGGGTCAGGACGACCATCTGTTTGACGACTGGCGCCTGCCTCTTACTCCTGAATTGAAAAAGCGCTTCAAGGCGGACGTCGCCTTGCGCCTGCCTGCGCATGCCCAGCCAAGTACAGCGCAATGGAAGATGATCTTCAGCGATACACCGTCCACCTGCGTGATTGCAGGCGCCGGGGCGGGCAAGTCGACCTCGCTGGTGTTGCGTATCCTACTGTTGCGCCATTACCTGGGCTATGAGTTGGACGCCATGACTGTGGTGACCTTCACCCGCGAGTCACGCAAGGACTTCATCGCTCGGCTGCGTCAGGTATTGGCCCTGTGGCAAATCGAACTTGGTCCGGTCCAGGCCCGTGAGCTGGTGCGCACCTTCCACTCGCGCATCCTGCCACTGGTCCGAAGCTTGCCAGGATTCAGCCAAGTGCGCGCGTTCGAGACCCTGGGCAGCGAAATGCCTGGGGGCAGTGAAGCCAATGCAGACAGCAATCCATTCGATCTGCGCATCAACGATGCCCAGCGCCAGCAGCTGAACCTGTGTTATCGCGACCTGCTCAACGACAGCCCGCGCTTTGCCGCACTGATAGCCAGCATGCGTCGCGAGGCATTGCAGTTAAAGGCACTGGACCGGGATCATCCCGATGTGCAGAAGCGCGTGGCGGTGACGCAACTGTCGGCCAGTCGCGACGAAGAACTCTGCGATACCCTCGAGGATCTCTGGTTTGCAGCCGGGGCCTGGCCGATCAAGGGCATTGAGCCGAGCCGAGAAACGGTCGAGATCAATGGCAGCCGTTTCCATTTCCATGGCCACATCGCCGAATTGGACGCCTGGGTTGTGCTTGGTTTCGACCCCGCTGAAAACCAGCAGTACAAGCGCCCCGGCGCCAAGCTTCCGGTGTGGGCTGAGTGGGTAATAAAGCGCACGTTGTTTCAAGCTTTCTGCGATAAGCCTGTGATTTGGTTAGAAAATTACGCTGCAGCGAAGCGCCTGACCTCATCCTTGGCCGGTGATGCGGTGGCCGGTCCGGGCTTCGATTACAAGGTCAAGGGTGAGCTGTCGGCAGCACCGCTACTTGATGCCTTTGTTGGGGCTGCGGGTTTTATCGAGAACCTGGGGCTTGAGGTCAGCAAGGCGGTGGCGGCGATGAGCTTCCCGGCAGGCGACAATGATGCCCAGTTCTTTGAAGCCCTGAGTCTCTATTGGCGGGCGCTGGAGGCGCATCTACTGAGCCAGTCGCCACCGATCATGAGCTACAACCGCATGTTCGCCTTGTTCGCGGAGAACAACCCGGAAAACCTGCGTTTGCTGCCTGACCCGTTGTTGCGGCCACTGGCGCATCTGATGATTGACGAGTTCCAGGATGTTTCTCCGCAGATCGTCTCCTGGCTTCGTGCTAGTTTGCGCGAGATCCGCCGTCGTGGGCCGGCGCTGCACGTAGGGCGCGTGGCTCAGCATTCCTCGCTGCTATGTGTGGGGGACGACTGGCAGTCGATCTATGGCTGGCGCGGCAGCTCGCCCAAGTTCTTCATGGAGTTCAGCAAGGAGTTCGCCTCGCCGAGCAATACCCGGGTCATGCTTGCCGATAACTACCGCAGTCATCAGCACATCATCGATGCGGCCGAACATATTGTTAAATCAGCACCGGCAATAACCGGCAAAAAGGCTAAGGCGTGTGGCCCGGTTGCTGCGCAACCGCTGCCGGTGAAGGTGTTGGATCGTGACGAAGGCGCGCTGGCTGAAACATTGATGGAGCATTATCGGCGGGGTGAGACGGTGATGATATTGTTTCGAAAAAGTAGTGATAAGTCATTGATATCTGAGCATATAAAGTCTCTCGTAAATCATGAAGCTGGGTTGCCGAGTGAGCAGCGACGGTTCCGGCAGTTGACCTATCACAGTGCCAAGGGCTTGCAGGCGGATGCGGTGTTCATGCTTGGTGATTGCCAGCATTTGACCAGTTCGCCCTACAAGAACCAGGTGTATCGCCAGGCAGGGTTAGGGCGTGCCGGCGATGCGCTGGCGTTTGATAGTGCCCAGAAGGATGAAGTGCTGCGTTTGGCCTATGTCGCTATTACGCGGGCGGCAAAGCATTGCTATTGGTACGTGGAAAAACCCTCGGGCGAAGCAGCCAATTTGCCACGGGCCTCGAGCCAGGTGGATGGGCGCAAGGCGTTTTTCGAGGATGGCCGGGAAGTACAGGGCTGAAAGCTATACCGCGCACTCAGGGTTACAGCGGCAGTGCAGCCGGTCGCGGGCTTGCCCCGCGATCGGCCGTAAGGGCACAAACCCTTTTAACCACTGCAATCAAGCTTTCAACGCAGCATCCGGGGTCACCGCCGGCACCGGCTTGCCAATTGCCTTTTCGACGCGTAGCGCCGCTGCCGGGTCATCGGCAAAGGGTATCAAGCTGACCTGGTCGTCTATCTCCGGGCTGTGCCCGCGCAGGCAGGCACTGGTAACCCAGTAGAAGAACAGCACCCCGGTCAGGCAGTAAAGCGCATACAGCCACTGATCCATTCGCGTGCTCCTCAGGCCATGCTGGCGTTGGACAGGGCCAGCTTTTCATCCGCCACTCGCACTGTGCGCCAGGTGTTGTAGGCCATCAGCAACATGCCGGTGAGGAACAGCACGCCGCCAATGAAGCGCACCAGGAAGCCCGGGTGACTGGCAACCAAGGCTTCGACGAAGGAATAGGTGAGCGTGCCGTCTTCGTTGGTGGCACGCCACATCAGGCCTTGGGCGATGCCGTTGACCCACATCGATGCGATGTACAGCACGGTGCCGATGGTCGCGAGCCAGAAATGCGCGTTGATCATGCCGATGCTGTGCATCTGCTCGCGACCGAAGACTTTCGGGATCATGTGATAGAGCGAGCCGAAGGTAATCATCGCCACCCAGCCCAAGGCCCCGGCATGTACGTGGCCGATAGTCCAGTCGGTGTAGTGGGACAGGGCGTTGACGGTCTTGATCGCCATCATCGGGCCTTCAAAGGTCGACATGCCGTAGAACGCCAGGGACAACACCAGAAAACGCAGGATTGGATCGGTGCGCAGCTTATGCCAGGCGCCCGAGAGGGTCATCATGCCATTGATCATGCCGCCCCAGCTCGGTGCCAGGAGAATCAGCGACATGGCCATGCCCAGCGACTGGGCCCAGTCGGGCAGGGCGGTGTAGTGCAGGTGATGAGGGCCTGCCCAGATGTACAGGGTGATCAGCGCCCAGAAGTGCACGATCGACAGGCGATAGGAATACACCGGTCGCCCGACCTGTTTGGGGACGAAGTAATACATCATGCCCAGGAAACCAGTGGTGAGGAAAAAGCCGACGGCGTTATGCCCGTACCACCACTGGACCATGGCGTCAGTGGCACCGGAGTAGACCGGGTAGGACTTGAACCAACTGACTGGAATCGACAGGTGATTGACCACGTGCAACATGGCAATGACCACGATGAAAGCACCGAAAAACCAATTGCCCACATAGATGTGCTTGGCCTTGCGCCGCATGAGCGTGGCGAAGAAAACCACGGCATAGGCAACCCAGACGATGGCCATCCACACCGCCCCGGTGAACTCTATCTCTGCATATTCCTTGGTGGTGGTCAGGCCCAGTGGCAGGCTGATCAGCATAATCACGATAGTTGCCTGCCAACCCCAGAATGTGAAGGCTGCCAGTTTGTCGCTGTACAGCCGCACCTGGCAGGTTCGTTGTACCGCGTAGTAGCTGGCGGCAAATTGCGCGCTGCCGGCAAAGCCGAAAATCACCAGGCTGGTGTGCAGCGGGCGTAAGCGGCCGAAGC
The DNA here is from genome assembly GCF_036324085.1 of Pseudomonas auratipiscis. Lineage (NCBI taxonomy): Bacteria > Pseudomonadati > Pseudomonadota > Gammaproteobacteria > Pseudomonadales > Pseudomonadaceae > Pseudomonas > Pseudomonas auratipiscis. Next base: position 23,136 of record NZ_JAZDCU010000001.1, read on the forward strand.
TGGTCCAGGGCAGTTCGAGGTTGAGTTCCGGCCACACCAGTTGCGAGGCGATCCAGACGCCCATCGCCATACCGACGACTCCCCAGAACACCGTCATGGCGACGAATTGCCGGACCACCTTGTAGTTATAGGCTTGGGCCTGTTGATGTGTGCTCATGGCTAGTTTCCACAGTTCCTGTAAGGCTCGTCCTGCCTAGAGGGGGCAAGACATCGGCGCCGACTGTAGGAAGCTGCCGTATTTCAAAACAGACTCAGAAACCCGACAGAAAACCGGATCAGATAAAGCCCCTGTATTTGCTGGGTGTAAACCCTACTGATATGGACCGGGTGCGACGAAATATCTCTGTTCTGTAGGAAATAACCTCTGGCGAGGTGGCTTTATGCCGCACTCTCAAGTCAGTGGAATTACCTTGACATCACCTTTGGCCCACCCGCAGAATTTCCACAAACTTTGCGCGCAAAGTATTGGCGAGGGTCGCAACGGCCCGTCAGTGATGTGCGCTTAGACAAGAAGCCAATCCGCCATCGAACGTGTGCGACGGCGCTTACACGCCGACATAAGCACCGTCGCTGCCGCGGGACACTATAAGAACGATGGGAGCAACAGATGAAGCTTTCCAAGGAACTCGTCACTCAGGCCAAAGCGACGTTCGGGACACCGACGTACCTCTACGATGAAGCGGTGTTACGTAGCAGCTTCAACGAGTTGCGGGACGCATTGCCGGAGTGCGTGGATATCTTCTATGCATTGAAGGTCAACCCGAACCTGTCCTTGGTGAAGTTGATCCGTTCATACGGTGGCAACACCGAAGTGTGCTCGCTGGCAGAGCTGGAAATTGCGCTCAAAGCAGGAGTGGCAGCGCAGGACATCATTCTGCTCGGTCCCTACAAAAAGCCCGAGGAACACCGTCGGGCCCTGGAAGTAGGGGTGTTCGCCATCGTTGTCGAATCTGAAAGCGAGCTGCGCAAGCTCTCGACCCTGGCTGGGGAGCTGGGTTGTGAGGCTCCAGTGGCTATTCGCATCAATCCAAATTTTTCAGCGGCAGGTTCGCCCTGGAAGATGGGCGGGCGGCCCACCCACTTTGGCATCCAGGAAGACACTGCGGTGGCCAACTTCGGCGACTATGTGGCGATGCCGAATATCAAGATCAAAGGTATTCACGTCTACAACGGCACCAAAATCCTCGACGCTCAGTCGGTATACGACAACTCGGCGTACATCCTCGACCTATTCCGCAGTCTCTCTTTGCGCTACCAGTTGGACATGCGCATGGTCGATGTGGGGGGCGGTCTGGGTATCAAGTACTACGAGAATGAAACAGAACTCGACGTCGCCCATCTCAAGCAGCTGATTGCACCATTGTTCAATGCCTTCCATCACGAATTTCCGCGTACCCGGATCATTCTTGAATCGGGCCGTTTTATCGCTGGCAAATGCGGGTCGTTGCTGGTTACCGTCGACAATATCAAGGACAACCACGGCAAGGTCTTTGCTGTCACCGATGGTGGAACCAACTGCCACGGTGCTGCAGCAGGCAGCGGGCAGGTACTCAAGCGCAACTTCCGCATTGTCAAAGCCTCGGGAAGCACCGGCGCGCCGTTGTCTACCTACCATATCTCCGGGCCGCTCTGTAGCCCCGATGACTTGCTGGGGCGCGACGTTCAGCTCGAAACCTTGCAAGAGGGTGACCTGCTGGTCGTGACGGCTTCGGGCGCGTACGGGCCAACCGCGTCGCCCACGCTGTTTCACAGTCATGGCCATCCGGCCGAAGTGGTGGTCAGCCACAACCAGCTATTTCTTGCTCGGGCGCGGCAGACCGCCCTGGATATTCGCGACAGCCACACCGATGTATCCCTGCAAGCCATGTTGCGTCCGGCCCCTGACGCTGAACCGGCCGTTGACACGCAGTTGGCCACCCAGCGCCAACTCGGCGACATTTTGCGCGTGGTACTGAAATTGCCGGAACATACCGTCATCAACAGCGACTCCCACTTGCGTGACGACCTGGGCCTGGACTCGCTTACCTCCATGGAACTGCTGATCAGCCTGGAGGACGAAATCGACGGTTTCTTTGTCAATCCGGACACCATAGTCCCGGGGCACTTCAACACCGTCGCGACGTTGGCCGGTTATATCGATGCGCATCGACAGACGCGCTCAGCGTCGCGGTCTTCGGAGGTGGTCGAGGTGCAACATGAAAGCGCCTGAAGTGCTCCTGCAACATGTACTGGAGACGCGCAACGGCTTGCATCCGGACAAAGCTGCGATCATCTACGCCGATGAGACCTACACCTACGCGCAACTGGACGACGCCAGCGCGCGTCTGGCTGCCGGTCTGCAGGTCAACGGCTTGCAGCGCCAGGAGCGGGTGGTGGTGTGCCTGGGTAACCGGGTAGAAACGGTCTGTGCTTTCTGGGGCATCCTCAAAGCGGGCGGCGTGGTAGTGAATGTCGGCCTTGAGACCCCGGCGGACAGCCTCGATTATATTCTTCGCGACGCCGAGGCCTCGGTGCTGATCACCACCACCGAGAAAATCGGCAGCCTGGGAGACCGTCTGGCCGAGCTCGGACACCTGAATTCGATCGTGTTGCTCGATGGCGAGGCCGGTTCAACACACGCCCAAACCTTTGAAAGCCTGCTCGGCCAAGGTGCAGGTGTACCGCTGCCCTGTGGCAATCTTGACCTTGACCTTGCCGCGATTATCTACACCTCAGGGTCTACCGGTGCAGCCAAGGGTGTGATGCTGACCCATCGCAACATGCTCGCAGCGCTGCACTCGTTGAACACCTACCTTGGCTACAACGAAAGCGACAACGTGCTGTGTTCGTTGCCGCTGTCCTTCGACTACGGCTTGTACCAGATGATCATGGCCATTGGCGCCGGAGCCACTCTGGTGCTGGAAAAAGAATTCACTTGGCCGATTTTCCTGATTCGCAAGATCCGCCAGTACCAGGTCAGTGTGATTCCATTCGTGCCGACCATGCTCATGTTGTTGCATGAGTACGCGCACAAACGCGAGGCGGTGTTTGCCGATGTACGTATGGTCACCAATACCGGTGCAGCGCTCAAGGCGCCGCATATCGCCCAGATGAAAGCGCTGTTTCCCCAGGCGCAGATCTACTCGATGTACGGTTTGACCGAATGTAAGCGCTGTACCTACTTGCCACCGGAAGACATCGACACCAAGCCCGGCAGCGTCGGTATCGCCATTCCCAACACCGAACTGTGGCTGGTGGACGATGAAGACCGGCGTATCGATGAGCCCCATCAGGTTGGCCAGTTGGTGATTCGCGGGGCTACGGTCATGGCCGGCTATTGGCGCAATCCCACTGCTACCGCAATGAAACTCAAGCCCGGGCGCTATCCCGGAGAGAGTGTGCTGTATACCGGTGACTACTGCAGTCTCGACGAGGATGGCTATTTGTATTTTCGCGGACGCATGGATCACATGATCAAGTCCCGTGGTATGAAGGTCAGTCCCAATGAGGTTGAAGGCTTTCTCTATGCCATCGACGGGGTGGAGGCCGCTGCGGTGGTCAGCGTCGAGCATGCTGCCGTTGGTGAAGGGCTCTGCGCGTTCGTGACCCTTGGCCAGGATGTGAGCCTTAGCACCGAGCAGCTACTCGAACACTGCAGGCTAGGCCTTGAGGCACACAAGGTGCCGTTGTGCATCAGTATTGAAGTCAGCCTGCCACGTACTGCCAACGGCAAAGTCGATTTGCTGCAGTTGCAGCAGTCGGCGCGCAATGCCCCGCTGGCGGTGCCCGGATGAAGCTGGGGCAGTCAGGTCGCGATCAGTCACTGGACGTCAACGGCAACCATTTTGCCTTGCGCACCTGGGGCAAAGAGGGCAACCATCCGGTGCTCGCCCTGCACGGCTGGCTGGACAACGCGGCCTCGTTTGAACGCATTGCACCCTGGTTGCGCGATTGCTTTGTGGTAGCACCGGATATGGCCGGACACGGACGCTCCGATCACCGCCGGGCCGACAGCGGCTATTACTTGTGGGAACACGCCGACGATATGAACGCGTTGGTCGAGTGCTTGGGCTGGAAGCGCTTTTCTGTGCTGGGTCACTCCATGGGCAGCGGCGTAGCGTCGATTCTTGCCGCCATGAACCGCTTCATTACCAGCGTGGTGTTTATCGACGGCATGGGTGCGCCGTTTGCCCTGGACGACGGCAACACCGTTGAGCACCTGCGCAAGTCCCAGCGTTTGCTGCGATTGGCCCTGCGCACGCGCATGCATGGCTTCAGTGGGCCTGAAGAGGCACAGTTCAGCAGCCTGGAGATGGCGATCAAGGAACGGCAGAACAGTGTCTCTGGCAATCTGAGCAGCGAAGGTGCACGGTTGTTGGCCCAGCGCGACCTGCTCAATCTTGGGCATGGCTATCGCTGGCGACATGACCCGCGCCTGGTACTGCCCGAGCTGATGCAACTGACCGAAGGCCAGGCCTGCGAGTTCTTGCAGCAGATCAGTTGCCCCCTGCACCTGTTGCTCGGGCGCCAGGGATTGTTTGCTGGCGCAGCGTTCGACAAGCGTAAGCACGCCTTGCCCGCGCAGACCCAGGTGCACTGGCACGAGGGCGGCCATCACTTTCATCTGGACGTACCAACACCGGAGTTGATCGCACAGCTCAGCGCTGCCTTGGGGCAGGGTGGGTCAGGGTCGCGGCAACGATTAGTCAATGAGTAATGGAGTACACCCGTGAAAGAGTTCTGGATCGCACCGTCGATATTGGCAGCCGATTTCGCCCGGCTGGGCGAGGAGGCCGAGCAGGTACTGGCAGCCGGTGCCGACGTCATCCACATCGATGTAATGGATAACCACTATGTACCCAACCTGACGATGGGCCCGCAGTTCTGCAAGGCCTTGCGCAGCCACGGCATTACCGCGCCGATCGATGTGCACTTGATGGTCACGCCGGTAGACAGCATGATTCAGGCGTTCGCCGAGGCCGGTGCCGACTACATTTCAATCCATCCCGAGGCAACCTTGCACCTGGACCGCTCGGTGCAGTTGATCAAGGATCTGGGTTGCAAGGCTGGCTTGGTGTTCAACCCGGCAACGACCTTGGACGCCGCACAATACCTGCTGGATCGGCTGGATCTGATCCTGCTGATGTCGGTCAATCCTGGTTTTGGTGGTCAGCGCTTCATCCCCCAGGTGTTGCCCAAGATTGCCGCAGCGCGCAAGCTGATCGACCACAGTGGCCGCAGCATTCGACTGGAGGTGGATGGGGGCGTCAACCTGGAAACCATCGGTCAGGTTGCTGCAGCGGGCGCGGACATGTTCGTTGCCGGAACAGCGATATTCGCCCAGCATGACTACCGCAGCACGATCTCGGCCTTGCGCGGCAAAATTGCCGATGCCGTTGCCGGCCGCCACCAATAATAAGCGCACATACCCATGATTCTCGCGAATCCAGCATGAGTTATCTGTCCTTGCACAATAAAATTGAAACCACCTTGCAGTCGTTCAGTCGAGCCGAGGGAGACGGGCATGCTTGACCCGACCTTCGACTTTGACAAGATGCTGTGCTTCTCGCTGTACTCGACCGCCAATGCCATGGTTCGTGATTACGCCGAACCATTGAAACAGCGTGGCATCACCTACCCGCAATTGCTGGTGATGGCTGGGTTGTGGGGCCAGGACGATGTGTCGATCAGCGCCTTGAGCGAACTGACCTTGTTTGACCTGGGTACCCTGACGCCTATCGTCAGGCGACTGGCTGACAACGGTTTTATCACCATCTACCTGGATCCGAACGACCGTCGCCGGCGCAACCTGCTGCTGACTGATAAAGGGCGCGAGCTCAAGGCTGAAGCAGCCAGGGTGTTCAACAGCATGGCCTGCAAGATCGACCTCGGCGAGGGTGAGGTTCAGCAAGTGCTGCAGGTCTGCCAGCGGATTCGGTCGCGGTTGCGCTGATTCGCCCAGGCGCGATTCAGCGCTGGAGAAACGCTGGGGTGTTGAAGTTGCTCAGGCGTGGGTCATCTTCGCCGTACTCCAGTGCCCGCACCGGGTGCTTGAGCAACGCGCGCTGGATGCCGCGGTCACCTTGTTGCCAGGCGAGTTCAAGGTCGGCGCGCAGTGCGCAGGGAATCAGGCTGAACATGGGTTGCCAGAATCCACCCTGACGGACCATTGCCGGCTGATCTTGCTCATTGGCCTGGTTCATGAGGTCACCGATAAGTGCCTGGTCGATCAGTGGCGCATCACAGGCTAGTACCAGCATCCAGCGGTGCCGTGCCACCGCAAGGCCGGCCAGGACGCCCGCCAGTGGCCCTGGGAAATCTGCGTGGGCATCGCTGACCAGTTGATCGGCAAAAGGCCGGTACTGGTCGTGATTGCGATTGCAGGAAATGATTAGATCATCGGTGAGCGGGCGCACCACGGCCTGGATGTGGGCAATCAATGGTTTGCCCTGCCAGGACAGCAAGCCCTTGTCTTCGCCGCCCATGCGCTGGCCGCGACCACCGGCAAGCAGAAGGATGGAGCAGGGGGCAGTGGCGGCGGGCATCGGTAAGGTTCCAGGTAGAGTCAGTTGCCCACCTTCCCATGCACGCCGCCGTCTGTCCAGATCAGTGCTGCTGGACCTGGGCCTGGGTGTTGCTGGTGCGCGCCCGACGCTTGCCGGTCAGGCGCATGACCACAACGAAAAACACGGGCACGAAGACCACGGCCAAGGTCGCACTGAGCATACCGCCAATAACACCGGTGCCGATGGCCTGTTGGCTAGCTGAGCTGGCGCCGCTGGCAATCGCCAGAGGCACTACACCGAGGATGAAGGCCAGCGAAGTCATGACGATTGGGCGCAAGCGCAAACGAGCGGCCTGGACCGTGGCGTCGACCAGGTCATGGCCTTCATCGACCAGGCTCTTGGCGAACTCGATGATCAGAATCGCGTTCTTTGCCGAAAGGCCGATCAAGGTGATCAAGCCAACCTTGAAGAACACATCGTTGGGCATGCCGCGCAAACTCACCGCAATCACGGCGCCCAGCACACCCAGCGGCACCACCAGCAGCACCGAGGTCGGAATTGACCAGCTTTCGTACAGCGCCGCCAGGCAGAGGAAAACCACCAGCAGCGACAGAGCCATCAACATCGGCGCCTGGGCACCTGAGAGTCGCTCTTGCAGCGACAGGCCGGTCCACTCAAGACCCATGCCCGCGGGCAGTTGGTTGACCAGGCGCTGGACTTCCTCCATGGCCTGGCCCGAGCTGAAGCCCGGTGCCGGTTCGCCAGACACGGCAATCGCCGGGTAGCCGTTGTATCGCGTCAACTGCACGGGGCCTGTGATCCATTTGGCCTGCACAAACGCGGACAACGGAACCATCTTGCCGCTGCTGTTTCGCACGTGGATTTTCAGCAGGTCTTCAACCTGGGCGCGTTGATCGCCTTCGGCCTGAACCACCACGCGCTGCATACGCCCCTGGTTGGGGAAGTCGTTGACGTAGTTGGAGCCCACCGCCGTGTTGAGTACGTTGCCGATGTCGGCAAACGACACCCCCAGGGCGTTGGCCTGTTTGCGGTCGACTTCCAGTTGCACTTGCGGGCTTTCGGCCAGGGCACTTTCGCGCACGTTGATCAGCAGGGGGCTCTTCTCGGCGTTGGCCAGCAACTGGTCACGTGCAGCCATCAGCGCGGCATGTCCGAGGCCACCACGATCCTGCAGGCGGAACTCGAAACCACTGGAGGTACCCAGGCCATCGATCGGCGGCGGCAACACGGAATAGGCGATCGCGTCCTTGAGTTGACTGAAGGCAGCGTTGGCCCGGTCGGCAATCGATTGGGCGCTGTCGTCTGCACCACGCTCGGACCAGTCCTTGAGGGTGGTGAACGCGAGGGCAGCATTCTGACCGTTACCGGAGAAACTGAAACCAAGGATCAGGGTGCTGTTGCCAACGCCTGGCTCAGTGGCGTTGTGCGCTTCGATCTGCGCCGCTACCTGTTCGGTACGGGCGCGGCTCGCGCCTGGCGGCAGTTGGATATCGGTGATGGTATAGCCCTGGTCCTCGGTGGGCAGGAACGAGGACGGCAGTTGGCTGAAGCCGTACACCAGGCCTGCGATCAGTACCACGTACACCATCAGATAGCGCCCGCTGCGCTTGATCGCCTGGATGACCCAGCGCTGATAGCCATTGGTAAGGCTGTCGAAGCGGCGGTTGAACCAGCCGAAGAAACCACGCTTCTCGTGGTGTTCGCCCTTGGCAATCGGTTTAAGCAAGGTGGCGCACAGGGCAGGGGTGAGGCTCAAGGCGAGGAACGCCGAGAACAGAATCGATACCGCCATGGACACCGAGAACTGCTGGTAGATCACCCCTACTGAGCCTTTCATGAAGGCCATTGGCAAGAACACCGCCACCAGTACCAGGGTAATACCGACGATTGCGCCGCTGATCTGGCCCATGGCTTTTTTGGTCGCATCGCGCGGTGCCAGGCCTTCTTCAGTCATGATGCGTTCGACGTTTTCCACCACCACGATGGCGTCGTCCACTAGAATACCGATAGCCAGCACCATGCCGAACAGGGTCAGTACGTTGACCGAAAAACCCAGTCCCAGCATCACCGCAAAGGTGCCCATCAGTGCCACCGGCACCACCAGGGTCGGGATCAAGGTGTAGCGAATGTTCTGCAGGAACAGGAACATCACCGCGAACACCAGGGCCATGGCCTCCAGCAGGGTGGTGATCACTTGCTGGATCGACACTTTGACGAACGGCGAAGTGTCGTAAGGAATGTCGAATTTGGCCCCAGGCGGCAGGAAGCGGGACAACTCATTGAGTTTATTGCTGACCAGGGTGGCCGTTTCCATGGCGTTGGCACCTGGCGACAGTTGCACGCTGAAGGCACTGGTCGGCTTGCCATTGAGGCGGGTGCCGTACTGGTATTCCTGGCTGCCGATTTCGACACGGGCGACATCACCAATGGTGACTTTGGAACCGTCCGGATTGGCGCGCAGGACAATATCGCTGAACTCCTGCACGGTGCTCAGTTGACCCTTGATCACCACGTTGGCGGTAATTTCCTGGGTGCCGGTACCAGGCAGGTCACCGATGCTACCAGGAGCAACTTGGGCGTTCTGACCGGCAATGGCTTCGTTGACATCGTCGGGCGTCAGGTTGAAACCGATCAGTTTCTGCGGGTCGAGCCAGATCCGCATGGCACGCTCGGAGCCATACAACTGGGCCTTGCCGACGCCCTTGAGGCGGCGGATTTCGTTCATTACGTTGCGCGCCAGAAAGTCGCTCAGCGTCACTTCATCGAGGGCGCCGTCCTCGGCAGTGAGGGTAACCAGCAGCAGGAAACCCGTTGATACCTTCTCTACCTGCAGGCCTTGCTGGGTGACCGGGCGTGGCAGGCGCGACTCCACCACCTTGAGACGGTTTTGCACATCCACCTGGGCAAGGTCCGGATTGGTGCCCGGTTCGAACGTCGCGGTAATGGTGGCGCTGCCGAGGCTGCTTTGAGAGCTGAAGTACAGCAGGTTGTCGGCACCGTTGAGCTCTTCCTCGATCAAGCTGACCACACTTTCGTCGACCGTCTGTGCCGACGCACCCGGATAGACAGCGTAGATCTCGACCTGCGGTGGTGCCACGTCCGGGTATTGCGCCACTGGCAACTGCGGGAGGGCCAGCGCACCGGCGAGCAGGATGAACAGCGCGACCACCCAGGCGAAAATCGGGCGGTCAATAAAAAACTGCGGCATGAATCAGGCCCTCACTGGCCGATGGTCTTGGCGATGGAAGGGGCGTCCTTGCCCGCGTTATCGACCTGTACCTGGTCGCCCGGATTGACGTGCTGCAAACCCTCGACCACCACCCTGTCACCCGGGGCCAGGCCTTGGCTGACGATCCAGCGGTCGTTCTGCACGCTACTGAGTACCACTGGCCGCTCGCTGATACGCTGCTGGGCATCCACCAGCAATACCCGTGGATTGCCCGCGCTGTCACGCAGGATGGCCCGTTGTGGCACGCTGATCCCTTGCTGCTTGATGGCTTGCTCCAGACGCACGCGGATAAAACTGCCGGGCAGCAGGTCGAGGTCTGGATTGGGGAACTCGCTGCGCAGGGTGATCTGCCCGGTGCTTGGATCGACGCTGATGTCCGAGAACAGCAGCTTGCCGGGCAGCGGGTAAGGCGTGCCGTCGTCCTGAATCAAGGTGGCGCTGGCCTGGTCCCGGCCAACCTGCTGCAATTCGCCGGCGCGCAGGGCTCGCCGCAGGGCGTTGAGTTCGCGGGTCGACTGAGTTACATCGGCGTGGATCGGGTCCAATTGCTGAATGGTCGCCAGTGGGGTGCTTTCGTTCTGCCCCACTAATGCGCCTTCAGTCACCAAGGCACGGCCAATTCGACCGGAAATCGGTGCCGTTACGGTCGCGTAGCCAAGGTTCAGCCTGGCCCGTTCCAGCGCAGCTTTCGCTTCGGCTACGGCGGCATCGGCCTGCATCATTGCGGCGCGTGCGTTGTCGTGATCCTGGCGGCTGATGGCATTGATGGTGATCAGCTCGCGATAGCGTTGATCCTGCAGGCGTGCTTGGTAGCGCGTCGCTTCGGCCTTGGCCAGGATGGCACGCGCGCTGTCGAAGTCGGCCTGGAAAGGTGCAGGATCAATTCGGAACAGCACATCGCCCTGCTTGACGTCGCTGCCTTCACGGTACACGCGCTTGAGTACCACGCCCGCAACACGTGCGCGAACTTCAGCGACACGGGGCGCCAGGATGCGACCGTTGAGTTCGGTGCTGATGGCCAGGGGTTGAACGGTCACCGTTTCGATACTGACGGTGCTGGGCGGCGCTTTCTGTTCTTCGGGTACGCCGTCGTTACATGCGCCAAGGGACAACATGACGACCAGCAGCGGCAACAGGGTGCGCGGACGGACGGGGCTTGAACTGAACATGCGGATCTTCCATAAATGACCCGGCAATGCTAAGGCAGGAGGCCAACGTCCAACTGTTAAGCTGTGTAGGCCGAGTGTGAAAAAGTGTGAAGGGTTGCGCTGGCGGCGCGCAAGGTCCTATATCCTTGCCCGACTTTCCCATCCTGTCAAATTGCCCATGCCGAACATCCTCCTGGTCGAAGACGACTGCGCCTTGTCCGAACTGATCGCCAGCTACCTGCAGCGCAACGATTTCTGTGTCACGGTAATTGCCCGTGGCGACCACGTGCTGGCGGAGGCTCGACGCAACAAGCCGGACCTGGTGATTCTCGACCTGATGCTGCCGGGCCTCGATGGACTCCAGGTGTGCCGCTTGTTGCGGGCAGAGTCGCAGTCCTTGCCGATTCTGATGCTGACCGCTCGTGATGACAGTCATGACCAGGTGCTAGGTCTGGAAATGGGTGCTGACGACTATGTCACCAAACCTTGCGAGCCTCGGGTACTGCTGGCCCGGGTGCGCACCTTGCTGCGCCGCAGCAGCGTCAATGAACCCCGTATGGAGACCGACCTGATTGTGGTTGGCGGTCTGCGAATCGACCTGGCGGAGCGCAATGTGTTCTGGCGTGAACAACTGGTCGAGCTCTCCAGTGGCGAGTACAACTTGCTGGTGGTGCTGGCGCGCAATGCCGGCGTCGTGCTTAGCCGTGACCGGATACTGCAACAGTTGCGTGGCATCGAATTCAATGGCACCGATCGCTCCGTGGACGTGGCGATCTCCAAGTTACGGCGAAAGTTCGACGACAGTGCCGGCGAGGCCCGCAAGATCAAGACGGTGTGGGGCAAGGGTTATTTGTTCAGTCGCGTGGAATGGGAGTTCTGACGCCGCATGCTGAAGATTCTGGTTCGCCTGTACTTGGTGATCATCGTCGCCTACGCCGGGGCGTTGCTGTTGATTCCCGACGCCATCGTCGGTGCCTTTCATGATCGTTTTATCGCCTATAACCTGGATCAGGCCAAAGGTGTGCAAAAGCTCATCGTCGAGCGCTTTCACCAGGTACCGGCCGAGCGCTGGCCGGCCGTGGCGCGTGAACTGGCAGCCGATTTCGACCCGTTGCAGATTGAACTGCGGCGTCAGGACCAGATCGGCTTGTCGGATGCCGACCGTGCGCGCCTGGCGAGCGGTGAAAACGTCGTGCGTCTGGGCGATTGGGGGTATTACGATTCGGCGCTGGCGCCACTGGATGCGACCTGGGCGGTGGAGTTGCGCAGCCCGCCGGACCCCATGGACATCAACCTGCTGTCCTGGGGCGTTACGGTACTGATAGGTGCCGCCATGCTCGGCTGTTTGCTGCTGTGGGTGTGGCCGCACTGGCGTGATCTGGAACGCCTTAAGGTGACTGCTCGCAGCCTGGGGCAGGGGCACTTGTCGGAGCGTACGCAGATACCCGCCAGCTCGAACATTGGCGAGCTGGCTCAGGTGTTCGACACCATGGCCCAGGACGTCGAGCGCTTGCTGACTCAGCAGCGTGAGTTACTCAATGCAGTTTCCCACGAGCTGCGCACACCGCTGACCCGCCTTGATTTTGGTCTGGTGTTGCTGTTCGACGAAGTGCCCTTCAACTGTCGCAAGCGCTTGCTGGAGTTGGTCGGGCATGTGCGCGAGCTGGATGAGCTGGTGCTTGAACTGCTGTCCTATAGTCGTTTGCAGAATGCTGATCAGGCGCGCGAGCGGGTCGAGGTTTCGTTGCTGGAACTGGTCGACAGCATACTTGGCAGCTTTGCCGAAGAACTCGATGGTCGCGGTATCGAGTGGCAGGTCCGCGCCGATGACAACCTGCCGCGCTTTATCCTCGATCCGCGCCTGACGGCACGGGCAGTGCAGAATCTGGTGCGCAACGCCATGCGTTACTGTGACCGGCAGCTATTGCTACGCTTGAGCCTGGACAGCGAAGGTCACTGCCTGTTGACGGTCGAGGATGACGGTATCGGTATTCCCCCCGACCAGCGCGAGCTGATATTCCAACCGTTCTATCGCCTGGACCGTAGCCGGGATCGCGCTACCGGTGGGTTTGGTCTTGGCCTGGCAATCAGCCGACGGGCGATCGAAGGGCAGGGCGGAACCTTGACCGTGGCTCAGTCAGCCTTGGGTGGGGCGCAATTCCGGATTCGTCTACCGCGAGGTTGAATCTTTGCGCCTAGTGCACCACGTAGCGATCCTTGCCCTGGTGTTTAGCCCGGTACAAGGCTTCATCGGCCTTGACCAATGCAGCGCTCAGGGACTCTGCGGGGTCGATGCGGGTCAGGCCGATGCTGATGGTTACCGGGTGCTCGGTGCGATCTTGGCGAACGTTGCGGCAGAGTAGATCGACCCGCTGCTCGGCGTGTTCGAGGCTGACACCCCACAAGCAAACGACAAACTCTTCGCCGCCCAGGCGGGCGTATTCGAACTCGCTCATCGAGGCCTTGATAGTGGCGGCGGTGCGCTTGAGCACCGCGTCGCCGATATCGTGACCGAACTGATCGTTGATCTTCTTGAAGTTGTCGATATCAATCATCGCCAGGTAGCTGCTCTGGGCGATGCCTTGTTCCAGGAAGTTCTGCGCTTTGGTCATGAATGAGCGACGATTGGGAATTTCGGTTAGGGCGTCGACATAAGCCTGCTCTAGCAGCAGCTTGGACATGTAGAAGTTATCCAGCTTGGAACGTCGCAATTTCAGATAGGTATAGAGCGTCAGGCTGCTCAGAAAGGTGCCGTAGCAAAGGAAAAGGCTACCGCGCAGATTGAACAACTCGATGCCCGCGACCTGAAAAGGGTGCAAATTGATCCAAGTGACCAGCATCGCCGCAAAGAACGACCAGCGCCGTACCGGTAGCACTGACACGCTGTACAGCACGCTGGAGGCACCCAGTACCATCCAGGCCGGGTGCAACGAAATTGGCAGACCCTCGATCACCAAGCGCATGGCCAGGGTTATCACCGCGACGAACAGTAGGTTAAGCACATCGAAGTGTGCGGCCTTGCGCAGAAAACAAAGAACGATGGTAAGCACCAGCATGCTGGTGATGAACACTATCGACAGATAGGTGAACCCCTGTCCGGCCACATAGCTGACAATCAGGTCGAAGAGCGTCCAGATGCCAATACTGACGCTGAAAACAAGAATGCAGAACGACTTCAGTCGCTCGAAATCGTATTGGCGAAATTCTTCGCGCAGAGCCGGTGTGGTGACACTGCGACGAACCTGTTGTTCGATGGTTCTAAACATTGAGTTCCGGCTTGCTCAAAAAAGTCGCTCCCGTCCGTTGGCGCGTTCCTCGAGCCAGCGGCTCAAACGTTCGGCAATACGCTCACTGGCATGGCCATCGCCATAGGGGCTGAATACCCGGTTCATTTTTTTGTAGGCTTCAATGTCGTCGAGCAGAAGACTGGTTTCCTTGACGATTCGTTCGGTCTGGGTGCCGACCAGTTTTACCGTGCCACCCTCAAGCACCGATGGCCGTTCAGTCACCTTGCGCAGCACCAGTAGCGGCTTGCCCAGGGCAGGCGCTTCTTCCTGGATGCCGCCGGAGTCGGTAAGGATCAAATAGGCCCGGTCCATCAGCCAGACGAAATGCTGGTAGTCCTGCGGCGCCACCAGCAAGATGTTCGCCTGATGCGAGAGCAGGGCGTACGCTGCCTTTTGTACCTGTGGGTTAAGGTGCACCGGGTAGACGAATTGCACGTGCGGATAACGCAGGGCAAGCTCGGCCACGGCCAGGCAAATGCGCTCGAACGCGGGGCCGAAGTTTTCTCGGCGGTGGCCAGTGATCAGCACCATGCGCTGGTCATCGCGCAGTTGTGCCAGGGGGGAGTCGGCGGATGGTTTCCAGCGACTCTTGTGCAGGTGCTCGCGCATCCACAACAAAGCATCGATTACTGTGTTGCCGGTCACCTCGATGTTCTCCAGCGGCACGCCTTCGCGCAGCAGATTGTCGCGGGACTTGGTGGTCGGCGCGAAGTGCAGGTCGGTGATGACGCCGGTCAGGCGGCGGTTGGCTTCTTCTGGCCAGGGCTCCTTGAGGTTGCCGGTACGCAGGCCGGCCTCGACGTGAGCGATGGGGATCTGTTGGTTGAAGGCGGCGAGGGCCGCGATGAAGCTGGTGGTGGTGCCGCCATGAACGAGGACAATGTCCGGCTTGATCTGCGCATAGGTGGCGCTCAGTTGCTCCAAAAGCTCCTGCGACAAGCCGTTGAGGGATTGGTTTTGGGTCATGACGTGCAGGTCTTCATCGACACTCAAGCCAAAGTCCCTAAGCACTTGTTGGAGCATTTCGCGGTGTTGGCCAGTGGAGCAGATGTTCAGGTCTATATCAGGCCACTGGCGAAGCAACTGGGCCAGGGGCGCCATTTTGATAGCTTCAGGGCGTGTGCCAAATACCATCATGACTGTGTACGCCATTGCTCCTTCCTCGTCCCTTGCCAGGGTTCTGCGCTGCGCGCTTTCGGTACTCTGTAGGCCTTAGATACAAGCAGCAGAAGCAGTGCTTGTCCAATGAGCGAGAGGGATTTGGACGCTTGACTTAGCCTGGGTGACTACGCTAGTTTCGCTGGCATGAACACATTCCTGCACTTGCCTCAGCACAGCATTATTACCGCCATTATCGAGTTGGCGGGCTAGCTGGCACTTGCACAGAACCCGCCCTGGAGGCGGGTTTTTTCTCTCTCTCCTGGGCACTTTAAAAAAACCAGGAGTCACTGATGACCAGCCTTGCCGTTAGCCCTCGCACACCGTCCGCGTCGCTGAATCTGCTGTCCGACTATGTGCGGCGCATTCTTGCTGCCCCGGTGTACGACCTGGCCATCGAGACGCCCTTGCAACGCGCGCCTGCCTTGTCCGAGGCTCTGGACAACCAGGTACTGCTCAAGCGCGAAGACTTGCAGCCGACCTTCTCGTTCAAGATCCGTGGTGCCTACAATCGCCTAAGCCGACTCAGCGCCGCTCAACGTGCCCGTGGCGTAATCACTGCCTCGGCCGGTAACCATGCCCAAGGCGTAGCCCTGGCCGCCCGTGAGCTGGGCATGCGCGCAACCATCGTCATGCCAACCACCACCCCCGAGCTTAAAGTGAACGGCGTACGTTCACGCGGTGGCGAAGTGGTGTTGCATGGCGACAGCTTTCCTCATGCGCTGGCCCATGCCTTGAAACTGGCCGACAGCGAAGGCGCGACGTTTGTCCCACCGTTTGACGACCCGGATGTGATTGCCGGCCAGGGCACCGTGGCCATGGAAATCCTGCGCCAGCAACCCGGGGCACTGGATGCAATCTTCGTCCCGGTCGGTGGCGGTGGGTTGATCGCCGGGATTGCCGCCTATGTCAAATACCTGCGACCTGAAGTGAAAGTCATTGGTGTCGAGCCCCAGGACTCCAATTGCCTGCAGGCTGCCATGCTGGCTGGCGAGCGGGTGGTGCTGGCGCAGGTTGGCAGCTTTGCCGAGGGCGTGGCGGTGGCGCAGATCGGTACCCACTGCTTTGAGGTGTGCCGGCATTATGTGGATGAGGTCATCACGGTCAGCAATGATGAGCTGTGTGCCGCCATCAAGGATATCTACGACGACACCCGCTCGATCACCGAGCCCTCCGGTGCTTTGGCAGTAGCGGGGATCAAGAAGTACGTCGCGCGTGAACACATCAGCGGGCAGACGCTGGTGGCCATCGATTCGGGCGCCAATGTCAATTTTGACCGCCTGCGCCATGTTGCCGAGCGTGCCGAGCTGGGCGAGCAGCGTGAAGCGATTATCGCCGTGACCATCCCCGAGCAGCCCGGGAGTTTCAGGGCTTTCTGCCAGGCGCTGGGCAAGCGTCAGATTACCGAGTTCAACTACCGCTATTACCCAGGCAAGGAAGCTCGCTTGTTTGTAGGCGTGCAGACCCACCCCCAGCATGACCCTCGTGATCAACTGTTGGCCAGCCTGCGTGCCCAGGGCTACAGCGTGCTTGATCTGACCGACAACGAACTTGCCAAGCTGCACGTGCGCCATACGGTAGGCGGGCATGCCGGGCCGGATGCCGACGAGCGCGTGTTGCGCTTCGAGTTCCCGGAGCGTCCGGGCGCCTTGCTGGGCTTTCTCGAACGTCTGGGCAAGCGCTGGAACATCAGCCTGTTCCATTACCGGAACCATGGTGCCGCCGAAGCACGAGTGTTCGCGGCGCTGGAGGTGCCTGAAGAGGAGCAGGCAGACATGCCGGCGACCCTCGATGCCATGGGCTATCGCTATTGGGATGAAACCGATAACCCGGCCTATCGGTTGTTTCTTGGCTGAGCTAGGTTTGCCCCAGATCAACACGGCGCACGGAGGAGTGGCGGATCCTTGAGGCAATGGAATTTTGCATGAGGATTTCGCCATGAGCAGCACGTTCTTCATCCCCGCCGTCAACATCATGGGCATCGATTGCCTGGACGAAGCGATGGCCGCCATCGCCGGTTATGGATTGCGCAAGGCCCTGATCGTTACGGATACAGGCTTGGCCAAAGCCGGCGTTGCGGAGCGCATCGCCGAAATGCTGGCAATGCGCGACATCGACTCGTCGATTTTCGACGGTGCCAAACCCAACCCCAGTATCGCCAACGTCGAGCAGGGGCTGGCGCAGTTGCAGCGTGAGGGCTGTGATTGCGTGATTTCCCTGGGTGGCGGCTCACCGCATGACTGCGCCAAGGGTATTGCCCTGTGCGCCACCAACGGTGGGCATATCAGCGACTACGAAGGCGTCGACCGCTCGGCCAAGCCGCAACTGCCGCTGATTGCGATCAACACCACGGCTGGTACAGCCAGTGAAATGACGCGTTTTTGCATCATCACCGACGAAGCCCGTCACGTAAAAATGGCCATTGTCGACCGTAACGTCACGCCCTTGCTCTCGGTCAACGACCCGGCGCTGATGGCTGGCATGCCCAAGGGCCTGACTGCCGCGACCGGGATGGATGCACTGACCCACGCCATCGAGGCTTACGTATCCACTGCCGCTACACCGATTACCGATGCCTGCGCAATCAAGGCCATTGAACTGATCAGTGCCAACCTGCGTCAGGCGGTAGCCGATGGCAGCGACCTGCAGGCGCGGGAAAACATGGCCTATGCCCAGTTCCTTGCGGGCATGGCGTTCAACAATGCCTCGTTGGGTTATGTGCATGCGATGGCTCATCAGTTGGGTGGTTTCTACGATCTGCCGCATGGAGTGTGCAACGCTGTTCTGCTACCTCACGTACAACGCTTTAATGCCAAGGTCAGTGCCGAGCGGTTGCGCGATGTGGGCAAGGCCATGGGTGTGGATGTATCGGGCATGAACGCGCAGCAGGGCGCCGCGGCGGCGATTGCTGCGATCGAGCAATTGTCTCGCGAGATTGATATTCCGGCGGGGTTGGCGGTGTTGGGTGCCAAGGAGGCTGATGTTCCGACGTTGGCCATCAACGCATTGAAAGACGCCTGCGGCCTGACCAACCCTCGGGTGGCCAGTCAGGAGGAGATTGAGGCGATTTTCAAAGCGGCGTTCTGACCAAGGTGTAGTTCAGGCGTAGATGCAGTCCTCAACAGACTGCGCTACGCCTGCATTGCGTCTCAGACCACCAGTGACAGCAGCATGATGAAGATGATGCCGACCACCGAGAGGATGGTTTCCATCATGCTCCAGGTTTTGAAGGTCTCTGCCACGGTCATGTTGAAGTACTGTTTCACCAGCCAGAATCCGGCGTCGTTGACGTGAGAGAGGATCAACGATCCAGCGCCGGTCGCCAGTACCAGCAGCTCGCGATTGACGCCGGGCATCATGCCAATCACCGGCGCGACGATGCCGGCACCGGTAATCGTTGCCACCGTCGCCGAGCCGGTTGCGATGCGAATCACCGCAGCAACCAGCCAGGCCAGCATGATCGGCGATATTTGCGCCTGCACCGCCATTTCCCCGATGACATTTCCCACGCCGGTATCCACCAGCATCTGTTTGAAGCCACCTCCTGCACCCACGATCAGGATGATGGCGGCGGTGGGGGCAAGGCTCTGATCAAGCAGTTTCATGATCTGCTGGCGGGAGAAGCCGCGAGCCGCACCGAAGGTGTAGAAGGCCAGTAACAAGGCGGCGAGGAGGGCGGTGATGGGGTGGCCGATCAGGTCCATCCATTGCCGCACGATGTGCTCGGCAGGAAGTACCACGTCAGCGAAGGTTTTCAGCAGCATCAGGAACACCGGCAGCAGCACGGTAATCAGCGTCACGCTGAAGCTGGGCAGGTTTTTCTGTTCTGATTCGCGGGCAATCTGGTCCATCAACTCTTGCGATGGCGATCCCGGTATATAGCGGGAAATGAAATTGCCATACAACGGCCCGGCAATAATCGCCGTGGGCAGGGCGACGATCAGGCCGTAGAAAATAGTCTTGCCGATATCGGCGTTGAAGATACCAATCGCCAGTAACGGGCCCGGGTGTGGAGGAACCAGGCCATGCACCACTGACAAGCCAGCCAGCAACGGAATACCGATCTTGATCAGCGACACCCCTGAACGCCGGGCGACGATGAATACCAGTGGAATCAGGAGCACGAAGCCGATTTCAAAGAACAAGGGGATGCCGACCAGAAACGCGGCAAACATCATTGCCCAGTGCACTTTTTGTTTGCCAAAGGCCCGAATCAAGGTTTGCGCGATCTGGTCGGCGCCGCCGGAATCGGCCATCAACTTGCCGAGCATGGTGCCCAGGGCCAGGACGATACCGACGAAGCCCAGTACGCCGCCAAAGCCGTCCTGAAACGATTTCATGACTTTGGCCACGGGCATGCCGGAGGTAAGTCCGAGAAATCCGGCAGCCAGGGTCAAGGCGACGAAGGGGTGGACCTTGAAATGGGTGATAAGTAGCACCAGGCCGACGATGGTGACTACCGCATCAAGCAGCAGGTAGGTATCAGTTGCCAAACCGAACATGGTTCAGTGCCTCATCTTGTCGTTGTTGTGGGCGGAGCATTTGCAATGTTTACGGGTTGAGATAGCGCTATCTCGGGTGAGCTGGAAAACCGCCTGTTCAGGCTGTTCGCGCCAACACCGGCTCACCGCAGGGCTTTAGCCACAGGTCTACCTGCATGGCCAATTGCTCCACCGGCAAGGTGGCGTCCAGTGGCAAGGTCAGGCCTTCGCCATCAGGGCGCTCGAGGGCGGCGAACTGGCTGTCGATCAGGCTTGCGGGCATGAAGTGCCCGGGGCGAGCAAGTACCCGGCGGCTGGCTTCTTCGGGCGTCAGGTCGAGAAACACGAAACCGAGGTCTGGCACTGCATGACGCAGGGCATCGCGGTAGCGTTTTTTCAGGGCCGAACAAGTAAGGATGGGGCGTGCGCCGGACTTGAGGGTGGCCTGCAGCTCTTCGCCCAGGCGAATCAGCCAGCCGGCTCGGTCGTCATCGTCAAGGGGAATGCCGGCACTCATCTTGTCGATGTTGGCCGCGGGGTGAAAGGCATCGCCTTCGATCAGGCGACCACCGCTGAGGCCGGCAATGGCGGCACCGACGCAGCTTTTGCCGCAGCCAGCTACGCCCATTACCACGATCGCGGACAGGGATGGATTCATCGATACCTCCTGCAGGGAAAGATAGCGCTATCTTGAGCCGAGACAAGTACTGCTCGGGCGCTTCTTACCCAGATGTTATTGATCTTGTATTTAGCAGTCTGGATGCTCATTTCAGGTCACCTGCAGTTATGCATTGCCTGTGCTCTGAGACAGCGCTACCTTAGTGCCCGTTCCCAACAATTTGCAAGTCGAAAATAAAAATCCATGACCCGCATCGGCTCTCGTACTACCGGTCGTCCTACCCTGGCGGAAGTGGCCAGGCTCTCCGGGGTTTCCCCGATCACCGCTTCGCGTGCCTTGCGTGGAATCAGCACGGTTGCCCCTGAGCTGGTCGAAAAGGTCAAGCAGGCGGCGACTACCTTGGGCTACGTCGCCAATCCGGCTGCCCGGGCACTGGCATCGGCCCAGAGCGAGTCAATCGTGGTGTTGATCCCGTCGCTGTCCAACCAGCTGTTCATCGAGACGCTCGAAGCGGTCCATGAAGTGATGCGCCCGCGCGGCCTTGAAGTGCTGATCGGTAACTATCACTACGATATCGCCGAAGAAGAAAACCTGATTCGCAACTATTTGGCCTACCAGCCACGCGGCATGCTGCTGACAGGTTTTGACCGCAGCGATGCGGCCAAGCAGATGCTTGCCGCCAGCGGCGTTCCCTGTGTGCACATGATGGAACTTGGGGTCCAGGAGCAAGGCATGTCGGTGGGTTTTTCCCAGCACCAGGCCGGCGGGGCCGCGGCGCAACATCTGCTCGAACGGGGCTGCCAGCGCCTGGGTTTCATCGCTGCACAGTTGGATCCGCGGGTAATGCAACGGGCCGAAGGGTTTCGTCAGGCGCTGGTTGACGCCGGTCGCTATGCCAGTGAGCTACAGCTGCTCTCGTCGCAGCCGTCTTCGATTGGCCTGGGCGGTGAGTTGTTCCGCCAGTTGCTGGCGCAGCATGCTGATGTCGATGGCATTTTCTTTTGCAACGATGACCTGGCCCAAGGGGCAATCCTGGAGGCCCTGCGCCTGGGGGTGAAAGTCCCGCAGCAGGTGGCCATGGTTGGATTCAATGACCTTCCGGCCTCGGCGCACATGGTTCCGCGCCTGACCTCGATACGCACACCACGCGCTGCCATTGGCCGTTGTGCAGCGCAGGCTTTACTCGGTTTGCTCGATGGCAAACGCGGCACGGTACATAACCAGGATCTGGGATTCGAACTGGTCGTGCGGGAGAGTAGCTAAGACGGCAAATGGTCCGCCGATAGACGGTGATGTCAGAGTGCTTGCACGGTGCCAAGCCCCATCTATGCTCAGCAAACCTAAGCAAACGAGGGCGGTACGATGTTTGATTTTCATCGCAAATCCGATCTGGCCGAAATAGAGCAGTGCAACCGTTTGCTTGGCACCATCACTGCGAAGTTGGCAGCCATCAGCCGATCCATGGCGATGATAGAGTTCAGTCCCGATGGCGTTATTCTCGATGCCAACGATAATTTCTGCAAAACCATGGGCTACAGCCTTGAGCAGATTCGTGGCAAACATCATCGGATTTTCTGTGAGCAGGACTACGTCAACAGCCAAGAGTACCGCCAACTGTGGCACGGGCTGGCACGTGGCGAGGCGCAGAGTGGAACCTTTGCGCGCATCGACCATCAAGGTCGCGAGCTTTGGCTCGAGGCCAGCTACATGCCGGTACTCGGGCCGCAGCAGCAAGTTACCAGCATCATCAAACTGGCATCTGACATCACCCGTCGCGTTCAAGAAGAGCACGAGAGTGAGAGCCTGATCAAGGCCATCAGCCGCTCCATGGCGATGATCGAATTTACCCCTGATGCCAAGGTAATCAAGGCCAACCAGAACTTCCTCGATACCATGCATTACCGGCACAACGAGGTAGTCGGTCAGCAACACAGCCTGTTCTGTCACAAAAGTGAGAGTGAATCGGCCTCCTACAAGGCGTTCTGGGCCTCGCTCAACCGTGGCGAATACCACTCGCACCGTTTTGAGCGCATCAACAAGGAGGGGCAGATGGTTTATCTGGAAGCCTCCTACAACCCGATCTTCGACATCCGTGGACGCCTGTACAAGGTGGTCAAGTTTGCCAGTGACATTACCTCTCAGGTCAGCACCCAGCAGACCGCCGCCGAGGCCGCGCATGCCACTTCGGTACAAAACGATGCCTGCGCGCGCAAAGGCTCCCAGGTCGTTCAGCAGACGGTGCAAGTCATCGAAGAGATTTCCCAGAACCTCAATGCAGCCGCGCGCAGCATCGATGCGGTAAGCAAGCAGTCCGAACTGATCGGACAGATTGTGCAAACCATTCGCGGCATTGCCGATCAGACCAACCTGCTGGCACTCAACGCTGCCATCGAGGCCGCGCGGGCCGGTGAGCACGGTCGCGGGTTCGCCGTGGTCGCCGATGAGGTACGTAACCTCGCCGCGCGTACCAGCAAGGCAACACTGGAAATTGTCGAGGTGGTGCGTCAGAACCATGACCTGTCGTTGACGGCGGTAGCGAGTATGCAGTCGAGCTTGAGCCGCACAGGGATAGGCGTGGAACTGGCCAACGAGGCTGGGGAGGTGATTCTGGAGATTCAGCAGGGTTCACGGCATGTGGTCGATGCCATCAGTCAAATCAACTCGACCTTACAGTTGCACTGAGTAGGGCGTTTTACACCGGAGCAGATTGTGCCAACTGCTTTTCCAGGGTCAGCAGGCTCTGCTCCAGCGTGTCGAGCAGCTCTTTGAGTTGAACATCCGTGGCCGCGCCGAGGCAGGCCTGTTCCAATGCTTCGCAGTTAGCCACCACGCCGCGCGCCTTGAGCATCTTGGCACCACCCTTGATCCGGTGCGCCAGGGCGCGCAGGGCATGGCGAGACGGGAGCGGGCCAAGCTGGCGCAACGCCTCGAGGTCTTCGTGATTGCTGCGCGCCAACTCACGCTTCAAGCGACGAATCAATCCTGGGTCACCCAACGTCAGGTATTGCAGGTTGTCGATGTCGAATCCGCTGCCATGCACAGGGTCTTTGGCGGTGCGCGGCGATGCGCCTTGAATGACTTTTACCTGTAGATGCTGGCGCAGTTCAGCCAGGCCGATTGGCTTGAACATGCAGTCGTTCATGCCATTGGCCAAACAACGCTCGCGCTCCTCAGCCTGGGCGTTGGCGGTCAGGCCGAGTATCAGGCAGGCGGGGCGGCGCTGCTGGCGTTCCTGCTCGCGGATGCGTCGCGCCAATTGATGACCGTCCATTCCGGGCATATGGCAGTCGGTGATAACCGTGTCGAAGTGGCCGTTCTGCCACAGGGCCAAAGCCTGATGACCGTGACTGGCCTGGCTCACGCGATGACCGAGCAGGCTTAGCTGACGCTCGAGCAACATCAGGTTGGCGGGGTAATCGTCCACCACCAGGATAGATTGCATTGGCATGCCCAGGGGCGTTTGTGCTGCCGCGGTATCAATGGGCTCTGCAGAGGCTGCCAGAGGCAGGTCGAGTCCAATCTCCACGCGCGTTCCCTCGCCCGGAGCACTGGTGAGGGTTAGATCCCCGCCCATCAGCTGGCACAAGGTACGGCTGATCATCAGCCCTAGGCCGGTACCTTGGCGGGCGGTTTGCGTACCGACCTGGGAAAAGTGCTGAAACAGCCGTTGCTGATCCTGGGTGCTGATTCCGATGCCGGTGTCATTGACTGCAAGCTGAATGTGCAGGCGCCCAGGCTGAGGCGCATCGCTGCGCAGGCTGACGGTAATAATCCCCCGGTCAGTGAACTTGATTGCGTTGCTGACAAGGTTCGACAGAATTTGCTTGAGGCGCAGGGCATCGACCGCAACCAGGCTGCCGGTGGGCTGCAAGTCGGTGTCGATAACCAGCCCTTTGAGCCTGGCGTTGCCCTCGAAGACGCGTACCGTGGATCTGATCAGGGCGTTAAGGTCCGTCGGTTTAGGCTCCAGCGTCATGTGCCCGGACTCGATTCGGACGATGTCGAGGATGTCGCCGATCAACTCCAGCATGCCATTGGCAGATTCAAATGCCACTTGCAGCGAGGTGCGGTCGGCACGGCCCTGTTCGGCATCCTTGACGGCAAGTTCCAACAAGCCAATGACTGCGTTCATTGGCGTGCGGATCTCATGGCTCATGGTTGCCAGGAAGGTACTCTTTGCATGACTGGCATCTTCGGCCTGCTCCTTGGCCAGGCGCAGCTCGTCGAGCAAGCGTTTGCTGAAACCCAGTTCGGTCTGTAGCGCCTGTTCGGCTTCTCGGCGTTGTCGAATCAATTTGTGCAGGTAGCGATTCCACACCACAACCGCCGCAATCAGCAGGCTGGCACCGAACAGGATCTGCAGGATCAGGCCGCGGTAGTTGTACCAGATGTTGTCGCTGATCAACGCGTTGGTTCGCCAGCGTCCGGTCAGTTCGGTCATTTCGTCCGGGGGGATGCTGAGCAATGCCTTTTCCAGGATCGAGTGCAGCAGTGGTGTGTTGCGCGATACCGCAAAAGAAGCGACCCCGGGCTGGTCGCTATAGATAGAGGCGATCTGCAGTCGGTCCTTGAACATGCGGCTGATGAAGTAGGCGGCATTTATCTGTGAACTGATGGCGGCGTCGGCTTTGCCCTGTGTGACCAGCTCCATTAATGAGAGCGGATCGTCGACCTCCAGCAGCGCAGTCTGCTTGAGGTTCAGACGCGACTCGGGCTCGGGGGAAAAGTCGCGGATCAACGCCAGGCGCTTGCCCTTGAGTTGCTCGACGCTGCGCACAGTGTGATTGTCGGCGCGGGTAACCAGCACCAGCGGGGTAATCAGGTAGGGGCGGGTGAACAACAAGGTGTATTCACGGGCGGGCGTTGGCGGCAGCAAACCGGCGATGTCAGCGCTGCCTTGCTCAAGCTGGCTGGCGACATCCGCCAGTGAGTCGGAAACATGGATGTCGAATTTAAGGCCCGTACGTAGACTGATCTGATCCAGCACATCGGCCGTGATACCGCGAAACTGCTGGTGGTCGTCGTAAAAGCTCATCGGCGCAAAGTATTTGTTGATCACTACCCTAAGCCGAGGATGCTCTTCTATCCAGGTACGCTCCGCGGCGCTGAGGCTCAAACTACTGCGGTTGAGCAACACCCGGCTGCTGCCGCTGGTCCAGCGTCGAAGGATGTTCAAGCGATCGTTATCACCAATACGATCCAGCGCTTGATTGACCAGGCGCAACAATACGGGATTGTCACGTGACAGGGCAAAAGCGAAGGTGCCACGCAAATTCTTGATGAAGTGATCAATCTGCACGCTTCCCATATAGATGCGGGTTATCAGGTAATCACTGCTCACCGCATCCCCCAGAAAAGCGTCTGCCTGACCGAGTGAGACGGCAGACAGACCCGCCAGGTTGGAGCTGTACAGTTGCAGTTCGGTCTTCGGGTATAGGGCATTCACTACGGCACTGGGCAGATAGTGATCGACCATGGCCAGGCGCAGCCCTTCAAGTTTGTCGTTCAGGCCCAGCGACTTGCCTGATCCAATCGAGATCACAGGCTGGTCTTCGGTGTAGGAACGGCTTAGCACCAGTTGCCTATCGTCGGCCTCGAAGGCATTGGAGCTGCCCAGCAGATCAATTCTGCCGGCACGCAAGGCTGCGATTGCCTCGGTCCGGCTGGCAAAGCGGCGTACTTTGATGCGAATGCCCAGAAGCTCGCTCAGGAGCCCAGCATAATCGGCGGTCAGACCTTCATAGTCGTTGTTGGAGGCATTGATATCGAAGGGGGGGTAGTCTGGAAAAGTGGTGCCCAGCAGCAAGTGTTGCTTGTGCTTGAGCCATTGCCTGTCTTCGCTGGACAGGGACAGTGCCTCGCTGCTGCTGATCGAACGGGCCAGAAGTTGTCGAGGCTCGCCTACCTCCGCCGCAAGGGCACACAGCGATTGCAGGCTGAGCAGCCCGCCAATCAGAAAGGCCTTGAACAGGCTCATTGGCCGGGCAGATGACGGCGCGCCAGATCGACCAGTTCTACAAATGAGCCCACTTCCAGCTTCTCCATGATGCGGGTCTTGTAGGTGCTGACGGTCTTTGCGCTCAGGTGAAGGCTATCGGCGATAAGGTTGTTTGAATGCCCTTCGGTCAAGAGCCTCAGCACCGTCAGTTCCTGATTGGACAGCTTGGCCATGCGTTGCTGTTCATTCAGTAGCGGACCTTGTTGCGATGACAGTTCAGGAAAAATCGAATAGCCCTTGATCATAGCTTTGAGCGCAGCCATCAAGGATTCGAGATCTTCATCCTTGCGTACGAAGGCCGACGCACCGGCGTCCAGGCAGCGGCGGGCGAACATTTCGGCGGATTGCCCGGTCAGTACCATGATCCGTGGTGCCGGTTCGAGTAACTGCAGGCGCTGCAAGACTCTCAAGCCGTCCATGCCGGGTAGGGCGATATCCAGTATGACTACATCCGGGCTCAGGTCACGGGCGCTCTGTATTGCGCAATGACCGTCGTCGGCTTCACCGACAACCGTGAAACTTTCCCGCTCAAGCAACATACGTACGGCAAAGCGGATGGTGGAGTGGTCGTCAACTATTAACACCGAGGTCAAAGTTCAGCTCCTTGTCGAGTATGTAAGCTAATTCCCGAGTCATTCAGGAGAGGCGTCTCTGGCCTGGGCCGGAAGGGCGCCAACAATACGTCGAATTAAGGGTGAATTGTACGGCGAGGACCGCTGTGTTGAACTAATCGGCGATGTTTGACGAAATTTCCTACAAAAGTGTGAGCTTTTTCGAGCTTAACCATAGCGGGCCGCCACACAATTGGACGGCCCCTTGTAGGAATCTAGAACGAAGTGGTGAAGGACGCGTAATAGGCGCGGCCTGCTTCGTTGTAGGTCAATGCACCGGCTTCGTCAGAATTACCCTCGCGATACAATCGTTTGTCGAACAAGTTGTTGACCCCGACGCGTACGCTAAAGTTCTTGTTGAATTCGTAGCCGCTGCTGATTCCGACCAGGCCATAAGGATCGACATCCTTTTGCACCTTGGGATCGAGGGTTTCATTGGCCCTGGCGTTGTAGCTCGGCGCTTCCTGCTTGCCATAGTAGGTGGCGTTAAGCTGG
Organism: Pseudomonas auratipiscis; assembly: GCF_036324085.1. Taxonomy (NCBI): domain Bacteria; kingdom Pseudomonadati; phylum Pseudomonadota; class Gammaproteobacteria; order Pseudomonadales; family Pseudomonadaceae; genus Pseudomonas; species Pseudomonas auratipiscis. Next base: position 50,668 of record NZ_JAZDCU010000001.1, read on the forward strand.
AAGGAGAGCTTATCGGTGGCGTTCCAGTCCAGGGTGGAGTTGACCGTGTATTCGGGAATGATGCTCAGTGGTTCGCCGGTCTTCTTGTTTTCCGACTCGATCATGTAGGTGAAGTTGGTGTTCCAGTCCAGGCTCGGTGCAAGCGCGATGAACAGATTGCCTTCCACCCCTTGTACCACTGCTTTTCCGGTGTTTTCCCAACGCAGGATGCGCCGGCCGTTGGGTAGACGGAACAAGGTCTGGTTGCCTGCCTCGATCTTGTTCTTGTAGTCGTTGCGAAAGTAAGTGGCACTGGTGCGCCAGGTGCCTTTGTCATAGGCCAGGCCCAATTCCTTGTTGACGCTGGTTTCCGGGTCGAGGTTGGCATTGCCGAGCAAATAGCAACCGCCGTTGTTGGCCTCGCTGGAATTGCAACCACCGCCGCGACTGTAGAGCAGGTAGTTGGGGTTGGCCTGGTACAGGTTGGGGGTTTTGTAGGCGCGGGCGATCCCGCCCTTGACGCTCAGGGCTTCGGTGATCTGGTGCGAAGCGTTCAGGCTCGGGCTCCAGTTGCTGCCAAAGTCTTCGTGATGGTCATAGCGTAGCCCTGGTGTAACGATGGTGTTCTCGCCGACTTCGATGTTGTCCTCGGCATACAGGGCAAAGCTGCGGGCGGTCGATTTGGTCTGGCTACGATCGAAGCCTGGCAGCTCGGCGCCTGGATCATAGCTTTGCGGGCGCAGTGAACCTGGGTCGTTCAGCGACTCGTAGAGGTACTCGCCACCCAGGGTCAGTACTTGCTGTAAGCCCATGTTCAGCGGCAGGTTGATTTCGCCAGTGGCGCGGGTATTGCGCAGGCGTGACTCAAAGCTGCCGGCACTTTCCGAGGGGGCGCCTTCGCCCCAGCCTGCCAGGCCTTCGTTAAGGCGGGCGTTGCGGGTCAGGTCATACGACAATGCAGCAGTGGAGGTGCCCCAATCATAGTCACCGCGATGGGTCACGGCGAAGCTGGAACGCTGCATTACGTTGGTCTCCTTGCCCGCCTGGCTTTCGACGAATTCGCCGCCGGCGTTGAGCATGGTGTCGCCGGCGAATATGTTGCCCTGGCGGCTGTAGCTTGACTCCAGGTCTACGCTGTTGGACGGGTCGATCTTCCAGCTCAGCAGGCCGTTGATGTCCTTGTTGCGAACACCTTCGCGTCCGGCCATCAAGGACTCCTCGTAGGCCTGGTGTCCCGCGTTGATTTTCATGTCGTCGGCGTCGGTCTTGTTCAGGTTACCGTAGACACGAAAGATCAGGCTGTCGGTCAGTGGCCCGCTCAGGCTGAAGTTGACGCGCTTGCCTGTACCCTCGGCATTGTCTTCCGGAAGCATTGTGTACAGGGTCATGGAGCCGCGCAGGTCTTCGGTCGGACGCTTGGTAATAATGTTCACAACACCACCCATGGCGCCTGAACCGTAACGCGCGGCGGCCGGACCCCGCAGAATTTCGATACGCTCGACTTCCTCGGCCGGCACCCAGTTGGTTTCACCACGGGTATCTCGGTCGCCACTCCAGCCGTAACGCACGGCATTGCGCGAAGTGGAGGGTTTACCGTCGATGAGAATCAGGGTGTTCTCCGGGCCCATGCCACGCAAGTCGATCTGGCGGTTGTTGCCGCGGGCGCCGCTGCTGCTATTGCCGGTGAGATTTACCCCAGGCTCGCGGCGGATGATGTCGGAGAGATCGTTGACGGGGGGGCGCTTCTTGATGTCTTCGGCGGTAATGATCGAAACACCTGGTGCTTGCTTGAGCTCTTCTTCGGCGGTTCCCAACACCCGCGTGTTTTCCAGTTCGATGGCCTGGCGGGTGCCATCGACGGGCAAGTCGGTTGGCTGGATCTGCACTTCATCGGGTTGCAGTTGCAGGGGGGCTGCGGCGAGGGTGGAGGAGCCCAGTGTTGCCAGCAAGGCAATACTCAAGGGGCTGAGGTTGAAGCGCGACGCCATGTCAAATCTCTCCTGGAACAAAGGGTAAGCGGGGCGTAAATCAGGCAGGCCCCGTGTGTGGCGTCGAGAATGATAAGAATTACCATTCGCAAGTAAACCCTTTGGGAGAAAAATAAAATATTAACGAGGTTGAGCCTCAAGGCTCTGCTATGGGGTCTGGCGCAAAACGGCAACTGATCTTGGCGACTCGGAGCAAGGCTGTTGCCAGCAAAAAAACGGCCGTGACCACCCCATCGGTAGTCACGGCCAAATCGGGGAGAGGAGGGTAAACGGCGCAGCAGCGGTGCTCATTCGCCGCTGCGCAATGCTCATTGCTGCAACACAGTCGCCTGGTTGCCGTTGCCGAACTGTTGAACGGTCGCGGACATGCTGGCGCCACTCTGGTCGACATTGGCCTGGTTGAAGGAGCCACCTTGAGTCACGTAGGCCACGTTGACGCCTTCGGTTTGTTTGATGATGGCGCTGTTGTTGTCACCATACAGTTGCCAGGTGGAGCTTTGATTGCCGCTGCCGGACTGCTCGACATTGATGCTGTTTTTTACCCCTGCGCTTGAGCCTGTGGCGTAGTTGTCAGTGCCGCGCTGATCTGCGATCAGCAAGTTGTCGCTGCCGTTCTGTTCAAAGTACAGCTCGTTGTTGCTGTCGACCTGGGTGACTTCGGCGGTGTTGTTCACACCGCTCTGGTTCAAGCGCGCCAGTTGCGCGACGTCCTTCTGGGTCAGGTTGGCACTGTTGCCGCTGCCATTTTGGGTGACGATTGCGGTTTGGCTGGTGCCGAACTGGCCGCCGAACTTATCGCCCTTCCAGTTGCTCGCCAACACCTTGTTGCCGTCACCGTTGGAGCTGACCTCCAGCACATGACTGTCACCGGTCTGGTAGCTGAAACTCACGTTGCCGGTGCCTGACTGGGTCAATGTAGCCAGCGACTCTGTCGATTCGTATTGATCGGCATAGATGGCGTTGACGCTGCCCATCTGCACAACGTTGGCGGTGTTGCTGTCGCCGAAGCTCTGGTCGATTACACCTTCGTTGGTCATCCCATATTGGGTGAGATTGGCATGGCTGCCCGTTTGCGTGTCCTGCCAGATTTCAGTGGAGTTGCCACCGCCGTTCTGGTTGATGGTGATGGTTCCTCCCTGGCCTTCGCGCTGATCGCCGTATGCCCAGTTGTTGTCACCAGCCTGGTAGACAGCAATCTGGCCATCGTTGTGGTTGATGTGTTCGGCAGCGCTGTAGTTGTTGATACCGGCCTGGGTACTTTCGGCGTTGTTGGCCGCGCCAGCGGTCAGTTGCTCGATATAGGCACGGTTGTCGCTACCGTACTGAACAGTAGAACCCTGGCTACCGGTCTGGCTGTCCTGGTAGACGAACGAGAAGTTGCCAGAGCCTTCCTGGGTTTGTCGGGCTTCGTTTTCGGTGCCCAGGGACTGGCTTGCGTGGGTGTTGTTCAAGGTCCCGGCCGATTGCTGATTGATCTTGCTGCCGTATTCGTACAGTTGCTCGGCATACCCGGCGTTATACTCGCCGGCGGTGCTCTGCTGGATCGAACTATTACCTCCTTCCTGTTTGGCTGCGTGGTTGTTGCCCAGGCCCTGCTGGTCTTGAGTGGTAACACTGAGCGCGGCGGCCAGTTGTTTTACCTCGGCGATGTTCTCAGTACCGCTCTGGTTTTGAGTCGACTGGCTTTCGTCAGCCATCGCCTGGCCTGCAAGGCACAGAACAATGGCGGCGCTTAAGGGAGCGAGCTTGAACATGGTGGTGCCTCCAGGTTTCAACGATATTGGTTGACTTGTACGTGCTGACCGTTGCCGGTCTGGACCACGGAGCTTTGCAGTCCGCTGCCGGTCTGAACGATGCTGGCGTTGTTGCTGTTGCCGTACTGCTCGATGTTCGCGCGGTTGTTGCTGCCGCTTTGCGCGATCGAGGCGCTGTTGCCATAGCCTTGCTGGTTGATGTTGGCCATCAGGTCGTTGCCTTGCTGCAGGATGTACGCTTCTTGCGATCCACCGGACTGCACGATGCGGCCCAACAGGGTTTGTCCGTCCTGACCGATGGCGGCCCGGTTGGATTGACCGTTCTGCTCCACCTGCGCCTGCTGACCGGTAGTGGCCGGCAGCGGTTGCAACGACAGCGGTTCACCCAGGTCGCCTCCTGGGCCGAGGTCGGCGTTATCCATCAAGTCATCGGCCAGGGCGGCCTGACCGATCAGGGTCAGGCAAAACAGCAAGGTGGTCAGGCGCGCCATGGTCATGTCTCCTGCGTTCTACTGCACGGTAACTGGCACGGTACGGACGGTGCCCTGGCTAGTGCGGATGGTCGCCGACGGTGTGGCTGTCGGGATCACCGTGGTGCTGTTGCTCACCGTCAACCGCCAGCGACCGGTCAGCGGTACCGTGGTGGTGCCCAGGGTGGCCAACCCGGTAGGGGTGGTGACCTGCACTGTAATGGTGTTGCCAGTCGTCACCGACGAGGTACCGGAGAGATCCCAGTTGTAGCGGTTGTTGGAACGCGCGGTGACGGTCGCGGCGGTGATGGCGAAGGTTTCTGCCGCCGGTCTTGGCGATACCTGCACGGTGACAGTTGCCGGTGCCGACAGGGCGCCGAAGCTATCTCTGGCGATGTAGGTAAAGGTGGCGGTGAACGCCGCAGTCACGTTTGCCGGTGGGGTATAGGTGACCTGGGTTCCGCCGTTGCTGACCGTACCTTGGCCGGGGCCGGGTTGAGTCACTGACTCAACCGCAAGAGGGACGTTGCCATCCGGATCGCTGTCGTTGAGCAAGACGTTGATCGGCAGGGCGACACCCAATGTAGCGGCGGTGTCATTGACGACGACGGGTGCGCGGTTCGGCGCAACGTTGATGGTTACCGTGGTGATCTCCGATTTCAGTCCTTTGCTGTCTTGGGCACGGTAGGTGAAGGTGACGGTCATTGGCGCTTCGACCACCGGTGGCGGGGTGTACTGCACTGAGGTACTGCCGTTAAGCGTGACGGTGCCTTGCCCGGTGATAGGCTGGGTGAGGTCGGTGATGGTTAGCGGTACGTTGCCGTCCGGGTCGCTGTCGTTGGCGAGCAGGTTCAAGGTCAATGCAACGCCAAAGCTGGTGCTGCCCTGGTCTGCCTGCGCCACGGGGGCCTGGTTTTCCGCTTCGACCGGCGCGTTGCCAACAATCACTACCGGTTCGGTATCACTGCCGCCGGCAGCGGATTTGATCGTGACAGTCGCTGGAGGTTGGCTCAGGTCATTGACCGTAAGGGTTTTCACAACGCCCGACCCGGACATCCGCCCGTACCCTTGGGCAACCAGGTCAGGAACCCTGATTTCGTCACTGGAACTGGCCTCGATCCGCAGGCGTTTGTTGGCCCAGTCGTACCGTGCAGAGGTCACCTTGACCACGTCGGTAAGTTTGCGCGACAGCGCAGTGGGTCGTTTCACGCCGGTTGGATCGGTGGCTGTGACCACGATCACCGGTGGCGGGGCACTGTTGCTGTAATGGTGGGCGAAGAACAATCCGCTTTTGTCTGTCAGCAAGTCGAACTGGCAAGGTGACGGCGGAGTGCCTGGCACCAGAGCAAGGCTTTCGCGAAAGCACAAGGTGGCGGTGTTCGGTGCCTTGGCGAAAACTTCTACCCGGGTACCGTCAGCAGTACGTCGGTAAGTGGCACGCTCCAGCTCTGCAGCCACCTGGCTGCGCGCATCGAGGACTTTGCCGGAAACGGTAAAAAGGTCGGTACGGATGGTCCCAGCGGGGCCCTTGATCTCTACGTAGTTGGTGTTGAACGGGCTACCGGTGACCTGTTCAGTGATGTTTGGGTCGCCTATAAAGGTCTCGCTGGCGGAGGTGTCCGGGTTGATTTCAGTGTAGGGACCACCGACACCGCGCAGGAATGGGCCAATTGCGCCTTTGAGCACGCCACTGAACACCCCGGGTGCACCGATGCCAACATCACGGGTGATGTTGATCGCCCTGCGTCCCGGTGTGGTGACGTTGACCGTTTCGACGCCGTAGGGGTGAGTGATGACATAGGTACCGGCCTGAGGCACCGAGACCCGCAGACGGATACGCGCGAAGCTCTGTTGGTCGCCATCGATCGGGTTCTCGCTGGCAAATGCTGCTTCGATGCCGGCGACATAGACATCCAGTTCATAGCCGCTGTTGCCTACCGCTGGAATCGATGTTTCAGCCAGGTACCAGAACATCTCTGGTGGCCAGTTGTCCGGAAACACCAGAGGCAGGGCATCATCGTAGATGCCAGGCTCAGGCAGTAGGGTACACATGTAGGCGGGCGGTACCGAAACGCCGACGCGTGAGCTTGTGGCCCTCGATTGGCACAGCTCCATCGACAGGTCATTGTTGTCCTGGTACCACATCGGGTAACGCCCGGTGGCCAGCGTGTAGGGGCCTGGATCGACTGCTTTGAGGCCGGCCCAGGCGGTGCCAGCCAGCGAGAGGGAAAGCCCGGCTGCGCAAAGCGCCAGGCGTGGCCAGTTATTCATGCTGCCTCCTGCTACGGGACGTGGCGTAAAGATGTTCATGGCACGAGCACCACTTCTTCGCTGTCGCTACCACCGTTGCCACTGGTCACGGTGACCACGGCCGGCGGGATCGGCGAGAGCCCGGTGATGAGAGTCTTGACCGCGCCAGTGCCGCTCATGGTGCCGATGACTGCTCCATTGCCGGTGAAGGCGTTGAGCACCGTCGTTTCGGTTTCATCACTGGTAGATGCGACCAGGGTCAGGTCGCCAGAGGCCAGGCTGAATTCGGCGCGCTGGATGACAACCAGGTCGGTGAGCGGCATCTTCAGGGTGGTCGGTGTGCTGCTGGGGATCGCCAACTGATTGTTGGCAGTCACCAGCAGATCCACTGGCAGACTTGGGTTGAGTGGCGATTGTGCGTACCAGGCACCCGTGGTGTTGGCTTCGGTAAGGTTCAAATTAGGCGTTTGGCTGGTCAGGGCCGCGGTGCCGGGCGGTGGTGGGGCTTGCACGAAGATATCTTGTTGGGCGCGCAGGTCTCCGTTGTCGCTATGACGCGAATAAGTGCTGCGCTGTGCAATGACAGGGGTTGGCCGGACAACGTTGGAGAGCTTGCCCGAGACCGCGAACAAGGTGGTCCGCAGGTCCAGACCATTTGGGCCTTCGATACGTACGAAGTTGGTATTGAATGGGCTTCCGGTGACCGCTTCATTGAGATTTGGGTCGCCGATGAAGCGCTCACTGGCACCCGAGATGGGGTTGGTCTCGGTGTAGGGACCACCGACCCCGCGCAGAAACGGGCCGACATCACCTTTGAGTGCGCCGGTATAGGACTTCTGGCCGCCAATACCAATGTCGCGGGTCATATTGATCGCGCGCCGCCCGGCTGCTGGCACATCGAACACCTCGACACCGTATGGGTGGGTGATGATGTAGGTACCGGCTGTTGGAACATCGACGCGGATCCGCACCCGGGCAAAGCTGACCTGGTCACCATCGACCACTTCATCGGCGGCAAAAGCCGCCTCGACAGCAGTGCCGAAGCTCAAGTCGATCCCGCGGTTTGCGTCGACGATGGCTGCGTCGGCGGTAAACCAGAATGTTTCATCGGGGTAGTTGGTTGGAAAGCTGATCGGCTTGGTGTCATCGTACACGCCGGGTGCCGGGTTCAAGATGCACATGTACGAGGGAGCCCCTGGAGCCCCGGCTACCCGCGAACTGACCGCCGTGGTCAGGCACAGGTCGAGTACCCGACCGTGGGTGTCGTGATACCACGCAGCGAATCCACCGGTGGCCGGCAGGTAAGGGCCAGGGTCAACTTCGAACAGCGCGGCGTGGGCCGGCGCCTGGATCAGGCCAGCCAGAATCAGCAGTGCCAGTGGGTGGGGCGTTGGACGGTGCATGAGTCTTCCCTCTTGCAATCGGGCCCATGGGTTTGGGTCGTCTGCACAGGGTTCGGCAACTTCCATACCAGTTTTCAGAAACCCTTGCGGAGTCTGGCCTGGAGGGGGATTTTCGGCTTGGCGCCAGGGCGCTTGAGCGGGGCCGATGCCCCAGGGTTGGGGGTAATTGGGGGCGCAGGCGGGGCAATCGAAGTTAACTGGGCTATAACCTAAGAAGCCCTTTGCCAGGAGTTCGTGATGGACCTGCAATCACGTCTGGATTCACTGCCGCAGCAAGAAACCGTCCCCACTCAGGCAACGAGCCCCCGGCCTTTCAATTTGCTACGCTGGTACGCCTTTGTGAGCCTGGCAATTATCCTTTCGGTGGCGGTAGGACTGGGACTGATCTCCAGTCGTTTCGTTATCAACGAAAGTGTCGAGCGCGATGCACTGCTGACCGCGCAGTTCATCCAGTCCATTGCCTCGGCAGAAGTGCGTCATGTGTCGATCCCCAATGTACGCACCATGGGTGAGTTGCTTGATCCGCGACAGGACCAGAACTTCCCCGAGGTCAATCCGGTGGCGCGTCGCGATGCCCGCGGCGAGTTTCTCGACCACATCGCGCATTTGCCGGACATGCTTCTGGCCAACATCTATGCGCCTGATCGCACAGTGATCTGGTCAAGCAACCCGGCATTGGTCGGACGGCTGATCGAGTCGGATGACGACCTTGATCATGCCTTCGACAACAAAGTCCGTGTTTCGGCCAGCTACCACGACGTCGATCAGGCCCGCAGCGAGCAGAAGTTCATTACCCCGCCGGAAAATTTGTTCATCGAGAACTACATTCCGCTGTTCGATGCCGACAATGAAAACGTCACGGCAATGGTCGAAATCTACAAAGAGCCTCGCGACCTTATCGATCGTATTCAATACGGCCTGCTGATGATCTGGCTGGCTGTGGCGGTGGGCGCGACGCTGGTGTATGGCGGCTTGTACTGGCTGATGTTCCATGCAAACCGTCATTTGGCGCGCCAGCAAAAGCGTCTGATCAACAACGAAACCTTTGTCGCGCTGGGAGAGATGTCTTCAGCAGTGGCGCACAGTTTGCGTAATCCCCTTGCCAGCATCCGTTCCAGCGCCGAACTGGCGCAGGAGATCGAGGAAGGCCCGGCGCAAAAATACATTGGCGACATCATCAGCCAGGTCGATCGCATGTCTCAATGGGTTCGCCAGTTGCTGCAGTCGTTGCGCCCCCTCAATGATGAGGTCGAAGCGGTTGAGCTGGAGCGGGTGCTGCAGGACAGCTTGCAGGCATTCAGCCTGCAACTGAAACGCAACGGTGTTGAGGTACGCCTCGATCCCCTCGCCAATGTTCGCGTACTGAGCCAATCAGTGTTGCTCGGGCAGATTTTCAATAGCCTGATTGCCAACGCGCTGGAGGCGATGAGCGAGGGCGGAATATTGCGCGTCGAACTGGTTCATCACAACCGCAAGAGTGTGACATTACGTCTGTGTGACAGTGGCAAGGGCATGAGTAGCGATCAACTGCGCATGGCCTTCAGGCCGTTCTACACCACCAAGCAGGGAGGGCTGGGAGTGGGACTGGTACTGGTCAAGCGGATCATGGAGCGCTTTGGCGGTACGGTGCGCTTGAGCAGTCGCGAAGGCAAGGGCACCTGCGTGCAAATGAGCTTTCGCGTGGTGCGTAAATCAGCGGGGGTTTGAGCGAATTTTTTTCGGGGTTGGCAGGCCCAATAATGGGGGGGATTTCCCCGCGCATAGTCAATATCTTGTGAGTAGATGATGTAACTCATTGATAAAGAGTATGTACATATCTTGAAACAGTTTTGGCTGGGTAATTGCAAATCGACATTACCGGTAGCCAACACTGGGTGAAAGATCATGTTCAAACGCGTTCAATACCCCTTCTGCCTGAGCGCAGCTTTGGCGCTACTACTCGTCGCTGAAGCCTCTGCCAGTCCAATTGACGACGTTGACCCGCCGGAGTCGGGAGATCCGTCGGCGTTTAGCGATGTACCTGCCAATCCGGCAGCTGCCTTGAATAACCTGCTGACGCTTCCCGAGGCGAATGTCGGGGCGTTCGACCTGCCGGATGGTGTAGAGGGCGATCGAGACACGCCTCGGCAGGAAAATCCGCGGCCACCTGCCCAGCAGACATCATTCAATTACCCCACCAATGGCGCGCCAAGCCCGATGTTTGGCGCAGCGCCTTTTAGCCAACAGTTGTTGTTGTTCGAAGAATTTGGACCGACCCGCCTGGACCCTACCGCCCCCGCCGATTTGTTGGTGTTTCCTGCGCCGACCACCGGCCCTGCGCCGCAGCAGGACCCTGTCAGCGTTGCCCGTAGCGCTCCCAATGGTGCATTGCTTGATGCCTTTCTCAAGCAACCTGGACTGACACCATTTCCCAGTCAGTTCGCCAACGTGGTAGACCGCAACCCGTGGCAAACGCAGATCGAGATGTTCCTTAACCGTCATATTGGCGCACCTGCCGAAGGGCGGCCACCTGGAAAAGGCTGGTCGCACCAGCGCTGGAACGAGTTCTACCCGCAAGCCGCCTACAAGACAGCCCAGGCCGGTGCGCGAATCAATGGTGGCGTGCGCGATGCCACTCAGATGCATCACTACAGTGTTGGCGAGTTTGCCCCGGGCGGGTTGTATTACAACACTGCCGGGCAGGCCAATACCCTCGGTACCACCAAGGGCGTCGATACGCGTTTTCACCCCAACATGCCGTTGCAGGATCACAAGTCGATGTGGACCTTTGACGGCACGCTGCCTGCGAAGCTGCTGATGGTGCGTTACGGTCAGCCGCTGCTGATGCGTCACTACAACGCACTGCCGATTGATCCTGCGGCCAACCATGGTTTTGGCCTGCACACCATCAGTACCCATGAGCACAACGGTCACTCTCCCGCAGAAAGCGACGGCTATGCCAACGCCTTCTTCTTTCCCGGGCAGTTCTATGATTATCGCTGGCCGCTGCAATTGGCCGGATACGACAGTATCAATACCCGTGCCGAAGACCCACGCGCGGCATTCCCTTGCACACCGGGGGAAAAGCTTTGGGTCAATGACGCCGAGCCTGGGCTGAAAACTTGCGACAACGGCAGTATCCGCATTCGTGGCGACTGGCGCGAAACCATGAGTACTCATTGGTTCCACGACCATATGCTCGATTTCACCGCGCAGAATGTCTACAAGGGCAACGCGGCGATGATGAACTACTACAGCGCACTGGATCGCGGCAATGAAGCCTTTGCTGACGGTGTGAACTTGCGTCTGCCCAGTGGTTCGGCGTTGTCCTGGGGCAATCGCGACTATGACGTCAACCTGCTGATCGCCGACAAGGCCTGGGGCCAGGATGGCCAATTGTGGTTCAACCCGTTCAACACCGATGGCTTCCTGGGCGACCAGGTGCTGGTCAACTGGCAGTACAAACCCTTCCTCGATGTGCGTGCTCGCAGCTATCGCCTGCGCATCCTCAATGGTTCGGTTTCGCGCTACTTCAAACTGGCAATGGTGCGCGAAATCAAGGGCAGCGGCGGCGAGTTTGCCGGCCCCAAAGGCTCGGGTCTGTCTTATGCGCGGGTGCCGTTCCACATGATTGCCAACGACGGCAACATCATGGAGCACTCGGTGCCCTTCGACGGCAGCATGGACCTGGACGGTGACGGTAACCGCAACAATCACAACGCGATTTTGCCCACCCAGGGCATTGCCGAGCGTTTCGACATTATCGTCAACTTTGCCAGGAACGGTATCAAACCGGGTGACAAGTTGTACCTGATCAACCTCAAGGCCCACGACACCGGCAAAGGGCCCAAGGAAGATATCGATCTTGCCGATGTGCTTTCGCAGAAGTACCTGGCAGTCATCAAGCAGACCAGCAAAGGCCCGCAATGGGACAAGGGTGACCCGGCGGTGGGCAAAGTCCTGCAATTTAACGTCAAGGCCTACAGCGGCCAGGACCTGGCCATGGACCCGGCAGACTATGAACCAGCCAAACCGGGCAAGGCCGAAGGCAAGGTGATGATTCCGCTCAAGCTGCACCGTGACAATCCGGCCGATCAGGCGCGCCTGGCCCAGGCTCGGCACCGGACGTTCATCTTCGGTCGCTCCGACGGTACCGACCAGGTGCCGTGGACCATCAAGACGGACGGCGGCCTGGGCTACAACATGGACCCGCGTCGGCTCAATGCCTCGCCACAATTGGCAACCGGCCCCACCGATGCGGGATTCAGCGGCGCAGGAACCCTGGAAGTGTGGAAGATCCAGAACGGTGGCAATGGTTGGAGCCATCCGGTGCATGTGCACTTCGAGGAAGGCATCATCCTCAGTCGCGGCGGCAAAGCGCCACCGGAATGGGAAAAATGGGCGCGCAAGGACGTCTACCGCATCGGCAACGAGAGTGACGGCCTGGATAACGTCGAGATGGCGATCAACTTTCGCGAGTTCGCCGGTACCTACATGGAGCACTGTCACAACACCCAACATGAGGACAACTCGATGTTGCTGCGTTGGGACATTGATCACCCAGGCCAACTGCAGTTGATGCCAACGCCATTGCCCAGTTGGGACGGCGTGCAGTACATCAACTCTGCCGCGCTGCCCACCTGGCGCAGCGGGGATGGCAAGGGGCCGCAGGTGAAGATCAACAAGTAGCCCTTGGCCAATGGCGAACGAGGTGTGAATCGTGCGGCGACTTTCAATCTGGTTCGGCGCAGCACTGCTGTGCTGGGCCCTCCAGGGGCTGGCTGAGGATGCCACCCCTTGGGGGGCGGATTACTTTCCCAACACGCTCCTGACCGACCAGGATGGTCGGCAGGTGCGCTTTTTCGATGATTTGATCAAGGGCAAGGTGGTGGTGGTCAACTTCATCTTCACCGGTTGTGGCGACTCGTGTCCATTGGAAACTGCGCGCTTGCGCCAGGTTCAGCAACTGCTGGGCGAACGCGTGGGTAGCGATGTGTTTTTCTACTCCATCAGTATCGATCCGCTCAGTGACACCCCGCAGGTGCTCAAGGCTTACGCAGAGCGATTCAAAGTCGGCCCCGGGTGGCGCTTTCTGACCGGTGACAAGGAGCAGATCGATGCTTTGCGCCGGCGTCTGGGGTTGTTTATCGAAGGGGTGGACAACGGTCGCAGTCGCGACCACAACCTGAGTCTGATTGTTGGCAACCAGGCCACCGGTCGCTGGATGAAGGCCTCGCCATTCGAAAACCCCTGGATTCTTGCCGACCAGTTGGCCAACAGCCTGCAGAACTGGAAGGCGCCCAGTAGCGAGCAGAGTTACGTCCAGGCACCGGACATACGCCCGCCCAGCAGCGGCGAAGAGTTGTTCCGGACCCGTTGCGCCGCTTGCCACAGTGTTGGCCCTGAAGATGGGCAGGGCGTTGGTATGCGCAATGTTGGTCCGGATCTTCTGGGCGTAACCCAGCGACGTGATCGCGCCTGGCTCAGTCGCTGGATACGCGAACCAGATCGCATGCTGGCAGAGCGTGATGCCCTGGCGCTGACCCTGTTCGAACAGTTCAATCGGGTGGCCATGCCGAACTTGCGCCTGTCCTCGGACAACACTGACAGTGTTCTGGAGTTTCTCGAGCAGGAAGCTCGGCGCCAGGGCGTGTTTGAACAAGCCCAAGCGCTAGACGACGAGGCGGCTATCGCCCAATAGAGGCAAAATACTATCAGTGAGCAGCGGATCATTAGAATTGATTTGAAACACCAGAGCCTGACTGGGCTATACATTTAAAAAAAAACAGCCCGCCAGGAAATATCAATGCAGGTGCTGAATAAGAAACAGGCCGATGAGGGCCAGCAGTTCCATGCGTCACCTGATCGGAGCTTGCGCGACTTCAATTTGTTGCGCTGGTTTTCCGTGGTCAGCCTATTGATTATCACTGCCGTGGCGGTTGGCCTGGGCTATGTCTCGACGCGCTTTGTGGTCAATGACAGCGTTGAGCGGGATGCCATGCTCACCGCCCAGTTCATCCAGGCCATGGCCAAGGCAGAAGTGCGCCATTCGCGTATTCCGCCGGGCACAACCATGGCGCAGTTGTTGGATCCGCGCCTGGACAACCAGCATCCGGGAATCAGTCCTGACCTGGTGGCCTCCACCCGTATCGAATTTCTCGACCACGTCGAGCATCTGCCCGATACCTTGCTGACCAACGTCTATGCCCTTGATCGCACGATTGTCTGGTCCACCAATGCGCAGCTGGTTGGACGCAAGATCGAAGGCGATGATGACCTCGATGAATCATTCAATTCGCAAGTGCCCGTCTCGGCCAGCTACCACAAGGCCAACGAAGACCGCGATGAACAGAAATTCCTGCGCGAGCCGCAGTACCTGTTCATTGAAAACTACATTCCAATGTTCGACGAAAGCGGTACGCAGGTGCTGTCGATGGTCGAGGTTTACAAGGAGCCGCAGGATTTGGTTCGGCGTATCCAGCGCGGCTATGTATTGATCTGGACGTCGACGCTGCTGGGCGGCGCGTTGATCTACTTTGGCCTGTTCTGGATCGTTCGCCGCGCTGCCAGCCTCCTGCGCGCCCAGCAGAGCAAACTGGTGGCCAGTGAAACCTTCGGCGCCCTCGGCGAAATGTCTTCGGCGGTGGCGCACAGCTTGCGTAACCCGCTGGCAACTATCCGCACCAGCGCCGAGTTGGCGCAGGATGTGGCCAGCCAACATTCGCAAAAGAATATCGGTGACATTATTAGCCAGGTCGACCGTATGTCGCGTTGGGTGCGTGAGCTACTGGTGTCCTTGCAGCCGTTGAAGGACGATGCCGAAGCCGTCGACCTGGTCGCGGCAGTTGAAGACACCTGCAGCGCTTTTGCCTCTCAGACCGAGCGCAATAAGGTGCAGCTTCAGGTGGATACACCGTCAATGGCGCTGGTGATTAGCCAGCCGGTGTTGCTTACGCAGATTCTCAACAGTCTTTTTTCCAATGCCTTGGAGGCAATGCCCGGTGGCGGCCGGCTGACCCTGCACGTGCGTGAACTGACTGATGAAGGCAAGATCCAGCTAGTCTTGAGTGACACCGGCAAGGGTATGAGCCAGCAGCAGGAACGGATGGTGTTCAAGCCTTTTTTCACCACCAAGCAAGGCGGCCTTGGCGTCGGTCTGGTGTTGGTCAAACGAATAATGGAGCGTTTCGGCGGCGCGGTCAGTCTGACCAGTCGCGAAGAGGAAGGAACCCGCGTAAGCCTGACTTTCAATGTTGCAGCGGGAGGGGATCATGGAGCACAGCATCCTGGTGGTGGAGGATGATGAAATCCTCGCAGAAAACATCCAGACCTATCTTGAGCGAAAAGGTTTTGAGGTCACCGTTTGCCATAGCGCCGAGCAGGCTCTGGAGCAATTGGCTCAGTGCCAGCCCGATGCGGTGTTGACCGACAATTCGCTGCCGGGCATGAGTGGCCATGAGCTGATCAAGGCCCTGGCCGTGCGTGCGCCGGAACTCAAAGTGATCATGATGACGGGCTACGGCAATGTCGAAGATGCCGTGCTGGCAATGAAAGAGGGCGCTTTTCACTACCTGACCAAACCGGTGGTACTGGCCGAGCTCAAACTGATGCTCGACAAGGCGCTCGCGGCCGAGCGCATGGAACGCACGCTGTCGTTCTACCAGGAGCGTGAAGCGCAGAAGTCCGGAGGCCAGTCACTGATTGGTGAATCGCCGGCCATGCTGAGCCTCAAGCATACCCTCACGCAATTGCTCGATGCCGAGCGGCGCATGGCCAGCGGCGACTTGCCGCCAGTCTTGGTCGAGGGGGAAACTGGCACGGGCAAGGAGCTGGTGGCTCGGGCCCTGCATTATGATGGCGCGCGAAGCAAAGGGCCGTTCATCGAATTCAACTGTGCGTCGATTCCAGCCAACCTGCTGGAGGCAGAACTCTTTGGCCATGAGAAGGGCGCGTTCACCGATGCCAAGGACCGCAGGGTCGGCTTGGTGGAGGCGGCCGATGGCGGCACGCTTTTTCTTGATGAGATCGGTGAAATGGACCTGCTGCTGCAGGCCAAGCTGTTGAAGCTACTCGAGGACCGTACCATTCGCCGTATCGGTGCGGTGAAGGAGCGTAAGGTCGATCTGCGTATTATCAGTGCCACCAACTGCAACCTGGAGCAGATGGTGCAACAGGGCAAGTTTCGCCGTGACCTGTTCTTTCGCCTGCGCATCATTTCGATCAAGGTTCCCAGGTTGTATGCCCGGGGTGAAGATATCCTGTTGCTGGCCCGGCATTTCCTCAGCTTGCATGGCAAGCGCTACGGCAAGACCCATCTTTATTTCAGCCCTGAGGCTGAAGAGGTGCTGCTCAACTACAGCTGGCCGGGCAACGTGCGGGAGTTGCGCAATATGCTTGAGCAGACAGTGTTGCTTGCACCTGCCGAAGAGATTGCTCCGCACCAGCTCAATGTGTGTATGAGTCTGGTTGATGAGCCTTTTGAAATGCCGGCCCCGGCTTTTCATGAAAGTCATGGCAATGGGGAATCTGCGATTTCAACCAGTTTGCCGGAGGTGGAGCGGGAAATGGTGCGCAAGATGCTCGACCGCACAGACTGGAACGTGACGAAATCGGCCCGCCTTTTGGGGCTGAGTCGCGATATGTTGCGCTACCGTATCGAGAAGCTTGGCCTGAGCCGGCCGGACAAGCGTCAGTGGTGAGGGTGTACGGGGCCACCTGATTTTGCACATATCCGTTTGCTTTGGTGGCGCTGAGTCAGCTTTGCGCCCTTACGGCGCCTTACTTTGGCAGTCGCCCCAAAGTAAGCAAAGGGCTTGCCCCACCAGGGGCCCTACGCTGCGCTTCGGGTGCCCTCGCTACGGTGTCGCTACAGGGCATTGCGATCTACGCGTTGCAAAGCAACACTACGATTCGCAACTTCGGCTGGGGCCGAAGGCGCTGCGCGCTAGCCCTTTCGCAACACCTTCACTCGGCCCGTCTGGTTAACGGGGCGAGTGGATCAAGAGCAAGATCAAGAGCCAGATCCAGATCCAGATCCAGATCCAGATCCAGATCTATAGGATTATTCTGCATTTAGGCCCATCTGCCAGAAGTCTGCTTCCAGGCGCGAGGCTTGGGCGAATACTTTGACCAGGTCCTCGAAGCGTCGTTCTGTCATTGTTCTTGAGGCAAGGTCGTCCAGGTGGGCGCGCGCTGCGCTGGCGACATGTTGGTATCCCGCGCCAGCATATTCGCCAATCCAGTCCCGGTAAGGGTGATCGGTCAGGGCTTCGATACCCTCGGGTGTCAGGTTGCGGCCTATTTCGGCATAGCCGATGACGCACGGTGCCAACGCCACGTGCAGGTCAAGCAGGTCACCGGCGGCACCACAGTCCAGCACGAAGCGGGTGTAGGCGACGGTCGCTTGATGCTCGGGTGTAGCCGCCAGGTTTTCGGGGGAGAGTCCCCAACGCTCGCATAAACGTACATGCAGCTCGGTTTCATCAAGGATCGCGGCCAGCCCCGCCTGCGCCGCGCGTATGTCGCTCAGGGTACGGCTTTTGTAGGCTGCGAGCGCCCACGAGCGGGCAAACTGGATCAGGAACAGATAGTCCTGCACCAGGTATTTGCGAAACGCTGGCTGCGCCAGGGTGCCGGCACCCATCTGGCGAACGAAGTCGTGGTCTACGTAGCTGTTCCAGTCAGCCGCGGCTGCCTGTTTCAGGCGGTCGAAGATATCCATGGTTTATCCCTTGAGGTCGTAGGCGGCGTCGAAGAATGCGTGCTCCAGGGCAACGGCGCGCAGGAAGAAGTCGGTGCTGATCTGCGCTTGAGCAGGGCCGACACGGTCCAGTTCGGCGCGCAGGAAGGCGACGAAGCTCTGGAAGTCGGGGTTGTCATGCAAGGTTATCCATTCGGCATGTTCGAAGCGCGGCGGCAGTTGCTTGGGCGCGCGCAATGCCCAGTCCAGGTACAGGCCTTCAGCAACGTTGAGCACGGCCAGGGCGGCGGCATAGGAGCGGGTCGCCGCCGCTTCGCGCATGATCGCCTTGAAACCTGCGGTGGGCACTGCGTCGGGTGCTTGCTGGCGCTGCGTTGGCGTCACCCCGAGGGCCTCGAACGCGCGCAGGAAGTAGGTGTTCTCTTCGCCGCTAATTACGCCGGTGAAACGTCCCAGGCGAATGCGCGCCTCGAAGGTATCGGCACTGGCAATCGCGGCGCCGAGCAAGGTCAGGAAAGCATCGATGAAGCGGTGATCCTGGATCAGGTAGTTGATCAGCACCGCATCGTCGAGGGTGCCGTCGAGCAGTTCGTTGACGAAGCGGTGCTCGACAGATTGCGTCCAGCTCGGCTCGCTCTGGCGGCGAAGGGTGTCGGTGAAGCGTTCGGTCATGGTACTGGCCTCAAAGATGGCGACAGTGAGACCGGCAGAGAGGCAGGTTGGCAATCCCCCATCCCTTCGCCGGCATTATCCGGATCAGGTTCGAAGGGTCACCGCGCTGCAGGTGCCAGCGGTTTCTCAGCCTGTTGCCAGGCTCCCCTTGGTGGCCGAATCTATACAGCAAGCAGTCAGGATTGTCACGTTTGTCACTAATGAATGCTGGAGGCCAATTCGAAAATCGGCATATACATCAGGATAACGATCAGGCCGATCAACAAGCCGATGAAGGTCATCAGCAAGGGTTCGAACAGACGCACGAACCATTCGACCCAGCGGCTGATTTCTTCATCGTAGAAGTCGGCGCTGCGTTCCATCATCTGTCCCAGGTTGCCGGATTGTTCACCGGCCCTCAGCAAGCGCAGGGAGACAGGCGTGACCAGTTGCCCGGCTTCGAGCGCGGCTGACAACGACAGGCCTTCACGTACCCTTTCACACGCGAGCTCCAGCCGCTGTTTGGCAGCAAGGCCAAGCAGACCACGCGCCATCTCCATGGCGGTGAGTATGGGGATGCCGCCTTGCAAGAGGATTCCCAGGGAACGGTAGAAACGCGCCAGTTCATACATCACCAGGCGCCGGTGCAGGGCCGGCAGGCGTTCGAGCTGGCGATTGAGCCAACTTCGTACCCGTGGATCCCGGCGCAGCGCCAGCAGGCTGGCGAGAACACCAATAAAACCCAGACCCAAAGGCGCCTGGTTGGCATGCAGGAACATACCGGCCTGCATCAGCCATCGTGACAGCCATGGCAGTTCAGTGCCCAGTCCCTCGAACACCAGACTGAAACGCGGCACCACATAGCCCATCAGAAACAGCACCACGCCACCGCCAACGATCAACAGCAACAAGGGGTAGATCGAGGCGCTGACGATTTTCTGCCGCACCTCGTCCATGCGCTGGCGGTAGGCAACGTAACGCCCCAGGGCATCGCCAAGGGCCCCGGTTTTCTCGCTGGATTGCACCAGGGCGATGTACAGCGGGGGAAACACACTGGGTAATTGAGCCAACGCCTGGGAAAAGGACTTGCCTTCATACAGCAGGCGGACCAGCTCCCCTAGGGTCTTGCGCGCCTGCGACGCCGATTCTTTTTCTGCCAGGCTTTCCAGGGCATCAATCAACGGCAGGCCGGCGTTGAGCAGGGTGGTCAGCTCCTGGCTGAACAACACCAGGTCGAAGGTTTCCTTGCGTCGCCAACGTATTTTGCGCAAGCGCTCACAGTTGCGCACGCTGACCACCCGCAGGCCTTGTTGCTCAGCCTGCAGGCGGGCTTGCCCGGCGTCCTGGGCATCGAGTGTAAGCAGGACCACGCCGGACTTTCCCAATGCCTTGAGCTCGTAGCGCATGTGTCGCTCCTCCGCTTACTGCCAACTGGTAACTTCGGCGTTTTCACCCTCGCCACCGGGCTGTCCGTCTTTGCCCATGGAGAGCAGGTCGTACTCACCGTTCTCACCGGGTTGGCGATAGATGTAGTTGCGGCCCCACGGGTCCTGGGGGACTTTTTTCTGCAGGTAGGGGCCTGACCAGCGTGTCTCGTCGCTGGGGGCAGCGACCAGCGCCTGCAGGCCTTGCTCGGAATTGGGGTAATGCCCCACTTCCAGTCGATAGAGATCCAGCGCTTTGCTCAGGCCTTCGATCTGCGCCCGTGCCACCTTGGCCTCAGAACGCCCCAATTGACTGAAGTACTTGGGTGCAACTATGCCCGCGAGCAGCCCCAGTACCACCAATACCACCAGCAGTTCGAGCAGGGTGAATCCCTGTTGCGAGTACTTTTTTTTGTTCATGACAAGGCCCTCCATCGTGCGCCTGCAAGGCCTCATGCAATTGCCGTGCGCGTCTGCTGCAAGCCTTTGCGCTGCGCGGCCGGCAAGGCGGCACAGTGCTTGCGTCAGTAGCCTTGCGCCTCGGCAATCGGGGCATATGCCCCACTTTTCGGGGCCGCAACGGGGAGGGCGGGACCATGTACTGGTTATCTGCAGGAATCTTTGTCTGGCTGACCTGGGTGCTCCCGGTACAAGCCGATATGTACATCTCTATCAAGGCTGACGGCAGCTATGTGCTGTCCAACGTTCACCGCCCTGGCCGCACCTATCAACGGGTCATCAGTGAATCGGCAACTAGCCTGGCCAGCAGCGACCAGGCGCAGATGATCACCGGTATGCCCTATGCCGAGCTGGTAGCGGCGGCGGCTGAAGCCAACGATGTGCCGGCGGCGCTACTGCATGCGGTGATCCAGGCCGAGTCTCGCTACAACCCTAACGCCCGTTCAGCCAGCGGTGCGGTCGGCCTGATGCAGTTGATGCCCGATACCGCCCGGGAACTGGGGGTTACCAATTCGTTGGACCCCGCCTCGAATCTGCAGGGCGGCGCACGCTATCTCAAACGCATGCTGACCCTGTTCGATAACGACATCACCCTGGCAGTGGCCGCCTACAACGCCGGCCCGGATGCGGTGCTACGTCGAGGCCGGGTAGTGCCGCCCTATGCCGAGACTCAGAGCTACGTGCCAAAAGTGCTGCGCCAGTACCGACGGCTGCAGGGGCTGGCTGTGGATGCGCCGCTATAAGCGCGCACCCCGAAATGGGGAATACCGGGGAATAACCCCCAATTGAGATTCATTCAATAGCTCAAGTTGTTGAAATAAAACAACAAAAAACTCTGGCATGAGGCTTGCTGAAGCCTTTTCAGAGTCCACTTGCACCACCAGAGGCACGCCATGATGACTCCGATCAAAGGCTCAGTCCTGACTTCACTGCTGATCACTGCCGCCACCATGGGTTGGCAGACAGTCAGCGAAGCTGCCGTGCGCTGTGAGCGCAACCTGGTGGCCAACGTGGTGGCGCTCGATCAGCCACTGATGTTCAACCGCCTCGGTGCCCAGAATGCCAACGGCATGATCTTCGCGTTGCGCCGCGATGTGGTTGATGAAAACCAAGTCACTCTCGACCAGGGCGGTGCAGCAGTGCCGGGCAAGGTCACGTTGCGCCCGGACAAGCGCCCACGGCCGATTGTGCTGCGGGTGGCGGCCGGTGATTGCCTGACCGTCAATCTGCAGAACCTGCTGGCTTATCAAGCCAACCCCAACAAGCACGGCATCGATCACGAAGAAGAGAACGAAGTCGAGGGCGAGGAGGGCGAGGAAGACGAAGGCGCTGAAGCGCCTGAAGGTGCTGAAAACGAAGTGGTCGATGATCAGGTCACCGACCGCCATGTCGGTTTTCAGGTCAACGGCCTGCAAGCAGTCAACAGTATTGGCGACATCGCCTCCAACACCGGGCGCAACGGCAACTTTCTGGTGGCGCCGGGCAGCAGCCGCAGCTACACCTTGTACGCCGAACGCGAAGGCGTATTTGCCGCCTCCAGCCGTGGTGCCCCGTTTGGTGGGGAGGGTGCCGCAGGCAACGTTGCCAACGGCTTGTTCGGCCAAGTGATCGTAGTCCCCAAAAATGGGCGCACCTACCGTAATACATTGACCGAGGAAGAAATGCGCCTGAGCACGGTTGGCCGGGCGCCGACCGGCCAGCCGATTGTCGATTACAAGGCCCGTTACCCTCAGGTCGAGCCCTGGATCCGTGAAGGCAAGGCCGGCTCGCCGATCATCGCCATGGTCGACGGCAACGAGATTATTTCCAGCGACTCTGACGCAATCGTCATGGGTCCCAATGACGACGGCAGCTTCCCGCCGTCCACCTACCCACTGGAGAGCATCGGCAAGCGCAACCCGGCGTTGCCCAACCGCCTGGAGCCTTTCCGTGACTTTGCCTCGCAGTTCACCGATGAAGTTGCAGTGACCCAGGCGTTTCCTGGTTACTGGGCTGACCCGGTAATGGGGCATGTGCTCGAACCTACCCGCGACTCGTTCATGATCAACTACGGGTCCGGTGGCATGGGCGCAGAGGTCATCGCCAACCGCCTGGGCGTGGGACCGATGCATGACTGCCTGTCCTGTGCCTACGAAGAGTTTTTCCTCAGTTCGCACACCGTGGGCGATGTGGCGATGCTGGTGGACGTTCCGGCCAACGTAGGCCTGGAAAGCATTCGCCCAGGGGAAAAACCTGGCGCCGAACAGGTTGGGGTCAAGGCCACCATGGCGCTGTACCCGGCCGAGCCTTCCAACGTCAACCACAGCTACATCGGCGACTTCGTCAAATTCCGCAACACGCACAACGGCCACGAACAGCACATTTTCCACCTGCACGGGCATCAGTGGCTGTTCAACCCCAACGACGA
This sequence comes from Pseudomonas auratipiscis, assembly GCF_036324085.1. Lineage (NCBI taxonomy): Bacteria > Pseudomonadati > Pseudomonadota > Gammaproteobacteria > Pseudomonadales > Pseudomonadaceae > Pseudomonas > Pseudomonas auratipiscis. The sequence goes on from NZ_JAZDCU010000001.1 coordinate 73,132, forward strand.
CAATTCCGATTATGTCGATGCCCAGGGTATCGGCCCCGGTGCCGGCTATACCTATGAAATTGCCAACGGCGGCTCCGGTAACCGCAACCGCGTGGCCGGCGATGCGATCTACCATTGCCACTTCTACCCGCACTTTGCCCAAGGCATGTGGACCATGTGGCGGGTACATGATGTGTTTGAAGAAGGCACACGCCTGGAGGTTTCCGCACAAAGCGAAACCGGCTATCACAGCGAGCCCTATGCCTTGCGCAACGGCAAACCGGCCGTTGGGGCACGCGCCTTGCCAGACGGCGAAATCATCGCCGGCACGCCGATCCCTGCTGTTGTGCCGCTGCCAGGCAAAGCCATGGCACCGATGCCGGGTAAGGTGGCAGTTATTCCGAAACTCGCCGAAACCCTGGTCGCCGAGCATGATGACGACGACGAAGAAGAAGAGGGCGATGACGACGCCTCACAGCATTCCAGCGCCCCACGGGCTATCGGCTCGGTCGCCCTGGTGGATCGTGGCTTCGAGAACCGCAACGCCGATGGCAGCCTGAAGAACCCTGGCTATCCCTTCTGGATTGGCGGTATCGAAAGCACCGTGGGCCAGCGTCCACCCACCCCGCCGCTGGACATGCTTGATCCGGCCATGGCGCAGGCGCTGAAAAGTACCGGCAACGCGCTGTGGGCCAACCTTGATCCGGCCCAGGTCGGCGGCTGGGATGGCGGGCTGCCGCGCCATGCGCTTGACGGCATGGCCGCTGGCGGTGAGGCAGAGGTCACCACCACGGCATTGGATTTCTCCAAGCAGATTACCAAGGCCAAGGCGGTGTTCCTGCCCGAAGAGGGCACAGACGTCGAACAAGCCGCGATGAGCTTTCATTCAAAACTGGAGCATCCAAGCTTTGCGGTATTGCCAAGCAATCAGCTGGTTGCGCGCAATTTCCGCACCAATGGCGCTGCCCCCACCGCGGGCGCTCCTTACTACGAACCATGCATGGATGACCGCGCCAAGCGTCTCACTCTGGCCGCTGGCAATGGCGAGTTCAACAGTGGTGAGCGCCTGGACAGCATGACCTTCACCGGCTCCTCGACCTTCACCGCCGATCGCCCGCGTATCTACAAAGGCGCCAATATCCAGTTCGACGCGGTGTACAACAAAGTCGGCTACCACTTCCCGCAGGCGCGCATCATCAGCCTCTGGGAAGACGCCTGGGCGGTGATCAACAAGCAACGCCCACCTGAACCGCTGGTCATGCGCATGAATACCTTCGACTGCGTGATGTACCAGCACACCAACCTGATTCCTTCCTACTACGAGATGGACGACTATCAGGTGCGCACCCCGACCGACGTGATCGGCCAGCATATCCACCTGCCAAAATGGGACCTGACTGCCGCCGATGGCTCGGCCAACGGCTGGAACTACGAAGACGGCATTCTCTCGCCCGGCACCGTGGTCGAGCGTATTAAAGCCATTCGCGAGTACAACAAATGCACCAGCGGCGATCCGCGCGAGGGCAGTGCCGAGTGCCCGGTGGCCAAGGCGCATCCTTACTTTGGACGCTACGGGCGGGCCGACTGGATGGGCGCCCGCACCGCCATGCAGCGCTGGTTCATCGACCCGGTCGTCAACGTTCATAACGTCGACCGTGGCCTGGGCACCATCTTCACTCACGACCACCTTGGCCCATCGACTCACCAGCAACTGGGCCTGTACGCCACCGTACTGGCAGAACCTGCCGGCTCCACCTGGTACCACGCCGAGACAGGCGAGCTGTTGTACAACCCTGCTCTGCGCGAAGATGGCGGGCCGACCTCATGGCAGGCTGTAGTCAAGACCGGTGACCTGGACGGTGATGGTCGCAACGACAGCTACCGCGAGTTCTTCCTTGAGTACAGTGACTTCCAGCATGCCTACGAGGCGGGTGTATATGTAGGTGCCGGACCAGACGGGGTGCCAAATGCCCAGGCATTCCCGGCCACGTCCGACAGTTTCCGCTACGCCATCAACCCACCGGTGCGCAAGGAAGCCGAAGGTCTACTTGAAGCGGTCACCGAAGCCCGGGGCGGCTTGATGCCGAACTGCCCAAGCCGTCCATGCCCGCAAGCGATTTCGGTCGATGACCCTGGCATGTTCGTCGTCAACTACCGTAACGAGCCATTGGCACTGCGGGTTTTCGACCCCTACAAAGTGGCACCGGACGGCAAGCGCGGGATGCAGGCCGACGGCCTGGCGGGCGACCTGGCCTATGCCATGCAAAGCCGCACTGATCGGGTAATTCCGGCACTCAACCTGGCACCCTCGGCGGTCACCTATGCCGTGGGCCCAACCGGCGGCACCACGCTGTTCCCACCGCATGTCAACAAGGGCGGCAGCGAACCGGGCGATCCGTTCACCCCCATGCTGCGTACCTACTCTGGCGACAATGTGCGCCTGCGCATGCACGCCGGTGGCCACGAAGAGGAACACAACGTAACCCTGCATGGCGTCAAATGGCTGCAGAACGGCTCGGGGTTCGGTAACAGCTCCAACTCGGGGTGGAAAGCCTCGCAGATGGTGGGTATTTCCGAACAACTGGGCTTCATGGCGCCGGTGTCGATGATCTCCAGTTCCTCGTCACCCAACGGCGACTACCTGTATTCCCTGGACGCCTCGTTGGAAGGCTACTGGAACGGCTTGTGGGGCGTCATGCGTAACTACACCAACAGCCGCAGCGATCTGTTTGCCCTGCCCAACAACCCGCAACCGATGGCGGCGCGCAATACCGTGGCATTCGACGGTATCTGCCCACGCTTCACCGCCAACCCCAACGGCATTGGCACCCGGGCAACCGTCAAGCGCAACTACGAGATTGTCGCGGCGTTGGCCAACGATATCCTCGGCAATCCGCTGAACCTGAGCATCACCGATGCTGCTGGCGTCGGCCAACACGTCGGCGGACCGCTCAAGGCCAACGGCGGCACGCTGGTGTACAACTCGCGGCCGGTCAGTATTGCGCAAGTGACAGTAACCGACCCTGAAGATGGCGAGACCTTCACCATTGGCGGTCAGAGCGGTCCGCTGCACGACCCGACTGCCGTGCTCTATGTGCGCAAAAGCGACCTCGACCCGATCACCGGCAAGCTCAAGCCCGGTGTGCCGATCGAACCGCTGGTGCTGCGCGCCGCCGCTGGTGACTGCCTCAACGTGACGCTGGAGAACCGCCTGCCAACGGTCATGCCGGACCTGGCCAATACCGCTGTAATGCACGGCATGGTCAAACGCAACCGCAATGACAGTGAGGGCTCCACCACCTTCAACAACAACCTGATGCGTCCATCCAGCCATGTCGGGCTGCATGCGCAATTGCTGGCCTACGACATCACCAAGTCCGATGGTGTCAACGTCGGCCTCAACCCGGTGCAGACCGTGCCGCCGCGCACCGGTAGCAGTGGTGCCTATCCGAGCAAGGTCTATCAGTACTACGCCGGACACCTGGAGCGTGAAGGCAAACCGGTATCGCAAACCGGACGTTCGGTCGACAACATCAACACCACTGCAATCGAGTTCGGTGGCTTGAACCTGACGCCTGCGGATGTGATCAAGCAGCCGCAGAAAGGTCTGGTCGGGGCGATGAGCATCCTGCCACAGACGGCGACCTGGACAGAGGATGCTGCCAGCCGCGCTTCGGCCACCGTCCAGGTGCCGGGCCTGAACCCCTACCGCGATTTCACCCTGGTGTTCCAGAAAGCCCTCAATACCCGCTGGGCCAGCGGGCGGCCGGTGGAAGGCATCGCGGCAGAAGGCAACGGTGTGCCAACCGATCCGCAGGACAACTCGAACATGGCCATCAACTACAAGACCGAACCATTGTGGTACCGCTTCGGCCTGGCCCCGAATGCGCCGTTCGGGCATGCCGATGGCAATGGTTGGGCGGATGTTCCTAACGCACACATGGCCTACAGCAACGCTCTGGTTGGCGGCGATCCCAAAACCCCCGTGCTCTGGGCCAAGCCTGGGCAGGCCTTGCGCACCCATGTATTGATGCCGACCGGCGGCAGCCGCGGCACGACCTTCCAGTTGGACGGGCACCTGTGGCCGCTGCATAACTTCCAGGCGGAGAAATCCGATGTCGGCGGCTATCCGTTGAGCTTGCCGGGGATTGGCTCGGTGCGTTTCGGTTACAACCCGCAGGCCATGTACATCGGTGCCCAGGAAAGCGTGCTGCCAGCGGCGCACTTCAGCTTCATGGTGCCCAGCGCCGGGGGCAGCAACGCGGTGCCCGGTGACTATCTGTTCCGCGACTACGCTGCCTATGGCAACTCGTCCGGGCTGTGGGGGATTTTGCGGGTAACCGAAGAAGCGCCACCGACTACAGCGCCAGCGCAGTAAAGGGAAGGGGGAGAGGTCATGAACAAGAAAAATCGACCGTTGTACCTGGGACTGATGGCGGGCTTGACCCTGATTGGCCTGGGTATCAGCTACGAAAGCCTGTGGTGCGACCCGCGTAGCGAGTTGGCCGAGAACGCCCCGGATCCTCAGGCGCTGCACCGTCTTAGTCGCGACGGCGTCACCGTCGAGTTCGAGGCGCGGCCATTGGACAAGGGCGGGAAGCTCATCGAAGGCGGCTTTGCCAATGTGCGCTTCAAAGTCACCGACCAGAACAGCGGCCAGCCATTGTCGGGCGTGTCGCCCGGCGCCTGGCTCGACCCGGCGCTGACCGGCGATGCCGCCAAGGACCGCAGCAAGAGCTGCAAGGCCAGGGTGGCGTTGTTTCTCAAAAGCAGTATCGGCGCTCGACCCTTGCTGGATCTCAACAGCTATTTCCTGCTGATGCTCAACAAGGATGCAAGCCTGACCGTAATTGACCCGTCGGTTTCCGTTGGCGGGGTCACCAGCACGCTGGCACGTATCGAGTTGCCTGGTATCCCCATGGACTGGGCGGCCAGCAGCAACGACAAACAGGTGTTTGTGTCTATCCCCGAGCGCGACGAAATCGCCTTGATCGACACCGAGACCTTCAAGCGCGTGGGTAATATCGATGCGGGCAAGCAGCCCTTGCGGGTTGCGCTGCAGCCGGACCAGCGCCTGCTCTGGGTCGGTAACAACGCCAGCGACCCGCAGCACAGCGGTGTCACCGTGATCGATGTGCCGAGCCGCAAGAACATGAAGTTCTTTGCCACTGGCGCCGGCCATCATGAAATCGCGTTCAGCGCCGATTCACGCTACGCCTTTGTCAGCAACCGCGACAGCGGCACCCTGAGCGTGATCGATGCCAGCGAAATGCGCTTGGTGAAAACTCTCAAGGTCGGCTCACACCCGCTGTCGGTGGCGTATTCGGCGCTGTCCCAGGCGGTCTATGTCGCTGATGGGCGCGACGGCAGTATCAGCGTTATCGATGCCCGCAGTCATCAACTGCGCCACCGCATCGAGGGCAAGCAGGGCCTGGGCCCGATGCGCTTCAGCAGTGACGGGCGCTTCGGCATTGTCCTTAACACACTGGAGAGCGAGGCGCTGGTGATCGACGCCAGTACCGACCAACTGATTCACCGCTTGCCGGTATCGGCAGAACCGTACCAACTGAACTTCACCAAGGCCTATGCGTACATCCGTGGCCTGGCCTCGGCAAAGGTCACCATGATCAACCTGAGCAGTCTTGGTGAGGGTCGTCAGCCGATCATCCAGGGCTTCGAGGCTGGTACTGCTGCGCCGCGCCAGGCGGGTGACTTGCCGCTGGCCCAGGGCCTGACCACGGCGCGCGACGAGAACTCGGTGTTCGTGGTCAACCCGGTGGACAACACCACCTACTTCTACGCCGAAGGCATGAACGCACCGATGTCCGGCTACTCCAATCGCGGTCATAACGCCCGCGCAGCCCTGGTAATCGACCGCAGCCTGCGTGAGGTTGCCCCCGGGGTGTACAGCTCCACCGTCAAGCTGCCTGCTTCCGGCACCTTCGATGTGGCGTTCCTGCTCAACCAGCCGCAGATCATCCACTGCTTCAGTACCGAGGTGGCGGCTTCATCCACCGCGCCGCACCGCCAGACACCGCAGATCGAGTTCATGCTCGACCCTGTGGCGGTGGTGCAGGGCAGCCCGTTCACTGCGCGCTTTCGTATCGTCGAAGGCAACGGCACCCCGCGCAATGGCATCAAGGATCTGAGCGTGCGCTACTTCCTGGCGCCTTCTTCCATGGCCCGCGACAGCCACGTGCATGAGGTCGGCGATGGGGTCTATGAGGCACCTCTGGAACTGGCCGAAGCCGGGGCCTGGTACTTGCACGTACAGGCGCCCTCCCTGGGCAGTGCCTTTGCCGAGAAAAACTACACCAGCCTGCGGGTGCTGCCCGCCGCGGCTCAACAAGCGTCCGACTCGGATTCAAGGAGTGTGCGATGAAAATGCTTGATCGCTGCAGACTGTTCAGTCTCTGCCTGTTGGCCGCCAGTTGTGGCTTCGCCCAGGCTCATGGAGGCGTCGACCATGGCGGCGCCAATGATCACAGCGGCCATACCGCACCCGAGGCCCACCAGGAAAAAACCTCGGTACGTTTTGCCGATGTGCAGTTGCTCGACCAGAACGGCATGCCGGTGCGTCTGGAGAAGGACCTGGTTGCCGACCGCCTGGTGGTCATGGGCTTTATCTACACCAGTTGCACCACGGTGTGCCCGGTGGTGTCGTCGATCATGGGCAAGGTGCAAAAGCAATTGGGCGGCAGGGTGGGTGAAGAAGTGCAGTTGGTGTCGATCAGTGTCGACCCCCAACGCGATGACTCCAAACGCTTGCAAGACTACGCCAAGACTTTTCAGGTTGGGCCAGGGTGGAGCTGGCTGACGGGCTCGCCCTATGCCGTCAACGAGACGCTCAAGGGATTGGGCAGCTTCAGTGCCAACCTTGCCGAGCACCCGCCGTTGATCCTGGTCGGTGACGGTCGCACCGGCAAGTGGACTCGGTTCTATGGCTTCACCGACCCTGCGCTGCTGGTCAACGAAGTTGATCGTCTCAGCGCTCGGCGTATACATGCCAAACACACCGCCATTGCCCAGGAGGTGCAACCATGAGCCCTGCCAGTGCTGGTAAAACCACCATGCGCGGGGTCGATTGGGTAGCCCTGGCGGTGTGCTTGTGGATCTTGAGCTCGGTGGCCTTTGCCCACGAGGGGCACGCGCCGCAAGCCAGCCCCGAGCCCACGCCGACCCCCAGCACCAACGCGGTAACGCCAACGGCTGGCACCCACGATGCCCAGGCGTATTTCACCGACAGCCTGGTACAGGACCAGAACGGTCGCAGCCTGCGCTTCTACAGTGATGTGCTGAAGGATCGGGTGGTGCTGCTCAATGTCATCTTTACCCATTGCAATGATGCCTGCCCGCTGATCACCCGCAAATTGCGCGAGGTGCGCGAGGCGATGGGTGAGGACGCTGCCAGTAAGGTCACGTTCATCTCTTTGAGCAGCGACCCCACCAACGACACCCCGCAGGTGCTCAAGGCATTCGCCGAGAAGCAGGGTGTCGATGGTCCCAACTGGCTGTTCCTCACCGGTGACAAGGCGCAGATGGACCTGGTGCTGATGCGCCTCGGCCACCTGATCCCCAGCCCGGAACAGCATTCCACCCAGTTGATTGCAGGTGACGTGGCCAACAAGCGCTGGAGCAAAATTCGCCCCGATGCGCCGGCCATGGCGATTGCCCAGCGCCTGCAATTGCTGTCGCAACCCCTGGCTGGGCGATGAGCATCATGGTCAGCGTACTTCGTACCTTGACTCTGCTGCTGATTGTTGGTGTCAGTCACGCCGCTCAGGCCCTGGACTTGACCGCGGCGGAACTGGCAGGCAAACGTTTGTACCGGGAAGGGCTGTCGAGCAGCGACGCGCAGGTTTCAGCGCGAGTGGGGGCGGCCGATATGCTGGTGCCCGCCAGTGTCGTGCCGTGTGGCAGTTGCCATGGTGCCGATGGGTTGGGCCGCGCAGAGGGCGGGGTGCGTCCGCCTACGCTGAGTTGGCAGCGTTTGGCACTCGGCCAGGGCCGGCGCACAGTCAACGGCCGCGATTATCCGGCGTATACCGAGGCCAGTCTGGCGCGGGCCATTCAAGAGGGTCGCGACCCCGCCGGTAATCGCCTGGACCCGGCCATGCCACGCTTCATCCTGAGCATGGCTGACCAGCGCAATTTGAATGCCTACCTCAAACGTCTGGCCGATGACCGTGACCCAGGTTTGGAGGAACGCACGCTGCGCCTGGGTACTTTGTTGCCCGGCGAGGGCGCGAACGCTGCGTCCGCGCGAGTGGTGGCGGCGGTGCTCAAAGATCGTATTGCCCAACTCAACCAGCAAGGCGGCATTCATGGCCGGCAGTTGCAACTGATCACCGTCGACCCTGGGCCTAGCCTGGCCAGTGCCGAACAGGCGCTGAGCACATTGCTCGAAAAGGAGCAGGTATTCGCCCTGATTGCGCCGTTGGCTCCTGCACTGGAGCCCGTATTGGCGGCGCGTCTGGAGCTGGCGCGAGTACCTTTGATCGGTGCCGCGCCAACCCTGAGTGCCAGCGCCCAAATGTTCGATCCCTTGCCAGGGCTCGATGACCAATTATTGAGCCTGGCCGACTACGCCCAGGCCAATCTGGCGCTACGACAGGCCGGCACGCGGATAGTCTACGCCGACGCCGAGCAGGCGAACTTGGCCGAGCACTTGGGGCAACAACTGCTGCAACGTGGCTGGAGCGAGGTGGAGGCCCAGCCGCTGACCGAACAAGCCCCCGAAGGGCAGGCGATCTTCTTTCTCGGCAAGGCCCAGGGCTTCGCTCGCCTCACCGCACAACTGCAGCAGGTCGGGCGCACGCCGTATCTGTTTGCCATCTCCAGTCAGGTGTCCAGCCAATTGCCGCAAGTACCTGACGCCTGGTCGCGGCGGGTGTTTCTCGCCTATCCGTTCGTACCCGGGGACTGGACGGCCACCGGACGTCGAGCAATGAGTGAAATGCGCTCACGCCAGGGCTTGGATGGCTATCAGGGTGTTTTGCAGGTCAGCACCTGGTGTTCAGTACAACTGCTGGGCGACGCCCTCAAGCGCGCTGGGCGCGATGTCAGCCGGGAGAAGTTCATCCAGGCGCTGGAAGACCTGCACGATGTACAGACCGGCCTTACCCCGCCATTGAGCTTCGGACCCGGGCGCCGACAAGGGCTGGCCGGCGCCCATGTCGTGACCCTGGAAATGCCCGGCCCGGTATTCTATCCGGTGGCGGCCTATCGTCCTGTCGTTGAGGAGACTGCGCCATGAAACTGTTCGCTCTGTTGTTGTGCCTGGTGGCAACGCAACTGCACGCTCAGCAAGAGCTACCGGCAGCCACGGTCAACGGTGTGATCATCAGCCAGTTGCGGCTGGAGCGCTATTTCGCCGACTATCTGCAGGCCCAGGGCAGGGCAGTAACCAGTATCCGCAACCCGGGCGTCTATAAACGCTTGCGTGACCAGGCCCTGACCGACCTCATCGACAAAGAGCTGCTCTGGCAGGAAGCGCAGCGCCAGGGCGTCAGCGTCAGCGACACTGAGGTCAATGCACAGATCGACCAGTTACGCCTGGCCCTGGGAACAGCCAAGCGTTTTGATCAGCGTCTGGCCGACGCCGGTTTCGATGCTGAAAGTTTCGCCGCATACACCCGCCACGAATTGGCTGCACAGCAGGTCTTCATGCAGGCTTCGCAGGTTCCGGAGCCGGATGCAGCGCAAGTTCGCGCCTTTTACCTGGCCAACGCAAGTTCTTTGCCGCCAGTGCAGAACCAAAGTGCCGACCCCTCTGTCGTACCAGAGCAGGGATTGGTTTTGGCAAAACGTCTACTTGTCGAGCAGCAGCAGGCGCAGGCGCGCCAGGCCTTGCTACAGCGTCTACGTGACGCCGGGCAGGTGCAACGACTTGACTGACGACTCATCTGACCCCCAATGTTGGGGATATCAGTAGGGGCAAAACGCCAGCTGGTCCCCGGGATTGGGGGAGGGGCTATGGCCCGTTTGCGTCTACTCTTAAAGAATCAACGACATAGCACATTCGAAAGCGCTGTCTGCGGTCTGGCACGAAGCATGCGTAAGCCTATACAAGGGCGCACTTCGGCAGACCGGTTGACCGGGCCTGTGATGTTTCAAGGAGTCGACCTTGGTTAACACAGTATTGGTAGTCGATGACGAACAGACCCTTGCGGGCAATATCCAGGCTTACCTGGATGCGCAAGGCCTGAACGTCCATGTTGCCCACGACGGGGCCAGTGCCATTGGCGAAGCCGAACGCACCCAACCCGACGTGATAGTGATCGATTTCCGCTTGCCCGATATGGAGGGGTTTCAGGTACTGGAGACTGTGCGCAAGAGCAGGAACTGTCATTTCGTGCTGATCACTGGCCATCCGACCGTCGAGGTTCGCGAGCGAGCCAGCCAGCTGGGAGTCAGCCACATCCTGTTCAAGCCTTTTCCGCTGGCCGAACTGGCCCGTGCAGTCAACGACCTGATGGGCATCAAGCGCGAAGCCGGGAGCGAGGGGAGCACGGACACAGGGTTCGTTGAGCGACGCCAGAGCAGGAGTGAAAGTTTCCCCCTGCAGTTGTTCGACGGTAGTTGGGTTCTGGCAGATCGCCGCCGTGGCGAACGAAAGCCCAAACCAGACGACGACCAACTGCTCACCGGGGAGTAACGCGCGAGCAGACCTGAATATGGCTTGCCGCGCTCCGCGCTGGAGAGCAAGTCATGGACACCGTGTCGCTCGCTGTTGTCGCTACCCAGGAAGGTGCTCCCGCACCCCTCGGTCGTGAGTTGCTCGTCCAGGCCCGTGCAACTGCCGAACAGAATGCTGAGCGCCTGCTCGATACCCTTCAGCGCCTCAGCGGCCTGAATCCCGCCGATTTCGTCGCCCGTCTGGGCGCCACCTTGCATTACCCAGTCCTCGACGGCCAGACGCTGTTCACCGCCATACCGCTGTTCGATCGGGTCAGTCTGGCCCAATGCCTGAAGCGCGAGTTTCTTTTTCTGGAGCATGACGGCCAGGCGCTGGGCGTGTTCGCCGATCCGTTCGACAGCGCTCGCCTGGCCTGGATCGACGAGTGTCTGCAAGGCGCACCGCTGTACCTGGTCGAGGCTGCTGACCTCGCCGGTTTTCTCGCCCGTCACGAAGAAAGCTTCCATGCCGTCGATTCGCTCGACAACGACAGCGAAGCGGTCAACGAACTCGATACCGTGCAGAGCCTGTCCCTGGCCAGTATCAGCGAGGACCAGAGCCGGGTGGTCAAGCTGGTCAACTCCACCCTCTACGACGCATTGAAGATGCATGCCAGCGACATTCACCTGGGGGTGACCGGCAACGGCCTGGTGATCAAGTACCGTATCGACGGTGTGCTTAACAGTATCAGCAAAGTCAGCGGCAGCGAGTTCGCTGAACAGGTCATTTCGCGGATCAAGGTCATGGCCGAGCTGGACATTGGCGAGAAACGCGTGCCTCAGGATGGCCGCTTCAAGATCGGCATCAGCGCCCGGCAGATCGATTTTCGGGTGTCGATCATGCCCAGCATCTTTGGAGAGGATGCGGTACTGCGGGTGCTCGACAAACAGGACCTGGCAGATCGCGTCAGTGGTGTCCAACTGCAGGCCCTGGGTTTTGAAGACCAGACCTTGCGCAGCCTGCGCCGGTTGGCCAATGAGCCTTACGGGATGATCCTGGTTACCGGCCCCACCGGCAGCGGTAAAACCACCACTCTCTACGCCATGATCAGCGAGATCAACCACGGCGTGGACAAGATCATCACCATCGAAGATCCGGTCGAGTATCAGCTGTCGGGGGTGTTGCAGATTCCGGTCAACGAGAAAAAAGGCCTGACCTTTGCCCGTGGCCTGCGGTCGATCCTGCGTCACGACCCGGACAAGATCATGGTCGGCGAGATCCGCGATCCGGACACTGCGCAGATCGCCGTGCAGTCGGCCCTGACCGGCCACCTGGTGTTCACCACCATCCACGCCAACAACGTATTCGATGTGATCGGCCGCTTCAGCCAAATGCAGGTCGACCCCTACAGCTTTGTTTCCGCACTCAATGCGGTGCTGGCCCAGCGTCTGATTCGCCTGGCCTGCCCGCATTGCGCCAGCCCTTATCAACCAAACGACGAAGAGCTCAGCCTTTCCGGCCTGGAGGCAGGGCAGGTGGGGCATTACCACTTTGTACACGGCAGCGGTTGCGGCCAGTGCCGGGGCAGTGGTTATCGCGGGCGCACGGCGATTGCCGAGTTGCTGCATCTGGACGACGAACTGCGGCAAATGATTGTAGAGCGCCGGCCCCTGGCACAGATCAGGACCCTGGCATGTCAACGCGGCCTGCGCCTGTTGCGCAGCTCGGCACTGGAACTGGTGCGCGATGGCCGGACCACCCTGGAGGAGATCAATCGTGTCACATTTATCGCCTGATCGCTTTATCGCCGTGCTTGGCGCCCAGGGTGTAGGTCTTAGCCAACGCTTGGGACAAGAACAACAGTGGCTCGGCAGCCTGGGCTTTATCGCCGAGCGCAGCCAGGCTGCCAACCTGGCCCTCGACACGCTGCACAGCCTGCTGGCTGAACAGCGCTGCAAGGGTGGCGAGTTGCAACTGCTGCTGTCGGCGCAGTACTGCCGCTTTTGCCTGGTGCCCTGGAGCGCTGCGATCAGCCGCCCTGACGAGCTGCAGCAGTATGCTCGGGCCTGCTTCGAGGCTCACTACGGGCAAAGCCTGGACGGCTGGCGCCTGGTGGTCTCGCCGGAAGCTGCGGGACAGGCGCGCATCGCCACTGCGGTACCCGAGGCGCTGTTGCAACGTCTGCATGAGCACTGCCGCGACCTGGGCCTGCGTCTGCGCTCGGTGCGTCCTTATCTGATGGCCGCCTATAACCGCTTTGCCGAGCAACTGGGGCAGAACGACTTTCTGTTCGTCCTCGCCGAGCCGCAACGTACCGTCTGCCTGTTGGCGCAGAACGGTGTGTGGCGGCAGGTCAGCACCCAGGGCGGTGCAGACAGCGACGCCGCACTGCAAGCGTTGATTGCCCGCCAATGTGAGCTCAGTGCCTCTGAGCGCGAACTGCCGGTGTTCCTCCACGCACCTGGCCGCCAGGAGCAGCCACCGGTGTTGGCGGGTGTACAGCTGTGTGAGCTGGGCGGTGAAACAGCAGATGTGCTGTGCCGCATGACTCGGGCGGTGGCCTGAAATGCGCCGCCTGGAGCTGGACTTCCAACCACGGCGCACAGCCCTTTGGGCCTGGGTGCTGCTCGGTCTGGGCGCCGCATTGCTGGCGGGGGCCATCGTGCTTGCGCACACCTTCGAGCAGCAACAGGCGGATCTCGACCAGCAACTGGCAGCGTTGGAGCGGCAACTGGGTAAGCGCCCTGAACACAGCACCTCGCTGACGCCGGCACAGAGTCGCGAGCAAACCGAGAAACTGGCACAGATGCGCAGCGTGTCGCAGCAACTGCAGCGGCCCTGGGAGCGCCTGTTCGACATGCTCGAAGCCCTGCCTCAGGACGACGTAGCGCTGCTGACCCTGACCCCGGATGCACGCAAAGGTCAGGTCCGCATCAGCGCAGAAGCGCGGGATCTGGAGGCCATGCTGAGCTTTCACAAGCGCCTGGAAGCCAGTGGCGAGTTGCGCGATGTATCGCTGCTCAATCACGAAATCATGGCCAAACAAGCCGAGCACCCTGTGCAGTTCAACCTATCGGCCACCTGGGAGATCGGCAATGCGCATCCATAGCCTGATTGTCCACGAACGTGCTCGCCAGTTGGGCGTGGTTGGCCTGGCAGGTGTTGGCCTGGGGCTGCTGGCCCTGGTCTATGTCGCGGCGGTGCTGGTGCCGCAATGGCAACAGTTGCAGCAGCAGAAATTGCACAGCGAGCAAGCCCACGAGCAACTGCAGCAGTTCAAGCGGGGAGATCTGAAACTGCCACAAGTGCCGCAGCGCGAACTGGAAGACTTTCACAAGCAACTGCCCGCGCAGCCTCAGGCCACGGTGGTCATCGACCGCATCTATAGCCTGGCCAAGGCTGAGCGCATCAGCCTGTCGCGTGGTGAGTACGCCTTGGGCGTCGATCCGAAGACTCAGTTGGCCCGCTACCAGATTCTTCTGCCGGTACGTGGCAGCTACCCGCAGATCCGCCGTTTCGTCCACGCCATGCTCGGCCAGTTGCCTGCACTGGTGCTCGAAGACGTCGACTTGCAGCGCAAGAAAATCGGCGACAGCGAATTGACCGGTCGCCTGCGGATGACCATTTATCTGTCGAGGTCATGATGAACATTCAACGTCGTCTGGCCTGGCTGGCCTTTCTCGGATCTGCTGCAGCGTTGAGCTGGGCGCCGGGTTACTTCTTCGACAGCGAAACTGCAGACAGCGACGCGGCGGTCGCCGTTGCCGAAAAAAGCTCAATTGCAGTCGCCGATTCGGCAACCCAGAGCACCAAGCCGGCTGCGCTGAAACTGCGCAATCTATTCCCCAGCAAGAGCTGGAAGCCGGCCGTGCAACTGGCCACGGTGACCGAACAGCCTGTTGCCGTGGCGCCGGTGGCCTTGCCTCCTGCAGCACCGGCGCTGCCGTTTCAATTTGTCGGCCGCCTGGATGATCGCGACGATCAACAAATCTTCCTGCAAAGCGGCGAAAAGCTCTACGTCGTACGCCGTGGCGACGTAATCGATGACATTTACCGGATCGAGCACATCTCCGCCACGGAGCTGAGCGTGGTCTACCTGCCGTTGCATCTGTCCCAGACTTTGTCTGTAGGGAGCGCACCATGATTTCGTCCAGGCACTGCAACAAGGCGCCATTCCTGATGCTCGCACTATGTGTCGCCCTGGCCGGGTGCGGTACCAGCGGGGTACGCAAAGACGGCCAGGCACTGATTGCCGAGGGGCAATACGAAGCCGGTATTTCCATGCTCGAGGAAGCATTGAAAGAAAACCCACGCGATACCGAACTCAATATCGCGGTGATCCAGGGGCGTCGGCAAGCGGTGGAGTCCTTGCTCAGCCAGGCTGACAGCGACCGCACTCGTCATGACTTTGCCAATGCCCGCCTGGGTTACGGCCGGGTGTTGACCCTGGAACCGAACAACCGTCGGGCGCAGGAGGCGGTCCGTCAGATCGAGCAAATCGGCAACATCAACGAACGCGTGGCCTTGGGCCAGGCGGCACTGCGTCAAGGTGATCTATTCGGTGCCGAACGCTTCATGCGCGAAGTGCTCCAGCTCGACCCGCAGAATCAGGATGGCCTGGCCCTGCGCAAGGACATCGAGCTGGTGCAGAGCCGCACTTCGCAGCCCAACCCGCAGTTGCGCACCAAGATGGAAAGGCCGGTGACCCTGGAGTTCCGTGACGCCAACCTGAAAACCATTTTCGAGGTGCTGTCGCAGGTGGCTGGTCTCAACTTCATCTTCGACAAGGACCTGCGTCCGGACATGAAGGCGACCATCTTTGTGAAGGATGTGCGCATTGAAGATGCAGTGGCATTGCTGCTGGAACAGAACCAGTTGCACCAGAAAATCGTCAACGAAAACACCCTGCTGATCTACCCGGACTCGCCGCAAAAGACCAAGGATTACCAAGAACTGGTGATGCGTACGTTCTACCTGACCAGCATCGATTCGAACACCGCACTGAACATGGTCAAAACCATGCTCAAAACCCGTGACGTGTTTGTCGACGAGCGCCTCAACACCCTGACCATGCGCGATACCCCCGATGCCGTGCGCATGGCCGAGAAGTTGCTGCAGTCCCAGGACCAGTCCAACCCCGAGGTAGTCCTGGAGGTTGAGGTGATGGAGATCGCTCGCTCGCGCATTCTCGAACTGGGTCTGCAGTGGCCCAACACCTTCGGCGTACTCAATGAAGACGGTAAGCCAGTGGGTACCCTGGATGATCTGCGCGGCATTGACTCCTCGCGCATCACCATCTCGCCTTCGCCGCAGGCCAAGATCAACGCCCAGGACAACGACATCAACACGTTGGCCAGCCCGGTGATCCGCGTCAGCAACCGCGAACAGGCGCGCATCCACATCGGTCAGCGGGTGCCGATTATCAGCGCCACGTCGGTGCCGTCGACACAAGGTCCGGTGATCACTGAAAGCGTGACTTACCTTGATGTCGGTCTGAAGTTGGAAGTCACGCCGGTGGTGCACCTGAACAATGAAGTGGCAATCAAGGTGGCCCTGGAAGTCAGCAACGCCAAGCCTCTTGAACCTACTCGCCAAGGCACCATTCCGGTACAGGTCGACACCCGCAACGCCCAGACCAGCCTGCGCCTGCATGACGGTGAAACCCAGGTGCTGGCGGGCCTGGTGCGCAATGACGAGGGCGCCAGTGGCAACAAGATCCCGTGGCTGGGCGACATTCCCGGTCTGGGACGCCTGTTCGGCAGTAACAGAAGTGATAAGGGCCAGTCCGAGCTGGTGTTGTCGATCACCCCGCGCATCGTGCGCAACCTGCCGTATCAGAGCCCATCGGACATGGAGTTCCCTTCAGGTACCGAGACCAGCATGCATATTCGCAACCTCAATCGCACTGCCGAAGAGCTTAGCGAAGAGCAGCCGATAGCCGCCGTTCCTAATGCAGTGAGGCCGTAAGCGATGAAACGCTCGATGGCAGGTTTCAGCTTGATCGAAGTAATGCTGACCCTGGCCCTGCTCGGGTTGCTGGCCTCGATTGCTGCACCGCTGACCGAAACCCTGGTACGCCGTGGCAAGGAACAGGACTTGAAAATTGCGTTGTATCAAATCCGTGATGCCATCGATGCCTACAAACGTGCCTTCGACGCCGGCTACATCGAGAAATCGCTCAACGCCACGGGTTATCCGCCCAACCTTCAGGTGCTGGTCGACGGTGTCCGCGATGTGCGCAGCGCCAAGGGCGCCAAGTTCTACTTTCTGCGGCGGATTCCCCACGATCCGCTGCGCAGCCGCAAGGACGATGATGAAGGCGGTTGGGGGCTGCGTGCCTATGACAGTTCAGCGCAAAGCCCGCGTGAGGGCGAGGATGTCTTCGATGTCTATTCCAAGGCGTCGGGCAAGGGTCTTAACGGCATCGCCTACGGGCAGTGGTGATCAGCATGCGTCGCAACCAAGGCTTTACCCTGATCGAGTTGCTGGTGGTGATGGCGATCATTGCCACGCTGATGACCATTGCCATGCCGCGCTATTTCCAGAGCCTGGAAACCTCGCGTGAAGCCACCTTGCGTCAGAGCCTGGCAGTGATGCGCGAAGCCCTCGATCACTACTATGGCGACACCGGGCATTACCCCGAATCGCTGGAGCAACTGGTCGAGCAACGCTACCTGCGCAACGCGCCGCTGGACCCGATCACTGAGCGTCGTGACCTGTGGCAAGTGATTGCACCTCCCGAAGGTGTGGCAGGTGCCGTGGCCGATATCAAGAGCGGTGCAACCGGGAGGGCGCGTGATGGCAGCTTATTTGCCGAGTGGTAGCGCCGCCGAGGCGGGCTTCACTTACCTGGGTGTGCTGCTGCTGATCGCCGTGACCAGTATCGCTCTGGGCGCCACGGTCACACTGTGGTCGACCCAGTCCATGCGTGAACGGGAGCGTGATCTGCTCTGGGTCGGCAGCCAATATGCCCAGGCACTGCGCAGCTATTACCGCGATTCGCCAGGCCTTGCCCAGTACCCGCAGACCTTGGACGAGCTGCTGGAAGATCCACGCTATCCCAATCTCAAGCGCCACTTGCGACGTCTGTATCCAGACCCGATTACCGGCAGCGATGACTGGGGCTTGCTGCGTTCTATCGACGGACGTATCACCGGCGTGTTCAGCCGCTCCGAACAGGCCCCCCTGAAACAGGCCGGCTTTGCCGCCCAATGGTCGGACTTCGAAGGCCTGCAGCATTACTCCGACTGGCAGTTCGTTGCCGAGAAGGCGTTCTCCGAGTCCGCCGCCGGTGCTCGCAAGGGGCTGAGCCAGGGAGCAGGAGAATGAACCGCCAACTGGCCGCCTGCGCCCTGGCCCTGGTGCTGCTGAGCGGCACTGCACGCGGCGGTGCCGAGGACGAGATGATGGGTTTCATCGTCGACAACACCATCTCGCATATCGGTCATGACTTCTATTACAGCTTCGCCGAACGGCTGCGTGCCACCAGCCGCCTGGATTTCAACCTGGTGGTACGGGAACGGCCGGATGCACGCTGGGGCAGTCTGGTAACGGTCGAGTACGAGCAACGCGTGATCTACCGGCGCTTCTTGCCGCCCAACACCACCGAGCTGAAGGACGCCGCGTACGAGGCGGCTGACCTGGTCAAGGCGCAGATCATCCAGCGCAAGCTGCAGATGCTGCTGCAGGACACCACTGATCTAGAGAGGGACGAGCTATGAATAACAATAGTACCTGCCGCCTGGCCTCCCTGGTCCTGCTGGCAGCCTTGGGCAGCCAGGCCGGCGCCACCGAACTGGTGTACACCCCGGTCAACCCTGCTTTTGGTGGCAACCCGCTCAACGGCACCTGGCTGCTCAACAATGCGCAGGCGCAGAACGATCACGAGGACCCGGCCATCAAGAGTCGTGCCTCGGCATTGGCCGGAACCTCGGCCTTGGAGCGCTTCACCAGTCAGCTTGAATCACGCCTGCTTTCGCAGTTGCTCAACAACATCAATAACGGCACCACCGGCAGCCTGCAGACGGACGCTTTCATCATCAATGTGCTCGATGACTCTGGGGCCTTGACGATCCAGATCACCGACCGGGCGACAGGTGAAATTTCGGAAGTTCTGGTAAACGGCCTGAACCCTTGAAGGGCGGGGCAATGGGGAGAGACAATCATGAAAAGAATTCTGACCACACTGCTGATCCTCGCCACCTTGCAAGGCTGCAGCTTGCGTGATCCGATGCCTGCCGACGACACCGAAAGCCCGACGCTTACACCACGGGCCTCGACCTACTACGACCTGTTGAACATGCCGCGCCCCAAGGGGCGGTTGATGGCAGTGGTGTATGGCTTTCGCGATCAGACCGGGCAATACAAACCGACACCGGCCAGCTCGTTTTCCACCAGCGTCACCCAAGGGGCAGCAAGCATGCTAATGGATGCCTTGCAGGCCAGCGGCTGGTTTGTAGTACTGGAGCGCGAAGGGCTGCAGAACCTGCTGACCGAACGCAAGATCATCCGTGCCTCGCAGAAAAAACCAGACGCCCCCGTGAACATCCAGGGTGAGCTGCCGCCGCTGCAGGCGGCCAACCTGATGCTCGAGGGCGGCATCATTGCCTATGACACCAACGTGCGCAGTGGCGGGGAAGGGGCGCGCTACCTGGGGATCGATATTTCCCGCGAGTATCGCGTCGACCAGGTTTCGGTCAACCTGCGGGCCGTCGATGTGCGCAGCGGTCAGGTGTTGGCCAACGTCATGACCAGCAAGACCATCTACTCGGTAGGGCGCAGCGCCGGGGTATTCAAATTCATCGAGTTCAAGAAACTGCTCGAAGCCGAGGTAGGCTACACCACCAACGAGCCGGCGCAACTCTGCGTACTTTCGGCCATTGAAGCGGCGGTGGGGCACCTGTTGGCCCAGGGTATCGAACGGCGTTTGTGGCAAGTGGCGGACAGCGGAAGTGGCGATCAGGCGACCCTGGATAAATACCTGAGCCAATACCAGGCGCCTTGATAAACAGCGCTGTGTTCTACGGGCGAAGGCGGTAAGTTGTTCAAGATATAAGTACGTTTAAATCGTTTTGGTGTTGTTGAGGTTCACATAATGTTTATGGGTTGAATGGTTTTGTGGGAGCTTGCTTGCATAATTAAAGGAAATTTCGTCTGTTGCTAACGTGGGTGTAATGGCTACCCTAAAGTGTGTCGCAAGCACTGCGATGTTGAAAATACTCAACGGTTTAGTGGTTATCGCATAGTTGCTTGTTGCGACAAGTTTAGAGGTGGGTCAAGTATGGTATATGACGTTATAATTGTGGGCGCGGGCGCCATTGGCGGTTCTATTGCCTATGAGCTTTGCTCGCGGGGTTTAACTGTTTGCCGGGTCGGTGAAACCGATCGGGTCAATGCGGCGTCCAAGGCCGCAGGTGCAATGAATGGCTGTTTTGGCGAGGTCACCAGCGGCCTGCTTGCCAGCGATTATGGTCGTCTCAAGTTACACATGGACCGCCAGGCACAAGACTTATGGCCGGCGTGGTCTGAGCGACTTGCGCGCTCATCGGTAAACAACCGCAATCTGTTCAGCGCCCAAGGTACCCATGTTGTGCTCAACAGCGCCGGCATGGGTGAAGTCGATACCGTCAATTACCACGCCATCGAACACACCCTTGAACGCTATGGCGAGCCGTTTGAAAGCATCGACCCGAGATCGCTCGGCTGGCTCAACCCCAATCAACTGGTACGCCCATTACGTGGCTTGTTCATTGCGGGCGAGCACGCGGTAGATTCCCACCTGCTGCTGGAGAAGCTGGATCAGGCATTGCTGGCCGAGCACGGCACAATAAAGGCCGAAAATGCCAGGCGTGTACTGACCGAAGGTGGAGTTGCCTCCGGCGTCGAACTCAACAGTGGCGAAATTCTGTTTGCGAAAAAAGTCGTGGTAGCCGCCGGCGCACACTCACTGGAACTGCTCAGTGGACTTGATCAGGTTGTGAGCAAGATACCGCCATTATTCAGTGGATATGGCGTTTCTATCCTGGTGAAACTGCCCAGTCACATGGCGCTTCCCACCTCGGTCATACGCACGCCCAATCGCGCCTTTGCCTGCGGACTGCATTGCGTGCCGCGTGGCGATGGGGTGCTGTACCTGGGCGCCACCAATATTCTCAGTGAAGAGCCCAAGCAACAGGCGCTGGTTTCAGATGTTCAATTCCTGCTGGGGTGCGCTGTCGATCAATTGAATCTCGACCTGCATGACGCCGAGATCATTTCTATCCAGGTTGGTAACCGTCCCATTCCAGCCGATGGCTTCCCGCTGATAGGTGAATGCGGTATCGAAGGGTTGTGGTTGGCGACCGGAACCTATCGAGATGGATTGCACCAGTCGCCGTTGCTGGCCGCTTACATTGCCGATTGCCTGACGGGGGTGAACACCACTGATCTGGACCTCAGTGTGTTCACCCCGGTGCGCGCGCCGCTGACTGGATTGGCACGGGAAACGACGGTAGAGGAAACCGTCAAGCAGATGTTCGCCACAGGCTATGAATACCGCTGGGATGTAAAACCTTATTGGCTACCCCTGCTCGATAAGGGCCTATCGAACAACTATCAGCAACTTATTGATGCGCTGCATCCTACGTTTACACCACCGCCAGAGTTGGTTGCATTTTCTTATCTGTATGAGTCAATGCGCACGAAACTTTCGAACTATTACAGGGCTTGGTCATGAGCCTGGATGAACGCGAACAACATGAAGTTGCTCGCGCGCGTCAAATGTTGAAGGCGGCAAACGTCTGGGATGTGGAGGGTGACTTGCAGGCCCTGGTCGATCGTTTTCTTGAACGAAATAATAGGGCTCGCGCACTCTATGAATTCAAACTGGCGGTCAGTGAGCGCTGCAATCGAATACCGTTGGGCCATATTGTAGGCGCCGCCGAGTTCGATCAGTTGCCGCTGGTAATAGGCAGTGGCGTATTTATCCCCCGGCAGCACAGCACCATTATTCATAAGTGGCTGGACAAGCAGCAGTTGGACGAGGGCAGTCGCGTGTTGGACCTCTGCGCCGGCAGTGGTGCGATTGGCCTGGCGATCGCACGACGCAGACCTGATCTGGTGGTTACGTGTGTGGAGTTCGATGATGTCGCCGCGCATTATCTCAAACGAAATATCGCCCGTATGGCCTGCAAAGGCATAAAGGCCAACGCCGTGCAGGCGGATATTCGCGACACCGCGATGTTCGTCCCGTTCGCCGGTCAGGTAGCGCTGATCGTGGCCAACCCTCCCTACGTTCCCCTCGGTCTTGAGTTACTGCCCGAGTGGAGCAGTCACCATCCGCAAGCATCGGTGTACTCAGGAGGCGACGGTCTGGAGTTGATTCGGCACATTGTCGAACTGGCGGTCGCTGTGCTGGTGCCTGGAGGGTGGTTGATCATTGAGCACGGCGTGGACCAGGCCAGCGCTGTGTGTCAGTTGTTCCAACAACACAGCTTCACGCAAGTCGAGGTAATTATCGACCCTGCTGCGTCCGATACCACCGGCATTGCGGTAATGACGGTTGGCCGTCTGCGTGACGATTGCTGAACAAAAGGAGCTTGGTGCAATGAATACACAGAGCAAACAGGATTGGATGACGACTCGTCGTGACAACACCAGCAGCGCATTGGCAACCGCGCTCAAGGAAGGCCTGACCGGCTTCACTGTTGCGCGGCGTGTAGGCAAACGTATCACCCTGCAGGATGGTGAAACGTTCACCGAGTTTGTCTCTTGCTCCTATCTGGGCCTGGAAACACATCCGGCCCTGATGGAAGCGGCACGCCAAGCCATGAGGATTGGCGGCTTGCACTTGTCTTCGTCGCGCAGCGCCATGCGCCCGGTCTACCTGCCGCAGCTTGAGGTCCTGCTGGGTGAAATGTATCCAGGCTGCGCAGTCACTGTGTTTACCTCGACCAGCAGTGTGCACCTTGGCGTGCTGCCATTGCTTGGCAGTGGCTCGCTCAAAGGCTATCCGATTCCCAGGCGTGTGCACTGGTTGATGGACAAGACCGCGCATGCCTCCATGCAGGTGCTCAGGGGCATTCTCGAGCAGTTTGGGGAAGTGTCGCGAGTCGAATCGACTGACCCGGAGTCGATGGACGGTGCACTTAAGCGTTGTAGCCACAGCCAGCAAACGCCGGTCTTGCTGATTGACGGCATCGGCTCAATGAGTGGCCAGGTACCCATTGCCGAGCTCTGCGCACAGTTGCAGCGGGTGGGCGGCTATCTCTATGTCGATGACGCTCACGGCATTTCCATTACCGGGCAGCATGGCGCGGGCTATGCCTTCAACGCGGTAGGCCAGGTGTTGCCGGCCAACATGCTGTTGGCCGGATCGCTGTCCAAGGCCTTCGGCGGCGCAGGCGGTTTTATCGTGGTGGCCGACCCAGGCGACATCGAAACCATCCAGACCCTCGCCAACCCATTGGTGTTTGGCCATTCGATCATGTTGCCGATGCAAGCGGCCAATGTTGCTGCGGCAAAAATCCATCTCAGTGAAGAAGTGGGCGTGTTGCAGCAGAGGCTATGGAAGAACGTGGCGTGCTTCGATGCCGTTACCGGTAAGCAAATGCTCAACGCTGGTATGCAATCGCCGGTCCGGGGCGCGCTGTTCGACTCCGAAGAGGCTGGCCTGCAAGCCGCGAGAATCCTGCGGGCCCACGGCGTTCTGCTGTTTCCGGTGTTCTATCCCATCATCGCCCAGGGGCAGGCGATGCTGCGCTTTGCGATTTCGGCCCTTCACAGTGAAAACGACATACGGCAAGTGGGCGTCGCGCTGAGCGAGATCGCGCACGCGAAGTTGTGGAAATCGCCGGGCAAGTCGGCAGCTCGAGGCTGAGGCTCAGCCGCATCAGGTGGCTTTACAACAGGAGATGTGATGATGACGCAACAAGGAACGTTACCACCTTCTATTACGACTATTTTGCAACCCCAGCGGGACCGACTGGATGTGATCAATAACCAACTGGTCGAGTTGCTCTGCCAGCGTATGCAAGTCTGCATGGTGATCGCCGAGCTCAAGGCCGCGCATGGTATTGCAATGATGCAGCCGCAACGTATTACCCAGGTGCTCGACGCGATCAAGGCGAAGGCTGTTCAGGTAGGGTTGAATGCCGGGTACGTCGAGTCGATCTTCAGGCTCATCATCGAAGAGACCTGTGTCCAAGAGAACCAATTGATCAATCAGCGACTGCACCAGGAAGGGCAGGCATGAAGATACTGCTCCTCGATAACTTCGACTCCTTCACCCACAATATTGCCCAATACCTGTATGAGGTAACCGGTGTATGGGCGGATACGCTGCCCAACACGGTGTGCTACAGCGACCTGAACATCGAAGACTACGACGCCATTGTTGTATCACCTGGCCCTGGCCACCCAGGATCAGGCGAAGACTTTGGGGTGTGTGCAGAGGTGATTGTGCAGTCGACGGTGCCCTTGCTCGGCATCTGTTTGGGGCATCAGGGTATCGCACAATTTCTGGGGGGCACGGTCGCCCATGCACCCCGCCCGGTACATGGCTACCGCAGCCGTATTACCCATACCGGAAAAGGATTGTTCCGCGATCTGCCGGAGCAGTTCGAGGTTGTTCGCTATCACTCCTTGACCTGTACTCACCTGCCGGACGACCTGCATTGCACTGCCTGGACCGATGACGGCGTGGTCATGGCGATAGAGCACAGCCACCGACCACTTTGGGGGGTGCAGTTTCATCCTGAGTCGATCGATTCTGAATACGGCCATGCACTACTCGGCAACTTTGTGCGAATGGCCCTGGAATATAACTGCATTCACCGCTCGCAACCGGGAGGCAGCCTGGGGCGTCAGTCGGCGGGTGACCTATTCATCGCCGCCGGCGGCTTGTCAAACATGCAGTTGAGTTATCGAGAGCACGCCGGGAAGGTCGAGCCATTGGCATTGTTTGCGCAGCGGTATGCTAATGACCGCTATGCGTTCTGGCTCGACAGTGAAAAATCAGAAAGGCCCAACGCGCGCTACTCGATCATGGGCAGTGGCCAAACGCCGGGGGCTGTCCGCCTTGAGTACAACGTCAACTACGAACGCCTGACCCTGGAGGGGCCAAACGGACGCCTTCAGGTCGAGGGCGACTGCTTCACGCTGATCGGCCAGATCATCGAAACGGTACAGGTGACGTTGCCAGAGAGCTTGCCCTTCGTATTCAGCGGCGGTTTGGTAGGGTACCTGGGCTACGAGTTGAAAGCGCTGGTGGGTGGGCACAAGGTCTATCGATCCGAATACCCCGACGCCAGTTTCATCTTTACCCCGCATTTTTTCGTTTTTGATCACCATCAGCACAGGCTTTACGAGTGCTTGATGAGTAAAGTCGGCGAGCAACCCGAGTGGCCGCCAGGCGTATTACCGACGAATCGGTTTGCCGCCGAATCTCAACAGTTTGTACCGGGAGCCGTGCATGGCCTCGATCTGGTCCTGGACGACAGCCCGCGGGCGTACATCGACAAGATCAAGCAGTCGCTGCAGTACATCAACGATGGCGAGTCTTATGAAATATGCCTGACCAACCGTGCCAGAGTGACCTACGAGGGTGCGCCGCTCGATGCTTATCGTCGGATGCGTGCAGCGAGTCCGGTACCCTACGGTGCATTCTTGCAGTTCGAGCGATTTTCAGTGCTCAGCGCCTCTCCGGAAACTTTCCTGCGAATCGACGCCTACGGTGTGATCGAGTCGCGGCCGATCAAGGGCACACGACCGCGCAGCGCAGACCCCGGCGAAGACCTGCAGTTGCGCGAAGACCTGGCCATCTCGGCCAAGGATCGTGCCGAGAACCTGATGATCGTCGATCTGGTGCGTCATGATTTGAACGGTGTGTGCCGGGCAGGCAGTGTGCATGTACCGGAAATTTTCGCAGTGGAGAGTTTTTCTTCGGTGCATCAACTGGTTTCCACCGTTCGCGGCAACCTGGCACCTGGGGTATCCAGCGTAGAGGCCATCCGCGCCTGCTTCCCGGGAGGCTCGATGACCGGCGCGCCGAAAAAACGCACCATGGAGATCATCGATACTCTGGAGTCCTCGGCGCGAGGTGTCTACTCCGGAGCGTTAGGCTGGATATCATTCAGGGGTGGGGCAGAGCTGAGTATCGTTATTCGTACCGCAGTGTTGCAGAACCAGCAGGCGGAGTTCGGTATCGGCGGCGCCATCGTCGCCCATTCCGACCCGGATCAGGAGCTCGAAGAGACCCTGGTCAAGGCCAGTGTCCCTTATTACAGTTTTGTCGCGGGGAATCGACAATGACCAATGACACGGTTGTCGTGTTGGGCGGCGGCGGTCTGGTCGGCACGCTGATGTGCAGTGTTCTCAAGCAGCAAGGATTGCACACCAGGGTGGTCGATTGTCGTGCTGGCGAACATGAGGATGAGCGTCACCAGATAGACGTGAGCAATCCACCCCGCGATAGCGCTCAGCTCTTCAGCAATGCCATCGCTGTCGTCTTCGCGTTACCAGAGCGAGTTGCCGTCGATGCCATCCCCTGGGTGCTCCAGGCTGTGTCGATGGACGTTATGTTCGTGCCGACCTGTTCGGTTCAAGGCCCTTTCTACGCAGCATTGAGAGCGCATTCTGCGCAGCAGCCGTGCATTGGCATCAATCCAATGTTTTCTCCGAGGCTTTCGCCACAAGGGCGTACCGTTGCGATCTGCCGGGACGACCAGGGGGCGGCCGAAACGTTCATTGAAACGGCGTTGATCGCCGCCGGCATGAAGATCAGGCGTATGTCGCCTGCCAGTCATGATGAGTTGATGGCGCTTTGTCAGGCATTGCCTCATGCCGCCATTATTGGTTTTGGCATGGCCTTGGCGAAGTCGACGCTGGACCTGGCTCTGATCGAGGAGGTCATGCCGCCGCCAATGCGCACGATGCTGGCGTTGCTGTCTCGCCTGTTGGTCAATCCAGCCGAGGTGTATTGGGACATACAACTGCAAAACCATCAGGCGAGTCAGCAGCGTGAAGCACTGCTGCAGGGAATGGAGTGTTTGATCAGAACGGTCAGCGATGAAGATTACCCACTCTTCAAGGAGGACCTGCAGACCGTCGCCAGAGCCCTGGGCGAGCGCCTGGACAGCGGTGCCCTGGACTGCCAACAGATTTTTTCTCAACTGAACTGAAAACATGAACAGGGTGAGAGCCCGCTTGAATATGGAGCTTTGTACATGTCATCGACGACAGGGGCGATCCAACAACAGCCTCGAACTAAGCGCTGGTGGGGACTGGCCGTATTGATGTTGCCGGTACTGCTGGTGACGGTAGATAACACCGTGCTGGGATTCGCCCTGCCAAAGATTGCCGAGGCGTTGCAGCCAACCGCCAGTCAGCAGTTGTGGATGATCGATGCCTATTCGCTGGTATTGGCAGGATTGCTAGTATCCATGGGCAGTCTGGGTGACCGGATAGGTCACCGTAAATTGCTGCTGATCGGGTCGTTGGGTTTCGCCACCGTATCGGTGATGACGGCGTACTCTGCCAATGCCGGACAGTTGATCGCCGGTCGCGCCTGCATGGGTATTTTCGGCGCCATGTTGATGCCCTCGACACTGGCGCTGATTCGCTCGCTGTTCGAGGATCGCGAAGAGCGCCGTCTTGCTGTCGCCATCTGGGCCACCACCCTGACAGTAGGTTCGGCACTCGGACCATTGGTTGGCGGGATACTGCTGGAGTTTTTCGACTGGGGGGCGATTTTTCTGCTGGCTGTACCGGTACTGGTACCGCTGTTGCTCCTCGGGCCGTGGCTATTGCCTGAGTCCGAGGCGGATGCGTCGGGGCCCCTCGATCCTTTGAGTATCCTGCAGTCAATGGTCGCTCTCGGCGCACTGGTCTATGGCATCAAGCATCTGGCCAGCGCAGGTCTGGACGCGCAGGCGGTGGCGGCTTTTGCCATCGGTGCGGCAAGTGGCTGGCTGTTTGTTCGGCGCCAACTGCGGCTGCCGGTGCCTTTGATGGATCTGGCGCTGTTTCGCAATAAAACCTTCAGCGGCTCGGTTGCCATCAACCTGATGAGTTTGGCGTTCCTGGTTGGTTTTGTGTTTTTCGCCACCCAGTTCTTGCAGATCGTCCTGGACATGTCTGCCTTCAAGGCAAGCCTGGCCTTGGTGCCGGGACAAATCATGGCGATTGTCGTCGGGATGCTGGTGGTTCCCGTTGCCCAGCGGGTTTCAGCGCAGGTATTGATACCGGTGTTGGTGGCGTTCACGGGGGGCGCGTTTTTGCTGGTTGCAGGTCTTGGCATCAACCTGATCGTGCTGGTCGTCGCCTTTGCCTTGTTGAACATCGGTGTCGGGGCAATCGCCACGGTGTCCAACGACATCATTCTGTCCGCCGCGCCACCGACCAAGGCCGGAGCAGCCTCGGCGATCAGTGAAACCGCGTATGAAGTGGGCGTGGTATTGGGCACTACGGTACTGGGCGGGGTGGTTACGGCCTACTACCGGGGTGCATTGCAGTTGCCCGCGTTTCTTACACCGCTGCAAGAACGCCTGGCCAGCGAAACGCTGGCGGGTGCTCACACAGTGGCGGCAACCCTGGGCACTGATCAGGCAAGCGAGTTGATGGCCATTGCCGGGCGTGCATTCGAGGGCGGGATTGGTTTGATGTCATGGCTAACATTCGTTCTCGCGGCGCTTGCCATCGTCATTGCCCGCGTGACCCTGAAAACGGCTCCGACGGTCGTCCAGCCTGAATTGAGCTGACGTCAGTGACTCGGACAGCCCTGGTCCTTGACGATTCGTGTGGTCGAAGCTGGGTTGTTGACCAGCTTCGCCGCAGCCCGTGCGGGGCGTTTCACCAGTTCGCCGGCACAATTGGGGCATTTGCCCTTGAGGTGCTGCGCATTGCAGGCTTTGCAAAACGTGCACTCGAACGAGCAAATCAACGCATCCTGGCTATCGCCAGGCAGGTCACAGCCACAGCATTCGCAATTGGGTCGTAGTTCCAGCATGGGCAGTCCTCTAGCCGGGGCGATACAGATGAGCGTGGCTGGCGCGGTACAGCGCCGACTCGGAAAAGCTGTCACTGGCCAACACCCGCCCGACCAAAATCAGCGCGGTACGGCGAAAGCCCTTGGCCTGTACCTGTTGGACAATAGCATCAAGGCTGCCGAGCACCCAGTCCTGATCCGGCCAGGTGGCGCGATGCACCACTGCAATCGGGCAGTCTCCGCCGTAATGCGGGCGCAGTTCTTCGACAATCTTCTCCAGGTGCTTGACCCCAAGATGTATCGCCAGGGTGCTGCCATGCCGGGCAAGGTCGGCCAGTTGCTCGCCAGCGGGCATCGGCGACTTGTCACCGTAGCGGGTGAGGATCACGGTCTGGGCAATATCCGGCAAGGTCAGTTCGCAGCCGAGCAGGGCGGCGCTGGCGGCCACGGCGGTAACCCCAGGGATGATTTCATAAGGAATGTTCAGTTCGCGCAAGCAGCGGATCTGCTCGCCAATGGCACCATACAGACTGGGGTCGCCACTGTGGACGCGAGCCACGTCCTGGCCACGTGCGTGAGCGTGGGCAATGGCTTCGATGATCTGTGCCAGGTGCAACTGCGCGCTATTGATGACTGTCTCGGCGCGATGGCCTTCAAGCACCGCGGCAGGTACCAGCGAGCCTGCATAGATGATCACCGGGCAGCGATGGATCAGGCGTTGGCCTTTTACCGTGATCAGCTCGGGGTCGCCGGGGCCGGCGCCGATGAAATAGACGGTCATGCGAAATCCTTGGAAAGAAAGTGCTGATTATCCGCCAAAGCCTGTGGCCGTGGCCAATGCCAGGCTGGCGTCACTCAGCAGGGTGCGCTTGACGTACAGTTGCGCCGAGCCTGCCATCTTCTCGGCCAGCGCCAGCGCTGCACTTTCGGCAACGCCATAGCAACCACTGTGCTCAAAGGCGACGGCTGAGCGATGGCTCAGGCGCGTCTCGAAAGCTGCCAGTTGAGCGGCAGAGAAAAACAGCAGGGGAACATTGAGGCGCCGGGCCAATTGATACAGCCCGGGTTCGTGTTCCTTGAGATCGATACTGGCAAGACCCGCGACTGCCTCAAGCGGCAAGTCGTGGGCCTTGAGGGTGTGTTCCAGCAGGTTGCCCAGGGTTTGTGCTGGGCAACCTCGTCGGCAACCGATGCCGACGAATATCTGCATCGCAGTCAAGCCTGGCTTGGGCGACGGAACAGCCAGGCGCTGATCAGGCCCAAGGCCAGCCAGAACGCCGCGTTGGTCAGCAGTGAAGCTATCTTGAACTCGGCTTCCAGTGCTTGCGGCGCAAGCATTGCATGCACTTCAGGCTGTGGGGCGCCGATTACGTGCGGCACTACCAGCAGCACAACGCCGAGGGCCTTGAACAACCAATTGTGAGCAAACACGATCAACCCAAGCCCTGCGGCGGTTGCAGCAGCGGTACCCACCCACCAGGCCTGGCGCTGGGCCAGGTCGGCAGCGGCGGTACCCGGCAACTCCGGTGGCAGGCCCAGGGTCGGTGCCAGGCAGAAAACAGCAAAGCCACCCAGGCCCCAGAGGGCTCCGGTGATCGCCGTCTTCGGCGCGCGCAGTGAGTACAACGCGGCGAGGATCAGGGCAAAGCCAACCGCGACCACCAGATTACCGCCGGTTGTCGAGACAACGCGTTGCCAACCGTCTTCGGGCGACCAGGCTTCGCTGTCGTGGTGGTGATCGGCAGCCACGCCGGGAGCGTGCTCGTGTGCTTCCACGGCCGGTGCTGCGCTTTCATAGGTTTCGGCCTGAAGAATCAGCGGCGCGACCCAAAAGCTTTGCAGCAGGGTCAGCAGCAGCGCAGCCAACAGTCCGGCGAAGCCTGCAGTACTTGCAATACGCTTGATCATCGGAAAGTACTCAATGGCAAGGGAAAGCAGCGCTGTGGCGCGTATCGTGGGCAGCGTTGTGCACCGCTTCGATATGCGAGAATCCGGCGAAGTAGACCAGGCACAGGCCCAGCAGCGAGGCACCAACGGCCACCAGCAGGCGCTGGCTGAGGCTTGTAGGGGTAACGGTAGGGTGACTGGCGGTACTGGTACGCATGGCGCTTTCCTCTTGGTGTTGTTCGGCAACAGGCAAGCGCAGGAAACCCCTGAACGCAGCTCGCCCAGGGGTTGCAACAGCGCCCGCCCACCGCGGGTTTGTCAAATCAGTGTTGGGCCGGTCTCCGGGCTGGTGAGGGCTGGCAAACTTACGCTCAGCCAAGGGCGTCACCTTCCCATGCCAAACTACGGGCACAGTTGTACTGACGCTTTGCTCACTTACCGTTGCGGGGGCAGCACCGGACTTGTCGTACACCCTTAAATAGCCGTGTATGACGCACCGGTTTCCCAGTTTCACCCTGTAAAGGGCACCCAAACGAATCGCACTAGCAAATCATGGGCGAAGTCAGGCGTCAATCGTGACAGCAGTTGACCCCGTACCGGGCACTGCGTAGCCTAGCCGCTTCGAGGTTCTTCGGCGTCGGCCGAAGCTAAGACGGGAACGCGGTTCAAGCCGCGGCTGCCCCCGCAACTGTAAGCATTGAAAGCGTCTGACACAGCCACTGCAGTTCTGCGGGAAGGCGTCATTCGACTGGCCCGCGGTCGGTGCAATGCAAGCCAGGAGACCTGCCTCGAACAGTTTCCGACATAAACCGGGCGGGGTGATCCGGTGGCGAACGCGCCCAGGTGGTAGCACCTGTGGTTCTCGTCCCGCATGCCCGCCATCCTGCCAAGGGCATCGACAATGAAAACACTGGCCAAACTTCCCGTCACTATCGTCACCGGCTTTCTCGGCTCGGGCAAAACGACGCTGCTGCGGCACATGCTCGACAATGCCCAAGGGCGGCGCATCGCGGTGATCGTCAACGAGTTCGGTGAGCTGGGCATCGACGGCGAGATTCTCAAGCAGTGCAGCATTGGTTGCACCGAAGAAGAGGCCAGCGGTCGTGTCTATGAGTTGGCCAACGGTTGCCTGTGCTGCACCGTGCAGGAAGAGTTCTTCCCAGTGATGCGCGAACTGGTTGCCCGCCGTGGCGATCTTGACCACATCCTTATTGAAACCAGCGGCCTGGCGCTGCCCAAACCGCTGGTTCAAGCGTTCCAGTGGCCGGAAATCCGCAATGCCTGCACGGTTGATGCGGTCATCACCGTAGTCGATAGTCCCGCGGTGGCTGCTGGTACCTTTGCGGCGTTCCCTGATCAGGTCGATGCCCAGCGCAAACTTGACCCTAACCTGGACCATGAGTCGCCGCTGCACGAACTGTTCGCCGACCAACTGGCCAGCGCCGATCTGGTGGTGCTGAACAAGGCCGACCTGATTGCTGCGCAAGACCTGGCCAAGGTCCGTGCCGAAGTGCAGGAAGAGTTGCCGCCAGCGGTCAAGGTGATCGAAGCCAGCAGCGGCCGTTTGCCGCTGGAAGTGCTGCTGGGCCTGGGCGCCGAGTCGGAAGCGCATATCGATGGCCGGCGTACCCACCATGATTCGCACCACGATGATGACGATCACGATGATCATGACCATGACGCCTTCGACTCGATCTCCATCGAGCTGCCAGAAGCGCACGAAAGCCAATTGCTGGATGCCTTGACTCAATTGGTCGTGCAGCACGGCATTTTGCGAGTCAAGGGCTTCGCGGCAATTCCCGGTAAACCGATGCGTTTGCTCATCCAGGGTGTCGGTACTCGTTTCGATAAGCATTTCGACCGCGCCTGGCGCAGTGAAGAGCCGCGCTCTACGCGCCTGGTGCTGATCGGCCAGGAACTGGATGCGCTGCAACTGGAAGCGAGCCTGCGGGCCGCACTGAGCGCTTGACCCATGCACCTGCTGCGCACCCAGCCCGGTGGATTCGTACCGGACGACAGTATTGCCGACCTCGGCCAGACGCCAGCCGAGCTGGTCATTCTCTGCAGCGGTGACTCGCACTTGGCGCTGCTGGCCGAAACCGCCCAGCAGTTGCCCGAAAATTATCCCAGCCTGCGTCTGGCCAACCCGATGCAGGTACAGAATCATGCCTCGGTCGACCTCTATGTCGATGAGGTTCTGCGCCATGCCAAGGTGATTCTGGTATCGCTGCACGGCGGTGTCGGTTATTGGCGCTACGGCGTCGAGCAATTGCTGGAGCTTGCCGCCCGTGGCGTGCAGTTGATTCTGGTGCCGGGCGATGATCGCCCGGACCCGGAGCTCACCGGCCTCAGTACGGTGCCCGCACAACAGGCCGAGCGGCTCTGGCACTTTTTGCGCCAGGGCGGCAAGGCCAATGCCCTGAATCTGTTCTACTGCCTGGCCAATCAGCTTTTGCAGCGCGATTATCCCTGGGATGAACCGCAGCAGTTGCCACGGACGGCGGTTTATCACCCGCGCAAAGCCACGGCGGTGCTCGACGACTGGTTTGCCCAGTGGCAGGTCGAACAGCCAGTGGTGCCGATACTCTTCTACCGCTCGCACCTGCAGGCTGCCAACACTGCTTTTATCGATACCTTCTGCGAGCGTTTGCAGCTAGCCGGGCTCAACCCGTTGCCTATCGCTGTGGCCAGTCTCAAGGAGGCCGGTTGTTTAAGTCAGGTCGAAGACTGGCTGGATCAGGTCGACGCTGCGCTGATCATCAACACCACCGGCTTTGCCCAGTCCAGCCCGGAACAACCAAACCTGCGTCCGTTTCGCCGCGACGTTCCGGTGCTGCAGGCAATTTGCGCCCAGGACAACCAGCCAGGCTGGCAGGCCAGCGAGCAGGGCCTGGGGGCTCGCGACCTGGCCATGCACATTGTCTTGCCGGAATTGGACGGGCGCATCATCACACGACCGATCAGCTTCAAGGACCTGGCCTGGCGTAGCGAGCGCAGCCAGTCGGATGTGGTTTGCTATCGCCCGCATGCCGAGCGCATGGATTTCGTTGCCGAATTGGCCCGTCGCTGGTGTGCACTGGCGCAGTTGCCCAATCAGGACAAGCGTGTAGCCTTGATTCTGGCCAACTACCCGACACGTGATGGCCGCATCGGCAATGGCGTTGGTCTGGATACCCCGGCCGCGGCGCTGAACATCCTGCGTGCCCTGCAACGTCAGGGCTATCCGCTAAGCAGCACCTTGCCGGATAGCGGCACGGCGCTGATTCAGGCGCTGCTCGGTGGCGTCAGCAATGATCTGCACAGCCTTGATCAGCGTCCGTGCCTGCAGAGCATGGCCTTGGAGGAGTATCAGGCCGCCTTTGCCACACTGCCGCAGGCCAACCAGGATGCAGTGCGCGCACGTTGGGGCGAGGCGGAGCTCGACCCGATGTTCCGCAACGGACGGATGATGGTCGCCGGTCTGCGGTTTGGCCTGACCTTTGTCGGCATCCAGCCGGCGCGTGGTTACCAACTGGACCAGAGCGCGGTTTACCACGATCCCGACCTGGTGCCGCCCCATGGCTACCTGGCGTTCTATTTCTGGCTGCGTCATGGCTTTGCTGCCGATGCATTGATCCATGTCGGCAAGCACGGCAACCTGGAGTGGCTGCCGGGCAAGGGCGTGGGTTTGTCCGCCAATTGCTGGCCAGATGCGTTGATCGGACCGCTGCCGAACATCTATCCGTTCATCGTCAATGACCCGGGCGAGGGCGCCCAGGCCAAGCGTCGCACCCAGGCGGTGATCATCGATCACTTGATGCCGCCGTTGACCCGTGCCGAAACCTACGGTCCGCTGCGACACCTGGAAGCGCTGGCCGATGAGTATTACGAAGCGCAGTTGCTCGATCCACGCCGGGCCCGAGAGTTGCAGCGCGATATTCTCGAACTGGTGCGCGATAACCACATCGATCGTGAGCTGCAGCTTGAAGGTGCACTGGATGATGCTGCGGTGTGGTTACCGCGTCTGGATACCTACTTGTGCGACCTCAAGGAGTCGCAGATTCGTGATGGCCTACATGTGTTTGGCGAGTCACCCGCAGGACGGCTGCGTCTCGATACTCTGCAGGCACTGCTGCGGGTGGCGCGAGGCGATGGTCGCGGTGCCAATTGCAGTTTACTCCGGGCCTTGGCCAAGGCCTTGGCGCTGGGGTTCGATCCCCTTGATTGCGACCTGGGCCAGCCCTGGCAAGGGCCGCGCCCGGCACTTTTACAGGCGCAGGATGAGGCCGTATGGCGGACCCAGGGTGACACCCGTGAACGCTTGGAAATCCTCGCCGGCACCTACATAGCACAAGCCCTGGCAGGCACTATCGAGTTACCGGACGATACGGCTTGGTCGGATGTGAGGGCTGTGTTGCTGGCCCTGCAGCACAGTATTGCGCCGCAACTGGACGCTTGTGGGCCGGCTGAGATGCACGGCTTGCTGGCAGCCCTGCAAGGACGCTTTGTCCCGGCCGGGCCCAGTGGTGCCCCCAGTCGCGGGCGCTTGGACGTGCTCCCGACCGGGCGCAACTTCTTTACCGTCGATGTTCGCAATCTGCCGACCACCACGGCGTGGCGTATCGGCTTTGCTTCGGCGAACCTGATTCTTGAACGCCACCTGCAGGATCATGGTGATCATTTGCGTCAGTTGGGTCTGTCGGTTTGGGGGACGGCGACCATGCGCACCGGTGGCGATGATATCGCCCAGGCCATGGGCTTGCTGGGCGTGCGCCCGGTATGGGCGAGTGGCAGCCAGCGCGTCGATGACTTCGAAATACTTCCCTTGAACCTGCTCGACCGACCGCGGGTGGATGTAACGCTGCGCGTCTCGGGGTTCTTCCGTGATGCGTTCGGCAACCTCATCAAGCTGTTTGACGCCGCAGTCCAGGCAGTGGCGGCGCTGGATGAGCCCGACGACTTGAACCCGCTCGCGGCCAGGGTGCGTGCAGAGCGCAGTGAACTCGAACGCCAGGGTTTGACGACCGAGCAGGCCACACGCCAGGCCGGTTGGCGTGTATTCGGCGCCAAGCCTGGAGCCTATGGTGCGGGCGTACAGAATGCTGTCGACGGGCACCTATGGAACGAGCGCAAGGACCTTGCCGAGGTTTACCTTAATCATGGTGGTTATGCCTACGGCGCAGCCGATGACGGCACCCCGGCACGCGCCGACTTCGCCCGGCGCCTGAGCCAGGTGCAGGCGGTAATCCAGAATCAGGACAATCACGAGCATGACCTGCTCGACTCCAATGATTACTACCAGTTTCAAGGCGGTATGCTGGCGGCCGTTGAAACCTTGGGGGGCAAGCCGGCAGCCAGCTACCATGGCGATCACAGTCAGCCGGACCGTCCGCGCATCCGCACCCTGAAAGAGGAACTCAATCGAGTGGTGCGTGCGCGGGCGCTCAATCCCAAGTGGATAGACGGGGTCAAGCGCCATGGTTACAAAGGTGCCTTCGAACTGGCCGCGACCGTCGATAACCTGTTCGCTTTCGATGCCACCACCCATTTGATAGACGATCACCACTATCAGTCGCTGGCCGAGGCTTATGTTCTGGATGCTGCGACCCGCGACTTTATGCGCCAGCACAACCCGCAAGCCCTGCGCGACATCACCGAGCGGCTCCTGGAAGCTCAGCAGCGTGGCTTGTGGGAGTTCCCGGGGGATTACCGTGAAGCCCTCGAAGAGCAACTGCTCGATGGCGAAGAAGAGATTTGAAATGACTGAACCCGCACATTTTCCGCTGTCTGCCGTGGTCGGCGCCGATGAGTTGAAGCTCGCCTTGTGCCTGACCGCCATCGATCCAAAGATAGGCGGCGTGCTGATCGAAGGCCCACGCGGCATGGCCAAGAGCACGCTGGCTCGCGGGCTTGCCGACCTGCTTGGCGAGGGACCGTTCGTGACCTTGCCATTGGGCGCGAGTGAAGAGCGCCTGGTCGGTACGCTTGATCTTGACGCCGCGCTGGGCCAGGGTAAGGCGCAGTTTTCCCCGGGCGTGCTGGCCAAGGCCGACGGCGGCGTGCTGTATGTCGATGAGGTCAACCTGCTGGCCGACCACCTGGTCGATCTGCTTCTGGATGTCGCTGCCAGCGGTACCAACCGGGTCGAGCGCGATGGTATTTCTCATCGTCACAGTGCGCGATTCGTGCTGATTGGCACAATGAACCCGGAAGAAGGTGAGTTGCGCCCGCAGTTGCTCGACCGCTTCGGTCTCAACGTTGTGCTCGCAGGTCATCCTGCTCCCGAGGCGCGTAGCCTGATCATTCGCCGGCGCCTGGATTTCGATGCTGACCCAGAAGCATTTTGCCTGCAGTGGGCTCCTGAGCAGGCGCATTTGCGCCAACGCTGCCAAACGGCCCGCGAGCAGCTGGCGCGCATTGCTCTGGATGATCAGGCGCTGGCACAGATCACCGAGCGCTGTTTTGCTGCTGGGGTAGACGGTCTGCGCGCCGATCTGGTCTGGTTACGCGCTGCTCGGGCGCACGCCGCCTGGCGGGGTGCTGAGCAGATTGAAGCCCAGGATATCGATGCAGTGGCCGAGTTTGCCCTGCGTCATCGGCGCCGCGATGTGCCGCCACAGGCTGAACAAGGCTCGGCGCCACAGCCTCCGGCTGGCCAGGACTCCAGCACCGAACAAGGGCAGGGG
This sequence comes from Pseudomonas auratipiscis, assembly GCF_036324085.1. Classification (NCBI taxonomy): domain Bacteria; kingdom Pseudomonadati; phylum Pseudomonadota; class Gammaproteobacteria; order Pseudomonadales; family Pseudomonadaceae; genus Pseudomonas; species Pseudomonas auratipiscis. The sequence continues at coordinate 110,243 of NZ_JAZDCU010000001.1, forward strand.
GCCTGGGGCGAGATCCCGCCACAAGCGATAACGACCGGTGCCCGTCGCGAGGTGCCGAACTGGGCAAAAAAGCCCTGAGCATCCGTCGGCCCCAGGCGGCGGATGCCAAACCCCGCTCGGGACCGATCAAGCAAGGGCCGCGCGGGCGCGCCCGCGAGGCCTTGCAAGGTTCGGTCGCATGGCCGGCAACCTTGCTCAAGGGCCGTCCGCTTCAGCGTCGCGATCTGTGTTGGCAGCAACGCACTGCCAGTGCCCATGAGCAGTGGCTGGTTATTGTCGATGCCTCGGCCTCGACCCGGCGCTACCAGGCATTGAGCAAGGCCAAGGGGCTGCTGGCAGCGTTGTTCGACCAAGCCTATCTCCAGCGCGTACGCCTGACCCTGCTTACCGCCAGTGGCAATGCGCCGCGTTGGCAGCGTCATGGTCTGAAAGCCTCGGCCGCCTTGAAGCCGTGGCTCGACAGTCTCGGCGCCGGTGGCGGTACGCCGCTGCTTGGCGCCTTGGAGCAGGCACGGCATTGGCTTGAGAAGCGTCAACGCCAGCATCCCGATGAGCAGCAGCGCTGCCTGATCGTGACCGATGGCCGGCTGAAAGCCTGGGAACCCCTGCAACCGTTGCCGTGTCCGAGCCTGTTGGTGGATATCGAGTCTTCGCCCGTACGCCTTGGGCGTGCCCGTTTATTGGCGCAGCAGATACAGGCTGATTACCGGTCGATTGAAAGTTTCAGCGTTGTGGAATAACTAAGGCGGGTACGAAACTGTACGAGGGGAGGGCTGTGACGCGTTGTCGCAGTTTGAACTTTTTTAAATAAAAAGTTGCTAGCCGCACAGCGAAAAAATGTGCGGCTATATGTTCAGCAGGTACGCCGGATAATTACTTTGGCATCGACCAAGGTTGCAAGTGGCAGCCTTGTTCTTGCAGCTCGGCGCGCATCTGTTCAATCAGATTGGCCAGTTGCTTGGGATCGGAGTAGGTGCTGCTTGGCACCTGCTTGCTGCCGATGCGGGTGCTGGTCCGGTCGATCACTGCCAAGCTCAGCTCACCTGTACCGTTAGGCGAATCCCAAGCAACACACTGGAAGGGTTCGAAGGCGTGGTCGGCAATCAGCAGTGCTTCGTTGACACGGAGCGAGGCGTTCATGGGTTCGGTCTCTCTGTGGGCCCAAACAAGATAATCAATAGCCGCGTTAGCGGTGAGTTACTTGTACTGATGCGCGCAGGGGGGGATCGAGTCACAACAATCTTCAAAATAATTTAATTATTTTTGGAAAACATACAGGTTGGCAGCCAGCGGCGACGCAGGAAGTTTAATAACAACACGGACTTAACTCCGTTTTCACGTTTTATGGACAAACGGTAGTGGGCGATTGACGCAACGTTGCTACTGTTACAGACGGGCCTGCCAACGTGCTGTTTCTATTTAAAATTCCATAATTGGCGCCAAGGAAAGGTCATGCTCGAACCTGTACCCAACCGTCGCCTGCTGATCGTTGACCCGTGCGACGATTGCCACCGTTTGTTGCCAGGCTTGCGCAATGTCGGCTGGGATGTTTTCAGCTCAACCTTGTCCTCGGCCCTGGAACAGCCCTGTGATGTCGGCTTGCTGCGTTTACAGGCATCACACCTGCAGCATCCGGATGCGGTCAAGGACCTGATCACGCGCAGCAATACCGAGTGGATCGCAGTACTCAGCCCTGACGAGCTGCGCATGCAGAATGTTGGCGACTTTGTCTGTGAATGGTTTTTCGACTTTCACACCTTGCCGTTTGATGTTTCGCGGGTTCAGGTCACCATCGGCCGAGCCTTCGGTATGGCGCGCCTGCGAGGCAAGGGCAGCGTGCATGTCGATGAGCTGGAGCATGAGCTGCTGGGTGAAAGCCGACCGATTCGCGAACTGCGCAAGCTGCTGAGCAAATTGGCGCCCACGGAGTCTCCGGTGTTGATTCGCGGCGAAAGCGGCACCGGCAAAGAGCTGGTCGCGCGGACCTTGCATCGCCAGTCCCAGCGCCGCGACAAACCCTTTGTGCCGATCAATTGCGGGGCAATTCCTGAAAACCTGATTCAGTCCGAGTTGTTCGGCCACGAGAAGGGCGCGTTTACTGGCGCCCATCAGCGCAAGATCGGTCGCATCGAAGCGGCCAACGGCGGCACGTTGTTCCTGGATGAAATTGGTGACCTGCCCCTGGAACTGCAAGCGAACTTGTTGCGATTTCTTCAGGAAAAGCACATTGAACGGGTTGGCGGTAGCCAGCCGATAGCAGTCGATGTGCGGGTTCTGGCGGCTACCCATGTGGACCTGGAAAGGGCCATCAGCAGCGGGCGTTTCCGGGAGGACTTGTACTACCGGCTCAACGTTCTGCAGGTGATCACCGCGCCCCTGCGTGACCGCCATGGCGACCTGTCGATGCTCGCCAGCCATTTTTCGCACTTCTACAGCCTGGAAACCGGACGCCGACCGCGCTCGTTCAGTGAAGACGCATTGGCTGCTATGGGCAAGCATGATTGGCCGGGTAACGTGCGTGAACTGGCCAACCGCGTCAGGCGTGGCCTGGTGCTCGCAGAAGGGCGGCAGATCGAGGCGCAGGACTTGGGTTTGCTCAGTCAGCATGCTTTCACGTTGAGCATGGGTACCCTTGAAGACTACAAGCACCGTGCCGAGCGCCAGGCGCTATGCGACGTACTCAATCGGCACAGCGATAACTTGAGTATCGCCGCCAAGGTGCTTGGGGTGTCTCGGCCAACCTTTTACCGCTTGCTGCACAAACATCAGATTCGCTGACTGCAGATCACGACCCAAAGCAACCGATCCGCAGTCATGCACTATTGCTTTCACCCAGCCCGCCATCAGAAGTAGTACGGGAATTTCAGGCTGAAGGAGAAGTCCGGAGAGTCGTCTGTCAGCCCGATGGACAGGTTGGGGACGATGGTCAGGTTATCGGTAGCGGCCAGGGTCATGCCGATGTTGAAGTTCGCCGCGTTGTAGTCGCTGCTGGAAATCGATTGCCAGTCACCGCCGTCAGGCTTGATCTTGCTTTTGCTGGCAAATTGGTCAGAGAACGAAAAGGACATGCTCATCTTTTCGTTCAGGGCAAAGGCAATACCGGCACCGATCTGCCAGGAGTCGCCGAGCTTCACGTCACCCGGGACCTTGGAGTTGACTGCCGGGCTGATGTCGCTGAACGAGTCTTCCATGTTGTAGGTGTAGGACAGGCTACCAAAGAGCACGGCAGGGTCGAAGGTCTTGACCAGTGAGATGCCGGGTGTGATCGCCCAGACACCGTTGCCGGTAGGCAGGCTTTCAGGCACCGCCAGGTTGTCGTTGGTCGGGTCGGTGACCAGCTTGATGCCATAGGGGTCATCCCCAGTCGGCGCTTTGACGCGCAGGGTGAACACCGCGTCGGGAAGGTTCTCGGATTCATCGAGGAATTTGTAGGCAACGCCAACGTTGATATCGCCTATGGTCGGGTCGCGATCGACGGTTGCATCCGATGTAGTCGGGCCGGAACCGCCGGCGCCACCCGACGAATAGGTCGACTGGCGATAGACCACGGGAACGTTAATGTCGAATTGCCAACGTTGCGCCAGGTTGTAGCGGGCCGTCAGGTCCAGGGTCCAGTTGTCGGCCTTGATGCGGTCAAGGTTGATGTTGCCAAGGAAAATCGAGTCCAGCGCGAGGAAACCGTTGAGCACCAGTGCGCGGGTGTCGTAGTGGGTGTAGGTGAGGCCGGTTTCGACGCTGAACTTGCCGCCACCGAAGAAGCCGCTGGCTTCGTCATACAAATTGGAAACGCTCTGCGCCGGTTCGGAGTCATCTTTGAGTGACTGCCCGTATGAACTGCCGGTGGTGCCAGGCGCGCCTGCGGCCACGGTCTGGCCGCTCCTGGGGGTTTCAGCTGGAGACTTGGTCAGGCGTCTGGGAGCAGGTGTAGCTGGTGCTTCTTCCACTTGGCGAACGCGCTGCTCGAGTACCATCAGCGCGTTCTGTTGTGCTTCGTAACGCTGTTTCAGCTCCATGAGTTCTTGTTTTAGTGCTTCGACCTGGGGGTCCGTTGCTGCGTAAAGCAATGTAGCCGGTGCCAGGGTACTCAAACAAACGACAGCTCTGAACGTTAACGATCGGTGCATGGGTTAGCCGTCCCTTCTGACTACATTCGATGAGACTCAGCGTAGATCAGTATCCGAGAGTACGAAGGCCTTTGAGTTGGTCCAGGTTGCCATTGAGCGAACCGGCGGTCGGCACGTTCTCACGCAGCACCACGTTCAGCGAGGTGAGGTTCCTGACCTGGTTGCCGCCACCGAGCAACGTCGTGTTCTGCATCAGACCGCCCTGGGCCAGGCGTTGTACGGTATTGCCCTGGTTATTGTTGGCAACAATGTTCATCTGTACACCAGACCCTGTGGAGGAAACGCTCAGCGAACCTGCGCCGTTCGCGCCGACCACGGTCGAGCCTGGGGCCAACGGTTTGCCTTGTTGTTGGCCGGCGGGTGCCTGGTTGGCCTTGGTGACTCTGATGTCCACGCCGTTGTAGGCTGTGTTGTTGTCGCCGGCGGCTCGCACGATCTGCGTTACGCCTTCGGTGCTGTTCAGGCCGGCACCACCATTGACGGTACCGGTACCCGTGCCGGTATTCCCTGAATGCGCCGTGCCATTGCCTTTTTCATTGATCATCGACACATAGAACTGGGGCTTGATGGTCGATTGCTGCACTTGCATCGAGGAGGTTGCGCCGATTACATCGCCTTTGGCGTTTTGCCATGTGCTGGTCATGACAACGCCGAAGCTGATGATGCGTCCGGGCATCACGTAGCGACCGCGCAGGTTCGCCAATTCCTGGTCCTTGAGCTCAATGGGTTGAAATGTCTGGGCCTGGATGGGCAGGCTGGCAGCCAGACATGCAAGGGTCAGCCAGATTGGAGTCTTCATTGCATGCTCCAGGAGCGTCGTGCTCACGTGTCATTAGAAGAAGTCGCTTTGGATGAATCCGAAATCCATCAACTCTGCGTCTTGCACCGGGGTGAAGTTGTTTATTTTTCTTTTGGCGGTAAGCGGCAGCGGCGGGTCGAGCAAGGCATTGGTCTTGTCGTAGCCTTGGCCGATGACGGCGAATATGATGCCGTTCCAGCCTTTGACAAAGTCGTCGATGGTGTAGCGCTTGTGGCCCAGTACCGGATCACCGATATACACCCAGCCTTTGTCGACTTTCTGTAGCACTACAAAGTGCTTGTAGCCGCGGATGTCCATCAGTACCACGACCGGAATGCGGACATTGTTCAAGGTCTCGGGTGCAACCCGATAGCCACGGGCGCGCATGCCCAGGCTTTCTACATAGCGCTTCATGTCGAGCATGGAGAAACCCTGGACGCGGACCAGGTCCTGGTCGGCGTGGGCGAGCATGCCTTCGATGATCTGCTCTTCGTTCACGTCCAGCCAATAGGCTTGACGCAGGATGGTCGCCAGCGCTGCGGCGCCACAGCTGAAATCGGTTTTCTGTTGAACCAGGTCAGCGAATTTGCGCTCGCGTACGCTTTGGATGGGCTTGAATACCACCGCACCACCGGGTAACACGGAAAGTGGCATCTGAGCAGCTTCACTCACACTGGCCACACAAAGCAAAAACGCCAAGGCAATGATGCGCATGGTCGGGCGCCTTCTGGTTCTGTTGAAAAAAGGCCCCCCGAAGGGGGCCTCCAGGCCATAACAATCAGAACGATTGGTTGGAGATGGCCAGCGAGTTGCTTTGCTGGTTGCCTACACCCGATGCCACGTTGACGCCGAGGTTGCCGCTGCCGCCGTTCACCGAACCGCTCAGGGTTGCAGTGTTGGTCACAGGGTTAGCCCAGCCGGTTGGGGTCAGCACTTGGTACGAGATGGTGTTGCTCAAGTCATAGGAGTTGGCCTCGCTATAACTTTTCGATACATCGTTGGCAGACTCGGACGATTTTTCGAACGACTTGTCGAACGAGGAAGCGGCCGCTTGTTCATACGAAGATTCGTGGGCTTTTTCATATGAAGAGTCGTGCGCTTTTTCATATGAAGAGTCACGCGATCTGTCGTACGAAGAGCTCAACGACTTGGAGAACGAGGCATCGAACGCGGTATCGAAGGACGACTCGTTGGTGTTTTGCTGCGAGGTGTTCAGTGATGCGTCCAGCGTTGCATCAAGCGACGCGCTGGCATCTACACTGCGGCTGCGTTCACGACGGCCGTCATCCCAGGTGACGTTCCCGGCAGCAGTTGCCGCAACGTTCAGCGCAGCGTTCAACGAAGAAGCCGAGGTAGAGCTCGAGCTGCTGTTGTTGGAACCGCTGGCGTTAGCATTGGCAGAACCGTCGACATTCCAGTTGTTGGAGCCACTGGCATTGGACGAGTTGGAGCCGCTGGCATTCCAGCTGTTGGAACCGCTGGAGGCAGTGCTGTTGGAGCCGTTCGCCGACGAGTTGTGGGAACCGCTCAGGTTCAGGCTCGAAGAGGAACTTCTGTTGTCGGTCGATTCGAATGTGCCTTCGCGAGAGGATGAGCCGCTGGAGGTTTTGGTAACCGTCAGCGTATCCACACGATAGGTCCGGTCGGCCCTGTTGGTGACTTCCAGGCCTGGGCCGCTTTGATCGGCGGAGGCGGTGGCGGTTGCACTACCAAGTCCTGCGTTGGTGTTGGCAATTGCCATGGTGTTTTTCTGTTGGTTCAGGTCGCCAGCGGCAATGTTGACACCCATGTTGCCGTCGGCACTGTTGGCAGACCCGCTCATCACAGCAGATGAGGTGGTGCCGAAGTTGAAGACCTTGTTGTTGTTGCTGGTTTGAACGACGCGAGCGGTGGCTTCGGCAGTACCGAAGACGAAGCTGTTGTCGATGGCACTGGCATCAGAAGCCGCGTTGGCAATGGCCGCGGCGTTGTCCTGCTGGTTGCCGGAGCCTGCAGCCACGTTGACACCGACGTTGCCGCTGGTGCCGCCTGCAGAGCTGCTCATTTCTGCTTCGTTTTGAACGCCTTCGTTCCAGATTTTATTGTTGGTACTGGTTTGCCTGTCGTGTGCGTTGGCCGTTGCATCGATATCAATCATTCTTTGAGGAGGCGTGTGGTTGTGATTGTGGCCATTACCACGCCGATCGTTTTGTTCAGCTTGTACAGCAACAGCCATGACCGCAGCAATTGCGAAAACCAGAGGCTTGAGTGCCATCGAGGGTTTCATGGTGATTCTCCGTACTTTATTTTAGGTTAAGTGTTGTTCTTACCTGTTTGGGTCAGTCCGCGACCCGTACGCTCAGGGTATTTGCTGTTCGATTTCCTACCCCGGCGCTCTGATTCAACTGGATCACCCCACGACTACCGGTGAATGCCTGATCACTGGTAGTGATCTGGCGATAGCCGGGTGCAGAGCCAGTTGGATCGGAGTTGTTGACCAGCGCCACGTTCTGTTGCATGAGGACGCTGTCATCGATGCTTTGCGGCTGATTACTGATACTGATACGAAGTGCGTTGGCTTGCTGGTTGCTGGCGCCTGCACTCTGGTTGACGCCTAGCGCGCCGGTGCCATTACTGAAAGAGTCGCCCTGAATGTTGGATTGGGCGGCGATCGAGGGGTCGACAATGCTGATCGAGCGTTGGCGAATGTCAGTGGTTGCACTGGCGCCTTGGCCGATGGCGAACGCCCGGGCATTGGCTTGTTGCAGCAGATCGCCAGCAGCCTGGTTCACAGCGAAGTTGCCCTGATACTGCTTGCCGGAATTGTCGATGGTGGCGTTATTGATGACTGGGGGTTGGGCAAAGGCCGATGCACTGCAAAAGGTGGCCAGAATCAGCAGCGTGTGCCTCATCTCACTTGCCTCCAGTCAGGATTTGCAGGGGCGCCAGACCCTTCTGGATGTTGGAGTTGACCATGTTGGAGATACCGTTGCCGGAGTTGCCGGATCGCCCGCCGGCCAGATTAGGCAATTGGTTCTGATGGTTGATATTGGCGCCCAGATTGTTGGTCTGTTGGGTGATCAGGGAAGAGATGCCTGCACCGCTGCTGACGCCGGCAAAATCACCGTCGCTCAGTTCGTTGGTCTGTCTGAGGATATGCGCGGAGGGATTGGTATTGACGGTGACCGGACTGGGGTCGGGTATGAGCGGGGCACGAACGGCGTTGCGCACTTGCACATCGCGAGTGATGACGACGACTCCGTTTTCGGCCTGGACTGGCAAGCTGAGGCTTGTTCCTAAAACGCAGCCGACCAGTAGGAGGCGATAAATGCCTTTATCTAGGGTTCCCACGATGGCGATTCCTTCTTCAGTGCGCTGGCCCTTTTCAGCGTTGTGAGGAGGAGAGCAGAAGCCGTGCCGCTTTTGGTTTTTGATTAAGAAACAAAGGCTTGGTGGGTAGTCGCAGAGAGGAAGTGATTTCGCTGTATCAACCGTGAGACATTTTTTTGCGAGGTTACTGCTTGGAGTGGTGGCTGCGGTGTCCGAAGGCTTTTTTAACCGACTGTATCGTCGGCTTAACACGGCCCCCAGAATTGGGGACCAGTGCGCAAAAACGGGGGCTATGGCCCACTGGGGTGTTACAACGCATTAACACTCGGTGGGGCAGGCTGGCGATTTGCCGCTAAGCAACTGCTGTACCGCGCTCAATACCGCCGCGCTACGCTGCGGCCAGTCACCGCCAATTACTTTGAAGGGTTGCTCGTTGCGCTGCAGCCAGCCGAGGCTGTCGGCGAAAAACGCCTGGCGCTGGCCAAGGTCGGGTTGGCAGCGTTGGCCATCACCTACCCAGCTCACGCCTGCCGGGTCCAGCAACAGATGCAGATCATAACGGCGTGCGAGCAGGGCCTGCTCGATCCAGGCCGGGCAATCACCAAACAGCACCCGGCTCCAGAGCAGATTGTTCAACAAGTGCGTGTCAAGAATCAGGAGTTCTGGCTGACGGGCCCGTGCGGCGTCCTCCCAGGCCAATTGGCCCTGGGCAATCGCAGGAATGTCGGCGTAGCAGGTGTCGCGGCCTTGCTCATCGATGAAGTGGCGTACGTATTCACCCACACATTCGCCACCGAAATGCGCCTGGATTTCGCCGCTCAACCAGCTCTTGCCGCTGGACTCGGGGCCGGTCAGCACCAGGACCTTCATGCGCTGACCAACGAAAGGTCGCGACGCCATTCGCGCCAGCCACGCACTGCAATCAAGGTGAACAAGGCGTACAGCGCTGCGGTCAAGTACAGCCCCTTATAAAGGAACAGGCCAACAAAAATCACGTCCAGTATCACCCACAGAGGCCAGCACTCTACGCGTTTTTGTGCCATCCATAACTGCGCGACCAGACTGAATGCGGTCAGCGCCGCGTCTAGCCAAGGTTGTGCAGCATCGGTCCAGGTCGACATCGCTGCGCCTAGAGCGAGGCTGCCCAGCAACCCCAGGCCGAGGCCCAATAGCAGCGGCTGGGTGGCAAGCTGGCTTACCTGACGGGCTTCGCGCTGGCGGTCTGGCCGCGTCCATTGCCACCAGCCGTAGACCTGCAGCACCGCGAAGACCAATTGCAAAAGCATGTCCGAGTACAAGCGCACTTCAAAGAAGATCCAGCTGTAGAGCAGCACCATGACCAGGCCAATGGGCCAGCACCACGGATTCTGCTTGGTCGTGAGCCATACGGCGATAACGCCGAGTACGGCGGCGAACAGTTCGAGGCCGGACATCGGCGTTCCTTGGCGGTTCGGAGGAGGGCGGCGATTGTACCTTGAGTCGCCTCGCAAGCCACACTCCAACCGCTATCGCTTTACACCCGGAACTGGCCCAGCAATCGATCCAGCTGTTCGCGCAGCTGGTTCAACGCCACACCGGCATTGCTCGACTGCTGTGCTGCCGTGGCGGTCTGGCGTGACAGGTCTGCGGTTTCAGTCACGTTGCGGTTGATCTCCTCGACCACATGCGACTGCTGCAGCGTGGCACTGGCAATCGAGGCGTTGAGGGCGGTGAGGTTGTGCAACGCTTGGCTGATGGCATCGAGGCTGACACCCGCTTCATTGGCTTGCTCGATGGTTTGCCGCGAAGCGGCGCTGCTGGCATCGATTGCCTTCACTGCCGCTTCGGATTGGCCCTGCAGGTGTTCGATCATGCTCTGTATTTCTGCCGTCGACTGCTGGGTACGTTGGGCCAGCAGGCGAACTTCATCGGCAACCACGGCAAAGCCGCGGCCTTGCTCGCCCGCTCGGGCCGCCTCGATGGCCGCGTTCAGTGCCAGCAGGTTGGTCTGCTCTGCAATCGAGCGTATTACTTCCAGAACACTGCCAATGCGGGTGCTCTGGCTGGCCAGGGTCTGGATCACCTGAACCGCTTCATCGATGGTGCCCGACAACTGATCGATCTGCTGCAGGCTGCCGTGGATACTGTGTTGACCCTGAGTGGCACGCTGTTGCGCATCACGCATTTCGCTGGAAGCCTGTTCAGCATTCCTGGCCACATCCTGCACGGCGTAGGTCACTTCATTTATTGCGGTAGCCACTTGCTCCATTTGCGCCGATTGCTGTTCGCTGTGTTGCTGGGCCTGGTTGGCATTGCTGCCGACATCGACCGCCGATTGCCCCAAGGCATGGGCCGCACCCTGCAACTGGCCGATGACACCCTGCAACTTGCCAGTAAAACGATTGAAATGCTCACCCAACTGGGTTACTTCGTCACGGCCGTGGGTGTCCAGGCGGCGGGTCAGGTCGCTTTCACCGCTGGCAATCATGGACATGGCATCGACCGCTTCCTGCAACGGCCGTGAGATGCTGCGGGCTATCAATGCCACCAGCAGGGTCATGATCAGGGCGATGCCCAGGCCCAGCAGTGAGGCATCGCGCAGCTGACGCATGAACTCGTTCTGCATGTCATCGATATAAACCCCCGAGCCGATGACCCAGCCCCAAGGCTTGAACAATTGGATGTAGGAGGTCTTTTCCACCGGCTCGCTGGCACCAGGCTTCGGCCAGCGGTAGTCGATGATGCCCGCGCCCTGGGCCTTGGCCAGTGTGACCATTTCGTTGAACAGGGCAAAACCATCGGGGTCACGAATGCCGGACAGGTCCTGTCCATCCAGTTTGGGGTTGGCCGGGTGCATGATCATCTTCGGCCCGAGATCGTTGATCCAGAAGTAGTCGTTCTGGTCGTAGCGCAGGCCGCGTACGGTATTGAGCGCTTGTTGCTGGGCAGCCTCGCGGCTCAGCGTACCAGCGGCTTCCAGCCCCTGGTAATAGGTGAGGATGCCGGCTGCGGTCTCCACCACGTGCTGGGTCTTCTGGGCCTTGGCCTGATACAGGTCGCCGTGGATCTGTCTGAGCATCAACAAGCCCAGGGTCAGCAACATCACCACCGCCACTACCAGAATCAGCCACAAGCGGCGGCTGATCGACATATTTCGCAGAGTCTTCATAGAACGGTCACCCCGGATTCTTTTTATTGTCCTGCGCATCCCAGCATGGTTTTTTCCCACCACCTACTCGACCAAGGGCTAAGTGCCCGATCTACCCAGGTGTGTAGTAGCGACCAGCAGCGTTTATACGAGAGGTCTGATAGGATTTCGGCCCGGTCGCGGCAAACCTGAAGGGTGACTGAACTTTTTTGCCGACTGTGCGACCAACTGTCGCGGTAAATCGACCGAATATTCGTAACAGCCTTGGCTTATGGAAACTACAACGGGGGCATGCCGTTGGCATCGCTTCGTGGGGGAATAATGAATCTTTGGACTGGCCTGCAGGCCGTCATTTTGGGTATTGTCGAAGGCTTGACCGAGTTCTTGCCGATCTCCAGTACCGGTCACCAGATTGTGGTCGCGGACCTGATCGACTTCGGTGGCGAGCGGGCAATGGCCTTCAACATCATCATTCAGTTGGGTGCGATCCTGGCCGTGGTCTGGGAGTTTCGGCGCAAGATTTTCGACGTGGTCGTCGGGCTGCCCAAGGAGCGTGAAGCGCAAAGGTTTACCGCCAACCTGCTGATCGCTTTCATGCCAGCGGTGGTATTGGGCGTGCTGTTTGCCGATCTGATCCACCATTACCTGTTCAACCCCATCACTGTCGCCACTGCGTTGGTGATTGGCGGTGTGATCATGCTCTGGGCCGAGCGCCGTGAGCATGTCATCACCGTTGAGCGTGTCGATGACATGCGTTGGACTGACGCCCTGAAAATCGGCTTTGCCCAGTGTCTGGCGATGATTCCGGGTACTTCACGCTCCGGTTCGACCATTATCGGCGGTTTGCTGTTCGGCATGTCGCGCAAGGCTGCCACCGAGTTTTCGTTCTTTCTGGCCATGCCGACCATGGTCGGAGCCGCAGTGTACTCAGGTTACAAGTACCGCGATCTGTTCCAGCCCGGCGATTTTCCGGTCTTCGCCATCGGCTTTGTCGTCTCGTTCATTTTCGCCATGATTGCCGTGCGGGCCTTGCTGCGCTTTATCGCCAACCATAGCTATGCCATGTTCGCCTGGTACCGCATTGTTTTTGGCTTGATGATCCTGGCGACCTGGCAGTTCGGTTGGGTCGACTGGGCCACGGCCCAGGGTTGAGTCGATGAGCCGAGCACAGCCCTCCGGCCGTCACGTTGCCGGTGCAAACGCTACTGTCCAGCATCCGCGCAGCAAGTTGCTGGTGTTTGTTGGCCTGTGCCTGCTACCGCTGGGAGGGGCGTTGCAGATGCTGCTCAGCGGGCAGTCCTGGTTGCCTGCCGTGGCGTACCCGCTCGTCAGTCTGGTTAGTTTTGCGCTGTATTGGCGAGACAAGCATCAGGCTCGCACACAAGGCTGGCGAACCCCGGAGAAGGTGCTGCATGCCAGCGAGATGCTGGGCGGTTGGCCTGGGGCCCTGTTGGCTCAGCAGGCTTTGCGGCATAAAACCCGCAAAGTCTCGTTCCAATTGAGCTTTTGGGCAATTGTCGCCGTGCATCAATTGTTCTGGATCGATCACCTGCTGCTCGACGGTCGTTGGTTGGGTAGCGCGCTAGGGCCTTTGCTCAGATGAGCAGGCCCGGTTGCAGGCGCTTTGGCAGGCGCCTGACAACCAACTGATGGGAGCGTTGCAGCAGGTCGCAAAGCTCTTCGCGCCCCATGGGGTAAGGTGGCGTCATGCTGATCCAGTGAGCCCGCGCCAGGTACGGTGCAGGTCGCACGCCGGGATGGTCGGCGTAGCTGAGAAACAGATCACTGTCGACTTTGAACGAAAGCCCGGCGCCCGCCAGGTCCAGCACTGCAAACATCTTGTTTCCGGCAATCGAAAACACCCGAATGCCTCCCCATTTATAGTCTTCCCGCGCCCCCGGCAGGCTCAGGCAAAAGTCCGCCACCTGCGCTTCGCTCATTTTCCCCTTAGACATAGTGCTCCCCACACTCTGCAAAAGACTCGACCAAGTGATCGATCCATACCCGCACAGCCGGTAGCAGGCCACGCCGGTGAGGATAGACGGCTTGCAGGTAGCCGCCCGGCAACGACCAATCGGGCAGCAAGCGAACCAGTTCGCCACTGGCCAGTTCTTGTTCGCAATGCATGCTCGGCAGGGCGGTGAACCCAAGCCCCGCAATTGCCGCAGCCTTGCGCACGACAAAGTCGTCGATGGCCAGGCGCGCTTCCAGGGTCAGCTCCTGCTTGTGACCTCGCGTATCGAGCAGTTGCAGATGCACAAGACGGTCGGCCTCTACCGCCCCCAATACTGCCAGGCCGCGCAGGTCTTCGGGGGTGACGGGGGCGTGGGCGGCGACGAAGCTCGGTGCAGCGACCAGATACATCTGAGCCTGGCGCAAACGTCGAGTTACCAACATTGGGTCTTCATTACCTAGATCCCGAACGCGAAGGGCCACGTCAACGCCTTCGGTGATCAGGTCGACACGGCGGTTGAGCAGGATCATGTCCAGTTGAACCTGCGGATACTGCTCAAGAAAGCGGCTGATGACTTGCGGCAGCAGGGTATGTGCCAGTCCCACCGGACACGACACTCGAAGGCGGCCGCGGGGTTCGCTGGTCATGCTGGCGACGGCCTCGTCAGCCATTTCGGCTTCCAGCAGCATCGCCTGGCAATGGCGCAGGTAGCGTTCTCCGACGGCTGTAAGTTTCAGTTGCCGTGTGGTGCGCTGCAGCAGCCGCGTGCCCAGGCGCTCTTCAAGCTCGGCGATACGGCGTGACAAGCGCGACTTGGGGATGCCAAGCACACGCCCGGCAGCGGCAAAACCACCTGCTTCGACTACCCGCGCGAAGTAGAAAAGGTCGTTGAGGTCTTGCATGGGGATCACCATTGTCCTGTCAGTAGGACAAACTAACGCATTTTTGCCTACTTATCAGCTATTCGCTATCCAGGTAGGATTCTTCCCATCGTGATCGCCCAGGTGCGGTCTTCAATCAGGAGAGTCCCATGAAACTGTTGCATATCGATTCGAGCATCCTGGGCGACAATTCCGCCTCCCGCCAGCTGAGCCGCGAAGTTGTTGATGCCTGGAAAGCCGCAGATCCTGCGTTGGAAGTGGTTTACCGTGACCTGGCAGCCGATGCCATCAGCCACTTCTCTGCCGCTACCCTGGTTGCCGCGGGTACGCCCGAAGCGATGCGTGATGCCGCGCAACAGCATGAAGCCAAGCTGAGCAGCGAAACCCTGCAAGAGTTTCTGGAAGCAGACGCGGTCGTCATTGCCGCGCCAATGTACAACTTCACCGTTCCAACCCAGCTCAAGGCCTGGATCGACCGCGTCGCCGTTGCCGGTCAGACCTTCCGCTATACCGAAGCCGGCCCTGAAGGTCTGTGTGGCAACAAGAAAGTCATCCTGGTCTCCACGTCGGGTGGCCTGCACGTTGGTCAGCCTACCGGTGTTGGCCACGAAGACTTTCTTAAGGTGTTTCTGGGTTTCATTGGCATCACCGACGTCGAGATCGTTCGCGCCCACGGCCTGGCCTATGGCGAGGAACACCGCGACAACGCCATGAATGCTGCACGCAAGCAGATCAGCACCGAGCTGTTTGCTGCCGCCTGATGCTTGGCTCGCGTGACCGAAACCGACAGCAGGCTGCGCTTGCTGTCGGTTTTTTCATTGAGCTTTCATCCGCGACGCAACAGTGCGCTCTATGCTGGGGCATCAACCAGGCAGGGTGACAGCCGATGGGCAGATTCGCTGCGATACTCATGGCCTTCTGGTTTGGCCTCGCTTGCCTGGCGCATGCTCAACCTGCACAGCAGCACAGCGTTGGTTTGCATCGCATGGTGTTTGCCGACCCGCTCGATGCGCGACCGGTACAAGCGCTGGCGTTCTATCCCTCCAGCGGCCCTGAGCGCAACAGTCGCATCGACGGTTACCGAGTCGCTGCCAGTGAAGGTGCGCCCATCGCCTCCGGTCGCTATCCGCTGTTGATGCTGTCTCATGGCAACACCGGAACACCATTGGCTCTGCATGACCTGGCGACGGCGTTGGCGCGACGAGGATTTGTCGTGGTGGCGGTGGTCCATCCAGGTGACAACGCCCACGATCACAGCCGTCTGGGAACCTTGAGCAATCTCTACGGACGGCCGTTGCAGATAAGCGCCGCTATTTCCGCCAGCCTTGCCGACCCGCTGCTTGGGCCCTATGTCAGTGGTGAACAGGTGGGCATGATCGGTTACTCGGCAGGCGGTGAAACTGCCTTGATTCTGTCCGGCGCCCAGCCCGACCTGGATCGATTGCGCCGCTATTGCCTGGAGCGGCCGCATGACGCCGATGCCTGCAAAACCCAGGGCGTACTCATCGCTGACCGTGCCGATTTGCGAGCCGAAGCCGATCCACGCATCCATGCCTTATTGCTAATGGCGCCGTTGAGCTTGATGTTCGGCCGCCATGCGTTGGCACAGGTCAAGGTGCCGGCGTTGATTTACAGCGGTGACAACGACCAGTTGCTGGCTATCGACAAGAACGCCCAAGCCCTGGCGCGCAAGTTGCCAGTCACGCCAAACTACAAGTTGCTCGCCGGGGCAGGGCACTTCGTCTTCATGGCGCCGTGCGAAGACGAGCAGCGAGAACACATGGCTGCGCTGTGCGACGACCCGGAGGGTGTCGATCGCGAGACGATTCACCTGTCATTGCAAGAGGAAGCTGCGCACTTCTTTACTCGCACATTGAGCCGCAGCGGCCGTTCCAGGCTGGATACCGTCAATCAATAACTTCGGGAGCGTCGCGACAACAGCAGAGTCAGGCCAACGCCTGCCAGCGATAACAGGGCGGCAATGCAGAAGATCCAGGCATAGCCCAAGTGCAGCGCCACTGCGCCCATCAATGGGCCCGAAATCGCCAACGCCAGGTCGAAAAACACCGCATAGGCGCCCAGGCCCGCCCCACGGCTGGAGACGGGCACTTGCTTGATCGCTTCGACACCCAGCGCCGGATACACCAATGACAGCCCAAAGCCGGTAAGGCCGGCGCCGACCAGTGCCAACATGGGGCTGGGGGCCAGCCACAGCAGCGCCAAGCCCAGCGCCTCGGTGCTCATGCAGACGATTGCCACCGGATAGCCGCCGAAGCGGTTCACGGCATTGACGAACAGTAGCCGCGAGAGAATAAAGCATAGGCCGAAAGCGCTGAGGCACCAGGCCGCGCCGCTCCAGCCCTGTTCCAGATAGAACAGGGTAACGAAGGTGGTCAAGGTGCCGTAGCCAATCGAGGCCAGAGTGAGGCCCATGCCGCAGGGCGCAACCCGGGCGAATGCGGCCCAAAACGGCAGGCGCTCACCGCGTACCACGGGAATCGACGCTTTGTTGCGAATCACCAGTAGTGCCAATAGGCCGAGTGCCGTCAACACCAGCCCCAGGGTGGCAAAGTTCATCTCATCGGCGAGCATCACACCCAGCGGTGCCCCGATGGCGATGGCCCCATAGGAGGCAATGCCGTTCCAGGAAATCACCCGCGCGGTATGCTCCGTGCCGACCGCGCCGATGCCCCAGCTCAAGGTGGCGACGCCAATCAAGCCTTGAGCCAGGCCCAGGAACACACGTCCGGCGAGCAGCGCCAACAAGCTGACTATTGGTGTGTTTACCGTCAGTGCGGAGACAAACGTCAGCACGCCGCTGGTAGCAATGCCGATCAACCCGAGAATGATCGCCTGTTTGCTGCCTTTGCTGTCGGCGATGCGTCCGGCAAGAGGACGGCTCAGCAGCGTGGTCAAGTACTGCAGGCCAATCGTCAGCCCGGCAATGACCGCGCTGAATCCCAGCTGGTCATGCACGTAGCCAGGTAATACGGCTATCGGCAGACCGATGCAGAGGAAGGCTATGAAGGTGTAGAAAACAATCGAGAGGATCTGCAGCGTAACCGCGAACGTGTTGGCTGAGGAGGAGGGTGACGCAGTCATGTGCTCGTTCGCTGGCGGGCGGAAGAAGAGCGCCCATGATGGCTGGCAGCGACGATAAAAGAAAGCAGGCTAACTAATTTTAAAAAGGACAGTGCTTGCTGTGCCAAGACTCGCTCAAGTCAGTTGCGCCGCAGACGCTGCTGCAACTGACTTGGCTTGCCTTGCGGTTACGTTCTTAAACCACGACGCCCTGGCTACGCAGGTAGTCATCGTAGGTGCCGCTGAAGTCCACGACACCGCTCGGGCTCAGCTCGATGATGCGGGTGGCCAGGGACGATACGAACTCACGGTCGTGGCTGACGAAAATCAGCGTGCCCGGGTAGTTCTCCAGCGCCAGGTTAAGCGCCTCGATCGATTCCATGTCCAGGTGGTTGGTGGGTTCGTCCATCAACAGCACGTTTGGCTTTTGCAGAATCAACTTGCCGAACAGCATGCGACCTTGCTCACCACCGGAGATGACCTTGACCGACTTCAGAATCTCATCGTTGGAGAACAGCATGCGACCCAAGGTGCCACGGATCATCTGCTCGCCCTGGGTCCATTGACCCATCCAGTCGAACAGGCTGACGTCATCTTCGAAGTCGTGGGCGTGGTCCTGAGCGTAGTAGCCCAGTTCTGCGCTTTCGGTCCACTTGACCGCGCCGGCATCCGGGCCCAGCTCACCAACCAGGGTGCGCAGCAAGGTGGTCTTGCCGATACCGTTAGGACCGATGATCGCAACGCGTTCGCCGGCTTCAACGGTGAAGCTGAAGTTCTGGAACAGGGTCTTGCCTTCGAAGCCCTTGGACAGCTTCTCGATCGTTACTGCCTGACGGTGCAGCTTTTTGGTTTGCTCGAAGCGGATGAACGGGCTGACGCGGCTCGATGGCTTGACTTCGGCCAGCTGGATCTTGTCGATCTGCTTGGCACGGGAAGTAGCCTGCTTGGCTTTCGAGGCGTTGGCCGAGAAGCGGCTGACGAAGGTTTGCAGCTCGGCGATCTGGGCCTTCTTCTTGGCGTTGTCCGACAGCAATTGCTCACGCGATTGCGTCGCAGCGGTCATGTACTCATCGTAGTTCCCTGGGAACAGACGCAGCTCGCCGTAGTCCAGGTCAGCCATGTGCGTGCACACACTGTTGAGGAAGTGGCGGTCGTGGGAAATGATAATCATGGTGCTGTTACGCGCCGTGAGAACAGTTTCCAGCCAGCGGATGGTGTTGATGTCCAGGTGGTTGGTCGGTTCGTCGAGCAGCAACACTTCAGGATCGGAGAACAGTGCCTGGGCCAGCAATACGCGCAGCTTCCAGCCTGGCGCGACTTCAGTCATCGGGCCAAAGTGCTGTTCCAGGGGAATACCCAGGCCCAGCAACAGTTCACCGGCGCGGGACTCGGCAGTGTAGCCGTCCATTTCGGCGAATTCGGTTTCCAGCTCGGCAACGGCCATACCGTCTGCTTCGGTCATTTCCGGCAGCGAATAGATACGATCGCGCTCGGCTTTTACCCTCCACAGTTCCTCGTGGCCCATGATCACCGTGTCGATCACGTTGAATTCTTCGTAAGCGAACTGGTCCTGACGCAGCTTACCTAAGCGCACGTTCGGCTCAAGCATTACCTGGCCGGCAGAAGGCTCCAGGTCGCCGCCGAGGATTTTCATGAAGGTCGACTTGCCGCAGCCGTTGGCGCCGATCAGGCCGTAGCGGTTGCCGTTGTTGAATTTGACCGAGACGTTCTCGAACAACGGCTTGGCGCCGAACTGCATGGTGATGTTAGCGGTGGAGATCAAAGGGCTTACCTATCAATAGCTTACGTCGCTGGCATTGCGGCTGATACCGATTTGATACCAATTTGCAGCTTTTCCAGCTCGCTCCAGTCGGAGCTTGAGTTAATCCAACGCGCATACGTCGACAGCAGCATTTGCACGCTGTGGCCGAGCTGTTGGGAGATAAATGCGGGGTTGAGGCCAGACATTGAGCGTATTGTCGCATAGGTGTGGCGACAGTTGTATGGCGGTTGGTAACGAATCCCCAGTTCTTTCAGTAGCGAACGCCCGTGATGATGGAGGTCTGAGATCTGCTGGACGAACTCAGCAATCATCGATGGCGGGAAAAGCAATGGTGACTCCGTGATCCCTCCCTTTCCCTTCTTAGGTTGCTCGGCGCCGGGGTGGCGTGATTTGAGAGTCTGGGTTATTTGTGTGTACCGACATAACGTCGGTGCCTCAAATAGGGATGAAATAGTTATGCGTAAAGCGACGGGACTGGCTTTTCTGATTGCAGCTGCGTTGAGCGTGTCGGGCTGTGCCGGCGACATCAACCAAGCTCCGGTCACCAAACGCATGACGGTAGCTGGGGACCTCGAGGAGGTCTTTTACAAGCTAACCGCTGGCGCTCCGAGCAATAGTGATTGCGGGAAGTGGATCGTGCGCAGTGCTATCTACCCTAAAATGGGCGAATTCCGGATTGAGTATGGCCCTCAGAGCATGAGCGGCCCGCAGATATTCAGCAGCATCGTTGGGCAGAAATCAGGCGACTCAGTCAATCTGACAATGCGAGACGCTACGCTGGTCAAGAACTCACCCTACATCGAAGCAGTGAGTAACTATCTCCAAACTGGTGTCTGCGGGTCACCCAGCGGGCCAACGCCTTGCTACGAATCACCCGCGCGCTTGCTGTCGGGCAGGCGCGATGTGCTTCAGGCCCTTTAAGGTCCGATCACGGTTGGGCGAAATACGGTGACCGGTACCGCATTGTCGGCAACGACCTGCAATTCTGAGGGACTTGTCTGCCACTACTCGAAATGCGCCTTTGGAATATCTCCGTGTTCGGTCTGCAGATAGATTGTGTAGGGCAACATTACAGTGTCAGCTATGCCAGAGAGCGCGATATCGAAAACTATCAACGGCGTCCCAGGGTAGCCATCGAAGCCGACAGCGCGGCGGGGCTCTGCATCCAGAATGCAGTAATTCATTGCGACACCGCTGTAGATTCGTGGAATGGCATCGCAATGTGAGTGCCAGCGGGCAAGCTTGTTGCTTGAAATCATGTCATCGTTGAAGACGGTGTTGATCGTCCCGCAACCTGTTAACAAGCTAGAAACGAGCAGCGTGATTACGAATTTCATTTGGCGCGTCCGTGCTGAATGTGGCGTTGATTTTAGCGCAATTGCTAAGCCATTCTGGCTGAGTCACGATCGACAAGCCACAACCTAACCGAACGGTGATTTTATCGTGTCCCGGAAAGTGATGTAACTCATCATGGTTCAGGCCGTCTTCAGTCCGTTCTGGACTTCGAGTCCTAAACTTGCATGAATCTGCATGGGTGGTTATATTGAGAATATTCACACCGTATCAATTTTTCCGCGAGACTCTCCAGAAATGAACAATTAATGTGTCTTTACTTTTTACTCTTTTGCCAAAAGTAAAAGCGCATGGTCGTTCGCATCTCTATGGCCAGTTACCTTGGGTTGACTGATGGTGGCGGCTGATAAAGCCTTCGTGCTTTACTATTTGGCGTTGTTTTCCTTTGCTAAGGATAGAAAACGATGGCTACCCCCTATCTCTCGAAAGATGTTTACCAACATAATCAGAACGTCTGGAATCGACTTGCTCGCGAAGGTTGTGATTGGTCAAAACCCGTTTCTTCGGAAGTTATTCAGGCTGCCCGAAGAGGGGAGTGGCAAATACAGCTAATCCCTGCAGAACTCCCAGCAGGATGGCTTGACGATGTGCAAGGGAAGCGTATTTTATGCCTGGCTGGTTCCGGAGGACAACAAGCTCCAGTGTTGGCGGCTGCGGGGGCTGACGTAGTTGTGGTGGATGCTTCTCAAGATCAGTTGGCACTAGATGAGATGGTTGCAAAACGGGACAATCTGTCTCTACGCACAGTCTTGGGAGATATGCAGGACTTGTCAGCATTTAATGATGAATCCTTTGACCTGATTTTTCATCCGATTTCGAATCTGTATGTGCCTAATATTCAGAAAGTGTGGGCTGAATGTTATCGCGTCCTCTGTAAAGGAGGGAAATTGCTCAGCAGCTTCTACAATCCGGCGGTATTTGTTTTTGAGCGCTCTGCTGATCTAGCCAAGGAAGGTTTAATGAAGCCGCGTTTTACACTGCCCTACGCCGATATAACTGATCTGAGTGAGGGTGAAATTGCAGACAAGATTGCCAGAAATGAGGCTTTCGTATTCGGTCACACTTTGGCGGAACAAATAAATGGGCAGTTGCAGGCTGGTTTGTTGCTTACAGGCTTCGAGGAAGCTTTTCAGCCGACGCCGCGGTTTCTGATCGATAATTACATGCCAACTTTTATCGCAACGTGTTCAGTTAAGCCGAGGTGATTTTTTCCGGCTCCGCTAGACTGCCCGGAGGGGTTTATCGGGCTCAATGAAAGCCGCGTAGAGATGTTCTTCATCGAGCCGGATCTGCGCGGGAAAGGTATTGGCCGCTCGCTACTGGATCATGCCAGCAGTACGTGCAGTCAGATGAGTGTTGATTCATTATCCATCAGGCTGGCATCCATCGATGCGCTAGCAATTGCCCGCTCCCACGGGCTCGATGTGTCGGCAGCCGCGTCAGAGCTTTGTCACTCTCTATTAAGGATTGATGTTGTGCCGAACTCAGTGATTGTCAAAAGAAAGGTGTTGTTTGGCGACTGCGACCCGGAAGGGATTGTCTATACGCCCAGGTTTTCGTACTTCGTGATTGAGGCCGTTCATGATGCGCTTTCAGTTTGGCTGTCTGGTCCCGGTTTGAGAACTCTGTTGGGTTTTGATTTGTTGCCTCCGGCAAGGGCATTTTCGCTGGAGTTCCTCCATCCGGTCACTTGGGATGATGAACTTTCCATGACGGTAACTGTTTCCAGTGTTTCGCTTCACTCGTTCACATTTGCAATCGAGGGAAATCTAGCGCCAGATATCAAGGCATTTACCGCAAGCCTGACACATGTTTGCGTCTCACCGGTTACCAAGGAAATTATTGAAGTTCCTCAAGCGCTGAGAGCGTTACTTGCCCCTGATGAGCGAAGAGGGAGTAGAGCGACGGCCGGGGGCTGATTCTCTGATGGAAGAGGTTCAGGCGCCTCAGCGGCAAGCGCTTGGCTCGGGCGGTTCGGGTCACAGTGCCGGGAGTGCGGAGGCGCAAACCCTGGCAACAAAAAGCCCGCACAAAAAAGGCGGGCTAAAAAGTTTCAAGAGGAGTAGGGGAGACTATGCACCGAGGCTTGTGAAAGGTTCGTGAACGCATTTGCCTGGCACGCTGTCATCCACGGCTATTCAGATAGAAATGCGCCGCTAACAGCCGGTTGCCTAGCCAGTGCGGATGTCGCCACAGAACAACGGACGGCTGCCGTCTGCCGGGCTGCTGCGAATGAGCAGCGCGTAGTCACCTCTGGCCAGATCGCTCAGCGCGACCGGTGCCAGGGCCCAATGTTGGGTTCGGGGTGTTAGCGACGGATAATCGACGCTATTGGCCTGGTGACTGTCATAGGCAGGCGATGCGCCCAGGTGTTGGCATGAACCTGCATAAATAACCGGGTCAAGACGGCTCGGCACGGCCATATCCTGAGGAACACCACCGACGGTGAGTTTGATGCTGGTCTGATCGCCCACAGGGCTAAGGGTGGCTCGAGCGATGTGCTCTGCGTTTTGAGAAGTAGCAGTGAGAGGGACATCGACAATCCGGGCGTTGCTTGCACAACCAGAAATTGCCCCTGCTGCTACCAACGCAAGCCAAGATATTCTGTTCATCACAGATCTCCTGCATTGAGGTGCGTTGATTTCGTCCCCCCTATGAAGTCTAGTGATCTGCTTGTGGCGCGGCGTCTGGCTGATGGGTGGTCATATTGATCGCTTGGTCTTCCAGAGCAGGCACACCATCACTAGAAAAAACAGCGCACCGCTGGATATTCCCCTGACTGAATCACTGGCGAATGCCGCCACACAGAAAACCCCAAGAGCCGAGGTTAAAAATAACGGTAGGCTGGTAATCAGCGAGATAAATAAACTGGATTTTCTCCATTCTGGATTGATCAGCCAGTTCACCAGTAGGCCGATTAACAAAGCGCCCCAGGAGAACAGGCCGAGGACGATTATTATCGTTGTATACATAGCCGCAACGGGTATCCCGCGCGTATCGCTGGGGTCGTCAGGGTTGTCAGGCGTGCCTGAAATGGCATAAGTGAATAACAGGATGGCCGAGAGGGAGATGATGATGCTCAGGGCGCACTTTTTCCAGGGTTGCATATAAAGTTCGTCTCACTGACAGCTGTTGTTGAGAAAAGGTGGTTGATATTAAAAATGACAACCAGGCGCTGTCTAACCAACACACCAAAGCTCCACAAAACTTCAAGAAAAACCCATATTCCTCCAGCGACCACTCGTCCAGTTCCGGGCACTTGATATGTCGTGCTTTCTCTCATGTGTATGTGCGGATTTCCCGCGCGACTGCAGAGGAGAAACAGCATGGACATTGATGAAAATGCACCCGGCAATACATCCCAGCAGGGTGTAGGCGGCAAAACGGACAGCGAGAGCGGTCACGACCCCAAGCACAAAGAAGGTGAGATTCCATTGCCCGCCGATGATCAAGCGCCTGTCGAAAAGGAACTGGCCGATGTAGAGGCCAACAACTCGGTATCCAGTGAGCACCCTGAGCCACGCTGAGTTGAACTAGCCGGCCCGGTGCTTACGGCCCCGGTGCTGGCTGCCCTGGGGCTTTGGCGCACGCCCATCACGAACCTGGTTCAGGACGAGTTCTGATGCTGAACGGCAAACTGTTTGCGAAACCACTCTTCGAGCATAGCCTTCTCGGCATACAGTCGATCGCTGTTGGCGCTGCGTCCCGGCCGTTGCAGGTAGAACTTGTCGGTGACCCGCGCATCGGCCTGACTTAACGGCTGGCCTTGTTGCGATAGTACATAGTGCAGGTCAATACTTGGCCAAGTGATATCACGCATGAAACGAATGCTGTAGGCCTGCCGATGCCAAGGCTCGTAGCGACCGGCAAGGTCGATATCGCGGATATCGATACGCAGGGTCTGGCCGGGGGGCAGATAGCGTTTGCCCAGTGTTTGCAGGTAACTGCGCAGCTCCTTCATCACCTGCTGATCGGCGCCGCGCTCGTAGCCATTACTGTCCAGGCTTGCATCGCGAAAGTGTTCGGGGTTGTCGTAGATGACCTCCACCGAAGGGCCGGGCGGTGTTTGAGCCAGGCTGCTTGTGACGGCTAAGCTCAAGGCGACAAAGATCAATACAGGGCGCATGATTCACCTCAAGGTGCGAGTCTGTGCACAGCTTTTATTGTACGCCTGCCAGGGATGGTGGGTTAGGGGAGAACAGGGTGAGTCGTATCGAGCAGTTTGCCATTAACCGGCAAGGCAGGGATTACGCCGTGGGTGATATTCACGGTCACTTCGAGCGCCTGCAAGAACAGCTGTCAGCGATCGGTTTTAATTCGGCAGTGGATCGATTGTTCAGCGTGGGGGACCTGGTCGACCGCGGCCCGCAGTGCCCCCAGGTCCTGGATTGGTTGGACCAGCCATGGTTTCACGCTGTGCAAGGTAACCACGAAGCGCTGGCGGTGACCCATGTCAGTGGCGGCTGGTTGGATTATGACCAGTATCGTGCCGCTGGCGGTGGCTGGTTTCTCGACCTGCCGGACAACGAGCAAGCACGTTTCGCCGAGCGCTTTGCGCGCATGCCCCTGGCCCTGGAGGTGCAAACGTCTGCTGGGCTGGTTGGGCTGTTGCATGCCGACTGTCCGTGTGCCAGTTGGGCCGAGATGTGTGAACAACTGCAACGCCAGGCTCCCCATGAACTGCAGGAGTACTGCCAATGGTCGCGACGGCGCCTGAAGGCCGATGACGAGCGACCGATTGCCGGATTGCGTGCATTGATCGTCGGCCATACGCCGCTGAGCGAGGTGCGGGTACTGGGTAATATCTGGCATATCGACACGGGTGGCTGGAATCGTGGCCACTTCAGTTTGTTGGCATTGGACACCTTGAGTTTGGCCAACGCGTAGCGAGTCAGTCCAAACCACTTTCGTTCGGGCGTGTCCGTCCCTCCAAGGGGGCGCACAGTAAACACACAGTTTTGCTGCTCAACTGTACCTTGACGCGATGGCGCTCAGGCTGGAGTCTGCTGGATCGAGCCGTTGGAGATTGTTGATGGACCTGTCGTTACTCGCGCTGTTCGTTCCCGCCTGCTTTGCTTTGAATATGGCGCCTGGACCGAACAATCTGTTGTCACTCAACAATGCCAGCCGTTACGGCTTGCGTACTGCCTGCGTCGCCGGGGTTGGCCGGCTGCTGGCCTTTGCGGGGATGATCATGCTCGCAGCGATGGGGCTCGCGGTGGTGTTGCACACCAGCGAGTACCTGTTCCTCACCATCAAGGTGGTGGGTGCGTTCTACCTGTTCTATATCGCCTGGCAGCTGTGGCGGGCGCCTGTTGGTCAAAGCGGACCGGCAGGCGAACACAAGGGCGGCGTGCTGCGCCTGGGGCGTCAGGAATTTTTCGTTGCTGCGGGTAACCCCAAGGCGATCCTGATTTTCACTGCGTTTTTGCCGCAGTTCGTCACGGTGAATAGTCCCGTGCCGGTCTCGGAGCAATTCGTCTGGCTCGGCGGTTT
The DNA here is from genome assembly GCF_036324085.1 of Pseudomonas auratipiscis. Taxonomy (NCBI): domain Bacteria; kingdom Pseudomonadati; phylum Pseudomonadota; class Gammaproteobacteria; order Pseudomonadales; family Pseudomonadaceae; genus Pseudomonas; species Pseudomonas auratipiscis. Next base: position 136,150 of record NZ_JAZDCU010000001.1, read on the forward strand.
GTTCTTGCTGCTGGAATGGGCTGCAATCGCAATCTATGCCTGGTTGGGGGCTTACCTGCAGCGTTGGTTCAATCAGCCCGGACCGCGACGTTTGTTCAATCGGGTCAGCGCCACATTGCTCGGCTGCGCGGGGATCGGTCTGCTGGCGGCGCGCCGTGCCTAACCACCGCGCAAGGTGGGGTTGTAGGCACTTATAGACAAAGGGTCTGAGAGCGTTGCCTGAAATGTCCTAGGCTTATGGCTGGACCGGGCACACGGATTGCTGCCCACCTCTGCCAAGGAGACATCACCATGCTCTCGACCCTGGAGTTGCGTAACATCATTGAATGCAGTTTTCTGCCCGTACGCTGCCAATGCACACTGGCCGCTGATCGTTCCCTTACGGTTAAGGTGTTTGATCGAACCTGCGAACGGGTCGACCTGCTGGTTACCGGTATCGATGCCGAGCAGTTGACCAGCAGTCGGGCAATTTCCGATCTGATCGCAGGCTTGCGCAATGATCTCGCCGACCAGCGCCAGCGGTATGCGGGGCGTCGGCGTGACAGCCTTTAATCGCGATAGAACACCTGGACCAGGTGATAGCCGAACTTGCTCTTGATCGGACCATGAACGACGCGTAGCGGTTTTTTGAAGATGACCTGATCGATCGCGCCGACCATCTGTCCAGGACGCACTTCGCCCAAATCGCCGCCGCGTTTGCCGGAGGGGCAGGTCGAATACTTCTTGGCCAGCACATCGAACGCTTCGCCCTTGGCGATGCGTTGTTTGAGCTGTTCGGCTTCTTCGGCGGTCTTGACCAGAATATGCCGGGCCTGTGCTTTCATTTCGAGGTACCTTCGCAACGCGCTAAAACCGCGCATTATGCCTGATCTCGCCGATCAGAGGAGGCGCGACGCGCCGCGCCTCCTGAGCGCCTTACTCGACGCTGGCCTTCTTCACCTCGTCAGAGGCCGACCAGATGCGATAACGCACTTCGACACCTTCGGGCACGTATACCACCACCGGCAGTTTGCTGTTGTAACGCAGCAGGAAGCCGTCGCCGACGACTGGCACAAAGGCCTCTTGCTTGCGGTTGTCCGGGCATGCCATCAGCGTGGATGCCGGGCCCATGACTTTATCCAGGCGGTAGTAACTGTAGCCCCAGCCTTCCAGGGTTTTTTCTTCCAGCGTGCCGCCCAAGTGCTGGCGGTTGCAGTCGACCTGCAGTTGCTTGCCCGCCAGTACTTCCAGCTTGAACGCCGACTCGTCGGCTTGCTCAGGCACGTGAATGACCTGACGGGTAAAGCCTTTTTCGGCCTCGGGGTAAGGTGCTACGTCCTTGAGGCTGGCGGCCTGTACCGAGGTACCGACTGCCAGAGTCAGGGTGAGCAACGCAGTGAAAGGGATTGGGCGCATAAGGCCTCCTTGCAGATAAAAAAGACGCTGCCGCAGCCAGGTCCCAAGCGGCCCGTCATTGGGCCAGCCAGCCACCATCGATGTTCCAGGCAGCGCCACGAACCTGGCTGCCAGCTTCGCTACACAGAAACAATACCAGCTCACCCAGGTGTTCGGGAGTGACAAAGGCCAGAGAAGGCTGCTTTTCGGCCAACAGATCGTGCTGTGCCTGCTGCGGGTCAATGCCGCTGGCGGCGCGATCATCGATCTGTTTTTGCACCAGCGGAGTCAGCACCCATCCTGGGCAGATGGCGTTACAAGTGATGTTGCTGGTCGCGGTTTCCAGTCCAACCACTTTGGTCAGCCCGACGACGCCATGTTTGGCGGCGACATAGGCTGCCTTGCCGGTTGAACCGACCTGGCCATGTACCGAGGCAATGTTGACGATACGACCCCAGTTACGCGCGCGCATGCCCGGCAGCACCAGGCGTGTGCCGTGGAACACCGCAGACAGGTTGATCGCGATGATCGCGTCCCAACGCTCCACCGGAAAATCTTCCACCGCCGCTACGTGCTGGATGCCCGCGTTGTTGACTAGAATATCGACGCCACCAAACTCGCGTTCGGCGTAGCCGAACAGGTCTTCGATTTGCGCCACATCGCCCAGGTCGGCGGGGTGATGCCCGATCCGTGTACCGTGGCGGGCAACTTCGGCGATGGCAGCGTTGACGTCACCGAAACCGTTGAGGATCAAATCGGCGCCGGCTCGTGCCAGCACGTGCGCGATGCCCAGGCCGATGCCACTGGTGGAGCCGGTCACTACTGCTGTCTTGCCTGTGAGATTCATCAATTGCTCCTTAAACGATGCCGGTCGCGTAGAAAGTGGCGATCACCACGAACACTGCCAGGGTCTTGATCAGGGTAATACCAAAAATGTCTTTGTAGGCTTCGCGGTGTGTCAGACCGGTTACGGCCAGCAAGGTGATAACCGCGCCGTTGTGCGGCAGGGTGTCCATGCCGCCGCTGGCCATGGCCGCAACCCGGTGCAGCACTTCAAGAGGAATGTTGGCCGCGTTCGCCGCGGCGATGAAGCTGTCTGACATCGCCGCCAGGGCGATACTCATGCCGCCGGAGGCGGAGCCAGTTATACCGGCGAGCAAGGTTACCGTGATTGCTTCGTTGACCAAGGGGTTCGGTATAGCGCGCAGGGCATCGGCCAGCACCAGAAACCCTGGCAACGAAGCGATCACCGCGCCAAAGCCGTATTCGGACGCCGTGTTCATCGCGGCCAGCAGCGCGCCACTGACCGCAGCTTTGCTGCCCTCGGCCAAACGATTCTTGATCGCCCCGAAGCCTGTCACCAATACCAGCAAGATACCCAGCAGCAGGGCTGCTTCCACCGCCCAGATCGCCGTGAGCTTGGCGATATCGGTTTGCACTGGGGTGCTCATGCCTGGCAGGCTGAGGCTGTGGGTCTTGCCATACCAATCGGGAATCCAGTGGGTGAACAGCAGGTTCATCACCCCGACCAGCAGCAGCGGCGACAGGGCCAGCAGCGGGTTGGGTAGCTTGAGGTCGGCGGCAGTTTCCGGCTCGTTGCGCAGGTCTGTGCCATAGCCTTCGCCGGCACGCTGGGCCTTGTTGCGCTGGCGTTGCAGGTACAGCATGCCGGAGCAGAACACGAACAAGGTACCGATCAAGCCCAGCCACGGCGCAGCCCAGGCCGTAGTGTTGAAGAATGTGCTGGGGATGATGTTCTGGATCTGCGGGGTGCCGGGCAGGGCGTCCATGGTGAAAGAGAATGCGCCGAGGGCGATGGTCGCCGGGATCAGGCGCTTGGGGATGTTGCTCTGCCGAAACATTTCGGCAGCGAACGGGTAGACGGCGAACACCACTACAAACAGCGAGACCCCGCCGTAGGTCAGCAGCGCGCACACCAATACGATTACCAGCATGGCCTGGCGGGTGCCGAGCAGGCGGATAGCTGCTGCAACAATCGAACGAGAGAAGCCGGACAACTCGATCAGCTTGCCGAACACGGCGCCGAGCAAGAACACGGGGAAGTACAGCTTGATGAAGCCGACCATCTTCTCCATGAACACGCCGGTGAAGGCGGGGGCCACGGCCGAAGGGTCGGTAAGCAGTACCGCGCCAAGGGCGGCGATTGGGGCGAAAAGGATAACGCTATAACCACGGTAAGCAGCCAGCATCAGCAGCGCGAGGGCTGCCAGGGCGATGATTACACTCATCGAGTGTCTCCTTGGGTGCATCTTGTTTTTGTAGGTTGCAGGAGATAGCGGGAATCGTGCCAACTAACTAAGTTACTGATTTATATGGGTAATTTGTATTTTATAACGACGTCTGTCTCTAAATGGAGATGATGATCTCTTAGGGCGAGGTCACTTCTGCTGCAGTTGCTAGGAGCAGGCTAGCCTGGCGAAGTAATCTCAAATTAGAAACTAAAGTCTCGTTATTGAGACGAAAGCCCCAGCGCAACCAATTTTTTATACAAGGTAGACCGGCCCAGCCCCAGTTCCTTCGCCGCCTTTGGCACGCTGCCTGCGCAGCGGGCAAGGGTTGTACCGAGCAACTGTCGCTCAAAATCGGCACAGGCCTGCTTATAACTCACTGGCGCAGTTTCCCGCTCAAGTGGCTCGAAGTTGCCCATCGCTGCCTGCAGGTCCCGAGCGTTCAGCTGCGTCTGGTCAGCCAGCAACGTCGTGCGTTCCAACACATTGCGCAGTTCGCGGATGTTGCCTGGCCAGGTGTGGCGGGCCAATAACGACTGCGCTCCGGCGTCCAGTTCGTGCTGGCTGCCCAACTCTTCAAGAATCGCTTCGCTCAAGGCTGGCAGGTCTTCCAGGCGCTCACGCAATGCCGGGACATGAATCGGCAAGACGTTCAGCCGGTAGTACAGGTCGGCACGGAACTCGCCACGCGCCATTGCCGCGCCAAGATCGGTCGAGGTCGCGGCGATGATTCTTACATCACTGTGCATCATCTGATTGGAACCCACCGGCTCGTACTCCTTCTCCTGCAGTACCCGCAGCAACTTGCTCTGCAATGGCAGCGGCATGTCGCCGATTTCATCGAGAAACAGGGTACCGCCCTCCGCCAGTTGCAGCTTGCCCGGACGGCCCTTGCGGTCGGCACCGGTAAAAGCGCCGGGTGCGGTGCCGAAGAATTCGGCTTCCAGCAAGGTTTCTGGAATGGCAGCGCTGTTGATGCTGACAAAGGGCTTGTGCGCCCTGGGTGAAGCGGCGTGAATGGCATGGGCAAGCAGCTCTTTGCCGGTGCCCGTTTCCCCCAGCAACAAAATGGATGAGTCGCTGCTGGCGCCGCGCCGGGCGCGGCGCTTGACTTCAAGACTGGCGGCGCTGGTGCCGATGAACTGCGCAAAGCTGTACTTGGCCTGGCGTGCACGCAGCAGCGAACGGGTCGAGGCCAGCTCTTGCTGCATGCTGGCGTAGCGCTTGAGCAGCGGCGACAGCCTGCGCAGTTCATCGAACAGGGCAAAGCCAATGGCACCGATCAACTCGCCCTGCGCGTCGTGGACCGGCAGGCGCATCACCACCAATGGCTCTTTGGGGGTGTCGAGCATGTCCAGGAGGATAGGTCGACCGTTGCTGATCACCTCGCGCATCAAGCTGCCGGGAATCACGCTCTCGCAGGGTTGGCCGATGACGCTGGCTGCATCTTCGAGGCCAAACCGGCGGGCGTAGCGTTCGTTCATCCACACAATCCGCGCATCGCGGTCGACGATAAGGGTGCCCTCGCTGAACTGCTCGATGATTTCGAACAGCGAACGAATCGCCAGTTGGCGCACCTGTTGGTAATCCTTGAGGCTGTCACTGGCAGGCATGGGCCACTCTCTTGAGCTTGAAAGCTGCGATTATGCCCGTGGATCGAAGGCTTCGCGCAAGGCATCGCCAATGAACACCAACAGTGACAGGATCAAGGCCAGAGCAAAGAACGCGGTAAAGCCCAGCCAGGGCGCCTGCAGGTTCTGCTTGCCCTGATTGACCAACTCGCCGAGCGAGGCACTTCCGGCGGGCATGCCGAAGCCGAGAAAGTCCAGAGCGGTAAGGGTGGTGATCGCGCCGGTGAGAATGAACGGCAAATAAGTGAAGGTGGCATTCATGGCATTGGGCAAGATATGCCGCAGGATCACGCCGCTGTCTTGCAGGCCCAGGGCGCGTGCGGCCTGTACGTACTCAAGGTTGCGCCCGCGAAGAAATTCGGCGCGCACCACGTCCACCAGGGCCAGCCAGGAAAACAGCGCCATTATCCCCAGCAGCCACCAGAAGCTCGGCTCGACAAAGCCACTGAGGATAATCAGCAGGTAAAGTACCGGCAGGCCGGACCAGACCTCCAGCAAGCGTTGGCCGATCAGGTCCACCCAGCCGCCGTGATAACCCTGCAAGGCGCCAGCGGCAATACCAATCACCGTGCTGATCAAGGTCAGGGCCAGGGCAAACAGGATCGATACCCGTGTGCCGTAGAGCACTCGTGCCAATACATCGCGGGCCTGGTCGTCGGTGCCTAGCCAGTTGGTCGGCGAAGGTGGACTAGGGGCGGGCTGCTGCAGGTCGTAATTGGGCGTGTCGGCACTGAATGGCACGGGGGCGAACAGCATCCATCCGCCCTGATCCTTGATCAGCCTTTGCACATATTGGCTGCGGTAATCCGGTTGAAAAGGCAGCTGACCGCCGAAGATCTGCTCGGTGTAACGCTTGAATGCCGGGAAATACAGTTGTCCTTGGTAACCCATCACCAGTGGCTTGTCATTGGCCACCAGTTCCGCGCCCAGGCTCAACACCAGCATTACAGCGAATAGCCACAGCGAATACCAGCCGCGGCGATTGCGCCGAAAGCGCTGCAGGCGTCTGCGCGAAATGGGCGAGAGACTGAACATCAGTGTGCCCTCGTGGCAAAGTCGATACGTGGATCGACCACGGTGTAGCAGAGGTCCCCCAGCAGACGGATCAGCAGGCCGAACAAGGTAAAGATGAACAGCGAACCAAACACCACAGGGTAGTCTCGGGAGACGGCAGCTTCGTAGCTCATGCGTCCAAGTCCATCGAGGGAGAAAATCACCTCGATCAGCAAGGAGCCGGCGAAGAACACACTGATCAATGCCTGGGGAATGCCTGCGACCACCAGCAGGATGGCGTTGCGAAATACATGGCCGTACAACACACGACGCTCGCTCAGGCCCTTGGCGCGGGCAGTGATGACGTACTGGCGGGTAATTTCGTTGAGAAAGGCGTTCTTGGTCAGCAACGTCAGGGTGGCAAAGCCACCGATCACCAGAGCGCCTACCGGTAGCACCAGGTGCCAGAAGTAATCGGCCAACTTGCCCAGCAGGCTCAACTGGTCGAAGTTCTCCGAGACCAGCCCTCGAACCGGGAACCAGTTCAGTGAGGTGCCTCCGGCGAACAGCACGATCAGCAACAAGGCAAACAGGAATGAAGGCAGGGCGTAGCCAATCACTATCAGGCTGCTGCTCCAGGCGTCGAAGGCGGTGCCGTGGCGTATCGCCTTGCGAATGCCCAGCGGGATCGAAACCAGGTAGGTGATCAGGGTGGCCCAGAAGCCAAGGGAGAGGGTCACGGGCATTTTCTCCAGGATCAGGTCGGTTACCTTGGCGCCGCGAAAGAAACTGTTGCCGAAATCCAGGTGGGCGTATTGGCTGAGCATTAGCCACAGCCGTTCAGGGGCGGATTTGTCGAAACCGTACTGGCGCTTTATGTCTTCGATAAGCTTCGGGTCCAGGCCGCGGCTGGCCCGGGAGCTGGCGTGCAGGGCTTCGACATTTGCCCCCGGCGCACCGCCGCCGATGCCTTGCAAGCGTGCAATGGCTTGTTCCACCGGCCCACCGGGCGCGGACTGGACGATGACGAAGTTGACCAGCAGGATGATCAGCAAGGTGGGAATGATCAGTAGCAGTCGACGCAGAATGTAGGCGGTCATGGCTGCTCCTTGAGACGCTCGGCCATCTGCGCGTTGGTCAACGCCGTCGGGCTGACTTCCCACCAGCTGTCCAGGCCTTCATCGTTGCTCGGCTGTACCTTGGGCAGGCCAAAGCGGTTCCACCACACCGTCGAGGAGCCTCGTGGGTAGTAATTGGGAATCCAGTAGTAATTCCAGCTCAGTACCCGATCCAGGGCGTGGGCGTGACGGAGCATGTCGGCTTTGCTTTCGGCCTTGACCAGGCCGTCGAGCAATTGGTCCACCGCCGGGTCCTGGAGCGCCATGTAGTTGTTCGAGCCTGGGTCGTTGGCCGCTGCCGAACCAAAGAAGTTGTACAGTTCAAGGCCCGGAGAAGGCGACACCGGGTAGCCGGTAACGATCAGGTCGTAGTCCCGAGCCATGAGGCGGTTGACGTACTGCGAGGCGTCGATCCGGCGGATGTCCATGCTGATGCCGATCTGCGCCAGATTGCGCTTCCATGGCAGCAACAGACGCTCGAAACCGGCCTGGCCGTTGAGAAAGGTAAATGCCAGTGGCTCGCCCTGGGCGTTGACCAGTTGATCGCCCTCCGGCTTCCAGCCTGCAGCGCTCAGCAGTTCAAGGGCTTGCAACTGCTTGTCGCGAATCAGCCCGGAGCCGTCGGTGCGGGGGGCCAGAAATACCTGGCTGAAGACTTCATCCGGGACCTGCCCGCGCAACGGTTCAAGCAGCTTGAGCTCCTGGGCATCCGGCAAGGCACGAGCCGCCAGAGCGCTGTTGGCAAAAAAGCTCTGTTGGCGGATGTACATGTTGCGCATCATCTGCCGGTTACTCCACTCGAAGTCCCACAGCAGGGCCAGCGCCTGGCGCACGCGACGGTCTTTGAACACCGGCCGCTGCAGATTGAACACAAAGCCCTGGGCGGTCTGTGGTGCGTCCTTGGCCAGATGGGCGCGCTGCAGGCGGCCGTCGCTCAGCGCGGGGCTGTTGTAGCCGATCGAGTAACCCGTCGCCGAGAACTCGCGGTTGTAGTCGAAGCCACCGCCGCGCAGCACCTGGCGTGCGACTTCGGTATCACCGAAATACTCGATGGTGAGGTGGTCGAAGTTGTAGCGTCCACGGTTTACCGGCAGATCGCGTCCCCACCAGTGCGGATCGCGCTCGAAAGTCACGCTGCGGCCATTGTCGATCCGGCCGATTCGGTACGGGCCGCTGCCCAGCGGTGCTTCAAAACCGCCGCCGTTGGCGAAGTCTCGGTCTTTCCACCAGTGTTCAGGCAGCACTGGCAAGGTAGCCAGATCCAAAGGCAGGGTTCGGCTTTGATTGCTCTTGAAGCGAAAACGAATTTGCCGGGGGCCTTCGATCTCCACCCGTTCGACATCGGCAAACTGCGTGCGATATTTGAGATTGCCCTCACGCATCAGCAGCTCAAATGTGTAGCGTACGTCCTCGGCGCGAATGGCTTGGCCATCGGCAAAGCGTGCACGCGGGTCCAGATAAAAACGTAGCCAGCGACCATCGGGGTCCCGTTCAAGCTGGCGGGCAATCAGCCCATACACAGTGTAGGGCTCGTCCTGGGAACGCACGGCAAGGGGGGCATACAGCCAGCCATCGACCTCGGCAATGCCGATGCCCTTGTCGATATAAGGCAGGATATGGTCGAACTGGCCGATCTCGATCGCCGAGCGGCGTAGGCTGCCGCCTTTGGGGGCGTCGGGATTGGCGTAGGCGAAGTGCTGGAAGGAGGCAGGATAGCGAGGCGACTCGCCATAAACAGTCAGGGCATGCCCAGGGGCTGACAACGCAGCTTGGCTCCAGGCCAGGGCCAGAGCAAGCATTACAGCAAGAAGGGAAGATCCGGTTTGCAAGCGCCTGACTACCTGTGCCCACGATTGTGGCTGAAGCTTAGCAGGTCAGACCGCAGTGCTTGAACCGGCCCTGGCGGGCCGGCTCAATGGTGGACTCAGTCCTGGCGGCTGGTTACTTCCAGCAGGTGATAACCGAACTGGGTTTTCACCGGGCCTTGCACAGTGTTGACCGGAGCGCTGAAGACGACGGTGTCGAACTCCTTGACCATCTGGCCTGGGCCAAAGGAGCCCAGGTCGCCGCCCTGACGGCTGGATGGGCAGGTGGAGTTGGCTTTGGCGACTTCAGCGAAATCGGCACCGGCTTCGATCTGAGCCTTCAGTTCATTGCACTTGTCTTCAGTGGCAACCAGGATGTGACGGGCAGTGGCTTTGGCCATGGGACATACTCCTTTTCCAGAAAGTGCCGAGACTACCGGATTAGCGCCGATTTTTCCTGGGAAATGTTGCGCAGAGATGCCGCACCCTGACGCAACAGCGCTTGCGTGGCGTCCCATCCCAGGCAGCCATCGGTGATGGAGACACCGTATTCAAGCGCTCCTTTGCCCAGTGCCTGGCAACCATCGAACAAGTGCCCTTCGAGCATCATGCCGATAATCGAACGATCGCCATCGAGGCGCTGACGCAACACATCGTCGAACACCGCTGGTTGGCGCAAGGGGTCCTTGCCGCTGTTGGCATGGCTGCAGTCGACCATGATCCGCGGGGCCAGCCCGGCCTTGATCAGCCCTTGGCGAGCCGCTGCCACGCTGGCTCGGTCGTAGTTCGGCCCTTGGTGACCACCGCGAAGTACCAGGTGGGTGTCCGGGTTGCCCAGGGTTTCGATAATCGCCGGGTAGCCTTGGGTATCCATGCCGAAGTGGCGGTGTGCATGGGCCGCGCTGCGCATTGCGTCGCTGGCGATGGCAACGCCACCGTCGGTGCCGTTCTTGAAGCCCACAGGAAGCGCCAGGCCACTGACCATCTCACGGTGAATCTGCGACTCGGTAGTACGCGCGCCGATGGCCGCCCAGCTAAGCAGGTCATCGAAGTAGCCGGCCGCCATCGGCTGCAGCAGTTCAGTGGCAATCGGCAGGCCGCGCTCAAGCATGCCCAGCATCAACCCACGCGACAGTGCGATGCCCGCGTGCATGTCGTCGCTACCATCCAGGTGTGGGTCGTAGGTCAGTCCTTTCCAGCCAACAGTGGTGCGCGGTTTTTCAACGTAGGCGCGCATGACCAGCAGCAGTTGATCGCTGACTGCTGCGTTGAGGGCAGCGAGACGGTCGGCGTATTCCAGGGCTGAGCGCGGGTCATGGATAGAGCATGGGCCGACAATGACCAGCAGGCGTGGGTCACGGCCTTCGAGAATGGCGCGGACGGCCTGGCGATGGTGATCGACCTGATGGGCGAGGGCGGTACTGAGCGGCATTTGCTGCTTGAGCAAGTGCGGGCTGGGCAGGCGTTGGCTGACAGCGGAGTTGGCAGCTTGAGGTTGGGTCAGGGGCAGAGCGAGCGAAGACGATTGCATGGCGATTTTTTCCCTGGGCAGACGGCGGGTTCAAGCCCGCGTTGTCGGCCCTATCGAGGTGTTCGACAAAGAGCCGGATTGGAATTCGGTGTGATGGCGCCACCTGTGCAGGACCGATCGGAGGCGGCAGGCTGGCCCGAACGGGATTGGCTAAATCGCCATGCAAAGCTTGGGTAACGGTGGTAGGTGGTGTAGGTCATGGGTAAATCCTCGTTATCTATTCGGTTGTCCGGGGGCCTGAAAAACAAAACCCCCGGTCGGGGAGCCGACCGGGGGTTGAGTATTCTCGTGTTCGGCGGCCCCTTGAAAGTGGGCGCCGGTGTGGGTATCAGCGGCGCCTGTGGCTAAACCAATACCCAAAATAAAATGCAGCGGGAGCGGCAGTCGCGCACTCGGCCACAGTCAGCACGGGACGCGATGGGCGACCTGCGTGTTGAGTGTGTTTGAGGGTGGTTGGCGACATGGGACTCTCCAGGTGATGGTTCCGAGCTTACTTCAGCCGTTGCTACGGTTTCAATCGCTAATTTGCATTAGTTTGATTTGGGGTGACTATTGTGGGGGGGATGGGTGTTGGTGCTTGGCTTGGGTTGGCTTGGCTTGGCTTGCGATGGGGCTCTTCGATCTGGTGCTGATCCGTTTGTTAGGGTGACGCTGAGTCACCCTTGCGCCCTTACGGCGCCTTACTTTGGCAGTCGCCCCAAAGTAAGCAAAGGGCTTGCCCCACCAGGGGCCCTACGCTGCGCTTCGGGTACCCTCGCTACGGTGTCGCTACAGGGCATTGCGATCTACGCGTTGCAAGCAACACTACGATTCGCAACTTCGGCCAAGCCGAAGGCGCTGCGCGCTAGCCCTTTCGCAACACCTTCACTCGGCCCTTCTGGTTAACGGGGCAGGTAGATCAAGATCAAAATCAAAATCAAGAGCGAAAGCAGTTCTGTGTCGCTTGCCGTTTCCTTTTGACGGTTGATTACAGGGGGTAGTGCTTGAGTTCGCGGGCGATCAGCATGCGCTGGATTTCGCTGGAGCCTTCGTAGATCTGGGTGATCCGAGCATCGCGGTAGTATCGCTCGACCGGGTAGTCCTCAAGGTAGCCATAGCCACCATGCACCTGGATCGCCTTGGAGCACACCCGCTCAGCCATTTCCGAGGCGAACAACTTGGCTTGCGAGGCTTCGCTCAGGCAGGGTTTGCCGGCGCTGCGCAGACGCGCGGCATGAAGAATCAGTAAGCGTGCAGCGTTGATCTGAACCTGCATGTCGGCCAGCAGGTTGGCAATGCTCTGGTGTTCATTGATCGGTTTGCCGAATTGGATGCGATCACGCGAATACGCCAGTGCCGCTTCGAACGCAGCGCGGGCGATCCCCAGTGCCTGGGCGGCGATGCCGATACGGCCACCTTCGAGGTTGGACAGGGCAATAGCCAGGCCCTTGCCACGCTCACCGAGCATATTGGTGGCAGGAATGCGGCAGTTGTTCAAGGTGACTGCGCAGGTGTCCGAGGCGCGGATGCCCATTTTGTGTTCGCTGCGGTCAACCACAAAACCTTCGTTGTCGGTAGGCACCAGGAATGCGGAAATACCTTTCTTGCCAAGGTCCGGGTCGGTCACCGCAAAGACAATGGCCAGGCCGGCACGACGGGCGTTGCTGACAAACTGTTTAGCGCCATTGATGACCCAGTGATCACCCTGCAGTTCGGCACGGGTACGCAAATTGTGCGCTTCTGAACCGGCCTGCGGTTCGGTCAAACAGAAGCAGCCGATCACTTCGCCGCTCGCCAGACGTTCCAGCCAGGTTTGTTGCTGTTGAGCATTGCCGTAGGCCAACAGCGGGCCGCAACCCACCGAGTTGTGGATGCTCATCAAGGCGCCGGTAGCACCATCGCCGGCAGCGATTTCCTCCACCGCCAGGGCGTAGGCGACGTAGTCGGTATAGCTGCCACCCCATTGATCGGGCACCACCATGCCGAGCAGGCCCAGTTCGCCCATTTTCTTGACCACTTCATCGTCGATCCAGCCAGCCTTTTCCCAAGCTTGGGCGTGCGGCGCGATTTCGCCACGGGCGAAGTCGCGGGCCATGTCGCGGATCATGATCTGTTCTTCAGTCAGTTCCAGGTCTTGCATCTGCATACTCCAGGCATCACAGGCCTTCGAAGAATTGATCCACGCGCGTACGGCTCAAGCCTGCGAGGGTCGGAGGGTTCCAGCGCGGCTGCTTGTCCTTGTCGATTATCAGCGCACGAACGCCCTCGATCAGGTCACCATGGTCGAACCATTGCTGGTCCAGGTGCAGTTCCATCTTGAAGCAGTCTTCAAGGCTCAGTTCGCGGCCACGACGCAGCATTTGCAGGGTGACCGCCATGCCCAGCGGCGAGCGGGTTTCCAGCAGGTCAGCGGTTTTCAGCGCCCAGTCGTGGCTATCGGCAACGGTTACGCTGCGCAGTTGTTCCACGATACTGCTGACGTCCGACAGGGCAAAGAAGTGATCGATGGCCGGGCGCAGTTTGGCCAGCGGTGCATCCTCCAATGCCTGGGTGCCAAGTTTCGCCAGTATGCCTTGCAAGTCCTTGAGCGGATGTTCGCTGAACGTCAGGGTGTCCAGTCGCTCATCAAGCAAGGCCAGCTTGCTGCTGTCGACATACCAGTCGGCCAGGCCGCAGTACAATGCATCGGCAGCTTGGATCTGAACACCGCTGACGCCCAGGTAGGTGCCCAGTTCGCCGGGTACGCGGGAGAGGAAATAGCTGCCGCCGACATCGGGGAAATAACCGATGGCGACTTCCGGCATGGCCAGGCGACTGCGTTCGGTGACGATGCGCAGTTCTGCGCCTTGTGCCAGGCCCATGCCGCCGCCCAGGGTAAAGCCGTCCATCAAGGTCAGGATGGGTTTGCGGTAATGGTGGATGGTCAGGTCGAGGGCGTATTCTTCGATGAAGAAATCCCGATGCAGGGTGTCGCCGCTCTTGTAGCTGTCGTACAGCGACCGGATGTCACCCCCGGCGCAGAAGCCCTTGGGGCCTTCGCCACGCAGGACGACGGCGTGTACCTGAGGGTCATTGGCCCAGGCATCAAGCTGTTGCTGGAGGCTGCGGACCATATCCAGGGTAATGGCGTTGAGGCCGGCGGGGCGGTTGAGGGTCAAGTGACCGATGTGGTTGCGAACCTGGGCCAGTATGGAGGCGTCAGTTGCCATTTGAGCGTGCGCGGTCATCGCTGTCTCCCTGCTTTGTTATTGATTTTCCACGTGAATTTACACGAGCTGGATAGGCGCTAGAGGATCGAGGGATCCTATCAGTGCAAATTTGCTCATTACAATCGACAAAACTGCAGGCGCAGTCTGCATTTTTGCATGGGCGTTTAGCCACCTCCACTTGTCTGGTACATCTGATCTCTCAGATCTATCGTATTCAACTTTAAGAAACTTCTGATAGAGCTTATTTCCTGTCGACGCCATAGTTCTTCAGCCCTTTCTAGGGGCCAAAAATATATAAATGGAGTTGTCATGAAAAAGTTTTTGAGCGCTGCTGTATTGGTTTCCGCTGCCGCCCTGATCGGTGGCTGCACCAGCTATAACATCAGCCAGCCGATCGCTCCGGTAGTGGGATCGGTAAAAACCGACCTTAAAGCCGACGTTGCTGTTGGGGAGCAGATCAGCGGCCAATCGAACGTCAACATCCTGTTCGGTTTCATCAAGCTCGGTGGTGACAGCCAGTTCGCCGATGGCGTGACCTACGGTGCGGATGGCGGTTCGGGCCTGGGCCTGGCAGCATTTGATCCGGTCTCTGCGGCCAAGGCTGCAGCCGCGTTCAAAGCGGTGAAGAGCAGCGACGCCGACTTGATTGTCGCTCCGCGCTACGAAGTTTCGGTTCAAGACTACTTCGTGTTCAAAAAGGTCGACGTGAAAGTGACCGGTAGCAAAGGCAGCATCAAGAACATTCGTTAAGTTTTGCCGGGCTGGGTGCAATGCCCAGCCTGCTCTATCACCCTTCTGGTTTCGACGCTAACGTCCTGCTGGCGCAATCGGTGAAGCGGACCGGTTGCTCGTCATTCAAATTACGAACTGTCTCATTTTACCTGCGGGGTAAGCGCTATAGGCTGAAGCTGCTGATCAGGCATGCGGAAATTTGGCGGACGCATGCGGGAAGGCTTAATCCGAACCCGTCATCCGAGGGAAATGTATGAGCGAGGACGATGCATCGAAAGCCTTACACAGGGCAGAATCGATGTGCGTGCTGTTGGTTGAAGACCATGTGTTCCAGCGGGAATACGTGGCCCAACAGCTGCGTACAGATATCGGTGCTGAGGTGGAGTGCGCTTCAAACGGCATTCAGGCGTTGGAAATGTTGAAGCTCAAGCGCTACGCCCTGGTGATCTGCGATTTGGCCATGCCCGACATGGACGGCATTGTGTTTATTAAACGCTTGGCGCAGTTGAATGAAAAGCCGGACCTCATTGTACTGTCTTCCCAACCCGCCTCGCTTATTCAGCTGGTAGAACGTTTGGCGAATTCGTTGGGCTTCAAGCAACTGAGTGCCTTGGCCAAGCCGCTCAACTCAAGTGAGCTCAGTGCGACCCTGCGTCGGTTTGAAAGCGCACGCAGCCAGTTGCAGTCGCCTTCAGTTACGAGCGCTGCAGCTTCGATGCCCTCCGGCTCAATCGAAATACTTGAAGGGTTGATCGCAAACCAGTTCACGGCCTGGTACCAACCCCAACACGATATAAACACTGCCAGGATTGTGGGGGTGGAGGTGCTCGCACGCTGGAATCACCCCACCAGAGGTTTGCTCTTGCCCTCGGAATTCCTGAGAACGATTATTGCCTCGGGATGGATCAATCAGCTTAACTGCATGCTCCTGGAAAAAGCCTTGAAGGCCCAGGCTGCGTGGCGGCTGATGGGCCGGCCGCTAACTTTATCGTTCAACCTCCCGGTATCGCTGCTTTCCGATGAGTCACTTCCCGAACGTCTGCTCAGCATCGTCGAACACTGTGGCGCTGACCCGGCAACGTTGATGCTGGAATTAACTGAAACGACAGAAACCGACGACTACAGCGATTACCTGGCAGGTGCGGCGCGGCTAAAACTCAAAGGCTTCAAGTTGTCCATCGATGACTACGGAACGGGCTACTCATCCTTGTTGAATTTAATGTCCATTCCGTTTGACGAAATCAAGATCGATCGAGTTTTTGTTCATGGCGCTCATAAGAGCGCAGTGGCGCAGGCGGCACTGGAAAGCAGCATTTCCCTGGCCCGACGGCTGAACATAAAGGTGGTTGCGGAGGGGGTCGAAGACCCTCATGACCTGGCGCTACTTAAAGCGCTCGGGTGCTCAATAGCGCAAGGCTACCTCTTCAGCAGGCCCATGCCTGCGTCAGCACTGGAGGAGCACCTACGAGGCTGATGGTGTGCGCATTCGGCGCTTGAGTTTATTCAAAGGAATATAAGAATTCTCCTATTCAATACCGAACGCCGGGTGAATAGTATGCTGAGATGATTAAGTATGCTGCGCGCCTTCAAGACAGTTTAACCTTAAAGCCGGAATTTGCTTATAAGCTGATTGTTTGTCTGTCGATTGCATTCGTCGTGGGTGTGCTGGGTGCGGTGATTATGTTTTTTTATGCCTCGGTGATGTCCGAAGCCTCCGTGTACCGTAAGAATTTCAATAATGGTTACACGGCGGGGCGGGACTTTTTCGAAGAAAATGAGCTACTGCTCGCCGGCATGATCAAAGGGATAGAGTTTTTGCCCGAACCTTTGGTGGCCGTCTATCGATCGGAAGATAACAGCTTTCGTTTCGATTTCCCCCCGGCAGTTGACGGTAGAAAAGGGAGTTTGATTCTCTCTGCAAAGATGCGCAGTGGGCTTCGCAAGTCGAACCTCAACATTATTTATATGGACCGCGCAGCTGGGGTTGCCCGGTATGTATTTAACGCAAACGCGACGCATAATGGCACGTTGGATGAGGTCTTTAAAAAGCTTGCGCCTGTTGATTGGAGAAAAGAAACCGGCCATGGTCTGCAGGTTTTTCAATTGGGAGAGGGACGCGACAGAAAGTCTTACTTGTTTGAGCCTATTTCTCCTCGGCTTATGCCCAACACTTGGCTCGGTGTAGAAATTCCCCACGAACGCGTCCAGCAGTCGTTGACCACGGCAATGACGGAAGCGCCGGAATTGGGCATTAAATACCTGATTCTGGACAAAGATAGGGACGTTGTCAGTGGTGTTCCGCAGCCTGATCTGACGCGAAGAAGCACACAGCTTTTTTTGAATGCACTAAAAAATAACAACGATGGCTTTGAAAGTTATGGCGCTCCGATATTCAAAGTGTTTCTGAAGAAAGAGCTGGGCGGTGGCCAGCGCTGGGTTGTTTACTATGCGAGCCACAGTGACGTGCTATGGCAAATGCGCTATTCGTTGGTGTCGGGTGTCGTTATTTTTCTTGCAGCCCTTGTTTCGGCCTGCGTCGTCATGCGCTACGTGCGGCGTGCTGTGTTTGAGCCCGCTCAAGAACAGGCAATGCAACTTCTGGAGCGTGAAGCGTTCAACCGAACCATGCTGGACTTGGCGCCGGTGGGTATCTGTGTGTTTAGCCGCTACAGCGGAGAGTTGTTACTTCAAAGTGAAAGCGCTCGGGCCATGCTCGCGTCTTACGTCAAGGTAGGCGACGGTCGCACAAGCTTGCGAGATTTTTTTATGAGCATCCCACTCGCAGAAGGTGAGTCGACGCTTCGCACCGGGGTAACAACCTTCACTGTCCAGGATCATTCACCGCGACACCTGCATATTTCAGTGGCGGAGTTGCACTACAACGATCAGCCCGTGCTGTTTTTTTCGTTTGTCGATGATAGCGAGCGCAGGCACGCGGAATTGATGCTGGCGGCGGCCAAAGAAACAGCCGATGAGGCCAACGCCTCCAAGTCGACGTTCCTGGCGATGATGAGTCATGAAATCCGCACGCCGCTGCATGGTGTATTGGGAACATTGGAACTGTTGGCGAACACACCCTTGCAGCCACAACAACACGGCTATCTGAGTGCCATTGAGCATTCCTCCAATTACCTGTTGCACATCATCGATGACATTCTGGATTTCTCCAAGATAGAGGCAGACCAGCTGACGTTGGAACTAAGCCAATTCAATCTGATACAGCTGATAGAAGATGTAACCCATAGCTTCATTTCCCTGGCACGGAAAAAAAGCGTCGACGTTTACTGCTGCCTACAACCGGACTTACCTCTCCTCATCGGCGATCGAAATCGTTTGCAGCAAGTGCTAAGTAATTTGCTCAGCAACGCAGTCAAGTTTACCGACAGCGGCAAGATCGTCGTTCGCCTCGCTGGCAGCGAAAATGCAGCAGGTAGCGTTGATGTGCGTATACAGGTTTGCGACTCGGGCATTGGCATTCGCAAGGCAGCGCAGGACAAGCTATTTGAGCCGTTCAATCAGGCTGATAGCTCGACGGCCCGGCGTTATGGCGGTACAGGCCTGGGTTTGGCGATTTGCCGCAAGCTTGTGGCGTTGATGGGGGGCACAATCGAACTGGTCAGCGAAGTAGGACTTGGCAGCAGTTTTACCTTGTTGCTTGATTTGCCAAGTGCCGGAAAACAGCAACCCATCAGCCTGGCTGGGCTGCCGGCTGTCCAGGTGTTTGCAGGCGCGAACGAGCAACGCGAAACATTGCTTGCGTTGATTGCGTATGCAGGAGGGCAAGCACAGCCTATGACATCTTCGTCATCAGGTAAGCCAAGCAATGACCTGTTGTTAGTCGGCTGGCCACACCGCCCTCAAACATCAGTCACCAATAACTTTGCTGCCGTTGTCTGGCTTGAACCGCAAGGTGTTGCAATACCTGAATTGCACAGCGACGGCTGGCATGTAAGCGGCTTGTGTCAGCAGGGTATTTTGCAGGCATTGCTGCAAGCGGGCGGTGGCGACGCGGTAGAAGCCCGTGCCGCGCCTTTGTCTTTACCTGCGCAGCTTAAGCCACTGCGCGTACTGGCAGTAGAAGATCACCCCATAAACCAGTTGGTGCTTACCGACCAGCTGCAGCAATTAGGCTGCCAGGTAACGATGAGCGCGAATGGACGTGAAGCTTTGCAGCGTTTGCAGCAAGGAGAGTTTTTCGACGTCATATTGACCGACGTGAACATGCCTGAACTCGATGGCTATCAGTTGACACGACAGCTACGCGCAGAAGGAATCGATGTGCCCATTGTTGGTGTGACAGCCAATGCTCAGGCGGATGAGGGCGAACGCTGCATGCAGGCGGGCATGGATGGTTATTTGCTCAAACCTTTTTCGCTCACGGGGTTACGCGCGGCGTTGCAAACGGTGGGCGTGTGCGTTGCTGAAGTTTCGAAACCCAATGTGAATGCCAAACTCGACGAGATCAAGCCGACGATGCGAGATTTATTTATTTCGACTACCCGGCACGATTGGGTGTCAATGATGAGTGCGCTGTCAGAGGGTAACGCCCTGGCTGTCACCCGGTATGTGCATCGAATCAAAGGTGCGCTTGCAACCATCGGTGCATTGAATGCCGAAGACTTTCTGCACCTTGAGGAAGTTGCCGCTTCAGGTGATTTATCACGGATAAATAGTTGCCTGGTGAGCTTGAAGGAATACCTCGAACCTATCTTGGAGACGTCGTCATGACCCTTAAGGTGGTGTTGGCAGACGATCATCCGATTGTGTTGTTCGGCGTGCGTATGATTCTTGAGCGTGAGCCAGGCATAGAAGTCTGCGGGCAGGCGCAGGACTCGACCGCGCTGGCCGAGTTAATCGACAAAGTAAAGCCCGACGTGCTGGTCAGTGACTTTTACATGCCTGGCGGAAAGCATGGGGATGGCTTGACCCTGGTGTCGTTCGTTAAGCGACGCTATCCAAAATTGAAGCTGATTATCCTCACCATGATGACCAACCCGTCGGTACTGAAAAATATTGCCAATGCCGGTACAGATGGTGTTTTGCTCAAGAGTGCAGGGCAGGACAACCTGGTGGATGCAATTCGAGCAGTTGTACAAGGCAAAAAGTACATCGGTGCCGCGGTCAAAAAGTTGATCAGCGAGGCCAAGGTCGAAGACTTCAACTCGCGGGGCCAGCAAGAAAACAGAGAGCTTTCGGTAAGAGAGTCTGAAGTGCTGCGCCTGTTCGTGGCCGGTCATACGGTTTCCGAAATCGCTACCATCCTCAATCGAAGCGTGAAAACTATCAGCCATCAGAAAATATCTGCGCAGCAAAAGCTCGGCATCGCCAACGATAGAGGACTGTACGAGTATGCCTTGAGGAACGGCCTACTTTGAATGTTTACCGGCCGCGGTGCTAAAAATGCACTAGCCTAATGCTCGCAACCCGTCGACGCTGGTTGCATGAGAGCCCGGCACAGGGCCCGTAGAACTGACCGTGGAGCAAGGAATGGGGCAGGCAGTACCTATGGAGAGCAGGTGGGCGTTTTTCTGGCGTCGCGTTATTTCCACGGTTTTATTGGCGGGTTTGTGCAGTTTTGCCCCGTTGGCATCCGCTAGTTCTTCCCTTGTAGCAGAGCCTGGGCAGGCAAGTCCTGCCGAGGGCTATGTGGCGACCGCCACGTGCCTCGGTTGCCATCAAACCGAAGCGGCGCAATGGAAAGATTCTGATCACGGCTGGGCGATGCGTGATGCCAGTGCCAGCAATGTGTTGGGCAATTTCAACAACGCCCGTTTCGATGAAGCGGGGGTCAAGGCGCGTTTCTTTCGCAAGAACCAGGGTTTCTTCGTCAATATCGAAGGCGAGGATGGCAAGCTGGCCGACTTCGAAATTCGCCAAACCTTTGGCCATTACCCGCTGCAGCAATACCTGGTTTCGCTGCCACGCGGGCGTTTGCAGGCCTTGACCATTGCCTGGGACAGCCGTGCCAAGGCGCAAGGCGGACAACGCTGGTTTTCCCTGTATCCCGGGCAACGCTTTGCGCCCAACGACCCTTTGCACTGGACCGGCCGCTATCAGAACTGGAACGGCATGTGCGCCGACTGCCACTCCACTCGCCTGTTGAAAAACTACAACGACCAGGACGACAGTTTCGCTACGACCTGGCAGGAGAAAAACGTCGGTTGCCAGAGCTGTCATGGGCCCGGCAAAGCCCATGTCGACTGGGCGAAGATAGCAAAGCCCGGTGAGGTGCCTGGTCCTGCCAAGGACCTTGGCTTGGCGGTGGACTACAAGGCGCTGGGGAGCCAGGGGCAGGTCGAGCAATGCGCTTTCTGCCACAGCCGGCGGCAAACCCTGGGCGTCGGCCAGTTACCCGGGCATCCACAACTGGACCAGAGCCTGCCGGCCACCCTGCGCAGCGGCCTGTACCATGCAGACGGCCAGATCGACGGCGAAGTCTATGAATATGGCTCATTCACCCAAAGCAAAATGTACGCCGCCGGGGTGGGTTGCAGCGATTGCCACAATCCTCACACTGCCAAGGTGAAAATCGAGGGTAACGGCCTGTGCCTGCAGTGCCACAACGATCAGCCGCCATCGCAGCGCTTTCCAAGCCTGCAGGCCAAGAACTACGACAGTGAAGCGCACCATCACCACAAAGCGGGCACACCGGGGGCGCAATGCGTCGAGTGCCACATGCCAACCAAGACCTATATGGTGGTCGATCCACGGCGTGATCACAGCTTGCGTATCCCGCGCCCGGATTTGGCCAGTAAGACTGCCAGTCCCGACGCGTGTACCCGTTGTCACCAGGGGCAGACGCCGGAATGGGCCGCTAGCGCTATTGATGGCTGGTTCGGCGCGCGCAAGCGTCCTGCGCATTATGGTGAGAGCTTTCACGCGGTGCGCAGCGGTGAAGGCGTGGCGCTCAGTCAGCTTGGCGCCATTCTGGCCGACCCGGGCAAACCTGCCATCGTGCGCGCCACCGCTGCCGAGCAGATGGCCGACCTTGGCCCGCAGTCGATAATCAGCCTTGGCTGGGCATTGAAGGACAGCAGCCCATTGGTGCGAGCCTATGCGATCTCCGGTTTCGCCAGTGTACCTGCGGCGCAGCGCCTGCAGCCGCTACTGCCTTTGCTTCAGGACCCAACCCTGGCGGTACGCGATGAAGCGCTCCGGGTACTTGCCGATGTACCGGCGGACCAACTGCCCGAGCAGGTGCGGGACAGCTTCAAGGGCGCGCTGGACAATTACGAGCAGCGCCTGCGCAGCAATGCCGACTTGCCTGGTGGGCGTCTGAATCTTGCCGTGTTGTTGAGTCGCCAAGGCCGCGACGGCGAGGCAATGGAGCAGTATCGCCAGGCGTTGCGGATCGACCCGTATTTCGTTCCGGCGCGGGTCAATCTGGTCACCATGGTCAGCGCTGCGCAGCAACTCGACGAAGCAGAACAACTGCTGCGCGACGGCGTTGCCCTGGACAAGATGCCTGCCGTTGACCATGGCAACCTGGCCTACATGCTGGCGCTGTTGCTGGTCGAGCGGGGCAAGCAAGACGAAGCGTTGCAGTGGATGGAGACCGCGGCCCAGGCGTTACCGGGCAACTCGCGGATTCGCTACAACCAGGGCCTGTTGCTGTCGCGACTCAACCGCCGTGACGAGGCGGTCAGCGCATTGCGCAGTGGCCTGCAGCAGTCGCCGGATGACCCCGACCTGCTGTACTCGCTGATTTACCTGCATGCCTTGGCCGGTGAGCGAAGCGATGCCTTCGAGTACGTCAAACGCATGCGTCAGGTGGCGCCCGATGATCCGCGGCTGCAGGCGATCGAGCCATATTGGAAGACTCAGTAGGCCAAACATTCGGACCACAACTGGCGCCAGCGAAAGCGGCTGCTAGATTTACCCCATCGCTGCGCTGACAAGGAGTGTGCCCGTGACCATACGCGAGGAAATAGCTGCCCTGGAGGCCAGAGTCGCCGAGCAGGTATTAGGTCAGGCCGAGACCATTCGCCATGTGTTGCTGGGCTTGCTGGCCAATGGGCACGTGCTGCTGGAAAGCCTGCCGGGGCTGGCCAAGACCCGTACGGTGAAGGCACTGGCCACGCACCTGGACGCAAAAATGCGGCGTATCCAGTTCACCCCGGACCTGTTGCCCTCGGACATTACCGGTGGCGAAATTCTCCAGCAGACTGCCGAAGGCAACCAGATCAAGTTCCAGCCGGGACCGCTGTTTGGCAACGTGATTCTCGCCGACGAAATCAACCGCGCGCCGGCCAAGGTCCAGGCCGCTTTGCTTGAAGCGATGGAGGAGAGGCAGATTACCGTCGCCGGGCAGAGCTATGCCATGCCGCCGCTGTTCATGGTCATGGCCACCCAGAACCCCATCGAGCAGGAAGGCACCTACCCGCTGCCCGAAGCGCAGATGGACCGTTTCCTGATGAAATTGCAGTTGGACTACCCCCGCGTCGAAGACGAAGCGTTGGTCTTGCGCCTGGTGCGCCGCGAGGAGCAGCAGGGGCGCGACAGCGTGCAGGCGCCTGAGCAACTGGCCCAGGAGGTAGTGTTTGCCGCGCGGGCCGAAGTCGCCGGGGTGCATGTTTCAGAAGCCATAGACCGTTACGTGGTCGACTTGGTCAACGCCACCCGCCATGCGCATGACTATGATCCCGATCTGGCACGCTGGATCCGCATCGGCGCCAGTCCACGTGGGGGCATCAGCCTCGACCGCGTGGCACGTGCGCATGCCTGGCTTGCCGGCAGTGACTTCGTCTCCCCGGACGACGTGCGTGCGGTGGCTCATCCGGTTCTACGCCATCGATTGCAACTCTCCTACGACGCCATTGCCGAGGCGGTGACTGCCGATCAGGTGATCGATCGGCTGCTTGATCGTGTAGCGATCCCAGCCTGAGCCATGCCAATGCCAACTGTCGATACCTTGCCGGCCGACGGCTTCGTCTATGCATCGCTGGCGCAATTGATGGCGCTGGAGCATCGGGTCGGCGGCCTGAGCTTTGTTTCCAGGCAGCCGCTGTCGAGTATTCTTGCCGGTGGTCATGCCTCGCGCCTGCGCGGACGCGGCCTGAGCTTCGATGAACTGCGCCGTTATATTCCCGGAGACGACCTTCGCCATCTGGACTGGCGCGCCTCGCTGCGCTACGGCAAGCCCTTTGTGCGCACATTCACTGAGGAACGTGACCGTCCAACCTGGCTGCTGGTAGACCAGCGCATGAACATGTTCTTCGGTTCGCAGCGCGCCTTCAAGTCGGTGGTGGCGGCAGAGTTGGCGGCGCTGTCGGCATGGATGGCGTTTCATGCCGGTGATCGGGTCGGGGGCCTGGTGTTCGACGACCAGGGCATCCGCCAAGTACGTCCATTGCGTAGCCGCAGTCGCATAGAAGCGTTATGCGCGCAGATCATTCGCAGCAATCGGGCATTGTCTGCGACCGGGCCGGATAGCGAGAACGAGTTGCAACTGGACGCCGCCTTGCGCAGTTGCATCGCCTTGGCCGGGCATGATGCGCTGGTGTGCATCATCAGCGACTTTGCCGGGGTGTCGGCGCAGACCTTACAGCTGTTGCGCCAGCTCAGCGCGCACAATGATGTGATCGCCATGCAGGTCTACGACCCACTGGCGTTGCGCCTGCCGGAGCAGGGACGCATTACCGTGACCCAGGGCGAATTGCAAGTGGAGCTGCAGGTAGACCGCCGCCAGGTCAACCGGCCGCTGACCGAGTTTCTCGGCGGACGCCTGCAGGAAGTCGCCGAACTGCTGCGGCGCAGCCAGATCCCGGTGCTGATGATCAGTACCGGCGAAGAACCCTTGCTGCAGGTGCGCCGCGAACTGGGGCGCTTGTCTGGGGCCGCGCGGTGAGTACCGCCGTGGTGCCGTCGATTGACCAGTTGCAGGAACTGCCACTGGGCACGCCACCGTTCAGTTACGCACCGCAGACCTGGGGCTGGTGGGTGTTGCTGGCGTTGTTGCTGACCGCTGTGGCCGGTTGGGTAGCATGGCGCTGGTGGCGTTGGCAGCGCGATCGCTATCGGCGCGAAGCGCTGGCGCAATTCGATGAGTTGACCCAGCAACTGGCTGATCCGCAATTGCGTTTGCAAGCACTGCGCGCAGTGCCAGCGTTGCTCAAGCGCGTTGCCCTGTCGATGACCGACGCGCCGCCCGTGGCAGCGCTGGGTGGGGCGCAGTGGCAGGCGTTTCTGCTGCAGCGAGCGCGTACACCGTTGCCTGAGCAGTTCGGCGCTCAACTGCAGACGCTGGCGTACGCGCCGCAGGCCCAGGTGCTGAATATTCCGGAGCAGGAACTGCGCCTGTTGCTCGCCCATAGCCGACAATGGATCGAGACTCACCATGTGGCAGTTTGACTATCCCTGGGCGCTGTTGCTGCTGCCAGCGGCGTGGTTTGCCTGGCGCTACCTCAGTGAATACCGCGAGGCGCGCAGCGCAGTGCGGGTGCCGTTCTTCGCGGCCATGAGTCGCGCCGCCGGGTTGAAGCCCCAGGCCGACGGTGGGGGCAGTCGCTGGCAACTGTGGTTGAACCTGTTGGTCTGGGCACTGCTGGTGGCGGCATGCGCGCGTCCGGTGTGGGTCGAAAAAGCCATTGAGCATGCGCAACCGGTGCGCGACATGATGCTCGCCCTGGACATTTCCCAGTCCATGGAAACCCTCGACTATACCGATGCCGCAGGCACCCGTACCGACCGCCTGAGCGTGGTCAAGGATGTGGTGCGTGATTTCGTTGCACAGCGCAAGGATGACCGCATTGGTCTAATCGTGTTCGGAACCGGCGCCTACCCGCAGGCACCGCTTACCTTGGACCATGCCAGCCTGCAAGTGCTGTTGAATGAGGTGGGGATCGGCATGGCCGGGCCCAACACCGCATTGGGCGATGCTATCGGCCTGGCAATCAAGCTGTTTGCCAAGGCGCACGAACAACAGAAAGTGCTGATCCTGCTGACCGATGGCAACGACACCAGCAGTGCCATCACGCCGGCGCACGCGGCACGTTTGGCCAAGGCACAGGGTATCGTGATTCACACCATCGGTATCGGTGACCCCGAGGCCAGTGGTGACGCCAAGGTTGACCTGCAGGTACTCAAGGCTATCGCCGAGGAAACCGGGGGACGGTTTTTCCGCGCCGAGGACCGCAATGCCTTGCAGCAGGTTTACGCAACGCTCGACAGGATCACCCCGCATCAGGTGAAAACCCTGCGCCACCAACCCAAGCGCGACCTTTTCTGGTTGCCGTTGGGCGTTGCATTGGCGCTGTTGACGGTCACCCATGTTGTTGCAGCGTTGTATGGGCGGCTGCCACACCGGGGTTTGAAGTCGTTGTCAGAAGGGGGCCGGGATGGACATCGACCTTAGCGCCTTTCATTTCCTGCGCCCGCTATGGCTGCTGCTGATCGTGCCAGCAGTGCTGCTGCCCTGGCTGTGGACACGCCGTCATGACCTCAAGCGTCAATTGGACGGCTTGATTGCACCGCACCTGATCACCGCGCTGGTGATCACCCCTCCGGTGCGCTCCAAGGTTCACCCGGTGCACCTGCTTGCATTGATTCTGGGCCTGGGCGCGGTGGCTGCTGCAGGACCGACCTGGACCGAGGATCGGCCTGATTTTGTCGACAACCGCGCACCGTTGATTCTCGCCTTCGACCTGTCACCGTCGATGGACGCCGACGATGTGCCGCCCTCGCGACTGGCAGCCGCCAAACACAAGATGCACGACCTGCTGACCCGCCGTGCCGGGGCCCGCACGGCGCTGATTGCCTATGCCGGCAGCGCCCATCTGGTACTTCCAGCTACCGAGGATCCAAGTCTGCTGGACAGCTTTCTGCAGGCGCTGGCCACCGGGTTGATGGATCGTCCCGGCAAGGATGTGCTGGGTGTAATCGAGCAGGCCAGGGCCCTGCTGGCTGCCGAAAAGCTGCCCGGGACTTTGGTGCTGATCACCGATGGCGCCGATACCCAGCAGTTCGCGGCCATCACCGCGGCCATCAAGGGCAGCGACTTGCAAGTACTGGTACTGGCGGTGGGGAGTCAGGACGGGGGCGTGCTGCACGATAAACAAGGGCGGCCGCGCATCGGTAACGATGGCCGCCCGCTGCTGGCAAGCTTCGATGCCGAGGGCCTCAAAGGTCTGGCCAAGGCCGCCAACGCGCCGTTGGGCAGCTTGACCCTCAACGATGACGATCTTGATTGGATAACCTTGCATGCGCAGCAGCATTTCCAGGCAGTCCAGGACCAAGGCCAGGAAGTGCACTGGAAGGACGCCGGTTATTGGCTGTGCTGGCCGTTGGCCCTGATTGCATGGTGCTGCATTCGCCGTGGCTGGCGAGTGCACTGGTTGGCCGTGCTGCTGATGGTATCAGCCGGCATAACCCCGCAAGCAGCCCGTGCAGGAGCGCTTGCCGATGCATTTTTTAGCGCCGACCAGCAAGGGCGCTGGGCCTTCGAGCATGGTCATTACGCCGAGGCAGCCGCACATTTCCAGGATCCGTACTGGCGCGCCGTGGCGGCCTACAGCGCGGCCGACTATAAAGTGGCGCTGGGCGAATTTGCCCGCCTGGACACGGCAGCCGCCTATTTCTACCTGGGTAATATCTACGTCCACCTGTTCAAGTTCCCGCAAGCGATAGCCGCCTACCAACAGGCATTGCAACGCCAGAAGGACTTCCCGCAGGCCACGGCGAACCTCGCCCTGGCCCAGGCGCTGCAGAAGGACTATGACGATCAGCAGCAGGCCGGCACCCCCGATGAGAAAGCCGAC
Organism: Pseudomonas auratipiscis; assembly: GCF_036324085.1. NCBI lineage: Bacteria > Pseudomonadati > Pseudomonadota > Gammaproteobacteria > Pseudomonadales > Pseudomonadaceae > Pseudomonas > Pseudomonas auratipiscis. The sequence continues at coordinate 163,526 of NZ_JAZDCU010000001.1, forward strand.
AAGGTGGTCGAGGACCAGACGTCCAGCAAAGGTGGCAAGGACAAGCAGCAGACCACTGCCCAGGCGGCTTCCGATGAACTTTGGCTGAACAACTTGAGCACGTCACCGGCACAGTTCCTCAGGCGCAAGTTTTCGCTGCAGGATGCCGCCCGCCAGTCCCCAGCAGGAACAACACCATGAAGCGCCTGGCCTGCCTGTTGCTGATCTGCATGCCATGGTTTGCCGTGGCCGATCCCGATGTGCGCATCCAAAGTCGTCTGTTGCCCGAGGGTGATCCGCTGGTGGGGGCGACCGTCAGCCTGGAGGTCGATCTGCTGGTCGACACCTGGTACACCGCAGCGCCGGTGCTGGCAAAACTGGAGCTGGCAGATGCAGTGGTCACGCCGCCCACTGGTGAAGCCGAACACCTGAACCAGAAGATCGATGGCAAGACCTTCTTTGGCCTGCGCTACACCTACCAGATCACGGCGCAAGCTGCACGGCAGTTCACAATTCCGGCGCTGCCGTTCGTGGTTCAGCCAGGGCAGGGCAGTGGCCCGGTAACCCTCACCAGCCAGCCACTGAGCTTTACCGCCCGGGCCCTGGCCGGGGGCGGCAATCAGCAGCAGTTGGTAGCGCGCAACGTAACCTTTACCCAGGTGCTGCAACGCTCTCATGAGCCCCTGCGGGTCGGCGACAGCATCACCCGGCAACTTACCCTGCAGGCTGAAGGTGCCCAGGCGATGCTGATGCCAGCACCGCAATTTGTCGAAGTAGAAGGTTTCAAACGCTACCTGCAACCACCTGCGGTCAAGGCGCTCAATGATGGACGAGGGGGTACATCAGGCGGCGTGCGTGAGGACACAGCAATCTATGTAGTAACGCGAGCAGGACCGCTCAGCCTCCCGGCCATCGAACTGAGGTGGTGGGATTACGCAGGCCAAGCGCACAGCGTTGCAGTGGAGGCGGTGTCGTTCGATACAGTTCAGGCGCAGTACAACACACCCTTTTCCATCAGCGACGACCTACGCGCGCTTGGCCAGCAGGCGCACATTCGTCTCAGCGCCCATTGGTTTCTGCTTACGGTTGTGCTGGTGGCGCTAGCCTTGCTGGCGACCCTTGGCCGGCGCTGGTGGCGACCGCTTCGGGACGGCTTGCGTGCCTGGCAGAACAAGCGTCGCAGCGAGCGCCTGGCCTCAGCTGACTATGCCTGGAAACAACTGGGCAAGCAGTTGCACAGTCAGCCACCACGGCTGGACGCGTTGTACCTGTGGGTACGCCGCAGCAGCGGCAAACGGACACTGCGCACATTTTATGAACTTTTTTCCGACGCCGCCGATTTTCGTTCACTAGACTTGCTCGAAACCCGCTACAGCCGGGCATCGGCAAGCGCCGAAGTGCCTGCGGGCTTGCTGAAAAACCTGGGCCAATTGCGCCAGCGGTTGAAACGCAACAGCGCCACCGATGCAAGGAAAGGTTTGAAACCACTGAATCCCTGACTGCCTGCTGCAGTCATCCAGAGGCGAACTATGCAAAGGCTATCTCGGCTGTACGGGTTGTTTGCGCTGCTGATGCTGGCGCCGCTGCTTGGCGTCGCCGCAGAGCCGCTGCCGTCCTGGTACGACGGCGCCTCGCGACAGGCGATCGTACGATTTGTTACTGCCGTGACCGAGGTCGGTGGCAAGGACTATGTGGCACAACCCGAACGCATCGCAGTGTTTGATAACGACGGTACCCTGTGGAGCGAGCAACCGATGTACTTCGAGGTGTTGTTTGCCCTGGACGAGGTTCGGCGCCTGGCCCCGCAACACCCGGAGTGGAAAACTCAGCAACCGTTCAAGGCAGTGCTTGCCGGAGACCAGAAAGCCCTGGCCGCCACTGGCATGGATGGCCTGCTGAAAATCGTCGCCGCGACTCACTCAGATGTCAGCACCGAGCAGTTCATCGCCCGTACGCGCCAATGGCTGGCCAGCGCCGTGCACCCGAAAACGGGTAAGCCCTATACCGAAATGGTTTTCCAGCCAATGCTCGAGCTACTTGATTACCTGCGCGCCAATGGTTTCAAAACCTACATCGTTTCGGGCGGTGAGGTTGCCTTCATGCGTGCCTTTGCCGAGGAAGTCTACGGCATACCCCCGGAGCAGGTTATCGGCACGACACTTGAGGCGCGCTTCCAGGACACCGGCGGCAAGTATTCGATCGTTCGTTCGCCGAAGTTGCTGCACAACGATGATGGCCCCGGAAAACCGGTGAGTATTGATTCGATCATCGGTCGGCGGCCGATCCTGGCTTTCGGCAATTCCGATGGTGACTTGCAGATGCTGCAGTGGACCACCGCCGGCAACGGCCTGCGCTTTGCAGGCTTGGTGCATCACACCGATGCCCGGCGCGAATGGGCCTATGACCGCCAGAGTAAGGTCGGACGCCTGGACAAGGCCCTGACTGCTGCCAGGGACAACGGCTGGACCGTAGTCGACATGGCTCGTGAGTGGCAGCGCATCTACCCCTTTGACAGCAATAAAGACCAGTGAACGAGAACCCGCAGGCACACAGGGAACCAGTCAGGTAGTCGGCCTCACGTGTACGTAGTCGTGGCACATGCCAGTAACGTGAAACGGAGCAATGGCCTTATGAATCCGAGTAGAGGGTGGTTAACGACAATGACCTTCGCCGCCACCGTGGCGATGGGCATCAACGTGGCTCATGCAGCAGATAAACCCAACATCCTGGTGATTTTCGGCGATGACATTGGGCAAACCAACATCAGTGCCTACAGCAATGGCGTGGTGGGCTACCAGACGCCCAACATCGACCGTATCGCCAAAGAAGGCATGATGTTCACCGATTATTACGCGGAGAACAGTTGCACTGCCGGGCGCTCGACCTTCATTACTGGTCAGGCGGCGCTGCGTACCGGTTTGTCGAAGGTTGGCGTACCCGGCGCTTCGGTAGGCTTGCAGGCGCGCGACGTAACCATTGCCCAGGCCCTGAAGTCGCACGGGTATGCGACAGGGCAGTTTGGCAAGAACCACTTGGGTGATCGCGACGAATACCTGCCAACCAACCATGGCTTCGATGAGTTCTTCGGCAACCTCTATCACCTCAATGCCGAAGAGGAGCCGGAACGTCCCTATTGGCCCAAGGATGATGCAGCGTTTCTCAAGGCTGCCACACCGCGTGGGGTGATCAAATCCAGTGCCGACGGTAAGGTCGAGGACACCGGCTCGCTCAACAAGAAACGCATGGAAACGATCGATGACGAGACCACTCAGGCCGCCATCGACTTTATCGACAAGCAGGTCAAGGCCGATAAGCCATTCTTTGTCTGGATGAACACCACCCGCATGCATGCCTTCACTCATGTGCGTGAATCCATGCAGGGGCAAAGCGGCATGCTCGGCAACGAGTACGCCGACGGCATGCTCGAACACGACGGCGACGTTGGCAAATTGCTCAAGAAGCTCGATGACTTGAAGATTACCGACAACACCATTGTGGTTTACACCACCGACAACGGGCCTAACCAATGGTCCTGGCCGGATGCTGCGACCACACCGTTTCGCAACGAGAAAAACTCCAACTGGGAGGGCGCTTATCGGGTTCCCGCATTGGTTCGCTGGCCTGGCAAGATTAAGGCAGACACGGTGACGACTCAGATGTTCTCCGGGTTGGACTGGTTTCCGACCTTACTCGCGGCAGCGGGTGACACTGACATCAAGGATCGCTTGCTTAAAGGCGCTGATGTTGGCGGCAAGAACTTCAAGGTGCACCTGGACGGCTACAACCAGTTGGACTTCCTCACTGGCAAGGCTGACAAGAGCGCGCGCAACGAGTTCTACTACTTCAACGACGATGGCGAGCTGGTCGCCATGCGCATGAACGATTGGAAAGTGGTATACGCCGAGCAGCGTGCACCTGGCGGCTTCAAGGTGTGGAGCGAGCCGTTTACCTCCTTGAGGGTACCCAAGCTGTTCAACCTGCGCATGGATCCCTATGAGCGGGCCGATGTGGTCTCTGACCAGTATTACGACTGGTTGACCAAGAACGATTACTTGCTTTTCGAAGCCACTATGAAGGCCGGAGCCTTCCTGGAAACCTTCGTTGATTACCCACCAAGCCAACGCCCGGCGAGCTTTAGCATCGACCAGATTCGTGCCGATGTTGACCGCAGGATCGATGAGAAAATGAAGAAGTAAACCGTGCACCAGCGCCCGTCCCCGACGGGCGCTTCCTTTTTCGTGACTCGGGCGCGGCGGCCACGGCCAGCTGACCGCCCGATAAGGTTGATCGATGCGTTCAGCTGTCAGTCCCTCGCGCGTTCGCACTGCTACCCCGCAAGCGGCAAGCCGCGAGCATCGCCTACAAATGCTGATACCGGCCGCGTTATTGTTCGTCTCCGGCACGGCGGCGCTGGTGTACCAGGTACTGTGGGTGAAGCAATTGTCACTGGTGGTGGGGGTGGAGGTGTACGCCATCACCACCGGGATCAGTGCCTTTTTCATCGGCCTGGCCTTGGGCGGCCTGCTGTTCGGTCGCTGGACGGACCGCCTACAGCGTCCGGTCGGGCTCTATGCCATGCTGGAACTGGGTGTAGCGGTGTTGGGTGTGCTGGCGACATTGGCACTGGCCAACAGCGCCGGACTGTTCGCCCGGCTTGAAGCCAGCGTCGGGCTATTGGCCTGGTTTGTGCCCTTTCTGTTAGTGGGTATTCCTGCTTTTTTCATGGGCGGCACGCTGCCGGTGCTGATGCGCGCCCTGACCCCTGCCCAGGGGCAGATGGCCGAGGCCGGTGGGCGCCTGTATGCGGCCAATACCGCGGGGGCAATCTGCGGCACGTTACTGACAGCGTTCGTGCTGCTGGCCAATGTTGGTGTAACCGGCAGCGCGCTGATTGCCGCAGTACTCAATCTGCTGGCAGCGGCTGGCGCCTGGCTCTACCGCCGTCGCGACCAGCAACTGCCCGTTGAAACACAGCGCCCGGCCATGCCGCGTACCTCTGCGGCGCGCCTGGCCATTGCCCTGTACTGCGTGGCGGGTGGTGTTGCGCTTGGCTATGAAGTGGTGTGGACCCAGTCCATCGTGCAGTTCATGAGCACCCGCGCTTTCGCCTTCGCCGTGGTGCTGGCGACCTACCTGACCGGTTTGGTCATTGGCAGCGCTATTTATGCCCGGCGCGCCGACCGGATTCGTGATCCATGGGGACTGTTCGGCCTGTTGATTGCCTTGGCCGGTTTGCTTGCGCTGGTATTGGTTGCTGGGCTGGGGCGCTGGCTGATCTTCGCTCAGACCGAAGTGGAGGCGTTCGTCCTGCACCTGACCGGCAATGAACTGGCGGGCATGTCAGCGCGGTTTGCCACGGCAGCGGTGTGTGTGGTGTTTCTGCCTACCACCTTGTTGGGCGCGGCGTTTCCCCTGGCCCTGCGCCTGGCGGTCGACAGCGGCCAGGTCGGCCGGGATGTCGGTACGGTGGTCGCACTCAATACATTGGGCGGTATCGCCGGCGTCGTGCTGGTGGGTTTTGTGCTGGTGCCGGAACTGGGGCTGGTTCGCACCCTGGTGGTACTGGCGTTGATTGCTGCGGCAACCGGCTGCATTGCCATGTGGCGCGGTCGCGCGCAGCACAAGGGCCTGCGTGCGGCTATCCTCGGCGTAAGCCTGGCAACTCTTGCGGTCGGCGTGCTGACGCCGCCGCAGCGGCTTGCCGAACTGATGCCAGGGGCGCGCAATGGCACCCTCACATTCTATGAAGAGGGCCGGGGCGGCACCGTCGCTGTGGTCTCTCAGCAACGTCAAGGGCGCAGCTTCAACCGCCTGTACATTCAAGGTGTGTCCAATACCGGCGACGCCATGCCGTCGTTGCGCTACATGCGGTTGCAGGCGTTGCTGCCGCTGCTGATACACAACGGCGAGCCCCAGTCGGCCATGGTCATCGGTTTTGGTACCGGGATCACCGCTGGCGCCATGCTGCAGTTTCCCGGGCTGCAGCGTCCGGTGGTCGCCGAGCTGTTACCGCAAGTGCTGCAGGCCGCACCGTTGTTCAACGGTAACTTCGCAGCGAGCAACGACCCGCGCCTGGACATCCGCCTGCGTGATGGTCGGCGCGAACTGCTGCGCAGCGACGAACGTTATGACCTAATCACCCTGGAGCCGCCACCGCCGTCGGCGAGCGGCGTGGTCAATTTATATTCGCGGGACTTCTATCAGTTGGCTGCCTCGCGGCTGGAGAGCAATGGCATTGTCGCCCAGTGGTTGCCGCTGCCGACCCAGAACGTTGACGACAGCCGCTCGCTGGTGCGCAGCTTTCTTGACGTATTCCCGTATGCCAGCCTGTGGACCACCGAGTTCCACGAAACCCTGTTGATCGGCTCGCTGCAGCCGCTGGCCCTGGACGTTGAACGGATCAGCCAGCGCTTTGCCCAACCGCACGTGGCGGCGGCGCTGGCCGAAGTCGGGGTGCCAACAGTCGAAGCCTTGCTCGCCACCTGGCTGACCGACCGCCAGGGCTTGCAGCACTTTGCCGGTGATGCCCCAGCGGTCACCGACGACCTGCCGCGAATCGAATACGCGCCCTGGGTCCGTTCGCGAGAAATCACCCGGGTGCTGCCGCCATTACTGGCATTGAGGACGTCGCCGCCGCTGCAACACACCGACCAAGCCCAGCGCTTAGCCGTGGAGCAGCAGTGGAGGCTGTTGCGCCAGTTCTACGGCTTGACCCTGATGGCTTATGGCGGTGACCGCCAGGGCTGGGCGCGGGAAGTACCGCAGTTGATGCAAAAGGCTCCAGATAATCCGTATTTCCGCTGGTTTTTTACCAACAGCCAGTGAGTAGGCCGGCGCCAGCAGATCAGCCTTCCGGCCATATCAGCCGAACCGCTTCGCCATCGGTTCGATAGGCATGGCAGGTCCCAATCACCCAGGGTCTTGGCACGGGAGCGCTAGAGTTATTGGCATGTTTCTGCTGTTGGGCTTGGTGCTGAAAGAAAAAGGTGGTCTGGAAAGCGGTGGTCGCCATCGGACCCAGCAGTTCGGTCAAGTGGGTACAACCCAGGCTGGCCCCCACTCGCTGGAACACCTGTTTTTTAAAACCAGACCCAATCTTCAGGCCGATCAGTTGCGTGTAGCTCGCATTGATTTGCGCGCAGTAAGGTGTGGGCCCTGCTTCGGTAAAAGCTTCAACGTCATGAATAACCAGATCCAGGTCGATGACTAGGCGCAGGCGCATCTGATGGATCGGTTCACCCGCACGCACATACTTGAAAAACATATCGCTGTCGTCGGTCTTGATGTCTTGCAAGCGACCTTCAATTTCGTACAGACCATCGCTTCGGACATAGCCGTTACAGGTTACTTGTCGCGAGTGCAGCAATCGGCGGCTGGTACGTTCATCGGTGTGGCGTGGCATACCCTTTACCTTTTCTGGCTAAAAGAGAATTACAGCGGCAATGCTTGATTTTCGGTGGGCTGCGGGTTGAAAGAACACCACCTTTCATGGGTTGGAGGCAGGGTTCGGCAAATCACTTAATCTGCCATCTGTTTGCGCGACGTACTGCCCAAATCAGGCAAAAACAAGAAAGGAGAGCGTCCATGTTGTCGGGTATCAAGGTTGTTGAAATCTGTGGAATTGGCCCCGGGCCATTTTGTGCCATGCACTTGGCCGACCTTGGGGCGGATGTCATCGCTGTCGAGCGCGCCGACCAGGGGGCGAACGCCAGGACCAACTTGATCAATCGTGGCAAACGCTCCGTCAGCGCCGACCTGAAATCAGCTGAAGGTCGCGAGCTGGTGCTGCGTCTGATCGAAGATGCCGATGTTTTGATCGAAGGCATGCGTCCCGGCGTTATGGAACGCCTGGGGCTTGGGCCCGAGGTGTGTCAGGCACGTAATCCGCGTCTGGTGTTTGGCCGTATGACGGGTTGGGGTCAGAGCGGGCCGATGGCTCAGGCGGCTGGTCATGACAACAACTACATTGCGCTATCCGGTGCACTGTTTCATAACGGCACATCGAGCGAACCACCGAGTACCGCGATCACGCTGCTCGGTGATATCGGCGGTGGTGCGTTGTACCTGGCGGTGGGGCTGTTGGCTGGGGTGCTGCGGGCACGTCAGACCGGGCAGGGCACTGTGGTAGATGCAGCGATTCTCGACGGTTCGGCGCATATGATGCAGTTGATGCTGTCTACCCGGAACGCCGGGTTCTTCGGCGAGGGCTTCCAACGCGGCAACAACCTGCATGACAGCTCACACTTCTATTCGACTTACCGTTGCGCTGATGGCGAGTTCATCACGCTAGGTTCCATCGAGCCGCAGTTCTATACACTCTTGCTCGAAAAATTGGGCCTGGCGGACGACCCACGTTTTGCCCGACAGTGGGGCAGCAGCAAGTGGCACGAAATGCATCAGCACTTCGCTGAACTGTTTGAGTCGCGCACCCGTGCGCAATGGTGCGAGGTGTTGGAGTACTCCGATGCTTGTTTTGCGCCGGTACTGAGCCCGGATGAGGCTGCGCAACACCCTCATAACGTCGCTCGCCAGTTGTACTTTGAGCGCGATGAACTGTTGCAAACGGTGGCTGCACCGCGGTTTGATAACAAGGTGGTGATTCCAGGACCAATCCCTGGCTTTGGTGAGCACACCGAACAAGTTCAGGCAGCGCTAGAAGACGCTACTGCATCGGTATGGCGTTGACAGGTCAAACCACAAATAGCAAGCCGGTCGCTTTCGCGTACCGGCTTTTTTTAGCGTTGGCGACGGCTGGTGGCCTGCTCTTGGCGAAACCGGGCAAATACTTGAGGCATTTCATCCGAGCGGGCGGCTAGCGCCTGGCTGCGGTTTTCAAGCTCGATAGCGGCCTGCAGCGAAGGCGCATCAACGTTCATTTGCAAGCCTTGTTTGGTCAAACGCATGGCAAATGCTGAGTTGCGGGCTATCTCGCGGGCAACCTCATAGGCACAACCAAGCAGTTCTTCGGCGGCAACCACTCGATTGGTCAGGCCGATGCGTGCAGCCGCCTGGGCGTCGATGATGCGCCCGGTAAGCATCAATTCACTGGCATGAGCCATGCCAATGATACGTGGCAGCAACCAGGACATACCGACATCGCAGGCCGACAGTCCCAGGCGGGTGAACGCGACGCCAAAACGGGCCTGTTCGCTGGCGATACGAATATCGGCTGCCAACGCCAGCGCCAGTCCGCCACCGGTGGCGGCGCCATTGACCGCGGCGACGACTGGTTTGGGCAAAAGGCGCAATGCATAGACAGTGCTGCCGGCCAGCTCCTGAATCTTCATATACGCCTCGATACTCAACTGCGACAGCCTTCCCGCCACTTCAAGATCGAGGCCTGCGCAGAAGCCACGACCCGCACCGGTCAGGATCAAAGCGCGTACCTCGGGGTCCGTTTCGGCGACGAGGGCGAGTTGTTTGAGTTCGTGGAACATATCCAGATCAATAGCGTTGAGGCTTTCAGGCCGAGCCAGGGTGACCAGGGCGATGCCGTCGGCATCTGGTCCAGCAATGTGTAGGCGCGTGAAAGGCATACGGGCGAGTGAATCGCTCATGGCGGTACTCCGAGGAAGATGTGTATGGGCAGGGCGTCAGCAGCTTGTCCAGTAGCCATCGGTGCAGGCTCGCGCACCGATGGCCATGAACGTCAGAACGTCAGTTGATCTGTTCGATGTCGTTGAGAACCCAACTGCGGTCCTTGATGGCCTGCTCAGGACCATAGATTCTGAACAAAGTGAAAAAACGTTGGCCAGCCTGGGTGCTGATCCAATTACTTTCCTGTCCGGGAGGTGGTTCTGGGGCAAAGTACAGGTCTACGGTACCGTCGGCATTGCGCTTGAGCTTTTTGTCATAGGAGTCCAGACCGACTACCGGCGCCTTGCGGATGAAACCGCCAGTGCTGGCATCATAGGCATCCACCGACCAGAATTCCTTGGCGGGCGCATTGGCAGGGATACGCAGACGGTAGCGTTTGCTTCCGTCCAGTAGCTGACCTGCACCGGTCTCATAGCTTTTCATGTAGACGTGTGGTGTTGGTGGCACAACAGGGCCAAACATCGCGAACCAGGCAAAGGCACGTTCATCGAGCAGTAGATCTTGATCTGGCAGCACGAAGGTTACCCCGGACGCTAAGCTGGTTTTCGGATCGGCCAATGTGCGCCATTTCCGTTGTCCGCTCCAGATGGCCAGCCCAGACTGTTCGTAACCTGTCATCAGGTAGGCTTGAGCCTGCTTGGCTGCCGTGTCGAGCAACTTGCGCTGTTGAGGGTCAGGGTTGAAGTGCAGCGTTTTACCGATACCGAGCGTACGAAACTGCCCCATGATGGCCACATCACGTTCCTGCATTGGCTCCTCGATGACCATCGTCGCGAGCGAGTCATACAGGCTGTCATCAAATTTGGGCAGTGCATCGTAGACCTTGTCCGCCATGTCGATGAAGCGGCCTGATGAGGAACTACCAGTCCCCCCCAGAGGGTAGACCTTCATGTTTTTCAGATAATCGACACCGTGCGCCAGGTCCTTCTCGCCACCCGACCTGGTTATTACCCGCAGCAGACTGTAGTTGTTGAAGGTCTTGCTCTGTACTGGAACATAGCCTGCTGGTACCTGCCCGCTATAGCCCGGTGGCAGTACCAGGTATCGTCCACCTTTGCCTTGGTCCTGGCCCTTGTTACCGACGTTGACCATCGGTGTGGTCCAGGCGTCGATCAGCGTTCCATACAAACCTGCCTCCTGCGTCGCAGGAATATCAACGACCACAGGTCCGTCCTTGAGGTTGATGAAGAACATCACATACAAGGTGGAGTGGTTAGGAGTAGCGGTCTGGTTGCGCCAATCTGAAGGGCGCGACCAGTACATGATGTCGTTGTATTGGGCGCCAGCATCGCGAAAATAGGCCTGGCGCATGGCGTTGAAATTCAACAAGGGCATACCCCATAACGCTGCTTCCATCGCACGGCTTTCCATTACCCGTGTGGTGATTTGCGATTGGCTGGCAGCGGCCGGGGCCTTTTGAAACATAATAACCAGCAAGGCAAGCAGTACCAGGACCGTCGCCGTTGTCGGACGGTTCAAGCCAAAATGATGTCTCATGAGCAATCCTTTATGTATTAGAAAATGACGTCACCGGTTCAGTTCACTGGGTTGAAGTCACCTGGCTTCCAGGCTCCGTCGAAGGCCGGTTTGTCGGGGCCATAAATACGGAAGTAGGCGAACCAACCCTTGCCCGGAGTCGTTTTGATCCAATTCTGTTCCTTGCCGGGGGGCGGAGTAGGGCCGAAGTACAGCTGGGCTGTGCCAGTGTGACCTTGACCCTTGAGCTCCTCGAGGGAGCGCAGGGCTGCCTTGGCCTGCGGAGTTTCGATTTGTGAGCGTGTCTGGCTGTCGTAGACAGTGACTGACCAGAACAGCTTTGCCGGCAATGGCAACGGCACGCTAAGGGTGTAGGCCTTTGCTCCGTCCAGGTACTGCCCCTGGGCGTCACGGCTACCTAGCCAGTAGAGTGAACCTGCACCCGGCGCGCGCCGGAACATTGCTGGAGAGGCGATCATGGCTTGGAAGAACCATTTCTCTCTGGCTTGCAGATCGGTGTAGCCACCAGTGCTGAAGGTACCGTTTTCCGGGCGCAACACCGCCCATTCCCACTGGCGATCCGGCCACACGACGCGATCAGGGCGACGGTCGGCGAACGATTGCACGCGCATTTGCACCATGCCTTTTTTTGCTGCCTCAATCAGAATGCGCTGCATGCGAGCGTCGGGCTCGAACGGTTTGTCCTTGGCGATACCCAATGCTGCAAGTTCACCGTAGTAGTTGCTGTAGGCCGGGTTGGCCGGCTCTGAATCGAGCAAGGTGTGTAGGGTGCGCCAATATTGGAGGTTGTCTTCGAGCTTTACTGGTGTCAGGTCAACTGCGTGCTCACTCAAATTCACCCAGCTTGGCGCCACCCAATCCGCGGAATTGTTCAGCGGGTAGACTTTTACGCTTTTCATTAATGCGATGGCACCCTCGATATCACCTTTTATCGGCAGTGCACGCAGCAGCAACAACAGCTTGTTGGTGGTAGAACGACCAATAAAATAGCCTTCTGGAACCGGTCCGTTATATTCCGGAGGCAGGATCAGGTGTTTGCCACCCTTGCCTGCATCGGGACCAGGCACGCCGAGGTCCATGATCCAACTTTGGTTCAGATCATTGGCCACGCTCATCAGTGGCCCTGGCGGAAACTCTACGACCATCGGCCCGGCTGACAGGTCTATGGGCGCTCCGGCATACGGGGTATCAGAGTTCGCCGTAAATGCCCGCTTGGCGGGTGAGCCCTGCATCAGCGCGAACACCTGGTTGGGCTGCATGCCGTCCTCGATGTTGGCCTGCCAGAGATTCATCATCGAGACATTTGGGTAAAAAAATCGGTAGGCCTGTACTGCTCGGTTCAGGTCGATTTCATCGTAGACCTGGCTGATGGTGGCCGGACTCGGGTAGCCGTTTTGAAACTCGTATTGAGTAGAGGCACCAGGGGGTGTGGGTTGCGCCAGTGCCAACTGGACAGTTGCGAGGTTGATCAGAGTGAGGGTTTTCAGGGCGCGTCGAAGCGGTACGCCAATGCGTATTGTCATTGTTCTGGCTCCACAGAGTGATTATCCCCTCTGCTGTAATGGCAGAGGGCGATGATTCAGGCGATGTTGCGCTGATGGCCTTCCCAGAAGGCTTTACGCAATTCGTTCTTTAGCACCTTACCCACACTGGACAGCGGCAGGCTGTCGCGGAATTCAACGCTTCGTGGGCACTTGTAGCCAGCAATGCGCTCACGGCAATGGGCAATGATTTCCTCACCACTGACGGTCACGCCAGCTTTGAGGATGATAATGGCGTGGACCGATTCGCCCCATTTCTGACAGGGGATACCAATTGCAGCGATCTGTGAAACGGCGGGATGGCTGGCGATTGCGGTTTCGACTTCGGCGCTGTAGATGTTCTCGCCACCACTGACGATCATGTCTTTGAGGCGGTCGCAGACGTAAATGAACCCATCATCGTCCATGTATCCACCATCGCCGGTGTGCATCCAGCCATTTCTCAGCGCTTCGGCAGTTTCTTGCGGTTTGTTCAGGTAGCCCAGCATGACGTTCGGGCCACGAACGACGATCTCGCCGACGGTACCGCGCGGTACCTCATTGTCTTGGGCATCGACGATGCGCACTTCTACGCAAATGGCTGGACGCCCGGCCGAATACATCTTGCCGCTGTCGTGGTGAGCCTGGCAGTGGTATTCGGGCGCCAAGGTAGTGGCCATGGGGGCAAGTTCGGTCATGCCGTAGCCCTGGGAAAAGCCCGCGGCGGGGAAGGCCAGTTGCGCACGATCGAGCAGCGCAGGGGTAATGGGCGAGGCTCCATAGCCGATACACGCCAGTGAACTCAGATCAAGACTGCGTGCTTGCTCGGATTTGTCGCGGCAATCGAGCAGCATCTGGATCATGGTCGGGGCCAGCAGAATCTCGGTAATTCGTTCCTGATCGATGGCCTCCAGTACCCTCTGGGGAACGAAGGACGGCTGTACAACGTGTGTTCCGCCACTGAAGAACAGTGCAGTCATGGCGGCGAAGTCAGCCAGGTGAAACATTGGCATCACATGGAGAAAAACTGCATTCGCCCCGTAGCTGCCTGAGTTCAAAGTCGCCATCGCGGAAAAGGCAACGTTGCTATGACTCAGCATTACGCCTTTGGGGAATCCAGTGGTACCACCGGTATAGAAGATCCCTAACAGTTCATCACCGCCACGACGTGCGTCTTCGATTGGCAAGGCGGATGCCAGCAGGTCTTCGTAACTGAGCATGCCGTCGGGGGTGTCACCCTCGCCAGCGTAAATCAACGTATGTAGGGTCTTGGACTCGGCAGCAACTTTTCTACCCAGATCGAGGAAGGTGTCATCGACGATCAAAACCGAGGTTTCCGAGTCATCCAGGGAGTAGATGATTTCGGCGGCACTCCAGCGGATGTTCACCGGATTGAGCACGGCGTCCGCCCAGGGCACGCCCAAGTAATACTCAATGTAGCGCTGAGAGTTGAGTGAAAGCATCGCCACGCGATCCCCGCGGGCTACCCCCAAACCCTGCAGGGCGCTGGCAAGCCGTGCAACGCGTTCGCCCAATTGGACGTAAGTGATACTACGCCCGGCAAAGCGCACGGCGGTGGCATGGGGCCTGGCTTGCAAATGACGGTGCAAACCTTGAGTGATGTACATGGGCTACTCCAATCTTGTTGTTATCGTTAGTCGTATCGCCACATCTGGCACGGCGCTGGTACGCACAACAATGCCGAAAGCCATCCCTGGCAAGAAACAGATTTCAAAGTGAGCGGCCAACCAATTCCCGCTGGATTTCATTGGCGCCGCCGTAGATTCTTGCCACCCGGGCATCGGCCCACATCCGCGCAATCGGATATTCGTTCATGTAGCCGTAGCCACCGAAGAACTGTAGGCAGCGGTCGAGGACTTCGCTGTTGCGTTCGGTCAGCCAGAACTTGCCCATCGAGGCAGTCGCCGAATCCAGCTTGCCCTCGACCCATTGCTGGATCAGATGGTCACAGAAGGTTCGCGATGCCAGCACCGTCGCCTTGACGTCAGCCAGGGTGAAGCGGGTGTTCTGGTAGTCCAGAACGGCTTTGCCAAATACAGTGCGTTCCTTGGTGTAATCCAGGGTCAGCGCCAGTGCTCGCTCCATCTGCGCGGCTGCGCACATGGCTATCTGCACCCGTTCGTACGGAAGTTGTTTCATCAGGGTGTAGAAACCCTTGCCTTCGACGCCGCCTAGCAAACAGCCGGCGGGAACTTCGACGTCATCAAAGTACATTTCCGAGGTGTCGGAAGATTGCAGGCCCACCTTGTCCAGGCATTTGCCGCGACGAAAGCCGGGCAGCGAGGTGTCGACCAGGAAGATCGAAATGCCTTTGGAGCCAATACTCTGGTCAGTCTTGGCGACCACAGCCACCATGTCACTGAGCTGGCCATTGGTAATGAAGGTCTTGGCACCATTGATGATATAGCGGTCGCCTTGCTTCACCGCGCGGGTGCGCACCGCCTGCAAGTCAGAGCCTGTGCCAGGCTCGGTCATGGCGACCGAACAGATGACTTCACCGGAGGCAATCTTCGGCAACCAGAACTGCTTCTGTGCCGCAGTGCCGTCATCAAGGATGTAGTGGCCGACGATATGGTTGATGGTCAGGCCCAGACCCGACACGCCGGCATAATTGAGCTCGTTTACCACTGCGGCGACGTGGGCAGGAGTGCCGCCCGCACCGCCATACTCTTCAGGTAGATCAGGCAGAATCATGCCCATTTCACCGCACGCCAGCCATGACTCGCGGTCGGCCTGATGCTGCTCACGCCATTTATCTTCGCGTGGGGCCAGAGTCTGAGTGACGAAGCGACGAATACTGTCGGCGAAAGGTTGTACGTCTTCCGTCATCCACGGCGAGCGATAGTTTTCCAACATGGCAAATTCCTCGGTTGTTTTTGTAATTCTATGCCCGATCACGCCTGTTCAATGCAGCAACAGGCGTGAGCCAAAAGCAGCGATTATTAGAGGCTGCCCATTCCGCCGCCACAGACCAAAGTCTGACCCGAGACGTAGTTGGCTTCTGGCAGGCACAGCATCACTACCGAGCCTGCGGCCTCTTCAGCGGTACCCGGACGGCCCAACGGGATATTCTGGCTGGCGCCGTCGATCATCGCCTGTTGAACGCCGACTTTGATCTCGCGGCCTTCGATGTTCACGGTTTTGCTCTCGGTACCGGCCAGCGCCTGAGTCAGGCGGGTATCAATGAAACCGAAGGCTACTGCGTTGACACAGACTTTCATCCGGCCCCACTCGCGCGACAGGGTCTTGGTCATACCCAAAATACCGGCCTTGGCGGACGAGTAGTTGGTCTGTCCGGCGTTACCGCCAGCGGCTACCGAGGAGATGTTGACCACCTTGCGGAACACTTCCTTACCTTCGGCAGCTTCTTTCTTTGCTTGGACGCTGATGATCGGTTGTGCAGCGCGCAAAATGCGGAACGGCGCGGTCAGGTGGCAGTCGACAATCGCGTACCACTGCTCATCGGTCATCTTCTGGATGACGTTGTCCCAGGTGTAGCCGGCGTTGTTTATGATGATATCGATAGCGCCAAAGTTCTGCACCGCGGTTTGGACAAAGCGGTCAGCAAAATCGACGGCGGTGACACTGCCTACACAGGCCACAGCTTCGCCGCCAGCGTTGCGGATCTCAGCGACGACTTCTTCGGCAGGGCCTGCATCCAGATCATTGACCACGACACGGGCGCCATAAGCGGCCAACTGCAGGGCAACACTGCGGCCGATACCGCGACCGGAACCGGTAACCAGAGCGACTTTACCTTCGAGCTTTTTCATCTTTTATTCCTGTAGATTGTTATTTTTGTGGGGATTTAAGCCAGGGCGATGATGGCTTCACCGGCGAGCTTTTCTTCGCCGTATTGATTGCTGCAGCGGATGGCCAGGCGAACGAGCTTTTCACCATCCTTTTCAAATTTTTCGGTGACCTTGCCAGTGCAAGTGGGGACATGACCCAGTTGAGTAATGCCGGTGAAACGAATGGCCAGCTTGCGCACTTGCTGTTGTGGCACCCAATTGGTCAGCAAGCGCCCCAGGTAGGCAGCCGAGAGCATCCCGTGGGCAAACACATCGGGCATACGCGCCTTGCGGGCGAAGTCGATGTCGATGTGAATTGGGTTGTGATCGCCCGAAGCCCCGCAGTACAGAGCCAGTGTGGTGCGGTTCACAGGTTGCAGTTTGAGCAGGGGAATCTCGTCGCCAACCTGGATATCGGAGTATTGAACGGCAGCAGTCATCGGGGGCTCCTTAGCGCTGTACGAGCGAGCAACGGACGTCGGCAATATGCTCGCCATCCTGGTTGGTGACACGGATCTCACTGACCACGAACTGCAAGGCGCCACCTTTTTTCTCGTAGACATCGACGATCTTGCTATCGAAGGTCAGTGTGTCTCCCGCGACGGCCGGCCGGTGATAGATGAACTCTTGTTCGGCGTGCAGGATACGGCCCAGGTCAAAGCCGTAAATGTTCAACTGCTCGTCCAGGTCCCGCCCTTCGCCACCCAGGCACATCAGGAAGGTTGGCGGTACCGGCAGAGAGCGGTAACCCGCGGCTTTGGCTGCCTCCTCATCGGTGTAGATCGGATCAGTTTCGCCAATGGCCTTGGCGAAGAACCGCAAGCGGCCTTTTTCGACTTCGGCGGTGGTCACGCCGAGGGAACGGCCGATCAGACTCTTGTCTGCCATATCAGGTGCTTCCTGTCTTGGGTCACAAATACGCGCCGCGCGAGCGGCGCGGGTCAGTTATCAATTACGGCCGAACAGGGTGACGATGCAGGCGCCGCCCAGGCCGAGATTGTGTTGCAGCGCAAAGTTCACGCCTTCAACCTGGCGTGCTGCGGCGGTGCCGCGTAGTTGGTGGGTCAACTCGTAGCACTGCGCCAGGCCTGTGGCGCCCAACGGATGGCCTTTGGAGAGCAAACCGCCGGACGGGTTGGTGACAACCCGACCGCCATAGGTGTTGTCGCCATCGAGGACGAATTGCTCCGCCTCGCCTACGGGACACAGCCCCAAGGATTCATACGTGAGCAGTTCGTTATGGGCGAAGCAGTCGTGCAGCTCGGCCACACGAATGTCGCCAGGACCAATGCCAGCTTTCTCGTAAACCTGCTGCGCTGCGCGCTGGGCCATGTCAAAGCCAACCATCTGGATCATCGACGGTGGCTCGAATGCAATCGGTTTATCGGTGGTCAGCGACTGGGCCAGGATAACTACATCGCGACGCAGGCCATGCTTCTTGGCGAACGCTTCAGTGCAGACAACGGCAGCAGCGGCGCCGCAGGTCGGCGGGCAGGCCATCAGTCGCGTCATGACGCCTGGCCAGATCACCTGATCGTTCATGACGTCTTCGGTAGTCACCACTTTGCGAAACATCGCCAAGGGGTTGTTGGCAGCATGGCGGCTGGCCTTGGCGCGGATAGCGGCGAAGGTGCTCAGTTGGGTGCCGTACCTTTCCATGTGCTCACGGCCTGCGCCGCCGAACATTTTCAGCGCCATCGGCAATTCGGCAGCGTCGCTCGCGAGGTGGTCGACGATGGCAATACTTTGGCCCATTGGGCCTGGGCGATCGTCCCAGTGACTCTTGAGCGCACCGGCCTGCATCTGTTCAAAACCCACGGCCAGCGCGCATTCGACTGCGCCGCTTTCCACCGCCTGGCGTGCCAGGAAAAGTGCGCTGGAGCCGGTCGAGCAGTTGTTGTTGACATTGATGACTGGGATACCGGTTAGCCCGACCTTGTACAGCGCTGCCTGGCCGCACGTGGAGTCGCCATACACATAACCGGCGTACGCCTGCTCGATCAGGTCATAGGTGATTCCCGCGTCCTTGAGGGCGAGGTTTACCGCTTCGGAGCCCATCTCGATATAGGTGCCGCTGGTGCCCGGTTTCACGAAAGGAATCATGCCGACACCGGCCACATAGGTTTTCTGCGACATCTCAATCTCCACGCTCAGTTGAGGTTGCTTCGCCAGAAAAGACGGGCGAGGCGCCAGCGGCAAAGGGTGCCGCACATGGTTCAACTCTGGCTCAACAGTGAGGTTGAGTAACCTGATCAGGATGGGTGGGGTGCTCATCGGTGCAGAGGACTATCAAGGCCCATACGAAGTGGGTGGTTAGGCGCCTGAGGTGGCTGTAATAACCTTGATCGCCTATGAGCGCTGTGGCTGTGGGCCTTTGCCGGGCCGGCAGCCAGCGCAACCTACTTTTGGAGCTTCTATGACTCTTCTACGCAACAAGGTAGCGATCATTACTGGCGGAGCATCAGGTATCGGCCGTGTTACCGCTCAGCTGTTTGCCAGAGAAGGTGCTCGTGTTGTGGTTGCCGATATGGCCGTGGACGCTGGGATGGAATTGGTCGAGCAAATCACCCAGCAAGGTGGTCAAGCCTGTTTCCAATACCTGAATGTATGTCGTGAAGAAGACTGCGCCGCACTGGTCGACGCAGCCCTGACGCGTTATGGACGCCTTGACATCGCCTTCAACAACGCCGGGATCTTTGTGCCCCCGGTGCTTTTGGAAGAGCAGACCCTTGAGCAATGGCAGCGAGTGCTCGAGGTCAACCTGACAGGGGTATTCAACTGCATGGTGCCTGAGTTGCAGGCAATGAAAGAGCGGGGCGGTTCAATCATCAATACCGCTTCGATCGCTGGCCAGACTGGAACGCCTGGTACTGCTGCTTACTGCGCCTCCAAACATGGAGTCATCGGGCTGACCAAAAGCGCTGCGCTGGAATATGGCAAGTACGGTATTCGCATCAATGCCTTGTGCCCAGGGCTGGTTGCAACGCCCATGACTCAAGGGGCGGACAGTGGTTTCAACAGCAGGATGATCGAGATGGCAACGCACAACGCGCCGCTGCGTCGTCAGGCTGCGCCGGAAGAATTGGCAGTCATGGCGTTGTGGCTGGCATCGGACAAGTCCTCATATGTGACGGGAGCACAGTTCACCGTCGATGGCGGAGCCACCGCGTAAAACCGGCGCTACGTTGCACATTCATTCGATTCGGGAGCTTTTATGAAAGTATTGGAAGGCAAAGTGGCCATTGTTACTGGTGGCGCATCTGGTATTGGCAAGGCGACTGCCCGATTGTTCGCCGATGAAGGCGCTCGCGTGGTGGTCGCAGACACTGATGTGCTTGCAGGTCGAGCAGTCGTCGATTTAATCGAACAGGTGGGGGGGCAGGCATTTTTTCAACCCTTGGATGTGCGCAGTGATGAGCAGTGCGCAGCCCTGGTGGCAGCGACGCTGGCACGATTCGGTCAACTTGACATCGCCTTCAACAATGCCGGAATCAGTGGCTCGCCGGCACTCACCGACGCGCAACCGCTTGAACAATGGCGGCTGGTGCTGGACGTCAATCTGACTGGCGTCTTCAACTGCATGGTGCACCAGTTGCGGGCCATGAAAGGCCAGGGTGGTTCGATTATCAACACCGCCTCGATCATGGGATTGCAGGGTACCCCAGGTGCTTGCGCGTACAGCGCCTCGAAGCACGGTGTGATCGGCCTCACCAGGAGCGCGGCGCTTGAGTACGGCAAGCATGGCGTGCGCATCAATGCCCTGTGCCCGGGGTACGTCACCACCCCCATGACGACCGGGCCGGAGACTGAATTTGACGCCCGCACATTGGAGCTTGCACTGAAGCGCGTTCCTTTGCGCCGAATGGGTGAGCCTTTTGAGCAGGCCGAAATGGTCCTGTGGCTTGCATCGGATAGCGCCTCCTACGTAACCGGCGCGCATTTTGTTGTCGATGGCGGCGTAACCGCCTAATCCCTTGCAGAGCCTGCGGAGGTTCCATGAAGTACGCACATTATGAGTTCATAAAATTCGCCTTGAACAACGGCGTGATGACCTTGCACCTGAATCGGCCAGAAGCAATGAACGCGATCAATGCCGGTCTGCACCAGGAGCTGTCGCAAGTGTTCGCCGATATCGCTGCGGACCCAGAGGTACATGCTGTGGTGCTGACCGGGGAAGGGCGCGGCTTTTGTGGCGGGGGCGACCTTAGCTGGTTTCGCGATATCACCCCTGCAGGCGTCGACAAGCTGTTTCGTGAGGCGCGTAAGCTGATCATCGACCTTTTGGAGCTGCCTCAGCCCATCATTGCCGCTGTCAATGGTCATGCCGCAGGGTTGGGAGCGACGCTTGCGCTTTTCTGCGACATCATTTTCGTTGCCGAATCGGCAAAAATCGCGGATCCGCATGTGCGCATCGGCGTGGCAGCAGGCGATGGCGGGGCGGCGATTTGGCCCTGGCTGGTAGGGCCGGCGCGCGCTAAACAATACCTGTTTACCGGCGACAGTCTGACGGCCACCGAGGCCGAGCGCATTGGCCTGGTCAACCAGGTGCTCGCCGACGATCAGGTGCTCGAACACGCGACAGTGCTGGCGCGTCGCCTGGCTGACGGTCCGCGTTTGGCCATCGCCGCGAGCAAAGCGTCGGTGAATAAGATCCTGCGCGACACGGTCAACCTTGTGCTCGATACCTCGCTGGCGCTCGAGAAGGAAAACTTCTATAGCGCAGACCACAAGGAAGCCATCAATGCGTTTCTGGAAAAACGTGCGCCGGTTTACTGCGGACGCTAACAGCACCGTTCCTGTTTGACTCTATGAAGGTATCGCGATGACTGTGCAATTGAATCAGCACCCGTGGATGACCGAAGAATTGGCGATGTTCCGCCAGCAGGTCCGGCGCTTTGCTGAAGAACGAATGCTGCCGCAAGCTGAAAAGTGGCGCAGGCAGGGTTACATCGATCGGCCTATCTGGCGCGAGCTGGGCGAGCTCGGCATGATGCTCCCGGAAATCCCGGAACAGTATGGCGGTGCGGGCGTTTCATTGGCCTATCAACTGGTGGTGGTCGATGAGTTGGCGCGGGCTGAAATGCCGATGAAGCATTCGGTGCATTCGATCGTCGCCCATTACCTGCTGACCTATGGTACCGAAGCGCAGCGCCAGCGTTGGTTGCCCAAGCTCGCCAGTGGTGAATGGCTGACGGCTATAGCCATGACCGAGCCCGGTTGCGGCTCGGACCTGAAGACGTTGCGCACCCACGCCCAGCGCCAGGGTGACCACTATGTGCTGAATGGGTCCAAGACCTTTATCACCAACGGCTCCACCGCGCAGCTGATCGTGGTCGCCTGCAAGACCGATCCTGGCTTGGGAGCCAAGGGCGTGTCGTTGCTGGTGGTAGAGGTCGACAACCCACCGCCGGGTTTCCGGGTGGGGCGGGTACTGGACAAAATGGGACAGAAGTCCGCTGATACCTGTGAATTGTTCTTCGACGACGTCAAGGTACCGGTGGAAAATCTGATTGGTGGCGTCGAAGGCCTGGGCTTTGCACAGATGATGAGTGAGTTGCCCTGGGAGCGATTGATCGTTGCTGTCGCCGCGGCAGCGGTAATCGAGCGCGCCGTTGAGCACACCGTGCAGTACACTCGCGAACGCAAAGCCTTCGGTCAAAGCATTTTCGACTTCCAGAACACTCGTTTTAAACTCGCCGAATGCGCGACCATTGCTCATATCGTGCGCAGCTTCGTCAACGACTGCACGCAACGTCTGCTCGATGGGACGCTCGACCCCGAAGCGGCGTACATGGCCAAATGGTGGTGCTCGGAGCAGCAATGCAAGGTACTCGATGATTGCCTGCAATGCTATGGCGGTTATGGCTACATGAACGAGTATCCAATCGCACGCATGTACGCCGATGCCAGGATCCAGCGAATCTACGGCGGTACCAACGAACTCATGAAAGAGCTGATCGCTCGCAAGCTCTAGTCACCGTTCAGCCCTGCAGCATTCTCCAGCTGGAGGGCTGACTTTATTGAGTGTCGGATCTGTTCGCGCGTTTGCGGGCGATGATGATCGCTTCATAGCGGCTGGAAACACCGAACTTCATGAAAATATTGCGCAGATTCCATTTGACTGTCTGATCGCTGATGTTGAGAGTCCGGGCAATACGCTTGTTGGGCATCGACTGTTCGAGCAGGGCAAGGATGTCTTCCTCGCGATTGGTGAGGGCGATATCACCCGCCACCGAGCTGACACCGGTCGCAGTGGAGGTCGCGCTCGGTATTTGGCCGCTGATCTGAGCGCTGAGTTGTTGCTGGAAGACCTCGAGTGCCTTACCGGGTACATCCTTGAGATTGGCTAACAGCACACAAGCATCGTCACCTTCGTCGAGTAACGTGCGAAACAGGCCGAGGGAATAGCTATCTTGCAGCACCTGAATCAGACAACTGCGAGCCTCGTCATCCCGGCCAAGATCGGTAAGGGCCTGGGCTTTGAGTAGATTGGCCTTGACCAGTAACGTGCCTCTGCCTAGCGCCTGGCCGATGCAGAACACGTTTTCAAGTGCTACCAGTCCCTGCTCGGGCAGTTGACTGGCCCGGGCCAGGCGCGCACGCGAAAGTGCTGCAGCGGCAACGATTTCACGATCTCGGGCTTTTTCCCCCTGATGATGTGAAGCAAGCTCATCAAGTTCACTCTGCAACATCTGACCATGTCGCCAGTCTCCATGCTTCCATTCTTCACCAAGCACCTCGATCCGTATCTGCTCAGCGAGCATCAAGGCAATGCCGCGGTCGAGTCGACGAGCCCGGAAATGGTCGGCTCTCTTGTCCAGGTAGTCCAGTGCAGCCCGTGGCGTTTCCTGCAACAGCTGTAGGCGGGCGTGAACCAGTGCGGCGCTGTAGCTGCAGGCGGGCACGGAAAAGCTGAGCATGTCCAGGCGATTGACCAGTATTTCGCGAGCATCATCAATACGATTTTGCTCGTATTGCACCTCAGCCAATATTGCCGCGCATGTGCAGGCGGTGATGGAGCGTCGACCATGGGCTGCTTCAGCCAGGGACAACATAGGCGCGGCATGACGTTCGGCCTCAAGAATCTTACCTTCCAGAAATGCCGCCACGGCCATTGAGCTACGCGCGATCAACGCTGGCTCATCGGTACTGGCGAGGTTGAGCGTACGGAATGTTGCGCGGGCCAGAGCGTAGTTGCCGAGCATCGCCTGATTACCGATCACCAGCCCTAGCCGGAAGTTTTCCAGCATAGGATTGCGCAACGGCGTGTCGGTCAATGCATCGATGGCCAGCAAGCTGCGTTCCGAGTCATCTTGTTGCCCGGCAATCATCGCTTTGACCAGACAGGCATGGATGGCGTATTTCGGGTCCTGGGTCGAGCGTTCAAGCAATGTGAGCCAACGCTCACTCTGTTCAAGGCGTGCGCTCAAGGCATAGCCCCAAGCGCCGAATAGCGCCAAGCGCGGGTGTTGAGGGAGTAGGGCGATGGGTACTTTTTCGATCCAGCGCAAAAACGTGCCAAGGTGACGGATATTGGTCAATGGCTGTAGAGAGTGCTCTAGCAGTTGAACAACGGTATCGAAGTCTTCGCTAAGCAACGCATGACGAAGGGCTTCAATGACCAGATCCTGACTGGCAAACCAATGCGCCGCTCGCTGATGGAGGGCACGGACGTCGGCACCGCTGTGCTGTAACTTTTGCTGTAGGAATTCGGCGAACATCGGGTGCAGGCGGTACCACTGGTAGCGGTCCTCCATGTCCACAGGAAGCAGGAACAAGTTGAGCGCTTCGATATTGGCGATATGCTGTGCAGCCTCTTTGCAGCCGCTCAAATGGGCGGCGAGGTCGGCATTGAAGCGCCGTAGGATGGAAATTTGTTGGAGAAATTCGATCAGGCCCTCGGGCAGGTTGGCTATCACGTCCTCGGACAGATAGGCGCTGAGGTCGGCGCTGTTTGTCGCCAGCACTCCCGAGTTTGAGCGCTTGCGTGGTACCGACTTCAAGGAAATAGCCATTAACTGCAGGCCTATTGGCCAGCCATCGGTTTGAGCGTGTATCGAATGGGCTGCCTCCAAGTCGATTTCCGCGTCCAGATGAGCTTTGAGAAACGCCAGCGATTCACGAAAGTTGAAGGACAGCTCGTTGCCTGTGATCTCGCACAACTGCCCCATGGCGCGTAGACGGCCCAGAAGTAATGACGGAGCAACGCGTGAAGCAATGACGAAATGCAAATTTGCCGGCGCATTGTCGATCAATGCTTGAACCAATTGATTGGCACGCGGTGAGTTCACCTGATGAAAATCATCGAGCATCAAGTACAGCTCGTTATCAAGTTGCGCTACCGCGTTGATCAACACCGAGGCCAGTGACAGCAGGTCGTCGCTGTCATCGCTATCCCCCAATAACAACAGGTCATCGGCCAGCGGCAGGCCGACTTGCTGCAACGCGCCGATGAGGCTCGCGCAGAACAACGCGAACGCGCCATCCTCCAGTGTTAGCGACAGCCATCCCACACAAACACCTTGCTTGATCAGGCCCTGGCGCCATTGGGCAAGCACGGTGGTTTTGCCAAAGCCCGCGCCACCGCATACCAGAATAACTTTGCTGTACTGGGCGTGCTGTAGCTGGGTTGCCAGGTCTTCGCGCAGGATGCTGTTGACGGATACGCGCGGAGGGGCAAATTTGGTGGTGACCAGAAGGGAAGTCGACTTCATTGATGATCTAGGTTCTTTTGTTCTTGTTATTGGCAGTATGGGGTACCTGATTCAACCTTTCCCACCCCAATAAGGGTGGGCGGATTCGCCGGTTTTTTCGGCTATTTTGCTGTTTTCATCGGCGTTCAAGAGCTCAAGTTGAAGATTCCACTACTTACGGACATTCAGCAACTGTCAATCGACAGCATGCGTACTTTTGTGCAGCAGGAGGTAAAGCCTCATCAGGCTTTGCTGCGCTTTGGTCCGGCATCGCGTGAACAGTTGTTGGAATATACCCAGGCGGTAGCCGAATTCGGCTTGCCAGGACTGGCTGTGCCCAAGGCTTTTGGCGGCTCCGGGATGGACTGGGTCATCCAGGCGCGCCTGTTTGAAGAGTTGGTCAAAGGCAGTGTTGAGCTTGCCAGTGTAGTGCTGATAAATATGCTGGCGGTTGAGGTTCTGATGGAACAACCGGCTTTATGCCCGCAATATTTGCCTGATTTGTTGGCAGGACGCTGCATTGCAGGTCTGGGGCCAGCGCTGGTTGGCGAGGGGCACGGACTGCGGGCACAGCGAGTAGGCCCCGACTTTTTCCTCGACGGTAATATCGATGAGGTAGCCAGCGGCCTCTGGGCAAGTTTTCTGATCAGCAGCGTTGAGGTCGAAGACCAGGGCGCCTGCATGTTGCTGCTTGATCGTCGGCGGGATCGGTTCGAAACTCGCGGTATTCGCCTGGAGAGCAACGCCGCGCGTGCCCAGGTCACGGCGACACGCGTCAACGAAGTCTTCTGTCTTGGGGGGGCTGGACCGGATTCAGTGCTTACCCGCAAGCTGATGAACTTTGTCCGTCTGCATGAAGGCATCAGCCGGGTCGCTCAAGGCCAAGCGATTCTCGATGCATTCCTGGCAGAGCGAGCCAAGCCCGGCGCTGCGACAACCGAGCGGCTGGTAAACCTGCATCTTGCTGAGATGATTACTCAGGTGGAGTCCGCGCGGCTAATGTGTCATCACGGTCTTGTGCTGGCCCAAAGTGGCCAGGACTGTGAAACCGAATCGAACATGGCACTGTTTTTTGCCCGGAGTGCTATCGAGCGCGTGGAGCATCACGCCGCCTGGGTCAATGCCGCTGGTACCGGTCGCAGCCCCTTGGTGTCGTTGCAGCTTGGGCCGCTTTCGCGCCCAAGCATAAGTCAAGCCGCCGCGGCCATCGTTCGGTTACGTACGACCTCGTGATGCTCGCAAGTTAACCCGCTTCTCCAAACACCCAAACGCCACCCGCCTTGTTCCAGGCTGGTGGCGTTGTTGTTTGTGCGCGCGTTCCAGGCGCAAACAGGTGTCGGTAACAACGTGAACCATGGGTGGGGTGGCATCCCACCCAATACTGGCTGGGCCCCACCTGCCGCTAGTGGGTGGTTTCAGCAGTACAGCGAGTACGTAGGCTGGAGACACGGTACACCGCTGGGCGGTCTGTCCCGTAGCTGAACCAATCCAAACAATGAATAAGAAAGTGCTTTGCACAAGATGGAGGGGTAATGAAGTCCGCTCATTTGTGGGTGCGAGAAAGCCGCTTGCCAAAGGCTGCCCTCGGTATCGCTGTCGCCGCCATGTCCTCGGGGTTGTTACAAAACGCCAGTGCTGTTGCCATCGACACAGGTAACCCGGATGTACAACTGCGTTGGGATAACACCATCCGTTACAACCTCGGATATCGAGTCGAATCACAGGACAACTCGATCCTTGGCAACCCCAACTTCGATGACGGTAATCGTAACTTCGAGCGCGGTGTGGTCACCAATCGACTGGACCTGCTCAGCGAAGCCGATATCGTCTTCAACCAGCGCTATGGTGCCCGGGTCAGCGCCGCTGCGTGGTATGACCAGGCGTACGAAAACCTCGACAACGATAACGTCGCCACCTCCAACCATCGCAACAACAATCAGCCTGCATTGGGCCTGAGCCGATACGCAGACCGCTATTACAACGGGCCCTCAGGTGAGATCCTCGATGCCTTCGTTTTTGGCCAGACTGACCTGGCTGATATGCAGATCAACGGCAAGCTGGGTCAGCATTCACTGGCGTGGGGCGAAGCATTGCTCACCGGTGGGGCAGTTCATGGCGTGTCTTACAGCCAGAACCCCTTGGACCTGGGCAAGGCGCAGGCTTCGCCTGGCATCGAAGCCAAGGAGCTTTACCGGCCGCAACCGCAGGTCTCCACCCAGGTGCAACTGACGCCTGAGCTCTCCCTGGCCGCCCAGTATTTCTTCGACTGGGAGCGGATGCAGATGCCAGAGGCGGGGACTTACTTTGGTGCTCAGGACATCGTCAACGAAGGCGCTGAAAGCCTGGTGGTAGTACCCGGCGTACCGGGTGTGCGCTTTCTGCGCGGTTCGGACATCATCAAAGAAAAACACGGTGACTACGGCGTGGCCGCGCGCTGGCGCCCACAGTGGCTGGACGGCACCTTGGGTTTTTACTACCGCAACTTCACCGACAAGCTTCCCCAGGTCTACCTGCAAGCCTCCACGCGTACTTTTGGCCTGGCCTATGGAGACGATGTTGACCTGTATGGCGTGAGCCTTTCAACCATGCTCGGCGGCTTGAGTATCGGTGTCGACCTCAACTATCGCACCAACATGCCACTTGTCAGCAACATCGCCGGACTCCCGGCTGGCGCCCTGCCTGAGGACACTCCCGGGGCTCGTGGCAACACCGCCCATGGCCTGATCAACGCCGTCGGTACTTTAGGTGATACAGCGTTGTTCGATTCAGCGGCCTATGCCGCCGAACTGACCTGGAACACCTGGACTGCAGTGACCGATAACAAAGCCCTGTTCAAGGGCAACGACAGCTACACCGCACTCGACAAGCCCGACAAGAATGCTCTCGCCATGGGGCTGAATTTCACCCCGACCTGGTATCAGGTATTTCCGGGGGCCGACCTGTCGTTGCCGCTGAGCTACTCCCAGGGGCTGCACGGTAACTCAGCGGTAACCCTGGGCGGCAACGAAGACACCGGCAGTTATGCAGTTGGCGTTGGTCTGGATTACCTGTCGCAGTACCGCTTTGACCTCAAGTACGTGGACTTCTTCGGTGATGTCGACAAGGGCGCCAATGGCGTGGTGAGCGTCGCCAACGGCACATCCGCCATTCTCAAGGATCGCGGGCTCATCACCTTCACCTTCAAGACCACCATTTAAGTGGCGAGGAAAAACCGATGAAAACATCACATAAAGTACTGGTGGCTAGTCTGTTGACGCTGTCCAGCAGCATCGCCGTTGCCGCACCTGACTACAGTCAGTTGGGCAAAAGCCTGACCGCAGTCGGTGCTGAGAAAAGCGCTAATCAGGACGGCAGCATCCCCGCTTATACCGGTGGGCTGACCACCGCCCCGGCGGGCTTCGATAAAAACACATTTGTCCGACCTGATCCGTTCGCCAACGAGAAGCCGCTCCTGTCGATCGATCAAAGCAATGTCGATCAGTATGCGAGCAAGCTCACCGCCGGCACCATCGCGTTGATCAAGCGCTATCCCAGTTTTCGCGTTGATGTATACACCACTCACCGCACGGCGGCGTATCCGCAGTGGGTGCAGGACAACACCATCAACAATGCCGGCAAGGCCAAGCTGGAGGCTGGGGGCACTTCGGTCTCTGGAGTGCATGCCAGTACGCCGTTCCCGATACCGCAAAATGGCAACGAAGCGATGTGGAACATGTTGATGCGATACAACGGCGATACCATGGACTTTCGTAAGTTCACTGCTTTTAACGTGACGTCCGCCGGCCAGTTGGCTATTTCCACTCAAGGGCGCTTCTTGGTCGAGTCCGAGTACTACAACAACGCCAAGCAAGGTAGCAATCTGTTGCAGCGCACCCGTGCCGATTACAACGGGCCGGCGCGGCGGGCAGGGGAGTCGTTGATGATTCTGGAGCCCGCCAACTACGAGCAGGCTGAACGTCGCGCCTATCAGTATCTGCCAGGGCAACGACGCGTCAAGCTGGCACCTGACCTCGCCTATGACACGCCTAACACCACCACCTCAGGAATGGCGACCATGGACGACGTCGGTTTGTTTAACGGCAAACAGGACCGTTTCGACTTCAAACTGGTAGGTAAAAAAGAGTTGTATGTGCCCTACAACACCTACCGGATGGTGTATGCCAACGACCCCAAGGCGGTCTTCAAGGCCAATCACATCAACCCCGACATGGTGCGTTGGGAGCTGCATCGGGTGTGGGTCGTGGAGGCGACACTCAAGCCGGGTGCTCGACACGTCTATAAGAAGCGTGAGTTCTACCTGGACGAAGACAGCTGGTCGCCACTGGCCGTCGATCAATACGATGCCCGCGACAGTCTTTGGCGAGTCGGCTTCAACTACCCGACCCAGAGCTACGACGTACAGGCATTTTCCAGCTACACCTCGGGCCACTATGACCTGATAGGCGGCAGCTACTACATCAATCTCTGGCCGGGCAGCAATGGCCTGCGCATCGTTGCCGAACATCAGCCTGACAATTTCTGGTCGCCGGACTCACTGGCCGGAAGCGGCATTCGCTAAGCAACAGCCAGACACCTTGTACTGCAACTGGCCGTACAAGGTGTCTGCTTACTTCGACAAGGATTTTTGCCATGTTCGAACAATGGATTCGGCCAGTGATAGTCGTGGCCGCCCTCAGTTGTCTGCCCGCGCTGGCACAACCTACGTTTCGCGACCCTCTGAATGTGCCGCCGATGCCTAGCGCGCTGGCCGCTCATGCACCTCTCAATGCGGTGGTGCGCGCAGGAGATCGCCTGGTGGCCGTCGGGCTGCGTGGCACCATACTGTACAGCGAAGACTTTGGTAAAAACTGGCAGCAAGCACAGTCTCCAAGCAGTACCGACCTGACCGCGGTGTACTTCACTACGCCATTACTGGGCTGGGCGGTGGGGCATCAGGGCGTGGTTCTGCATAGCCGGGATGGTGGTCGCCGTTGGGAAAAGCAGCTCGACGGCCTGGCGATCGGGGCACTGTTGCGTCAACAGGGGCAAGAGACCAACGCACTGGCGTTGCCGACGCAAGGCAGCAGCGATTTCCCGCTGCTGGACGTGTGGTTCGAGAGCGCTCAGAACGGCTTTGTGATCGGTGCGTTCAACCTGATTCTGCGTACAGAAGACGGTGGCAAAAGCTGGAGCAACTGGTCGTCACGTACCCAAAATCCGCAGGCACTACACCTCTATGCCATCCGCCCAGCGGCCGGTGGCGTGTACATAGCCGGGGAGCAGGGGCTGCTGTTACGCCTGAACCCGGCGAAGCAACACTTTGAAGGGGTGACCACACCCTACAAGGGCAGCTACTTCAACTTGGTCGGTACGCCACAGCTGATTCTCGCCATCGGCTTGCGTGGCACGGCGTATCGCAGCACCGATCAAGGGCAGAGCTGGCAAAAGGCTGAGACAGGCTTGAGTAGCAGTTTGGCTGCGGGGACTGTCCGTGCCGATGGCTCGATAGTGCTGGTTAGCCTGGCCGGTGATCTGCTGCAGAGTCACGACCAGGGACGCACGTTCACGCGCCGTTCCCTGGAGCAGCCTGCACCGTACTTTGCCGTCGCCGATGCGGGGGAGGCCTGCCTGAGCCTGGTCGGTTTGCGTGGCGTGCGCCAGGTTAAATAACAAGAATGTGGAGACTGCCGTGGCTACTGGTACCAGTAACATCAATGACATGCCTGTAGTAAAGACACTGGATGAGTTCGATGCCCATTCAGGCAACCGGCTAGAGCGGTTGATCTTCAACCACCGGCTGTTGGTGATTCTCTTTTGCAGCCTGGTCAGCGTCGTGCTGGCGTATTCAGCAACCAAGCTGGTGCTCAACGCCAGCTTCGAAAAAACCATCCCGCAAGGGCAGGCTTATATCCGTAACTACCTGGAGCATCGCAATGATTTGCGGGGCTTGGGCAATACCCTGCGTGTGGTGGTAGAAAACCCGCAGGGCGATATCTTCGACCCCCGATACCTGGAAACATTGCGTCGGATAAATGATGAGCTGTTCTTGACCCCAGGTGTCGACCGCGCCTGGGTCAAGTCATTGTGGATGCCGGCAGTGCGCTGGAATGAAGTAACCGAGGAAGGGTATTCCGGTGGCCCGGTGATGCCGGACAACTACGATGGCTCAGCTAGCGCCATTGACAGCTTGCGTCAGAACATTGCGCGAGCGCAGTTGCAAGGCAGCCTTGTGGCCGGCGACTTCAAGTCGAGCATGATTTTCGTGCCGTTGCTTGAGCGTGATCCGGCGACGGGCCTTGCCTTGGACTATCGCCAGTTCTCCCAAGCCCTGGAGTCGATTCGACATAAATATGAACAAGGGGCAGAACCGGGTACTGCACCGGTGCGCCTGCACATCGTTGGTTTCGCCAAAGTGATGGGTGAGCTGCTCGATGGCGTACTGGAGGTAATGAGTTACTTCCTCGCGGCAGCCTTAATCGCAGCATTGATCATTTACGCTTACACCCGCTGCGTGCGTAGCACCTTGCTGGTATTGGGCTG
The DNA here is from genome assembly GCF_036324085.1 of Pseudomonas auratipiscis. NCBI lineage: Bacteria > Pseudomonadati > Pseudomonadota > Gammaproteobacteria > Pseudomonadales > Pseudomonadaceae > Pseudomonas > Pseudomonas auratipiscis. The sequence continues at coordinate 195,143 of NZ_JAZDCU010000001.1, forward strand.
CTCGTTGGTCGCAGTTGTTTGGCAATTGGGCCTGGTGCGGGCACTAGGATATGAGCTTGATCCTTATTCTATCTTGGTACCCTTTCTGATCTTCGCCATCGGTGTATCCCACGGTGCGCAGAAAATGAACGGCATCATGCAAGACATCGGCCGAGGTACGCACAAGCTGGTGGCGGCGCGTTATACGTTCCGACGCCTGTTCCTGGCCGGACTCACCGCATTGCTGGCTGATGCCGTGGGCTTTGCTGTTCTGATCTTCATTGATATACCGGTGATTCAAGACTTGGCGATCACCGCCAGCATTGGCGTGGCTGTGCTGGTGTTCACCAACCTCATCTTACTGCCGGTGATGCTGTCGTATTCGGGGGTGCGGCCCGAGGCGGCACAACGTGCGTTGCGCCGAGACGGCAGGGAGTCGGCTACGTGGGCACTCCTTGAGCGCTTTACCTCGCGCCCCTGGGCCATTGCCTCAATTGGTGTGTGGTTTACCCTGGCGGCGGTGGGCTTTGCTCTGAGCCTGCAGTTGAAGATCGGTGACCTGGATCCGGGTGCGCCCGAGTTGCGCCGCGATGCGCGCTATAACCTTGATAACGCGTACATCACCAGTCATTACGCTCTGTCCAGCGACCTCTTCGCGGTCATCGTAAAGGCCGGTCCAGACGGCTGCCTGAGTTACCCAACCTTAGTGGAGATCGATCGACTTAGCTGGACGTTACAGAACACACCAGGGGTCCAGACCACCAGCTCCTTTGCCGACGCGGCCCGCCGTATTACCGCGGGCTCCTTCGAGGGCAATAACAAGTGGCTGACCTTGTCCCCCGACCAGGCAGTGATCAATTACGCAGCACGTACAGCTGCGGCAAACAACCCTGAGTTGTTCAACGAAGACTGCTCGGTGATACCGGTGGTGGCTTACCTTACCGATCACAAGGCAGCGACCCTCGACGGTGTCGTCAAAGCTAGCGAAGGCTTCGCCGCAGCTCACAACAGTGACGAGCGTCAGTTCCTCCTGGCGGCCGGCAGCGCCGGGATCGAAGCGGCCACCAATATCGTGGTGCGCGAAGCCAACCGCAGTATGCTGTTTTTCGTGTATGGAGCGGTCATCGTGCTGTGCTACATCGCGTTCCGCAGTTGGCGGGCAGTGGTGGTCGCGGTGGTGCCGCTGGTAATCACCTCGATCCTCTGTGAAGCGCTGATGGTCATGCTTGGCATGGGGGTAAAAGTGGCCACCTTGCCGGTGATCGCCCTGGGCGTGGGAATCGGGGTGGACTACGCGTTGTATTTGGTCAGCGTGCAGTTGGTACAACAGCGGGCAGGACAGGGCTTACGCGAGGCTTATCGGCACTCGGTCGACTTCACCGGTCGGGTAGTGGCGTTGGTCGGCCTGACCCTTGCAGCTGGGGTCGTGACCTGGGCCTGGTCGCCGATCAAGTTTCAGGCAGATATGGGCATTCTGCTGACGTTCATGTTTGTGCTCAACATGGTTGGCGCACTGGTGCTGATTCCTGCGATGTCGCACTTTCTGTTATCGGATGGATATTTTCAGCGTACGCGCCAGAAGCGAGCGGCGGTGTCGGTTGCGACTCAACGACGTGTGCTGGTTTAACTTTCACGGAGAACACCAATGACGAAGTCAAAACTCGCGATAGCCTTGAGTCTTGGCCTGATGCTGCTGGGGCCTGCTCACGGCTATGCCTCAGTGGTCGAGAACCAAGGGTCGGCCAGTGTGTCGGCGGCACAGGCGCGTGAAGAGCAAGCCTACGCCTTGGGAATACAAGCATACCTGTGGGGGTATCCGCTGTATCACTATCTGAATTCGGGTGAGAAAGCGCAAAAAATCAGCGCTGTGGGCGCCAACAGTTTGCGTAAATACACAAGCTTGAAAACCGCCAAAGACCGTTTCGTGGTTACCCCCAATAACGCTACGATTGATGCCTATGGGCATTTGTATCTGGCTGAAGAACCGGTCGTTGTTCACATACCTGCACTGACAACGCCCCGATGGTACTTGGTGCAGATTGGCGACATGTTCGACGAAGTGAGTTTCAATGTCGGCGGCATTAAAGGCCCTCAACCCGGCAACTACTTGATCACGGGGCCGGGCTTTCGTGGCCAAGTGCCGAGCGGGATGATTCAAGTGCCTGTGCGCACCCACAAAGGCATTGTTGCAGTGCGTGTCCTGGCTAAGGGCGAGAAGGACGTCGCTGCGGCGGTAGAGGTTCAGAAAGGCTTCCAGGTTCTACCACTATCGGCCTACCTGCGTGAAGGGTTGCAGTCTCAACCTGCCAAACCGACACTTACACCAGCATTCATTGCCTCAGCGCCAGAAGGCTTGCGCTTCTTCGACCAACTGGGCTATGCGATGCAACAATATCTTCCACTCAGTGGCGATCGAGACGATGCGTTGCTGGGTACCTTCAACCTGATAGGTTTGAGTGTCGCCAAGGGCTTCGCCTGGCAATCGCTGGACGAAGCGACTCAGCGAGGTCTGGCTCGCGCCGTGAAAATGGGTGAACAGATTGTCGTCCAACGCTGGAACAACGTGGGCGAAATCAACAACGGCTGGCGCTATACCTTCTCAGGTGGTCGGGCCGGTTACGATTTTGCCTTGCGTGCGGCGCAAGCAAAGCATGTTTTAGGTGCCCAGTTCGCAGAAGAGGTCATTTATCCCAATACCCAAGTAGATGCACAAGGCGCCACGCTGAGCGGCCAGCACAAGTACGAGCTGCGATTTGCAAAAGACCAGCCGCCGCCGGTGTCATTGTTCTGGAATCTGTCGCTATTTGGACCTGACATGCTATTCGTTGAAAACACATTCGGTCGCTACAGTATTGGTAACCTAACCGAGGGGGTCAAACCCGATGCCGATGGCACGTTGACCGTGGTCATTCAAAAAGACCGGCCTGCGGACACCAGCAACTGGCTGCCGGCGCCTGAAGGTGATTTCAATTTGACCATGCGCTTCTACGGCCCCGCCTCCTCAGTGCTGGATGGAAGCTATCGGTTACCGGCCGTGGAACGCGTGGACTGACTTCTCAGTCCCATCGACTCAAAACACCCTTTTCAGCTCAGGGTGCTTTGAGCGAAGCGCTTTTCCAGAAAGTCAATTAAAGAGCGCACGGAAGGCAGCAAGCCTCGGCGGGAAGGGAATACAACATGAACGATTCCCGCACGAGGCGCCCACTCGGGTAGCACATTGACCAGTCGACCCTGGGCGATGTCGTCACGCACGACCACCTCCGGCAATTGCGTTACCCCGATACCCACCAATGCTGCCGCGCGCAGCGCCATCAGATCCTCAGTGATGTAGCGTGGCTGGTGACGAATGAGGGTCAGTATCCGATCCGACCCGACCCCTCGATTTCCCAGTGATACTCGCGTTGTTGAGATCCCCAATGCAGGGTAGGGAGGGATGCTACTTGCAGCGGCGTTGGGCGTTTTGGCAAGCGTGCACGTAACTCGCTGGCGGCCACCAAAACCTGGCGACTCTCACCCAGTGTTTTCATAACCAGCTCACTGTTTTCCAAGGGTGGAAAGCGAACCCTGAGTGCCAGGTCCATACCTTCCTGGATCAAGTCGACCGATCGGTTAGTGCTTTCTACCTGCAACTCAACAAGCGGGTACTGGGCCATGAATTCGGCCAGCATTGGGCCCACCCAGGCACTGAGCAGCGCGGTGGGACAGCTCAAGCGCACAATGCCTTGCGGTATGGAACGATGTCGCTCGACAACTTCGTCTGCGCTTTCCGCTTCGACGAGCATGGCCAGGCAATGACGATGGTATTCGTGGCCGATTTCGGTCACCGAAAAATGACGTGTCGAGCGCTGAATGAGGCGTACACCCAGACGCTTTTCCAAGCCCGCGACTCGTCGACTGAGTGTTGACTTTGGTATATCGAGTGCCCGGCCGGCTGGCGTGAAACCACCGTGCTCGACAACTTGAGCAAATAAATAGAGATCGTTGAGGTCCTGCATGTCTATCGTTCTGAAATAGGGGGCGTTGAGCGCACTATCGACAGTTTGAAAGCGGCTTCTGCTTTTCCAGGAAGTACAGGCGGTGTTCCCCGAGCAGCAGCCGATTGACCGTACCGGCCTGAACTCCTGGGACGATGAGCGGGTACGCAACTAGGTCGAGAAGACTGGCAAGACCAAGCTGGTAATTGCCGGGCTGTGGACCGAAGTTTGTTTGAACCTCGCCGTGCAGAGCACCTTGGCTGCTGGATATGACGTTTACATCGTCACCGATGCTTCCGGCGGTGGGAGCGAGGAGGGTCGTGAGCGTGGCGTCCAGCACATGGTACAGTCAGGCGCTAAACCCATCACTGCCGCGGTCTATCTGAGCGAATTGCAGCGGGACTGGTCGCGCGAAGAAACTGCAGGCGACGTTGCCAAGCTCTTTGCTGAGCTGGGTGGCGGTTTTGGCCAGGGTCTGCGCTGGGAATGGCAATTGCTCGGTCTTAAGGAGGGTACTCGCTAATAGCTGCATACGTTGCCCTTTGTTACCTTTACGTAAGCGGAACCTTGTGCCACTCTGCCTGACGAGGCTGTCGGCACAAGCAGGTGACGACGGGACAAAGCTCAAGCAAACTGCCAGAAGTCCATGACACCTGGCAGTCCCGGAGTTTCAAATGGCGCGATATATACCAATAACAAACGCTGCTGATCCGCTCCACGAGTCTCGTCAGGCTCGTCTAAAACTGGTTCACGACGGTGAACTGCCGCAGGGCATGCTGCGCGAGGAAATCGATGCGTCCTGGCGGCGCAGCCTTGGCTACGGCTTGAACTGCCTGGAAGGCGAACACCGTGAGATGTCCCAGGCCGCCGATCTGAAGGCGTTGCTGGAAAGCAACCGTCTGCTGATCGACGCTGCCACCCCTGAACTTGAATACCTGGTCGGTCGCCAGGGCAAAGGCGGCATCATTATTCTTGGCGATGCCGAGGCCAACGTCCTGGCAATCGATGGCCCCACCGATGTGCTGCGTCAATCCGGCCTGCGCGACCTTCACCCAGGTGCCTGCTGGAGCGAATCGCTGCGCGGTACCAACGCTATCGGCACTGCAGTGGTGGAAGGGCGCCCGACGCTGATCAACTGTGGCGAACACTACCTCGACCGCCTCAGTCCATTTTCCTGCACCTCGGTACCGCTGCGCGATCCGCAAGGCGAGGTGATCGGTGTGCTTGACCTGACCCGTGAAGGGGTCATGGCCCAGCCTCAGGACAACCTCTCGACCCTGCTGCTGGCGGCCGGCAATATCGAAAGCCGTATGTTCGGCCAGCGCTACCCTGAGCAGTTGGTGCTGACCTTCCACAGCCGTGCGCAATACCTTGGCAGTGCCTGGCATGGCCTGCTGGCGCTGAGCCTGGCGGGCGAGGTATTGGCTGCCAATGACCAGGCCTGTGCGTTGTTGCAGGTGCCGCGCCAGGAACTGGTCGGGCGCTGCTGCAGTGAGCTGATGGGCGAGCGTTCGGCGGCATTCATGGCGCGTTTGTGGCAAGGCGGCATCAGCAGCGTGCAGACTGCCAAGGGCGAGTTTTTCTTCCGCACCGTTCATCTACCGCGTCATTCCAGCCTGAATTCGGTTCCCGTCACCAGCAAGCCTGCGGCCCCACAGAAAGGCGCCGAGCTCGAGGCGCTGGCCGGTAACGACCTGCGCTTCGCCCGCGCCTTGCGCATGGCCCGCCAAGGCTTGAGCAATGACTTGCCGGTGCTGCTATTGGGTGAGACCGGCACCGGCAAGGAAGTGGTTGCGCGGGCCTTGCATCAAGCGGGTCCACGCTCGGGCAAAGCCTTTGTCGCGGTAAACTGCGCGGCCATTCCCGAAGGGCTGATCGAATCGGAACTGTTCGGCTACCGCGAGGGGGCCTTTACCGGCTCACGGCGCGGCGGCATGGTCGGGCGCTTGATGCAGGCCCACGGCGGCACCTTGTTCCTTGACGAGATTGGCGACATGCCGCTGGCGTTGCAGGCGCGCCTGTTGCGGGTACTGCAGGAGCGCCGGGTGGCGCCGCTCGGTGCGGGCGACGAGCAGGACATCGATGTGGCGATTATTTGCGCCACCCACCGCGACCTCAAGCGCCTGGTGCTCGACAAGCATTTTCGTGAAGACCTCTACTACCGGGTCAACGGAGTCAGCCTGCGACTGCCAGCGCTGCGCGACCGCGATGACCTCAAGGCAGTGATTGCCAGCCTGATGCGCAAGTTCGGCGCTGAAAGTGTGCGCCTGGACAAGGACCTGAGCGAACTACTGGAGAACTTCGACTGGCCGGGCAACATCCGTCAATTGGAAATGGTCCTGCGCTCGGCCCTGGCAATGCTTGAAACCGATGAGCAGGTGCTGGGCCTCGAGCACCTGACCGATTGCCTGCTAGAAGAGCTCAACGGCAGCAGCCCGCCACCGGGCAGCATTCGTGAGAATGAAGTGGAATTGATCCGCGGCGCACTGGAGCGGCACCAGGGTAATGTGACAGCGGCGGCCGATGCCTTGGGCATCAGTCGCGCGACCCTGTACCGTAAACTCAAGCAATTGCGCAGTTGACGGTCATGCGTGGTCTTTTCCTGCGTTTGGTCGACGCCAACGACCCCGAACTCATGCGCCGTGCCCTGGCCTGGCTGTACAGCTTTGTGCGTCCCCAGTGGCGGGCGATCGCGGTGCTGCTGGGCTTGTCATTGAGTGCCTCGCTGCTGGTGTTGGCCCAGCCTTGGCTGGTCAAGACCTTGATCGATGACGGGCTGCTGGCGAAGAACTTCGACACCCTGTGGCACATCGCGCTGATCATGATCGCCGCCGGTGTGCTCGGCACCGTGCTGTCGGGGATCAACCGCTACCTGCACACGCGCCTGTCCGGACGCATCCTGTTCGCCCTGCGCGACGACCTTTATGGCCACCTGCAGCAACTGTCACCGGGCTTCTACGGACGCAAGCGCCTGGGTGACATTCTCTCGCGGCTCGATGGGGACGTTGCCGAGATTCAGCGTTTTGCCGTCGACTCGATGTTCTCTGCAGTCTCCAGCCTGATCGGCCTGATCGGTGCAGTGAGTCTGATGCTAATGCTGTCGTGGCAGTTATCGTTGCTGCTGGCGCTGCTGATTCCCATCGAAGTGCTGTGGCTGCGCTGGATGCGCCGCAAGGTCGAGCGCGAAGTGCGCAGCCTGCGCGAGCGTTCGGCAGATGTCTCCTCGTTTCTGGTCGAGACCCTGCCTGCCATGAAGTTCATTCAGGCGGCCGGTCAGCAAAAGCGAGAAGCTGTGCGCCTCGGGCACTTGGGCCAGGGTTACATGGGCCAGTTGCTCAAAGTGCAGGTCACCGAGTTTTTCACTCAAGCGGTGCCGGGCACCCTGACATCGCTATGCCGCGCCGCGGCGTTTTTGCTGGGCGGATATTGGGTGATCCAGGGCACCTGGCAATTGGGTGCGCTGATCGCGTTCTCTACTTACCTGGGTATGGCGGTGGGGCCGGTGCAGAGTCTGCTTGGGCTGTATGTCGCCGTGCAACGCATGGCGGTCAGCCTGATGCGGGTAATGGAGCTACAGCAGGAGCCGGTCACCGTATGCCAGCCGGAATCGCCAGTGCCGATGCCAAAGGGGCCTGGCGAGCTGCGCCTTGAGGGTGTGCATTTCGCCCATGAACAACGCCGTGGTGCGGTGTTGACCGACGCCCATATCTGTATTGCCGCTGGCTTGAAGGTGGCCATCAGCGGTGCCTCGGGGGTCGGCAAGTCGACCTTGATCGATCTACTGCAGCGCTTCTACGACCCTGATCAGGGGCGGATTCGGCTCGATGGCGAAGACCTGCGTCACCTCGACCTGCTGGCGGTGCGCGAGCGCATTGCCGTGGTCAGCCAGGACATTGTGCTGTTTCGCGGCACGCTGGCACAGAACCTCTGCTACAGCCGTCCGAACGCCAGCCGTGCCGATCTGGAGCGGGTAGTGCAATTGACTCGCCTGGACAGCCTGGTGCAGAGCTTGCCCATGGGGCTGGACGGACCACTGGGCGAGCGTGGCCAGCAACTATCTGGAGGGCAGAAGCAGCGTATCGCCATTGCCCGGGCATTGTTGCAGGAACCGTCGATACTGGTGCTCGACGAAGCGACCTCGGCCGTCGATGAAGCCACCGAGCGTGAGGTGATCAGTGCGATTGACCAACTGTTTGCCGGACGTACACGCATTCTTATCAGCCATCGCCCGTCGACATTGGCCGATGCCGATTTGCATCTGCACCTGGAAGATGGTCGCTTGCGCCTGATCGAAAATGAGCCGGTACGCCATGGACACTGAGGTACGCGTCGGTGTGATCGATACCGGCTTTGCGCCGCGGCAGGCCGAAGGCGTCACCGCTGCCCGGCGCTTCTGGCTACAGGAGGGAGTGCTGTGCGAGGGCGAGACGCTGGCTGATGCCTTGGGCCATGGCAGCCAAGTGCTCGACTGTCTGCTGGAGCAGGGAGGCAGCGGGGAGGTGCTGGTAGCGCAAGTGTTCGCTGAACAATGGTTGACCTCGGCCCTGCAGGTCAGTGCGGCGTTGTTGTGGCTGGTCGAACAGGGGGCGACGCTGATCAACATGAGCCTCGGTCTGCAACAGGATCGTCATGTGCTGCGTGCGGCCTGTGCCGCGGCTGTCGAGGCTGGCGTGCTGCTCTGTGCTTCGAGCCCGGCACGCGGAGCGGCGGTGTATCCGGCCAGTTATCCGGAAGTCATTCGCGTGACCGGCGACGCTCGCTGTGGCCACGGTCAATGGTCGCGGTTGGACACGGCCCAGGCAGACTTTGGCGCACAGGTTGATCCGTCTTGCGGCCGGGCTGGAGCGAGTTTGGCCAGCGCCGCATTGTGCGGTCAGATCCGCGGGTTGTTGAGCGCACAACCGGCAGCCAGCCGTGAGCAGGTGCTGGTCTACCTGCGCGATAACGCGGCATTTATCGGCCCGGAGCGCCGGGGGAGCGAACATGACTGAGCCATGTATTTTGGTGCTCGGCGCCGGCCCTGCGGGTGCGGCAACTGCCATGGGTTTGCAGCGACTGGGTTACCGGGTGCAGGTCGTCTCCGACTGGCGTCGGTTCGACGCCGTGGAAGGGGTGTCGCAGCGGGTACTGGAAGGGCTGCGCCATGCCGGTTTGGGCAAGGCACTGGAACAGGCCGCGATGCCTTCCAGGCGCCGGGTGGAGTGGAATGGCCAGCGCCAATGGCTCAACCAGGAATGCCTGCTTGATCGCAGTTGCTTCGATCAGGCGCTGCGCGAAGACCTGCGTAATGCGGGTATCGAGGTGATCGAAGCACGCGTCGCTGATCTGAGCAGTCGCACCGACGGGCACCAGGTGCAACTGCACGACGGCAGGTTGCTGACGGCCGAGTTTCTGGTTGAGGCTCGTGGGCGTCAGGCGCCGCTGACCGCCAGTCGCCTGCGCGGGCCGGAAAGTGTCAGCTTGCTCAATCTGTGGCGTGAGCAACCGGGTGAGCCGCTGTCGGCGGTAGAAAGCCTCGCCGACGGCTGGGCCTGGATGGCGCGCCTGGCCGATGGCCGGTGCTATTGGCAGATCAGCCTGGACAGCAGCGCCGGTGCACTGCCGGGCAAGGCGCAACTCGCCGAGTATTGTGCCCAGCGTCGGCGCCAGTCGGCGCTGGTCGCTGAAATGTTTGGTGCTGCAGCCACCCAGGCCGTAGAGGTCTACGCGCGCAGCAGCACGGCGATTCTTGCCGGCCGGTGCGCCGGGGACAATTGGCTGCGCGTCGGTGATGCGGCGATGGCCGTGGACCCGCTGTCCGGCAACGGTATTTTCCAGTCGTTGTCTTCGGCGTTGCAGGCGCCTGCGGTGATCAACACGTTACTGCGCCGTCCTCGACACAAGGCGTTGGCGCTGCGTTTTCATCAGGAGCGCATCGAGCAGCTGTTCTTGCGCTTCGCCCGCATCGGCAGGGACTTCTATGCCCAGGAGCAGGGCAAGGTCGGCCAAGCATTCTGGGACAAGCGCCAGTCCTGGCCGGATGCCCAACCGCTTCATCTGGCCGCTGACTACCGCCAGTTGCGGGTCGAGCGTCGGCCGGTGGTGAGCGATGGTTTCATCGATGAGGCCGAGGTGGTGGTCAGTGCAGACCAGCCCCTGGGTATTTGGCACTTGCAGGGTGTGCCGTTGGCGCCAGTGGTCAGTGGCCTGCGCAGTGGGCAAGGGTTGGAGCAGTTGCTGGGCGCAAGGCCCGCTGCCGAGCAGGCCATGCTGCGCAACTGGCTGGCTGCGCAGGGTTATCAGGGCTGACACCTCAGAAGAAGGTGCCCACCAACAACTGCAGATAGGTGCTGGTGTCGCTGCTGCCCAACTGTACGCCGCCGTCTTCGGCACTGCGCTCGGGTTTGTAGAAACCCACCAGCGGGCTGATCAGCCAATGGTCATTGACCATCCACTCCAGGTACAGGTCCAGTTCCCGGCCGCCGAGGTTGCCCCGGTCCTTGTCCAGCGTGGCAAAGTCGTAATACAGCGCGCCTACCGTCAAGTTCTCGCGCGGCTTGGCTTTCAAGGCCAGGTGATGGACTTGGGTGTTGGTGTTGAAAGGCCCGGCGTAGTTGGCCGCCACTTCGCCCTGGAACCAGGTGCCATAGCCACGGCTGGCACCATAGAACAGCGGGTCGAATGATTCAGAAAATCGGCTGTAGCGATAGCTGGCCGCCGGTGTCCAGGCGACGTCGGAGAAGGTCCATCCCGCTTCCACGTACCAGGCGTTCTCGCGTCCGCTGTCTTTTTCCTGAGTGACGTATTCGGCGGCCACGTCCAAGTCCTTGATGCCCAGGCTGCTGCGTCCGCGCAGGCTGATGGTGTCCATGCCGTCGCGTTCCTCAAGGCCGAGGATCGATGCGTAGCGCTGATCGACGTCCATGCCGTGAATCCAGGACAGACCGAGGGTGCCGGCATCGCTGATATGTTCGATGTTGGCAACGGCCAGTTCGGTATCGGCCTGATAGTGGTTATCGGATTTAAGCCAGATCAGATCGCCACGCAGGCCTTCGCTGCCCCCCAGACGCAGTACTGCGGTGCGGTCGAAGGCTTTGCGCGCGGCCAGGTAATAGGCGCCACCGCGGTTGAAGTTGGCGCCCAGGTCGACCTTGCCGAGGTTGACCGGATCGCCCTGGATAAGAAAACCCTCGCCGAGGGTCACCACTTGCCGCCCGCCGGAGATGTCCACGCCGTTTTCTCCCAACGCCGGGAACAGATTGTCGGAACGCCAGCCTAGATAAGCGTCCTCGACAGCGGTGCGGCGCTCGCTGCCCAAGGTCAGGCCGGCGGCATCACCGTCGCCCCAGGTGGCAGAACTGAGCAGAGAGAATGCGCCGTAGAGGCTGCCGATGTCGGCAAAGGCCTGGCTGCCGCTCAGCCCGTACTTGGCGTAACCCTCGCGCCAGGCACTGCTGCCGGGCTGGCGATTACCGCCAATGGCATAGCTTTCGTCACTGTGGAACACGCCAAACAGCGCTTCAAGGTCGGCATTGAGAACGCTGCCATCCTTGTTGTAGAGCTCGTGGGCCTGGGAGGTACCCGCGAGCAAGGCCAGGGCGAGAAGGGTGCGGTTGCTGCGAATCATCGGATGCTCCTTGTTGTTTTTATTGGCGGATGGAACGCGAAACGACAGGCCGCTGCCGGGCCCAGCAGCCGTGGACAACGCCGTCAGGCAGCCACTGCTACTGGGCCAGGCGAGCGTTTCAGAGTTTGATCAGGACTGATTTGAGCTCGGTGTAATGCTCGATGGCCGCAGCGCCCATCTCCCGGCCCACGCCCGAGAGTTTGTAGCCGCCAAATGGCAGCGCCGGGTCCAGGGCGCTGTGACAGTTGACCCACACCGAGCCAGACTTGATGCGCGGGATCATCCGGTGCACCGCCGACAGGTCGTTGGACCAGATGCTCGCGCCCAGGCCGTACGGGTTGTCATTGGCCAGACGTACCACTTCGTCGAGATCATCGAAAGGCATGGCCACCAGTACCGGGCCGAAGATTTCTTCTTGCACCAGGCGGTGCTGCTGGTCGACATCGACGATCACCGTCGGCTTGACGAAGTAGCCAGGGCCAAAGCTGTCGCCGCCGCAGGCAATGGTGGCACCGAGTTCGCGACCCAGTTCGATGTAGCGGCTGACGCGCTCCTGTTGCTTGGCCGAAACCAACGGGCCCATCTGCACGCTTGGGTCCAGGCCGTTGCCCAGCTTCATGCCATTGGCGATGCCAGCGATGTCGGCGATCACATTGTCGAAGTGCTTGCGATGCACATACAGGCGCGAGCCGGCGCAGCACACCTGGCCCTGGTTGAAGAAGATCGCGCTGGCGGCACCGGCGGCGGCTTCCTCCAGGTTGGCATCGGCCATGACGATGGTCGGCGACTTGCCGCCCAGCTCCAGGGTCACTCGGGTCATGTTGTCCATCGCCGCTTTGCCGATCTGCTTGCCCACTTCGGTGGAGCCGGTGAAGGTGAGTTTGTCCACGCCGGGGTGACGGGTAAGCGCCACGCCAGCGTTCAGGCCGGTGCCGGTAATGACGTTGAAGACACCCGCCGGATAGCCGGCCTCCAGCACCAGGGACGCCAGCTTGAGGGCGGTAAGTGGGGTCTCGTCCGCCGGCTTGAGAACCACGGTGCAGCCGGTGGCCAAGGCCGGGCCGAGTTTCCAGCAAGCCAGCAGCAGCGGGAAGTTCCAGGCAACAATCGCCCCGACCACCCCGACCGCTTCACGGCGGATAAAACCGTGGAACTGGTCGTTGGGCATCAACGGCAACGAAGCCTCGACGGTCGAACCTTCGATCTTGGTCGCCCAGCCGGCCATGTAGCGCAGAAAGTCGATCGCCAGTTGCACATCCATGACCTGAGCCACGGCGGCACTTTTGCCGTTGTTCAGGCATTCGAGCTCGGCCAGTTCCTGTGCATCGCGTTCCATCAGGTCGGCCAGGCGCCACAGCAGGTTCTGGCGCTCCCGTGGACGCATGCGGCTCCAGGCTGAGTCGTCGAACGCCTGGCGCGCGGCGCGCACGGCCAGATCGACATCCTCGCTGCTGGCGGCGGGAACATTGCCAAGAATTTCACCTGTTGCCGGGTTACGAAAGCTCATGGTGTTGCCGCTGGCCGCGTCGCGCCATTGCTCACCGATGAGCATTTTCAGCGGACCGCTGGCGAAGGCGCGGGTCTGCGCGAGGATAGGCAATTCGATAGACATGTGTCGGCTCTCGTTGGGGAGTATTGCCAAGCCCAACGCAACCGCCGTGCCAACGCCGCAAGACCGATATAACTGATTAATAAATAAGAATTATTTTTTTCAGCGGATGATTTTCGAGCGCAATCGCCTGTAGCAGTTTGAGATGCATCAGGCGGCGGATGAGACAGTGTCGCACGCTGGTACGGGTGTCGCAGAACGTAACATTCGCCGGTACTCCACATCCTTCGTGAAAGCTGGCTAAGTGATTGGTTATACGATGAATTTCTAGATTGGCACGTAACTTGTGTGGTCGAGCAGACAATAACAAGGAGTGGCCTACGTGAGTGATCTGCAACGCGGTGGAGGGGGGCAATGGGCATTCGGTTTGGTGCTGAGCTGCACGCTGTTGTGGTTTTTGCCCCAGGTCGGCAACTGGTTGCTGGTGGTGATTGCCGGCTTCATCGTGCTGGGCGCTTTGCGAACCAGCCTGCGTATTGCGTGCTGGCGGTTTGCCTTGGCGGCCTTGTATGGCGCCTGTTTGAGTCTGGTCCTGCACCTGCTCGCCGATGACTTCCATTTGCGCTACATCTGGCTCTACAGCAGCGCCGCGTTACCGTCCTATTTGAAAATGTCCAACCTCTGGGGCGGTGACGAGGGCACGGTGCTGTTGCTGGCGACCTTATGCATGACCATCGGTATGCGCAGCGCTGCCGCACCCGGCTGGAGCGGGCGCAGCAATGCGCTGGTCGCCGCCTGGTACACCCTGGCCGCGGCCTGGCTTGGTCCATTTACGGCGACACCGCCCGACTGGCTTGCGGCTCAGCAAAGTCAGGGCATGAACGCCCATCTACAAACAATCTGGATGGCGTTTCACGCGCCGTTGATTCTGGCGGCTTATGCCTGGGCCATCGCGCCTGCCGGTGTAGCACTCGATGCCTTGAATGGCGCCAGTGACAGCTATGGGCGAGTGGCCTTGACCTACAGCAGGCGCTCCTGGTTGGTGCTGACTGCCGGTATCGGCATGGGCATGGTCTGGGCGCTGGAAGACTTTACCTTTGGCCAACTCTGGCACTGGGACCCGGTACAGACGTCCGCCTTTATTGTCTGGGCGATGTTGGGCGCAGTGTTGCATGGTGCCAGACGCTGGCGTCCGACGTCCCACAACCGGCGCCTGTTGCCGATTCTAAGTGTGCTGACGGCCGCGTTGGCATGCATGGCTTTGTCGGTGACACGCAGTGAAGTGCTGGCCAGCTCTCATCGCTACATCGGCACCACTTCATGGCTGAGCCACCTGGCGTTGGCTGCGGTACTGATTTGCCTGCTGCTGGTGTATGCCTGGAAAGCCTTCGCTCGATCCAGCGAAGGCCTGAAGAAGATCCGCCGTTCGGCCTCGGACTGGGGCCTCGACCTGTCGATCTGGCTGTTCGCCGGGGCGGCATTGCTTGCCGCGGCTGCGCTGCTCAATGCCCATATCGGCCAGTGGCTGCAGATGGAGAAAGCGTCTGAGTTGAAACCCTTCTTCGAAACCTTGATGACCTGGGCCAGCGCCGCGGAAATGGCCGATTTGCGCCGTGCTTTCGACCACTGGGATGTGGATGGTCACGGGCTTGGCAAGTGGCTGACGCCGGTGATCGCCCTGTTGGGCTTGATCGGTGGTTGGGTGTTTCTGCGCCGCTGCTTGCGCGCGCAGGGGGCGACCATTATCACCCTGGCGATGGCCTTGTGGGTGACGCTGACAGCCTGGCGCGGCGGCTGGCTGACGCCACGTTATCGCGGCGAGGGCGTGTTGTCGCAAAGCATTGTCGATGTGCTGCCCTGGCTCGACGCTGCCTTGCTGTCGGCCCTGTTCCTGCTGGCGGCGTGCATCACCTGGGGCGCGGTCGTGCTGTGGCGCAGTCGCAGGCTGGGAACCCTGCGCCATACCGGGCCGCTGGCACTGATTCACGGCGGTGCCGTGATCGCGCTGGTCGGCGGCCTGCTGGCAACCGCCTTGAATACCTACATGCCGATCAATATCGCGCCTGCCAGCGCAGCGGACGCCTGGCATCGGGTCGCGGAGCAGATACAAGTACGCGTATTGCCGATCAGCAGCGAGTCGAATTTCTCAGGCTACCGCGCGGTGGCTCAGGTCGAACTGCGCAGCGAAGGGCAGGTGATTGCCGGGCACGCGTTGTTCCAGGACGGACGCGAACTGCCGCCAGCCTATCAGGGGCCAGTGCGCCAACTGTGTGAGATTCTCGACTACCGCTATGCGCGTCACGTTGGAGACCCCGGCTATGTATTGCATCCGTTCATCGTGCGCGGCTGGGCTGAAGACCTGCAGGTCTGGGTGCCGGCTTCGCCCCGATTGATGCAGGCCGGTAGCACGGCTACTGGTGACGCAGAGGCCAGCTATGGAGTCGTGGTGGTGCGTCGTTATCCGTTTGTGTCGTTGGTCTGGATCGGCCTGCTGGCAATGGTGTTCGGTGTTCTGGCGCTGCCAGGCCACGGCCATCCTTCCCGACGCAACACCACGCAAGTGTCTCAGAGTTAGACAGGGTTCGCGAAATTAGACACCGGTAACCGGGTGATTCACCCTGCAGTACGTGTGCGTTGTAGGTAACTAGTTGTTTTGCATGGCTTTATGCGTTCTGGCATGCGACATGCTTTGTGTGATGTAGCTGTGTGCTAAAACCCTCGAAGGGTGCGGAAAATTTTAACAACAATACCGTGGAGGCCTGACCTTGAAGACGACCCGACTCCGACATTATCTAGGTGCCGGCACCCTGGCCATGATGGCCTGCGCAGTCATGCAGCCTGCTCTGGCAAAAGATGGCCAAGCCATTCTCAATGCCAAGTGCATGGCGTGCCATACCCCCGAAGGCAACGATTCCCTGACCCGCATCAGCCACCAGCGCAAAACGCCGGAAGGCTGGTTGATGAGCGTTGCGCGTATGCAGGTCATGTATGGCGTGAAGATCGATGACGAGGATCGCCGCACGGTGGTCAAGTTCCTCGCCGACAAGCAAGGCCTGGCGCCCAGTGAGACCGATGGCGTGCGCTACGCCATGGAGCGGCGCCTGAACACCGTGGAAAAGTTCGACGAACCGCTCAACCAGATGTGCGCGCGCTGCCACTCTGGGGCACGGGTCGCCCTGCAACGTCGTCCACTGCAGGAGTGGGAACGCCTGGTGGACTTCCACCTGGGTCGTTGGCCGTCGCTTGAGTATCAGTCGCTGTCGCGCGATCGCGACTGGTTCGGCCTGGCGCACAAGGAAGTCGCACCGTTGCTTGCCAAGCACTACCCATTGGAAAGTCAGGCCTGGAGCGACTGGCAGAAGAACAAGCCCAAGGCGGACACGCTGCCGGGGCAATGGAGCTTCAGTGGTCATATGCTGGCCAAAGGCGATGTACGTGGCGTGATGACGGTCACCCCGGACACCGTCGATAACTTCAAGGTCGAGGTCAAGGGCCAGTACGCCGACGGCACCCCGTTCAATGGCAGCGGTTCGGCCATTCTCTACAACGGCTACGAATGGCGCGGCAACCTGCAGATCGGCGATGTGCGCATGCGCCAGGTATTTGCAGCACTCAACGGCGAGATGAAGGGGCGCATGTTCGAGACCGAGCATGATGAGCGCGGCCTGGACTTCAGCGCGGCCAAGAGCGATAGCGCCAAGTTGCTGGCAGTGCAGCCGGCTTTCATCAAGGCAGGTAGCGAAGCTGAACTGACCTTGGTGGGCAGCGGACTGACCGGCACGCCGGATCTGGGCGCCGGCATCGAGGTGCTTAAAGTCCTCGAAACTGCGCCTGGCAAACTGCGCGTGCAGGTCAAGGCGGCTGCCGATGCGGCGCCGGGTGTACGCAGCATCGCCGTGGGCGCGCTCAAGGGCGTGGAGTTGGCGGTGTACAAAGACATCGCCGAGGTCAAGGTAGTGCCTGCGTACTCCATTGCCCGGGTAGGTGAGAACGGTGGCTCGACGCCTAAGGTGCAAGGCCGCTTCGAGGCGGAAGCCTGGGGCAAGGGCGCAGATGGCGCACTCTATCGGATCGGTTACCTGCCGGCGAAATGGACGGTGGAGCCGTTCAACGAGCAGGCCAGGGAAGATGAGGACGTCAAGTTCGCCGGCACCATGCAGGACGATGGTGTGTTCGTACCGGGGCTGGCCGGGCCGAACCCGCAGCGCAAGATGATGACCAACAACGCCGGCAACCTGAAAGTGATTGCGCAGTTGGAGGAAGGTGGCATGAAAGGCGAAGGCCACCTGATCGTGACCGTACAGCGTTGGAACAATCCACCGTTGCCATAACCGTGCCTGGCTGGGGGCGGGTAGGTCCCGCCCGATGTGGCAACGACGATTGAGCACTTTTCCGGGAGGTCGCCATGGGCGCTATCTTGAATCTGGTCGAACGCAACCTGCACGAAGTGCGGGTGGACAACGACCGCATGCTGTTCCACATACCGAGCAGTTCGCTGTTCGCTACCGATGACGTTACCGGTGGCATTATCGATGCCCTGCGCCAGCAGGGTTGCAGCTCTGAAGACCTGGTCCAACGCCTGGCCGGGCGCTTCGCCGGGCAGGAAATCGACGAAACCCTGCGCGAGTTGATCGCACTGGAGGTGGTCAGCAACGGGACGGAACTGACACCTGAAATCGGCATCAGCCGGGTCGAGCGCACCGCACTCAATACCGTGGTGCTGAACGTCAATACCGGCTGCAACCTCAGCTGCACCTACTGCTACAAGGAAGACCTGGACAAGCCCTCGGCGGGCAAGAAGATGGGCGCCGATACCGCCGAAGCCTCGGTGGAAATGCTCCTGCGCGAGTCGCCCGACGAGGAGCGCTACAGCGTGGTGTTCTTCGGCGGCGAACCGCTGTCCAACCGTCCGCTGATCGAACACATGGTCGACTACTGCGAGCGTCGCTTCGCCGAGCAGGGCAAGCAGGTGGAGTTCATCATGACCACCAACGCCACGCTGCTCACCGAAGAGATCATCGACTACCTCAATGCCCACCGCTTTGGCCTATCGGTCAGTATCGACGGGCCAAAGACGGTGCATGACCGCAACCGCATTACCGTCGGCGGGCAGGGCACCTACGATGTGGTCCGGCGCAAGGTCGACCTGTTGCTGTCACGCTATCGCAGCCGTCCGGTCGGCGCGCGGGTGACCCTTACCCGCGGTATCACCGATGTCGAAACCATCTGGAATCACCTGTTCAATGAACTGGGTTTCGCTGAAGTCGGCTTTGCCCCCGTCACCTCGGGCGACATGTCCAACTTCAACCTGACCGGCGAGGAACTGGTCGAGGTCTTCGCCAACATGAAGGCCCTCGGTCGGCGTTACCTGGAAGCAGCGCTGGAACACCGCAATATCGGTTTCTCCAACCTGCATCAGCTGATCACCGACATTCACGAAGGGCACAAGAAGGCCTTGCCGTGCGGCGCCGGGCTGAAAATGCTGGCAGTGGACCACAAGGGGGAGCTCAACCTCTGCCATCGCTTTACCGGTTCGAGCATGCCGACCTTCGGTAACGTTCATGGCGAATTGAAGCAGACTGAACTGACCGACTTCCTTTCGCAACGCCTGGATCGCACCAACACCGGCTGCGACACCTGCCATATCCGCAACCTGTGTTCCGGTGGCTGCTACCACGAGAGCTATGCCCGTTACGGCGACCCGACCCACCCGACCTATCACTACTGCGAGCTGATGCGTGACTGGGTGGACTTCGGCATCGAAGTCTATAGCCGCATCATGGCCGGCAACCCGGCGTTCATCAGCAGTTACATCACTCCGCGCAAGGTCCACTGACATGAAACATCTGAAGCCGCTCAACAATAAAGCGCTGATCCTCGAACAGGCCGCTGCCGAAGATCGTCTCGAAGAAGTCGTGGCAATGAGCAGCGTGGCCGGCTGTACCGCAACCACGGACCCAGGCTGGGAAGTCGATGTGTTCGGTGGCGTGGCGTCGTTGTGCCAGCCGATGGAGGCCGACCTGTATGGCTGCTCCGACCCGTGCTGGTGGCCAGCGCAGGTGCCCGACATGATGAGCACCTACCAGGACTGGAACAAGGATGGGCAGAGCTCCGAGGAAGGCTGGCGCAACCTCAGCACTGTGTTCCCGAACGACAAATGACCTGATGACAAGAATAAAAGGGATAACACTATGAAGCTTCAGTTCATCGGCCGCCTGGCTGCTACGAGCATGGGTTTGTTTGCCGTTTGTACCGCCGCCACCGTTGGCCTTGCCATGGGCGTGCCGAGCGCCAGTGCCGCCAACAGCGGCCCGGCGCTCAAGCCCGGTCAGGAATACCTGCTGGCGACCAACTACCCCAACAACCTGCACCTGATCGATGTTGCCACCGACAAGCTCTACAAGACCTGCGAGATGCCCGACGCTTTCGGTCCGGGTGCCGCTCAGGTGGCGCCGGACAAGAAGACGGCCTATGTGCTCAACAACCACTATGGCGATATCTATGGTATCGATATGGATACCTGCAAGACCGTGTTCCACGCCCGTCTGGCGTACAAGCCGGGCGAGCAGGCCAGGGCCATGCTGTCACTGGCGGTCAGCCCGGACGGCAAGGAGGTCTACACCGTCGCCAACCCCACGCTGATACTCAACGACCACTATGCCGTGCAGGAACCACGCCTGCAGGTGTACAGCACCGACGCGGGCCTCGACGCCAAGCCGGTGCGCACCTTCCCGGTGCCGCGCCAGGTCTCGATCATGCAGGTGGGTGACGACGGCACCCTGTACATGGCCGGTCGCGATATCTACAAGCTCGACGTGAACACCGGCAAGTACAGCGTGGCCTTGCCTACCGGCAGCTGGACGCGGCCGCATTACAGCCCGCCGGACCTGCTGTACATCTGGTCGCACCAGAGCCCGCGCCGCGATTTCTCGCTGCTCTACACCGCAGCGAAATTCAAGGATGACAAGCAAGACCCGGCCACCGCCGACTATGTCTATGGGTACGTCAGTGTCGACCTCGCCACCGGCAAGACCGAGACGACGGACTTCGCACCGTTGACCGAGGTGTACTTTACCGGCATGCGCTCACCCAAAGACCCGAACCAGATGTTCAGCGTGCTCAACCGCCTGGCCAAGTACGACATCAAGGAGCAGAAGCTGATCAAGGCAGCCAAGCTTGCGCACTCCTACTACTGCATCAGCTTCAACAAGGCAGGCAGCAAGCTGTACCTGACCGGGACCTTCAGTGACATCGCCGTCTACGATCCGGACAAACTCGAACTGACCAACAACATCAAGCTGCCCGGTGGCGACATGGTGACCGGCACCGCCCAGGTGTTTACACGTTGACCTGAGCGCAGCGCTGGCCTTACAAGCACAGTGTATGGTCTAGCATTGCTGCAGTTGACCCGCGCTGTGCTGCCGGCCCAAGGCGGGTAGCACAGCGCCTGAATTCGCGTTACAGCCCACAACAATCACAAAGGGGCCTACATGAATCACCTGAGTTATTCCCAGGGGCGGCAGGACAAAGACCTGCTGGCCATGACCCTCGGCGCAGCGTTCGATACCACGGTTGCCAAATTCGCAGCGCGCGAAGCTTTGGTTGTCCGGCATCAGGGCCTGCGCTACAGCTGGCAGGCCCTGGCCGATGCAGTGGACTGCCACGCCCGGGCATTGCTGGCCCTGGGGTTGAACAGCGGTGACCGCCTGGGCATCTGGGCGCCCAATTGCGCCGAATGGTGCATCACCCAGTTTGCCAGCGCCAAGATCGGCGTCATTCTGGTCAATATCAACCCTGCCTATCGCAGCAGCGAACTGGAATACGCGCTCAAGCAGTCCGCCTGCAGCTGGGTGATTTGCGCGGACGCCTTCAAAACCTCCGACTATCACGCCATGTTTCTCGGCTTGGTGCCGGAGCTGGCCGAGGTCAAGCCCGGTACCCTCAACTGTGAACGGCTGCCTGCCTTGCGTGGTGTGGTAAGCCTGGCCAGCGACCCTCCCGAGGCATTTCTGGCCTGGAACGAGCTGCAGAAAATGGCCGCCGCGGTCAGCGGCGAAACCCTGACAAGCCGCCAGGCCAGCCTGCGCCCTGAAGACCCGATCAACATCCAGTACACCTCCGGCACCACAGGTTTCCCCAAAGGGGCCACGCTCAGCCACCACAACATCCTCAACAACGGCTACATGGTGGGTGAGAGCCTGGGCCTGAGCGAGCAGGATCGCATGGTGATCCCGGTGCCGCTGTATCACTGCTTCGGCATGGTCATGGGCAACCTGGGCTGCATGACCCATGGCAGCACCATGATCTACCCCAACGATGCCTTCGACCCGCTGCTGACGCTGAGCACGGTTGCCGAAGAAAAGGCCACTGCACTGTACGGCGTGCCGACCATGTTCATTGCCATGCTCGACCATCCGCAACGCGCCGACTTCGACTTGTCCAGTCTGCGCACCGGGATCATGGCCGGGGCGACTTGCCCGATCGAAGTGATGCGCCGGGTGATCGACGAGATGCACATGGGCGAGGTGCAGATTGCCTATGGCATGACCGAAACCAGCCCGGTATCGCTACAGACCGCCGCCGAAGATGAGCTGGAACTGCGCGTGACCTCGGTGGGGCGCACCCAGCCGCGCCTGGAGAACAAGATCATCGACAGCGAAGGCGTAACCGTGGCCCGGGGCGAGATCGGTGAGCTGTGCACGCGTGGCTACAGCGTTATGCTCGGTTATTGGAACAATCCTGCTGCCACCGCGGCGAGCATCGACGCTGAGGGCTGGATGCAGACCGGCGACCTGGCGGTGATGGACGAGCAGGGCTATGTGCGCATTGTCGGGCGTAGCAAGGACATGATCATTCGTGGCGGTGAGAACATTTATCCGCGCGAGCTGGAAGAGTTCTTCTTCACCCATCCGGCCATCGCCGACGTCCAGGTGATCGGCATACCTTGCAGCCGTTATGGTGAAGAAATCGTCGCCTGGATCAAGTTTCATCCCGGCCACAGCGTCGCTGAGGATGAGCTACGCAGCTGGGCAAAGGCGCAGATCGCTCACTTCAAAGTGCCGCGCCATTTCCGCTTTGTCGAGGAGTTCCCAATGACGGTGACCGGCAAGGTACAGAAGTTCAAAATGCGCGAGATCAGTATCGAGGAGTTGACCATTACCGTGGAAGGCAATGGTCGCTAGCAGTGGGGGTGGCCCGCATCAGGCTTGCGCCTGTCGCGGGTTACACGCGACCAATGCGCATGTTAATCGGCCAGGTAACAGGGCGTTTGCTAGTGGGCTCGCCCCATAGCCTGGCAAGTTCTTCGGCAAAGTGCGTAAGTACCTCG
Source organism: Pseudomonas auratipiscis (assembly GCF_036324085.1). Lineage (NCBI taxonomy): Bacteria > Pseudomonadati > Pseudomonadota > Gammaproteobacteria > Pseudomonadales > Pseudomonadaceae > Pseudomonas > Pseudomonas auratipiscis. Next base: position 217,579 of record NZ_JAZDCU010000001.1, read on the forward strand.
TCCTTGCCTGCATGCGATGCCTGGCGTACTGCCGACCAGGTGGAGATATAGCCAAGAAATTCCTCCAGGTTCCACTCCAGGCAGAAGCTGATGGCGTCGCCGTTGATTTGCGTGAACGGGAAGTCCAGCGTCGCGTAACCGCTATCGACGAGCTTGCGCTGTGCCGGCCAATAGGGCCCGATTTCGTCCCAGTAAAAGCGCTGGAAGCGCTCGTTCAGTGTTGGCTCGAGCAGCGGCACGCCGTAGCTGATCAGTGCCAGGATGGCCCCGGGTACCGCCACGCGGCGAACTTCAGCGTAAAAGCGCGGCAAGTCGAACCAGTGCGCCGCCTGCGCTGCAGTGATCAGGCTGGCGCTGCGCGATTGCAGGGGCAGATCTTCTGCCGGGGCGCATTGATAACTGACGTTGGCTTGCGCGGTGCAGTGGGCGATCTGGTCTTCGCTGGGATCAAAGCCTGAGACTGCGCTGAAGTGCTCGGCGAGGTCTCGGGTAAGCTGGCCGTTGCCACAGCCAACGTCTACCGCCAAAGCCATGTTCGGCGCCAACGAAGCCAGGTAGGCGGCCAGTGACTGCGGGTATTGCGGCCTGAAGCGCGCGTAGGCCTCGGCACCCTTGTCAAACCAGTTGGTGCTCTGTGCGGTGCTGCTATTCATTGATATTCACCTCTGGCCGTCGAGTCGTTGCCAATAGTCCTTTTATCGCCACGTTACTACCCGCAAGGGTGATTCGCAAAACTACCCCTTCAGGCAATATTGCTCGCCGGTTTACCTGCATAGCATGGGCTTTCCATCTGATCCAACTCCTGGAAAGCCGCATGCAAACAATAATAAAGCGCGCAAACCTGCATCCCACCCTGTTGGCGACCGCAATCGCCTTGGCGTGGGGAACTCAGGCGCAAGCCGTGAGCTTCAACATCGGGGAAATCGAAGGCACCTTCGACTCGTCACTGTCCATTGGTGCAAGTTGGGGTACCCAAGATCCCGACTCGGACTTCATCTCCAACTTCAACGTGATGGGCGAAGAGGGCCGTGCCGCCTCTCGCACCGCCGACGACGGACGTTTGAACTTCAAGAAGAACGAAACCTTCTCGAAGATCTTCAAAGGTATCCACGACCTGTCGCTCAAGTACGAAGACTCTGGCGTGTTTGTGCGCGGCAAGTACTGGTATGACTTTGAGCTCAAGGACGGCGAGCAGCATTTCTACGACATCGATGACCACGGCCGTGACCGTTCGGCCAAGGCCTCGGGCGCAGAGTTTCTCGATGCCTTTGTCTACCACAACTATCAGATCGGCGATCTGCCCGGCAACGTGCGCCTGGGCAAACAGGTGGTCAGTTGGGGGGAAAGCACGTTCATCCAGAACTCGATCAACGCCATCAACCCGATCGACGTCGCCGCGCTGCGCCGCCCGGGGGCCGAGGTCAAGGAAGGGTTGATTCCGGTCAACATGTTCTACCTGTCGCAGGGCCTGACCGAGAACCTGACTGCAGAAATGTTCTACCAGTTGGAGTGGGACAAGACGGTCACCGATAACTGCGGCACGTTCTTTGGCGCCGACCCGGTGGCCAAGGGCTGTAATGACCGTCTGGTTATTGCCGGTCCCGATTTTGCCCCCGGTGTGGCAAGCAACAGCCTGAACATTCAAGCAGTTGCCCAGGGTCTGGATAACGCCTACATTCCACGGGCCAAAGACCACGAGCCTGGGGACAGTGGCCAGTTTGGCCTGGCGTTGCGCTGGTTCCTGCCTGAGTTGAATGACACCGAGTTGGCGGCCTACGCGATGAATTATCACAGCCGCAATCCGTACCTGAGCTTTACCCGCACCACCGTGGCGGCTCCACCGAATACCGCTAACACTCCGGCCCGGGTGCGTACCGCCAGTTACTTCGTCGACTACCCGGAAGACATCCGCCTGTATGGCTTGAGTTTCCAGACCAACGTTTCCGGTGTTGCGCTTGGCGGCGAGGTGAGCTTCCGTCCGAACATGCCGCTGCAGATCAACACCGCCGACCTCAACCTGGCCGCTGTCAACCAGTTGGGCCTGATCAATGGCGTGCCGGGTGCAGTCTCGCCCGTGTTTGTCGACGGTTTTGCCACCAACGCCCCAGGCGCGGCAATTCCGGGCTACAAGCGCATGCCAGTGACCCAGGTGCAGGTGACGGCGACCAAGTTCTTCGATCAGGTACTGGCCGCCAGCCGCCTCACGCTGGTGGGTGAGGTGGACTACAACCGCGTGTCTGGCTTGAGTACCGATACCGGTGACGTGCGTTTCGGTCGCAGCCCAACCTACGGTGCAGGCGCGCTGGTCGACAACGGTGCGGTATGCCGAGGTACCGCCGCCGGTACACCAACAGCGAGCAACCCGCAGCAGGAATGCAACAACAAAGGTTATTACACCAGCGATTCCTGGGGCTATCGGGTGCGCGGCAAGCTCGACTATCCCAACGTGATTGCCGGTATCAACTTGTCGCCGAGTCTGGCCTGGTCGCATGACGTCAACGGCACCGGTGTCAGCTTCGAGGAAGGCGCCAAGGCGGTCAGCCTGGGGCTCGATGCCGACTACGAGAACACCTACACCGCAAGCCTCAGTTACACCAACTACTTTGGCGGCGACTTCAACACGCTGGTGGACCGTGACTTTATGTCGCTCAGTTTCGGCGTGAACTTCTAAACCTGATTCCGTGGAGATCTGCAGATGAAACCCATCACTTTTTTTCAGGGTGCAGCGCTGACCCTTACCTTGCTGGCCACTGGTGTCATGGCGGCAGTGTCACAACAGGAAGCGGACCAACTCGGCACCACACTGACGCCTCTTGGCGCACAGAAGGAAGGCAATAGCGACGGCAGCATTCCGGCCTGGACCGGCGGGCTCAAACCAGGGGCGGCGAAAGTGGAGAAAGGCTTTCTGGGCGATCCGTTCGCTGATGAAAAGCCGCTGTTCGTGATCAACGCGCAGAATGCACAACAGTACAAAGACAAGCTGACTGACGGGCAGATGGCGATGTTCAAGCGCTATCCGGACAGCTACCGGATTCCGGTATACACCAGCCACCGCACCGCCTCGAACCCACAGGAAGTCTACGATGCGGCGAAGAAAAGTGCCTTGAATACCGAATCGTTGGCCGGCGGCAACTATGTCGGCAACCTCACAGGCTCGCGGTTCTATGCTTTCCCGCTGCCTAAAACCGGCGTAGAAGTGCTGTGGAACCACATCAGCCGCTACCGTGGTAAAAACTTTCATCGTCTGACCGCTCAGGCAGCCCCGCAAACCAATGGCTCCTTTACTGCCGTCGAGTTGAGCGATGAAGTGGGTTACCCGCAATACATGAAGGACGGCGACGGAAAAAAAGCCGAGAACGTCCTGTTCTACTACAAACAGGAAGTGACTGCGCCTTCGCGCCTGGCCGGTGGCGTGACACTGGTGCACGAAACCATCGACCAGGTGACCGAACCACGCATGGCCTGGGTCTACAACGCCGGCCAGCGTCGGGTACGTCGTGCCCCACAGGTAGCCTATGACGGCCCGGGGACGGCCGCCGACGGCCTGCGCACAGCTGACAATGCCGATATGTTCAACGGCGCGCCGGACCGCTACGACTGGAAACTGGTGGGCAAGAAGGAGATGTACATTCCGTACAACAATTACCGTCTCGCGTCGCCGCAGCTCAAGTACAAGGATATGCTCCAGGCCGGGCACATGAACCCGGACCACACCCGCTACGAGCTGCACCGCGTATGGGAAGTCGTCGCCACTCTCAAGCCTGGTGAGCGCAACATCTACGCCAAGCGCCACATGTACTTCGATGAAGACACCTGGCAGTTGGTCGAGATCGACCACTACGATGGCCGTGGCCAGCTGTGGCGGGTTGCCGAGGGCTTTGCCATGAACGACTATGAACAAGGGCTTGGCAACTACGCGGCCATGGCGATCAACGATCTGGTCGCCGGTCGCTATCTGGTCATGGCCTTGGCCAACGAGGCGCCGCATGGCACCGAGTACGGCACCCAGCCGACGATGGCGGACTTCACCCCTGGCGCATTGCGTAACGCCGGTATCCGCTGAACCCCTGCGCCGCGATCGTCCTGATCGCGGCCTCTTTGCCTCGGGACGGTCGCAGGAACTAGTTCCTACGACCGATTGTAGAGGCGGGCCCCTGATGATTTGCTAGGCACACTCTGCCGCCTGGCCAATAACAATTATCAGGTGTTGTCATGACCAGTCTTCATCTCCAGACATTGCCTTCGCTGCCGCTGTCACTCCCCAACTTGCCCGCTCGGCACTTGCCGCGCCCGCATCTGGTCGACCTGCTACTGGAAAAGAACCCGCGCCTGCGCCTGTTGTGCGCGCCGGCAGGCTTCGGCAAAAGCACCTTATTGTGCGAAACCCTGCGCCAAGTTCCGCATGGGCGCAGTGCCTGGATTGCGATGAATGGTCAGTGGCTTACCCTCGGAGCGTTCTGCCAGCAAATCGGCAAGGCTTTCGGGGTCAACGCAAAGTTCTACCGTGATGCGGATGCATTGCGCGCCTGGTTCAGCCAGTGCGAGGAAACGCTGCGCCTGGTGCTCGACGACTATCCAAGCCAGGGCCCGGACCCGATCGGTCACTGGCTCGACCAGTTGCTTGGCTTGCCAGGCTGCACCTTGCAGGTGTTTGTCAGTTGTCGTCAGCGCCCGCAATTGAATCTGTCACGGTTGTTGCTCGAGGATGAGTTGCTGGAACTGGACAGCCGCCAACTGGGGTTCAGCCACGACGAGTTCGACCGCTTGATGGGCCTGTTGGCGCCTAATCGTTGTGCCAACGACAACGCGGTGCTCTGGCAGCAATCGCTGGGCTGGTGCGCCGCCACGCGGCTGTTGTGTGAGGCGTCGCAGCAACAAGGTACAGTCTGGTTGCGCGAGTACCTGCAGCATGAAGTACTGTCGCGCCTGACCGAGCGGCAAGTGTCGATACTCTGTGCCCTGGCTCATCTGCCCAAGTTCAACGCTGCGCTGTACGCGCACCTGTGGGACGATGAAAGCGGTACCGCGGCCTTTGAACTGATGCTGCGTACCAACGCCTATTTTCATATGCTGGATGCGGCCGGTCAGTGGTACTGCCTGTTGCCCGCTATCGCCAATGCCCTGCGCGATCAGCTCCAGGGCGCTGCGCTCAATCAACTGCGGCTGCGCGCCTGTCATTGGCTGAGCAGCGCAGGGTGCATTGACGACGCCATAGAATTGGCCCTGTGTGCAGGCCAGCCCGATCTTGCCGCCAATCTGATGGATCGACTGGGCTTCGATTGGCTATTCGCCCGCCAGCACCTGCGTAAATGGCTGGGTTGGTACGACAGGATGCCGCCGTCGTTGCTGCTCGGCTCACCGCGCCTGGTTTTCCAGAGCGCCCGGGCTTTGCTGTTGAGCTGGCGCCTGGATGAAGCACACAGCTGCATCGCTCGTCTGGAGCGCTTCTTGCCGCATCCCGATCCTGTTCAGAACCAGCGCCTGATTGCCAATTGGCAGGCACTGCACGGCAGCCTCGAAGGCTTGCGCGGTCATGCGCAGACGGCCCGTGAACATTGTCGGCAGGCGCTGGCGCACCTGGGCAGTCACGACTGGCGATCGGCGATTCTGTGTTACTCGACCCTTGGCCGGGTAGAAATGGCGACCGGCAACAGTCAGGACGGCCGCCAGTTGCTCCAGGACGCGGTAGAAATTGCACGCCGCCATGGCTGTCTGGCCAACGAAGTACTGATCAACACCGACCGTATCCGCCAGGCGATCCTCGCGGATGAACTGGCCCAGGCCGAAATTCTCCTCCATCAGAGCCTGGAACTGACCCGCGCCGATACCCGGCCAAGCCTGTTGTTGGGGCGCCTGCAGCTGCTGCAAGGCGAACTGCACCTGTTGCGCGGCAATACCAGTGACGCCGACAAGGCGCTTCAGTTGGGTATGAGCCTGGCCCGCGAAAGTGCTGACCCGTTCAAGCTGCACGGCTATATAGGCTTGGGTGAAATTGCTGCCAGACGCGGTGACTTTGATCAGGCAAGCCGGGCAATGCATGACGCCGAACGGCACATGCACTGCCAGAAAGCCCAGGCCAGCTGCTATCAGATGCTGCTGGACTACCAGCGCCTGCGTGTGCTGGTACATAAGGGCGATTGGCAGGCGGTTGTGCCGCTTGCCCTGGCGATGCAAGCACAGCTGAATCCGGAATCCGGGCGTATCGCACCCCTGCACACACCCTCGTTGCCACTGCGTATCCAGCGGGTGCTTGCGGTTGCTGAGTGCGAGCTTGGCCAGGCAGACCAAGCACGCCAGCGTCTAGTGGCAATGATCGAGCAATGCGAGCGGTTCAAGTTCAATGCGCTGGCCAAAGAGGCGCGCTCACAGCTTGCATCGCTCCAAGCCCACGACCAAGGCAATGCGCCATTGGCCGATCCACCGGTCGCCAAGCCCTCACGTTTTGAATTGTCCAGCCGCGAACTGGCGGTGCTGAACCTGTTGGCCAGCGGCCTTACCAATCAGGAAATCGGCGATAGCCTGTTCATCTCCCTCAATACCGTCAAGGCCCACACCAAGAACATCAACGCCAAGCTTGGGGTCAAGCGCCGTGCGCTGGCGGTGATGCGCGCCCAGGAAATGGGCCTGCTGGAGCGGGGCGACGCGCCGGTGAACGACCGTGCGCATCGCCTGACCCAGGGGTGATCAGTCGAGCAGACCTTTGGCGCGGGCAATGGCCACAGCCTCGGTGCGCCCTTGCGCCCCGAGCTTGGCGTTGATGTTGCGCAAGTGTGATTTTACCGTGAACTCGGAAAGGAACATCTTCTGCGCAATCGCCCGGTTACGCAGCCCGGCCGCCAGTTGCTGGATCACCTGTATTTCGCGGGTCGTCAGCGATTCGCGTGTGTCGCTGTCGCCCGACGAGGTTGAAGAGGAATCGCCCAGGTTGCCTGCGCGTTGCAACAAGGTGGTTAGAAAACGCGTCTCGATGCCCAGGCTGCTGGCCCGTGCCTGGTACGACACAGCCCAGCGCTGAAGCAGGTCGGCCAGCCGATGCCCCTCATCAAGGAAGGTGCGCAGGAAGCCTTCGTGGCTGGCGAAGCGCAGCGCTTTGGTCAGTTGGGCAAAGCCTTCTTCCGGCTGCCCGGCGCCGTCCAATGCCATGGCCAGCAGCAGGCGCAATTTCAGCTTGCGGCGATACTGCTGACGGTGGTTGGCTTGAACAATGACATCCTGCAGTTGCCCAACAGCATCCATACAGCCGCCCTGGGCAATTTGCAGGCGCAGGCGGGCGATGGATGGAATATCGACATCGCTGCCGTGGAAGATCAGCCCCGGACGCTCCCAACTACTGATCAGGTTAGCCGAGCGCAGCGCCTGGGCGGCCACGTCCAGGCGGTTCTCCAGGGTGGCGACGCGGGCGCGCTCCAGCCAGCTGGAACACACCACGCGGTCGGAGCCGGATTGACGACCGATCTGTTCCAGTTCGGCAAGGTAGCGCAGCCAGGTGTCGCGTTCGCCTTTCAAGTAGGCGATTCTCGCCAATAGCACATGACTGGAAATCAGCGAGTCCGGCGGGCTACCGTCCTTGGCGTGAGGCAAGGCCTCGGCAAGGTTGTGTTCGGCCTCTTCCAAGGCATCGGACTCGTACAACGCTAGCGACAAGGTGATATTCAGTGAGGTTTTGCCACCGAATGCACTGCTGCGGTTGTCCACCCACTGACGCTGGGCCGCAGCCTGTAGTCGCGCCAGGGCATTGCCCAGGCGACCTTGAGTCAGATCCAGAACGCCTTCGATACAATCGGTGACCGTGGTCAGGTAGGTAACGCGGTCCGGCGAGCTGCGTTTGAAGGCCCGGGAAAACAGGCGGCGAGCCTCTTCATGGCGCCCGGTAACCAGCATGCTGAATGCCAGCGAGTTGGTCACCACGCCGTACTGGAACACTTCATCGAGGGGTATCTGGTCAATGTGCTCAAGACCGGCGACATAGCATGCGTCCACCTGATCGGTAATGGCCAGGACCATGCAGCGAATGGTCCTGGCCTCGAGCTTGAACAGCTTGCGCGTGTCTTCGTCGGCGCGGGCCTCAAGCTGTTCGACAATTTTCAATGCATCGCGGTAGCGGCGGTGCAATGCCAGGGCCCAGGCATAGGCCACGTTGAGGTTGGGGTGCAGTTCCAGGTAAGTCGCCGGAATCCGATCAAGCCAACTGAGCAGCAGGCGTGAGCGTGCTTCGGCCATCAATTGTCCGGCATAGATCGCCAGGCGGCTGGCCGCTTCAGCGGTAGCCCCGGCCTGCAACAAGTGCTCGATGCCCGGAATCGGTCGCTCAGCCTCGAAATACCACTGCGCAGCGGCGTGGTGAAGGGTGACCGCATGTCCGGGGAATTGGCGGTTCAGCGCATCCTTCAGGTAGCTGGCGAACAGACTGTGGTAGCGAAAGCACTGATGATCGTTGTCCAGCGGGAAAATGAACAGATTGCTGCGCTCAAGATGCTCGATCATTGCCTGGCTGTCGTTGCGTCCGCTGACGGCATCGCACAAGGGCGCGTTGAGCTGGTCGAGAATGCTGGTTTGCATCAGAAACAAGCGGCAGTCTTCGCTTTGCCTGGCGAGAATGTCTTCGGCCAGGTACTGCGCCAGCTCCAGGTTGGAACCGGAGAAAGACGCGACGAAAGCGGCAGGGTCGGTACGTCCTTGCAGCGACAGGCTGGCGAGGTAAATGGCGGTAATCCAACCTTCGGTGCAGCGAAACAGCGTAGCTATATCATTGTCGCGCAGCGTCAGTTGGCGCTTCTCGCGGATAAAGCGCGTAGCCTCTTCCAGGGAAAAACGCAGCGCGGCGGGGTTGATCTCTACCAACTGACCGCGGGCGCGGATGCGCCCCAGGCCGATGTCGGGTGTGGTTCTAGAGGCGATCACCAGCACCCCGCAGGGGGGCAGGGCGTCCATCAGGCGTTGAATGAAGTCCAGTACCGAAGGGTTTTCAATCGCTTCGAATTCGTCGAGCACGATTGAAAACGGTTGCACAAAGCTGCTGATCCGCTCCAGCAACTCCTGCAACTGCTCGGCGGCGCTGAAACAGGCGGGCTGGGCGTTACCCTCGAGTGCATCGCCTGCGCTCAGTTCGCGAATGCCACAGAGCAAATGATTGATCAGGCGTTGAATGTCGTTATCGGCTTTGTCCAGGTTCAGCCATTGCACGCTGCGCCCGGCAGCCAGGCAGCGTTCGCGGTACTGCAGGAGCAGAGTGGTCTTGCCGAAGCCGGCAGCGGCACGCACCAGTATTAACCGTGCGCTGGCGATACTGTCCATGGTGTCCAGCAAGTGGGCACGAACAAGATGGCTCGGCGCGGCAATCGGAGCTGAAAGCTTGGCTTGCAGCACCTTGGCGGGCGTTATGTGGCCAAGGTCCGTGGCGGCTGAGTCGTGGTGCTCCAGAACATCGGGCATAGAGGGTCTCCAGCAAGCGGGCTAGAGGGGGGGCGCCCATAGACGCCGCCATGGTTCCGCTTTTATTGTTATTTGAGGTTTGTATCTTGCCACGTCAAATGTGGCAGGTATGCCGTTCTTTCGAACTAGTTCACGTCTCCAGATGGCATAAAGCCCACCCTTACCCGGCTTATCAATCAACCGCTGAGCCAAAGGGACTAGTCACCGTTTCACCTGTTCGAACGATTGTGCTCGTTGGTCGCCGGCTTAGGCTGGGCGCTGTATGTACCAATGGCTTGCCGTTCACGGCAATGCGACTTTCGAACAATAACAAGGGTGACGGTATGGAACAGGCTTACGATTTCATCGTGGTCGGGGGAGGGTCGGCGGGTTGCGCGGTAGCCGGACGGCTGGCTGATGCCAAGTGTGGCGAGGTGGCCCTGCTGGAAGCGGGCGGCCACGATCATCGTCCATTGGTGACGACGCCGGTCGGCATCGCGCTGGTGATCCCGCGAGCCGGTGAATTCAACTATGCCTATAACAGCTTGCCGCAGCCGACCATGGCCGGCCGCGCAGGCTACCAGCCGCGGGGGCGGGGCCTGGGCGGCAGTTCCTCGATCAACGGCATGGTGTATATCCGCGGCCGCGCCTCCGATTACGATCACTGGGAAAGCATGGGCGCTGAAGGTTGGGGCTGGAAGGACGTGTTGCCGTACTTCAAGCGCTCCGAGTGCAACGAGCGGGTAGCCGGTCGCGACGACGATCCGCTGCACGGCGGCACGGGCCCGCTGCATGTGACCGATCCACGCTCACCCTGCGCCATGGCTCGGCATTTTCTGCAAGCGGCAAGCAGCGCCGGGCATGCCTATAACCACGACTTCAATGGCCCTGTCCAGGAAGGCGTCGGCTACTTCCAGGTCACCCAGCGCAACGGCGAGCGCTGGAACGCGGCGCGTGCCTATCTGCACCAGGGCAGGACCGGCGATGGTCAACTCAACGGCGGCCGCGCCAATCTTCACGTGCAGGTAAACACGCAAGTGCTGCGGGTGCTGTTCGAAGGGGTGCGGGCGGTGGGTGTGGTGGTGCTCAAGGACGGTCGCGAGCAGGTCCTGCGTGCCCGCAAGGAAGTCATTCTCAGTGCTGGCAGCCTGATCTCGCCGCAACTGTTGATGGTCTCAGGTGTAGGGCCGGCGGAGCATTTGCGCGAGAAAGGTATCGAAGTGCTGGTCGATGCGCCGCAGGTTGGCAAGAACCTGCAAGAACATGTCGATGTGATCCTGCACAAGCGTCTGTTTCGCACCGAGATGTTCGGGGTGTCGGTGCGCGGCGCTTTCCGCTATCTCTGGGAACTGGTCAAGTACCGAGGCCGTCGCGAAGGGGTCTTCACCCGTAGCTTTACCGAGGCGGGTGGCTTCCTGAAAACCGACCCCACGCTGGCCGAACCGGATGTGCAGCTGCATTTTGTGATGTCTGCCGGTGACAACCATGGACGCAAGTTCCGCTACGGCCACGGCTACTCGTGCCATGTTTGCGTTCTGCATCCGCATAGCCGTGGCGAGGTGCGCCTGGCGTCCGCTGACATGCGTGACGCGCCGGTGATCGAGCTCAATATGCTCGCCGATGATCGCGACATGGAGGTGATGCTCAAGGGCGTGCATCAGGTCCAGGCCATTCTCGAACAGCCCGCGCTGGCGCGCTTTGGTGGCAAGGCCTTGCACTTTGCCGGGCTCAAGTTCGACGGCAGCGATGACAAACAGATCAAGCAGGTCATCCGCGAGCGCGCCGATGGCGTGTATCACCCGGTAGGGACCTGCCGAATGGGCAGCGATGTGGCCTCGGTGGTCGATCCGCAACTGCGCGTGCGTGGGGTGCAGGGCCTGCGCGTTGTCGATGCTTCGGTGATGCCGCGGGTGGTCGCCGGCAACACCAATGCCCCGTGCATGATGATCGGCGAGAAGGCTGCGGACCTGATCATTGCCGACTGTCGCGCGCCGGTGGTCGCAGGCGACACGTCCCAACCGGCACTCGCCTAGCCATGCAGCAGATGCCGCAAACCGTCCAGGCTTGCGGCGTCTGCGTGCCTGGGGGATGCCCCTAGTTCATTCGAACCAGGAGAAAACCATCGTCAGGTTCATCCCTTTGATCGACGCTGAGCGGTCGCACTCTCCTTAGTATCAAACCAACAAGAACAACAGCATCAGGAGCTTGACCATGTACCTGACCCAAGGCTTGCAGCGCATGCTGCAACAGGAGCCGAACCACCTTGCCACGATCTACCGTGGCCGCCGCCAGACCTATCGCGAGCTCGGCCAGCGGGTCAGCCGGCTGGGCGGCGCGTTGCGTTCGCTGGGGATGAACAGCGGTGATCGGGTGGGCATGCTTGCGCTCAACTCCGACCGCTACCTGGAGTACATGCTGGCCACCTGGTGGGGTGGCGGAGTGCTCAATCCGGTCAACATTCGCTGGAGCGTCCCGGAGATCGTGTTCTCCCTGGACGACTGTGATACCGGCATCCTGATTGTCGACGATCACTTCTTGCCAATGGTCGAGCAGATCCGCGCCACTGCCCGCCGTGCGCCAATCGTCATCCATGCTGGCGACGGCCTGGCACCGGAAGGCATGTATGCCTACGAGCAGTTGATCGCTGAAACCGCGCCGATTGCCGATGCCGGGCGCGGCGGCGACGATCTGGCCTCAATCATGTACACCGGCGGCACCACCGGCTTGCCCAAGGGTGTCATGCAATCGCACATGAACCTGTGGTCTTCGGCTATTGCCCGTGCCGCGCAGTTTCCAGCCCTGGACAATTGCCGCGGCCTGCACGCTGCACCGCTGTTTCATACCGCAGCAATGGCCCGTGCCGTGGGCATGTTCGTGGTCGGCGGCACCCATGTGCTGATTCCTGCTTTCGACGCCCTCGAAATACTGCAGACCATCGAGCGCGAGCAGGTCAACGAGATGCTCCTGGTGCCGACCATGCTGCAGGCCGTGGTCATGCATCCTGACTTCGCCAACTACGACCTGAGTTCGTTTAAACGCCTGGCGTATGGCGCATCGCCCATTTCGCCAACGCTGCTGGAAAAGGCCATGGCAGCGCTGCCGGGTATCGAATTCATGCACGCCTACGGGTTGACCGAGGCCGCGCCGGTAGTGTCGGTAAGTCCGCACTCCAGTCATGGTCCTGAAGGCATCGCCAGTGGTCGCGTGCGCAGCGTTGGCCGCGGTGGCTACGGTGGCATGGTGCGGGTCGTCGATGAGAATGGCGATGAAGTGCCGCGTGGCACCGTGGGTGAAATCGTTGCCTGCGGCCCGAACATCATGCAGGGCTACTGGAACCGTCCGGAAGAAACCGCCAAGGCCCTGAAAAACGGCTGGCTGCACACCGGTGACGGCGCCTACATGGACGAGGACGGTTATTTGTTCATCGTCGACCGCCTCAAGGACATGATCGTCACCGGTGGCGAAAACGTGTTCTCCGCCGAAGTCGAAAACGTCATCGCCCGCCATCCCGACGTCGCCATGTGCGCGGTGATCGGCATTCCGCACGAGCGTTGGGGCGAAGCGGTGCACGCGGTGGTGGTGCGCACCCCCGGCAGCGAACTGACAGAAGCACAACTGCGTGAACACTGCGCCAGCCACATCGCCGGCTTCAAGTGTCCGAAATCGGTGGATTTCACTGCCGCTTTGCCGCTGTCGGCCGCCGGCAAGATTCTCAAGCGCGACCTGCGCGAACCCTACTGGAAAGACCAGGCCCGAGCGGTCAACTGATCCCGGCCAACCTTTGACCCTGATGGAGTAAAACATGAGCAATAAAGTTGTGGTTGCCGGCGTCGGCATGATCCCGTTCACCAAGCCGGGCCAAAGCGACACGTATCCGGTCATGGGGGCCAATGCGGCAAAGAAGGCACTGGCCGATGCCGGTATCGACTACGCCCTGGTGCAACAAGCCTATGTCGGTTACGTGTTCGGTGATTCGACCTCGGGCCAGGCGGCCATCTATGGCGTTGGGCTGACGGGTATTCCGGTCATCAACGTCAACAACAACTGCGCCACCGGCTCTACAGCCCTGTTCCTGGCACGCCAGGCGATAGAAAGCGGCGCGGTCGAGTGTGCTATCGCCCTGGGCTTCGAGCAGATGGTGCCGGGCGCGCTGAAAGGAGCCTGGACCGATCGTCCAGGTCCGATGGAACGTTTCGCCAATGTCATGACTGAGATCCAGGGTTTTGAACCCGAGGCGCCGCGTGCCGCACAGTTCTTCGGTGGCGCCGGGCGTGCCTACATGCGTGAGTACGGCATCAGCGCGGAAATATTCGGGCGCATCTCGGTGAAGGCGCGTAACCACGCCGCCAACAACCCATTTGCGGTGTTCCGCAATCCGGTGAGCCTGGAAGAAATCATGGCCTCGCCGACGGTGTTCGAGCCGATGACGCGCCTACAGTGCTGTCCACCGACCTGTGGCGCTGCGGCCGCGATCCTCTGCTCTGAAGCCTTCGCCAGAAAGCACGGCCTGGACACCCGCGTGGTGATTGCCGCACAGGCCATGAGCACCGATCGCAACAGCAGCTTCGATGAAGCCGACATGCGCAAGGTTGTGGGTTACGACATGACCCGCAGCGCCGCGCTGAGCGTATACGAGCAGGCGGGCGTGGCACCGACCGACATCAACGTCGTCGAGTTGCATGACTGCTTCACCGCCAACGAGCTGATCACCTACGAAGGCCTGGGCCTGACCCCGGAAGGCACCGCCGAGAAGTTCATTCTCGAGGGTGACAACACCTACGGCGGGCGCGTGGTCACCAACCCGTCCGGTGGCCTGCTCTCCAAAGGTCACCCGCTGGGCGCCACCGGCCTTGCGCAATGCGCCGAGCTCACCTGGCAACTGCGCGGCGCCGCCGAAGCGCGTCAGGTAGAGGGTGCGCGTCTGGCCCTGCAACACAACCTGGGCCTCGGTGGCGCCTGCGTCGTCACCCTCTACCAGCGTCAGTGACCCGCGCCCCGAACCGGAGATATCTGCATGATCGATAAAAGCCATATCGGCGCCGTGGTCTCGAGCCACAGCGTAAACGTTGAAGCCGGTCGCCTGCGCTTCTTCGCCAAGGCCACCGGACAGCGCGATGCGCGTTACACCGACCCGGCCGCGGCGCAAGACGCCGGTTACCCGAACCTGCCGGTACCGCCGACGTTCCTGTTCTGCCTGGACATGGAGGCGCCGAACCCGCGCGCCACCATGGACCTGCTGAACATCGACATCGGCAAAGTGCTGCACGGCGAACAGAGCTTCAAGTACCACCAGATGGCATATGCCGGTGATTGCCTGCATTTCGAGTCGCGGATCGTCGACATCTACGACAAGAAGGGCGGCGCCCTGGAATTTGTCGTGCGTGAAACCCGCGTAACCCGCCAGAGCGGTGAACTGGTCGCAGAACTGCGTAACAGCCTGGTGGTGCGCAATGGATAAGGAGCAACTGATGCAGCCAGTCAAATTTGTCGACGTGCAGGCAGGTAGCCAGTTGCCGTCGTTCACCAGCGAGCCGATCAGCCGCCTGGCCCTGGCCCTGTATTGCGGCGCGTCGGGTGACCACAACCCGATTCACGTTGACCTCGACTTTGCCCGCAAGGCCGGCATGCCCGATGTGTTTGCCCACGGCATGTTGTCGATGGCTTACCTCGGACGGCTGTTGACCGCCTGGGTGCCGCAGCAATCGATTCAACAGTTTTCGGTGCGTTTTGTCGCCATTACCCAACTGGGTGATGCCGTGACCTGCTCGGGCACCGTCGTGGAGAAGGACGAGGCCACGGGCACGGTCCGCCTTGAAGTCACCACCCGCAACCAGGCAGGCGAAATCAAATTGTCCGGCGAAGCCATCGTGGCCCTGGGCGCTTGAACAACAAGGAGAAAAACATGAGCAACAAACTTCAAGACCAAGTGGCAATCGTATCGGGTTCTGGCCGTGGTATCGGTCGCGAGATCGCCCTGAAGCTGGCGGCGGACGGTGCCGCCATCGTCGTCAACGACCTTGACGCGGCACCTGCCGAAGAAGTGGTGGCAGAAATCATCGCCGCCGGTGGCAAGGCAGTGGCCTGCGTTGGCAGCGTGACCGACAAGGACTTTGGCGACCGCTTCGTCAAAACTGCACTGCAATCCTTCGGCCGCCTGGACATCATCGTCAACAATGCCGGTTACACCTGGGACAACGTCATCCAGAAAATGACCGATGAACAGTGGGACGCGATCATGGATGTGCACGTCAGCGCACCGTTTCGCATCCTGCGTGCTGCCAGTGACTATTTCCGTGAAAGCGCCAAGCAGGAAGCCGAAGCGGGCCAGGAAGTGTTCCGCAAAGTGGTCAACATTTCCTCGGTGTCGGGTGTGATGGGCAACGCTGGCCAGGCCAATTATTCCGCGGCCAAATCTGCCATTAACGGCCTGACCAAGGCCCTGGCCAAGGAATGGGGCCGCTACAAGGTTTGCGTCAACAGCGTCGCCTTCGGCCTGATCAAGACCCGCCTGACCGAAGCCACCGCGGGTGAAAACAACACCTCCACCCTGGATATCGATGGCAAGCAGATCAAGGTCGGGGTCAACCCGCAACTGATGAAGAACATCGAGTCGATGATTCCGATGGGCCGTGCCGGTACGCCGCAGGAAGCCGCGGGCTCGGTGTACCTGTTCTGCATTCCGGAATCCAACTATGTGTCTGGCCAGGTACTGGTCGTGGGCGGCGGGCGTCCATAAGTGACCTGCGAGCTGCCATGCATCGGCGTGGTAGCTCACTCCCTTCCTGTTGCTTGACCGTCTTGCCGAGGAGCTTTCATGAGTGCCCAAACCTCTCCCTGGATCACTGATGACCTGGTGATCTTCCAGGATTCGATCCGTCGATTTATAGCCAATGAGCTGACCCCGCACGAAGAGCGCTGGGCCAAGCAGCAGCACGTCGATCGTGAAATCTGGCTCAAGGCCGGTGAGTTCGGCATGCTGTTGCCGAGCATCCCGGAGGAATATGGTGGCGGCGGTGGCACCTTCGCCCATGACGCTATTGTCACCCTGGAACAAAGCCGTGCAATCAGCACCAGCCTTGGCACCAACGTACACAGCGGTATTGTCGCGCACTACCTGCTGCGCTATGCCAGCGAAGAGCAAAAGCTCAACTGGCTGCCGAAAATGGCCCGCGGCGAAATGGTTGCAGCCATCGCCATGTCCGAGCCGGGTGCAGGCTCCGACCTCAAGAGCATCAAATGCCGCGCCGTGCGTGATGGCGACAGCTATGTCATCAACGGCTCCAAGACGTTTATCACCAACGGCTACCACGCCGACCTGATTCTGGTGGTGACCAAGACCGACCCAGAAAAAGGCGCCAAGGGTGTTTCGATCATCGTCGTCGAAACCAAGGATCTAAAGGGCTTTCGCCGTGGCCGGATCCTGGAAAAAATTGGCCAGAAAGGCCAGGACACCACCGAGCTGTTCTTCGATGACGTCCGCGTGCCGTGCTCCAACCTGCTGGGAACGGAGGAGGGCAAGGGCTTTATCCAGCTCATGCAGCAACTGCCGCAGGAGCGCATGATCATCGCCCTGGGCGCGATCAGCACCATGGAGCGCGCCGTTGAAGAAACCTCTGAATACGTGCGCCAGCGCAAAGTTTTCGGTCAATCGCTGCTGGACCTGCAGAACACCCGTTTCAAGCTGGCCGAGTGCAAGACCATCGCCACCGTGGCGCGCAGCTTTGTCGACGACTGCATGGCCAAGGTGCTCAAGGGCGAGCTCGACCCTGAAACCGCTGCCATGGCCAAGTGGTGGTGCACCCAGCAGAACTGCAACGTGATCGATGAGTGCCTGCAACTGCACGGTGGCTACGGCTATATGACCGAGTACCCGATCGCGCGCCTGTACGTCAACGCACGCGTTGGCAAGATCTTTGGCGGTTCCAACGAAATCATGAAAGAGCTGGTCGCTCGCACCTTGTAGGTGCGAGCGTGGCGAGGGTACAGGTATGAGCACAACCATTGAAGTGGGCGTTGACCGCGGTTTGGCAACGCTGGTGTTGACCCGCCCCGAGCGCAAGAACGCGCTGACGGCGCAGATGTTCGCCGAGATGCTCGAAGCGCTTGCGAGTTTGCGCCGCGACAGCACGGTCAAGGCATTGCTGTTGACCGGTGCCGGAGGTGATTTCTGCTCTGGCGGCGACCTGGGCAGCATGCAAGGCGCGGTCGAGGCGGACGCGGTGCGCACGCGTATGGTCGAAAACAATCGTTTGCTCAGTGCCCTGGCCGACTTTGACCGCCCGGTTATTGCCGCCGTCGATGGCGTCGCCTTCGGCGCCGGTTTCAGCCTGGTACTGGCGGCAGATTTTGTCATCGCTTCGCAGCGGGCGCGGTTCTGCATGGCGTTTGCCCGCGTCGGGTTGGCGCCGGACCTTGGCGCTTCCTATTTTCTGCCGCGCATCGTCGGGCTGCAGAAAGCCAAGCAACTGATCTACTCGGCGGCCGAAATCAACGCCGAGCAGGCCTTGGCGCTGGGTATCGCCCTGGAAGTACAGCCTGCCGAGCTATTGCTCAGCCGCGCCGAAGAGCTGGCGCGGGGCATGGCGAACATGTCGGGCTGCGCCTTTGGCATGACCAAACGCCTGCTGGCCCGTTCGTTCGAAACCGATCTGGCGACCCAACTGGACGCTGAAGCCAGCAGCCAGGCGGTGGCCATGAGTTCCAGTTACTTGCAGCAAGCCACGGCGCGCTTTGCCAGCAAGCAGCCGCCGCTGTACCAGTGGCCGCTGGCACGGCCCAGCAGCAAATAAACGACTGTCATCACCACAGGAGGTGTGCCATGAGCAGCATTGATAACACGAGTCCGCTTGCCATTCGTTCGATCCTCGACAAACAGCGCGCCAGCCTGCTGGAGCGCGACCCCCTGAGCGCTGCCCAGCGCATCGAGCTGATCGACCGCGCCATCGGCCTGCTGGTGGACTATCAGGACGACATCGTCGAGGCAGTGTGTGCCGATTTTGGCCAGCGCAGCAAAGACTTCAGCCGCGTTACCGAAGTGCTTTCGCCGCTGATGACCCTCAAGCAGACCAAGGCCCAGCTCAGCGAGTGGATGAAGCCCGAATCTCGCCCCACCGAGCGTGGCGAGGCGTGGGTGCAGTACCAGCCGCTGGGCGTGATCGGCATCCTCAGCCCGTGGAACTTCCCGGTCAACCTGGCCTTTGGCGGCCTGGCTGGCGCCTTGGCGGCGGGCAACCGGGTGATGATCAAACCGTCTGAGTTCACCCCACAGACCTCGGCACTGATGGCACGGATGATCGCTTCGGTATTCAGTGAAAGTGAAGTGGCAGTGATTACCGGCGGGCCAGAAGTGGGTCAGGCATTCTGCGCCCAGCCATTCGACCACTTGCTGTTTACCGGCGCGACCAGCATCGGCAAGCACGTGATGCGCGCCGCAGCCGAAAACCTGGTGCCGGTCACCTTGGAACTAGGTGGAAAATCGCCGACGATCATCTCGCGTTCAGCGGACTTCGATGCCGCCGTGACCAAGATCATCACCGGCAAGCTGCATAACGCCGGGCAAATCTGCCTGGCGCCGGACTATGTGTTCGTGCCAGAGGAGTCGCTGCAGGACTTTATCGCTGCGGCAAAAAAAGTCGTGGCGACCTTTTTCCCGCGGTTGCTGGATAACCCTGACTACACCTCGCTGATCAATGCCCGGCATTTCCAGCGTTTGCAGGGCTACCTGAGCCAGGCGCAAGCGGCGGGCGTCGAGTTGATCGAGCTCAACCCGGCAAACGAAGACTTCAGCCAACAAGACCACCACAAGCTGGTACCGACCTTGCTGAACAACCCCAGCGACGATTTGCTGGTGATGCAGGATGAGATTTTCGGCCCGCTGTTGCCGATCAAACCCTACAAGACCATCGCCGAGGTGGTCGCCTACATCAACGCCCACCCCCGGCCACTGGGCCTTTACTACTTCGGCAGCGATGAAGCCGAAGAACAGCTGGTGCTCAGCCGTACCACCAGTGGTGGTGTGACCTTGAACGATGTGATCCGCCACGTCGGCGTCGAGAGCCTGCCGTTTGGCGGTGTCGGCCCCAGTGGCATGGGGGCCTACCACGGCCGTGATGGCTTTCGCACCTTCAGCCATGCCAAGGCCGTGCTGCGCGCCGCCGACGGCCCGGACCTGATGCGCCCACCTTACGTTGAACAGGTTCGCCAGATCGTGAGTTCGCTGATTACCCGCTGAGCACCTGTGGCTGACGCGCCAGCCTGGTAGCGCGCACCGAGACGAGAGACGCTTATGAAAACCCGTATTACCGAGTTACTGGGGATTCGCTACCCGATCATTCAGGGCGGCATGATGTGGGTCGGCCGCGCTGAAATGGCAGCCGCCGTGTCCAATGCCGGGGGCCTGGGAATACTGACTGCGCTGACCCAGCCTACCCCTGAGGCGCTATCGGCAGAGATCGCCCGCTGCCGACAAATGACCGACAAGCCGTTCGGGGTGAACCTGACCTTGCTGCCGTCGATCAACCCGCCGCCTTACGCGCTCTACCTGCAGGCAATTATCGACAGCGGCGTCAAGGTCTTGGAAACGGCCGGCAACAACCCGGGCGAAATCATCACCCGCGCCAAAGCGGCCGGGCTCACGGTGATCCACAAGTGCGTGGCGGTGCGCCATGCCCTGACCGTGCAGCGCCTGGGCGTCGATGCGGTGTCCATCGATGGTTTCGAGTGTGCCGGGCACCCTGGCGAAGATGATATTCCTGGTTTGGTGCTGATCCCGCTGGCGGCCCGTCAACTGAGCGTGCCGGTGATTGCTTCGGGTGGGATTGCCGATGGTGTCGGCATGGCCGCGGCACTGACCCTGGGCGCGGAAGGGGTGAACATGGGCACGCGTTTTTGCGCTACCCGTGAAGCGCCGATCCATGACCACATCAAGCAGGCGTTGGTGGCGGCCAGTGAGCGCGATACGCGTCTGATTTTCCGCACCTTGCACAATACCGCTCGGGTGTTGCGCAACCCGATTTCCGAGGAGGTGGTGAGCATCGAGAGACGTGGCAACGCGCAGTTCGAGGACATCCGCCACCTGGTGGCCGGTGCCCGTGGGCGTGCGGCGCTGGAATCCGGGCAGCACGAGGACGGGATCATCACCGCCGGCCAATGCGTTGGCTTGATCGACGATGTACCGACCTGCGCCGAGCTGATCGAGCGCATGGTTCGCGAGTGTCGCGACAGTCTGCACCGTGCCCGGAACTTGATGGGTTGAGCCTGTAGGAGGAGCGAACATGCATACCCCAGCACTTCATCCCGGTCATGCCCCCGTGCCGGGCACTGATGTACCCGAAGGCTTCGAGCCCATGCAGGGCAGCGGTTTTGTCCCTTCGATTGGGGCCATTTATGTCAATCGCCAGCGCCGCAGCATGGGCGCCCGGATTGCCCAAAGTCATTTGAATCCATTGGGCTTTGCTCATGGCGGCATGCTTGCGACCTTGATCGATACCTCGTTTGGCATGGCGATCAAGTTGACGACGCAAACCGAAGTGCCGCCGGTAACGGTCTGCCTGAACGTCGAGTACCTCAGCCCGGCATACCCCGGCTCATGGGTCGAGTCCACGGTCGAGATCCAGAAGATCGGTGCACGTCTTGCCAATGCCAGCTGTGTGCTCAAGGACGGCGAGCGCCTAATTGCCAAGGGCAACGCGATCTTCGTCGCGGCCGCAGGCGCACCGACCAGCAAACCTGACAACCAATAAATGATTCATCTCATTGGAGCAACGCATGAGTGACGTCTTAGCCACGGCTGCGGCCACGCTTGGCCCGCAGGAGCAGTACCTGGAATTTCTTGCCCAGGGCCGTTTCATGCTGCAGCGCAGCCTGTCCAGCGGCCGCTATGTGTTCTATCCGCGGGTGCTGATTCCAGGCACCGGTGAAACCGACCTGGTATGGGAGCAAGCCAAGGGTACCGGCACGCTCTACGCCATCACCGTCAACCGTGCACGCAACGGCAGCCACAACGTGGCACTGATCGATCTCGACGAAGGCCCGCGGATGATGTCGCGCATCGAAGGCCGTGAAACGGCGCCGATCGGCAGCCGCGTTAAGGCACGGATCATCGAGGAGGAGGGCGTCGCTATGGTGGTCTTTGATGTGATTGAGGAGGTCGCGGCATGAACCAGGCTATTCGTGGCAAGACTGCCATTGTCGGCATCGGTACCGCCGGGGTCGGCGAGGCCAAGGGTTTCAGTGCCATGGAGTTGCTCGGCCAGGCGTCGCTGCAGGCCATCGCCGATGCTGGCCTGCAGTTGCAGGATATCGACGGTATTTTTGCCGCCACCAGCTCCCATGCCTTTCCGACGCTATCGGTGGCCGAGTACCTGGGGATCAAGCCATCCTATGTAGATGGCACCAACATCGGTGGTTCCAGCTTCGAGATGCATCTGTTACAAGCGACCCTGGCGCTGGAAGCCGGCCTGTGTAACGCCGCATTGGTCTGCTACGGCTCCAACCAGCGCACTGCCGGCGGTCGCCTGGTTTCGATGAGCGAACCGCAATGGCACGAGGCGTTCTACAAACCGCGCCACCCGATCACCTCATACAGCCTGGCGGCCAGCCGCCATATGCATCAGTACGGCACTACCCGGGAGATGCTCGGCGAAGTCGCGGTGTCGGCACGCCAGTGGGCCAACCTTAATCCCGAAGCCTTCGCCCGTGGTCCGTTGAGCCTGGATGATGTCATGGCCAGTCGTATGGTCAGCGATCCGTTGTCGTCCGCCGACTGCTGCCTGGTTACCGATGGCGGCGCCGCCTGTGTGCTGGTGCGTGCCGATCGCGCCCGTGACTTGCAGCGCAAGCCGGCCTACTTTCTCGGCGCCGCCGGCGCGCAGTGGCACCGTTCGGTCGTGGCAATGCCCGACCTCACCGTAACGGCAGCCTCCGAGAGCGGGCCACGGGCGATGGAAATGGCCGGTGTGAGTCACGCCGATATCGATCTGGTGATGCTCTACGATGCGTTCACTATCAACACCATCCTGTTTCTTGAAGACCTCGGCTTTTGCCCGAAGGGTGAGGGCGGGCGCTTCGTTCAGGGTGGGCATATCGCGCCAGGCGGCGGTCTGGCGGTAAACACCAACGGTGGCGGCCTTTCCTGCGTTCACCCCGGCATGTACGGCCTGTTCATGATCATCGAGGCGGTACGTCAGATCCGTGGCGAGGCAGGGGCGCGGCAACTGAAAAAAGCCGACATCGCTTTGCTGCATGGCAACGGTGGCACGTTGTCGAGCCAGGTAACCGCGTTCCTGGGGAGCGAAAACGCGCTCTGAGCGCGTCACCGCAAAGGAAGTACGGACGCAAATTGGTCCGAACGATCTAGAGCCTCGACAGGTGAGTCATTCAATACTCACCACAGGTTCGCATAACAACAAGAAACCACGCGCAGGCGACCCTCGACGCCGAGGGTCTGGCTGTGCGTCTCGACTGCTCGAGGAGTCTCGATGGACATCCATTTCACACCCGATGAACTTGCCTTCCGTGAGGAGGTAAGAAGCTTTCTGCGTGAAAAGCTGCCGGCTAGCCTGGCAGCCAAGGTCAAGCTCGGCAAACGCCAGTCCAAGGCCGATATTTGCGGCTGGATGAGCACCCTCAACGCGCGTGGCTGGTACGCCAACGGCTGGCCGGTAGAGCTGGGGGGTACGGGCTGGAGCGTGATCCAGAAGCACATCTTCGATGAAGAGTGCGCCCAGTTCGGTGCGCCGCGCGTGTTGCCGTTCGGTGTGGTCATGGTCGGGCCGGTGATCATCAAGTTCGGCACCCCGGAGCAGAAGGCTCACTACCTGCCGCGAATTCTCGATGGCACCGACTGGTGGGCGCAGGGCTATTCGGAACCCGGTTCAGGCTCCGACCTGGCATCGCTGAAAACCCGAGCCGTGCGTGACGGCGATCACTATGTGGTCAACGGCCAGAAAACCTGGACCACGCTGGCCCAACACGCCGACTGGATTTTCTGCCTGGTGCGCACCGACCCTGAGGCCAAGGCGCAGCGCGGCATTTCCTTTCTGCTGATCGACATGAATACGCCAGGCATTACCGTACGCCCGATTGTCACTCTCGATGGCGAGCACGAAGTCAACGAAGTGTTCTTCGACAACGTGCGGGTGCCGGTGGCGAACCTTGTAGGTGAAGAGAACCAGGGGTGGACCTGCGCCAAATACCTGCTCACCCACGAGCGCACCGGTCTTGCCGGGGTCGGCTTCTCCAAGGCGTTGATTGCCCAGCTCAAGGCGATTGCCCAGGAGCAACTGTGTGACGGCAAGCCACTGCTGGACAACCCTTTGCTTCGCGCCCAGATCGCCGAGGTAGAGATTCAGTTGAAGGCCACCGAGATGAGCAACCTGCGCATTCTTGCTGCCAGCCAGGAAGGGGGCGAAACCGGCGCGCAAAGCTCGCTGCTCAAGGTCAAGGGCACCGAAATTCGCCAGGCCATCACCCACCTGTTGCGCAAAGTCATTGGCCCCTATGCGCTGCCGTTCCTGGAAGAGGAACTGGAGCAAAGCTATGCCGGTGAGCTGTTGCATACCGACTACAGCGCGACGTTGGCCAGCCAGTATTTCATCATGCGCAAGCTCTCGATCTATGGCGGCTCCAACGAGATTCAGAAGAACATCGTCTCGAAAATGATTCTCGAACTGTAAGGGGTTGCTCCGATCATGGATTTCAAATTGACTGAAGAGCAGCAAATGCTGCAAGACACCGTGGCCCGTCTGGTTCGCGAGGGTTATGGCTTTGAGCAGCGCGAAAGCTTTCGCCGCAGCGAAGCGGGTTTCAGCCGCCCGTTCTGGGCGCAACTGGGCGAGCTGGGGCTGACAGCCGTACCGTTTGCAGAAGCGTTCGGCGGCTTTGGCGGCGGCGGTGTCGACACCATGCTGGTGATGAACGAGCTCGGCCGTGGGTTGTGCCTGGAGCCGTATCTGCACTCGGTGATCTTTGCCGGCGGTCTACTTGAGCAACTGGGCAGCGACGAGCAGAAAGACCAACTGCTGACCCAGGTTGCCAGTGCCCAATTGCAATTGGCAGTGGCTTTCGAAGAGCCGCAGAGTCACTACCACCTCAACGATGTACAGACCCGTGCCCAAGCGGTGGATGGGGGGTGGACGTTGTCTGGGAAAAAGGCGGTAGTGATCGGTGGGCAGACGGCGGGGCTGATTGTGGTGTCGGCGCGTTCGGCCGCAGGTGCCCGCGACGAAGACGGCATCAGTCTGTTCCTGGTCGATCCAACAGCGGCGGGCGTGACCCGCCGTGTGTACCCGACTATCGATGGTGTGACAGCCTGCGAGTTGCTGTTTGATGGCGTCTTCGTGGCCAACGACAAGGTGCTTGGCCAGCCCGGCAAGGCGTACAGTGCACTGCGTTACCAACAGGGCCGCGCTATTGCCGCGCAGTGTGCACAAGCGGTGGGCAGCATGGAAGAAGCCTGCAGCCTGACCCTGGACTACCTCAAGACACGCAAGCAGTTCGGTCAGCCAATCGGCAGCTTCCAGGTCCTGCAACACCGCATGGTCGACATGCGCTCGGAACTGGACCAGGCCACCTCCATGGCGATGCTGGCCGCCTGCGCGGCCGATCAAGCCGATAGCGATGAACGCAGCCGAACCCTGGCTGCCGCCAAGTATGTGGTAACCCGTGCTGGCCGTTTCATCTGCGAACAGGCGATCCAACTGCACGGCGGTATCGGTCTGACTCAGGAATATGTGCTGTCGCACCATGCCAAGCACTTAGTGATGATCAGCCACCAGTTCGGTGACGACGATCATCATCTGCAGGCATACGCCCGGCTACTGCAGGTCGCCTGAGCCTGACGTCTTGTTTCCCGGGCCTGCGGGCCCGGCATTTTGGAGTTCTGCGATGAAAGTCCTCGTAGCCGTCAAACGCGTAGTCGATTTCAACGTCAAGGTCCGCGTCAAGGCGGATAACAGCGGCGTTGACCTGAGCAACGTAAAAATGGCCCTCAACCCCTTCTGCGAAATCGCCGTCGAGGAGGCTGTACGCCTGAAAGAGCAGGGTGTGGCCAGTGAGGTCGTGGTGGTCTGTGTAGGCCCTGGCGCCGCGCAGGAGCAACTGCGCACGGCATTGGCCCTGGGTGCTGATCGCGCCGTGCTGGTGGAATCGGCCGATGAACTGGGTTCCCTGGCCGTGGCCAAGCTGCTCAAGGCTGTGGCCGACAAAGAGCAACCGCAACTGGTGATTCTTGGCAAGCAAGCCATCGACAGCGACAACAACCAGACCGGGCAGATGCTCGCTGCGTTGAGCGGTTATGCCCAAGGCACGTTCGCCTCCAAGGTCGAAGTCGCTGGCGACAAGATCGATGTCACCCGTGAAGTCGACGGCGGCTTGCAGACGGTTGCGCTGAGCCTGCCTGCAATCGTCACCACCGACCTGCGCCTGAACGAGCCGCGCTATGCGTCGCTGCCCAATATCATGAAGGCCAAGAAGAAGCCGCTGGAAACTGTCACCCCGCAAGCACTCGGCGTCAGCACGGCATCGACAGTCAGCACCTTGAAAGTAGAAGCACCGGCTACCCGCAGTGCCGGGATCAAGGTCAAGTCGGTGGCGGAGTTGGTCGAGAAACTGAAGAACGAGGCGAAAGTAATCTGATGACAATCCTGGTTATTGCAGAACACAGCCACGCTGAACTTGCCGTCTCCACCTTGAACACGGTCACGGCCGCGCAGCAGATGGGGGCTGAGGTACATGTGCTGGTGGCCGGTGCCGATATCGACGGCGCTGTCAGCGCGGCGCAGAGCATCGACGGTGTCAGCACGGTGCTGGTCGCCAACGATTCAGCGTATGCGCATCAGTTGGCGGAAAACCTGGCGCCACTGATCGTTGAGCTGGCCTCGGGCTACAGCCATGTGCTGGCACCGGCCACCGCCAATGGCAAGAATCTTCTGCCGCGGGTTGCGGCGCTGCTCGATGTCGATCAGATTTCCGAGATTACCGCGGTGGTCTCGGCTGACACCTTCAAGCGACCGATCTACGCGGGTAACGCCATTGCCACGGTACAATCGAGTGCGCCGATCAAGGTCATTACTGTGCGCGGTACGGCGTTTGCCAGTGCGGCGTGCTCGGCTGCCGGGCACGCTCGCGTGCAGCCGGTGGCCAGTGTGGCGTGTGAGCAGATTTCAAGCTTTGTGGGCGAGGCCTTGGCCAGCTCTGATCGGCCGGAGTTGACCTCGGCGAAGATCGTCGTGTCTGGCGGTCGCGGCATGCAGAACGGTGACAACTTCAAGCACCTGTACAGCCTGGCCGACAAGCTTGGCGCAGGGGTGGGCGCTTCGCGTGCGGCGGTTGACGCCGGTTTTGTCGCCAACGACATGCAGGTCGGGCAGACCGGCAAAATCGTTGCGCCACAGTTGTACATTGCCGTCGGCATTTCGGGTGCGATTCAGCACCTGGCAGGGATGAAAGACTCCAAGGTAATCGTGGCGATCAACAAGGATGAAGACGCACCGATCTTCCAGGTTGCCGATTACGGCCTGGTGGCTGACCTGTTCGAGGCGGTGCCTGAGCTGCAAGCCTCTCTCTAATCGACCTTCCTGTCCCTGGCCGCTGGCGTGTGCAACGTCGGCGGCCTGCGCAACTGTCAGCCAAGGAGTGCTCCATGAATGACGCCGTCGTACTGCCGGCTGCGGCCGAGCAGGATGAGCAGCAAACCCGCGCGGTGTACCGCAAAGTAATTCTGCGCCTGCTGCCGTACCTGTTCCTGGCCTATGCCATCAACACCATCGATCGCTTGAACGTGTCCTTCGCCAAGCTGCGCATGGCCGAAGACATTGCCCTTACCGATGCTGCCTACGGCATTGGTGCAGGGATTTTCTACCTCGGCTACATCCTCTTCGAAGTGCCAAGCAACATGTATCTGCAGCGCATTGGCGCGCGAGCCACGCTGACTCGAATCATGGTGCTGTGGGGGGCGGTGACCGTGGCAACGGCCTTTGTCACCACGCCGGGACAGTTGATTGCCGCACGGTTTCTGCTCGGGGTTGCCGAGGCCGGGTTCTTCCCGGGCGTCATCCTTTACCTGACCTTCTGGTTCCCTGCAGCGTTGCGAGCGCGCATCACCGCAGTGTTTCTAATGGCAGCGATGATCGCCGGAATCGTCAGCGGGCCGCTGGCGGGCTATATCATGAGTCATTTCGGCGGCTTCATGGGCTTGCGAGACTGGCAGGTGCTGTTTGTGTTCGAGGGGGTGCCGGCGATGTTGCTGGGGTTGTTTGGCTGGTTCTGGCTGGTCGACAAACCGGCCGACGCGCCGTGGCTGAGCACCCGCGAGAAGCACCTGTTGGCCAACGCCCTGGCCCAGGGACAGGTCGCCGGTAGTGCCCATGCCAGCCTTGCCCAGGTACTGCGCAACCCGCGGGTGTACATTGCCGGATTGGTGTTCTTTTGCCTGTACAGCGGCTCGAATACCGTTTCGTACTGGATGCCCACGCTGATCCGCGGCTTCGGCGTGGAGAATCTCAAGACCATTGGCATGCTCGCGAGCATTCCCTACCTGCTGGCCCTGGTGGGCATGTACCTACTGGCGCGCAGCTCCGACAAGCGCCTTGAGCGGCGCTGGCATGTGGCGGTGACGGTAATGGTCGGTGCCAGTTGTTTCTTTTTGCTGGGGCCGGCACAAGGCAATCTGGTTGCCTCGGTGGTGCTGATGAGTGTCGGCGCAGCAGCGTCACTGACTTCGCTGTCGTTGTTCTGGACCATTCCCCCAGCACTGCTTACGCCTGCAGCGGCTCCGGTCGGAATTGCGGTGATCAGTTGCATTGGTGGCCTGGCGGGCGTTGTCAGCCAGATTGCCGTTGGTGCGATCAAGTCAGCGACCGGGGATTTGTACCTGGCCTTCGATCTGATTGGTGGTGTACTGATTGTGGGTGTGCTGGTGTTGCTGCTGGCAATACCTGCGCGGCAACTGACCGAACGCGCCAAACTCTGAACCGCTAGGCGCGGGCTCTCCCCGCAATGGGGAAAAGGAATCGCGGGGCGCCAAGCCCCGCGAAAATTTCTTAAGGTGTGACGATATTGAACGTAGGGGTGAAGGTATCGAGCATGCCCAGCAGTTCGCCGAGCTTCTTGCTGTCACCCTGGATGTGGATATCGCCTTGCTTGATGGCCGTTGGGAAGTCCAGTTGGCGCAGGCTGATTTTATCCAGCGTGGCCTTATCCATTGTCACGGTGACCGCAGCCTGCGGGTTGTGATTGCCCGAGCGGTGCGTCAGCACGCCATTGCGCAAGGTCAATGCAAACGGCTGGTCGAGGTCGCTGAACACCCAGTTCAAGGTCATGTCGTGACCCTGGGCCTTCTGCGAATCCAGGCGCACGGCCAGGTAATCGAAGAACATCGACGGTGACATGGCCTGGATCATGTCCGGGGAGCTGCTGACGCCCTGGTACTGCGGCACACCGTGACGCAGCTCCATGGCCCCGGTCAGGTACATGTTACGCCACAGCGCGTTCTCGCTCTGATAACCCAATTGCTCCATGGCCCGGGCCTGAAGCTCGCGCGCCTCTTGGTTGTCGGGAGCGAAGAACACCAGGTTGTTGCCCAGTTGCACAGCCCAGCGATACTCGGCGTTGGCCAGTGCTTCCTTCATTTTCTCCATGGCCGGCGCCAGGCCTCCCAAAGCCTTGACGAAATGTTCGGCGGCTTGCTCGGGTGGCAGTGGGTTAAGGTTTGCCGGGTTGCCGTCGTAGTAGCCGAGGTAACGCTGGTACACCGCCCGCGAGTTGTGGCTCAGGGAGCCGTAGTAGCCCCGGGTGTACCACTTATTCTCCAGGTCGCCCGGCAGTTTCTGCATGTCCGCGGCAATTTCCGCGGGGGTCAGGCCCTGGTTGAGCAGGTGCAAGGTGCGGTCGTTGAGAAACGCATACATGTCACGCTGGTCAGCGAGCAGGGTGCGCACGCGTTCACCGGTCCAGGTCGGCCAGTTGTGCGAAACGAACATGACGTCGGTCTTGTCGCCGTAGCGCTCGAGGCTGGCATCGATGTACTGCGCCCAAGCCTTGGCATCGCGCACCAGGGCACCACGCGGGGTGAGGATGTTGTGCATCATTTGCGTGGTGTTTTCAGACATGCACAACGCGCGCAGTTGCGGCAGGTACATGTTCATCTCAGAAGGTGCTTCGGTGCCGGGGGTCAGCTGGAACTCGACATCGACGCCGTCGATACGGTGAGTTTCGTAAGGGTCCTTGATCGATACGGTCGGTGCGATCAGGGTGATCGTGCCACCCACGGGGGTCGATTTGCCCATGCCGGCATCGACCTGGCCCTTTTCACCGCGCGGCAGCAGGCTGCCGAACTGGTACAAGGCGCGGCGGCTCATGGCGGTACCGGCGAAGATATTCTCGCTGACCACATGTTCCATGAAACCACTCGGCGCGTAGATTTTCACCTTGCCCGACTGCACGTCGGCGTCGTCGACAATGCCTTTGACGCCGCCGAAGTGATCGGCATGCGTGTGGCTGTAGATTACCGCAACCACCGGCTTTTTCGGACGGTGCTGATAGTACAGGTCCAGTGCGGTGCGAGCCGTTTCGGAAACAGTCAGCGGGTCGATGATGATCAGGCCCTGATCGCCTTCGATCACGGTCATGTTCGATACGTCCATCCCGCGCAACTGGTAAATGCGCTCGGAAACCTGGAACAAGCCGGCATGGCTGTTCAACTGGCCCAGGCGCCACAGGCTCGGGTTGACACTGTCGGGCACCTGGTCTTTGTTGAGGAATTGATACGCAGTGGTGTCCCAAACCACCTTACCGTCGGCGCGTTTGATCTGACCGTTGAATGTTGCGATCAAACCGCGACTGACAGACTCGTAGTCAGCGCGATCGGTAAACGGCAACTGGCTCAGAACCGCCTTGTTGCTGCTGATCGTCTGGCTTGAGGCAGGTTGGTTGAGGGCAGGCTCGGCTGCGTACAGCATCGGGCTGTTGATGGCAGCGATTGTTGCAGCCAGCAGCAGGGGTTTGAAGACGTGTTTCATGAATCCACCTTGGTTATTGTTATGCGTAACGGGTGTGTTCACCCACCTTGACGTTGCAGGTCTTGGAAACTGCACACTAAAGGACGGGGTGGGCAATGGCAGTAGATCGAACGAACCATACGCTTCGTTTGCGCACTATCGGTGTGGCGGCTGCAGGGGTGGCTTTGGTTCGTTCGAACGATTGTCGCGGCAGGCGCAGGCACTAGGCTTGATGTCATCAAACAACCACAAAGGTGTAGCGCAATGTCAGGACCGTTGGCAGGGTTGAAAGTCGTAGAGATGGCAGGGCTTGGGCCGGCGCCCTTTTGCGCGATGATGTTGGCGGACATGGGTGCCGAGGTGATTCGTATCGAAAAGCCGGTAAAGGCCGAGGCCACCGACAACAGCCGTGTGCAGGTGCTCAATCGCGGTCGTCGTTCGCTGGCCATCGACATGCGTGCAGAGGGTGCCACCGACACCGTCCTGGAATTGATCGCCAAGGCCGATATCCTCATCGAGGGCTTTCGACCTGGCGTGATGGAGCGAATGGGCCTGGG
The DNA here is from genome assembly GCF_036324085.1 of Pseudomonas auratipiscis. NCBI lineage: Bacteria > Pseudomonadati > Pseudomonadota > Gammaproteobacteria > Pseudomonadales > Pseudomonadaceae > Pseudomonas > Pseudomonas auratipiscis. The sequence continues at coordinate 248,543 of NZ_JAZDCU010000001.1, forward strand.
ACCGGATGTGTGCCTGGCGCGTAACCCGCGGCTGGTCTACGGACGCATGACCGGCTGGGGCCAGTTCGGGCCTCTGGCGCACGCGGCGGGCCACGATATCAACTACATTGCGATTGCCGGCGCCTTGCATGCCATTGGCCGTGCAGGCGAAAAGCCGGTGGTGCCGTTGAATTACGTGGGTGACTTTGGTGGCGGCGGCATGCTGTTGGGCTATGGCGTGCTCTGCGCGCTTACCGAGGCGCGCAGTTCGGGCAAAGGCCAGGTGGTCGATGCGGCCATGACCGATGGCACCGCGTTGCTCTCGGCGATGATGTACGGGTTCAAGGCCGCGGGGGCCTGGAACAATGAGCGGGGCGACAACCTGCTCGATGGCGGCGCACACTTCTACGACACGTATCGTTGTGCCGATGGCAAGTTCATCGCCATTGGAGCCATCGAACCGCAGTTCTATTCTTTGTTGCTCAAGCTGTGCAACATCACCGACCCGGCGTTCCATACTCAGCGGGACAAGTCAGCTTGGGCACCGCTCAAGGAGCGCATGAGCGAGTTGTTCATGACGCAGACGCGGCAGCAGTGGTGTGCATTGCTCGAAGGTACTGATGCCTGTTTTGCTCCGGTACTGGATTGGGACGAGGCAGCAGAGCATCCGCACAATATCGAGCGCGAAACCTTTATTCGCGTGGATGGGGTGTTGCAGCCGGCGCCTGCACCGCGCTTCAGTCGCAGCGTACCTACAACCCCGACCGCCCCACGGCCGAGCGGGGCGGACAGTGAAGCTATCCTGGCCGACTGGGGCATCGAGATCGAGCGGATCGAGGCGTTGAAAGCGCAGCGCATTATCTAATCGTTTTGCGCTAGGCGGTGCGGCCTTGGCCTGGGCGTGCGTTATCCCAGGCTGTTCAATGACCGTCGAATCGCGCCGGGCGCTTTTCGATGAAGGCTTGCATGCCTTCCTTCTGGTCGCGCGAGGCGAACAGCAGGGCGTTGGCCTTGCGTTCAAGGGCCAATCCAGCCTCCAGCGGTGCATCCATGCCAGCGAGGATCACTTCTTTGATCTGTTCGGCAGCCAGTGCTGGCATGGCGGCGATGACTGCGGCCAGCTCCAGGGCTTTGGCTTGTACCTGGTCGTCGTCCACCAGGTCGCTGACCAGGCCCGCTACCCAGGCTTCTTCGGCGCTGATCGGTTGTCCGGTCAGGGCCATGCGCATGGCCTTGACCTTGCCCACCGCCCGTACCAGGCGCTGGGTACCACCGATGCCTGGCATGATGCCAATGCGAATTTCCGGCTGGCAGAAGCGCGCACTGCGTCCGGCAACGATCAGGTCAGCGTGCATCGCCAGCTCGCAGCCGCCGCCATAGGCATAGCCGCATACCGCCGCAATCACCGGTTTTGGGCAATGCTGGATCGGCGCCCAGAGCCGCTCGGTATGGCGTTTGTAGATGTCGATAGGGCCCACGCCCGCCAAGCTGTTGATGTCGCCACCGGCAGCGAAGACCTTATCGCCACCAGTCAGCAGAATGCAGCGAATCTGCGGGTCTTGCGCCAGCTCGGTGAAGTACCTGGAGAGCAGTGCTTGCAACTCAAGGCTCAGGGCATTGGTAGCCTGGGGCCGGTTCAGGCGCAATAACGCCACGCCGGGCAGGGGATGTTCAAGCAGAACCGGTGGTAGGGTGGAGTCGTCCATTGGCATCCTCGTGGGCGCAAGTCTTTGGCCGCCAGTGTCATCAAGCACCCGCTGAAGTGCATCGTCCGTTCAGACGAAGCTCAGCTATTGGCAACTGCGCGCTGCGCCGTTTGCCGGTCTTTTCGTTTAGGCTGTGAGCTGGTTCCTGCATTGATTCAAGGATGTCCATGAATAGCCCGCGTTCGGCAGGCCTCGATCTGCTCAAGTGGCTGGCGATGGTCACGATGGTCGCCGATCACCTGCGTTTTATCTGGCCGACCGCTGATTGGCTGTTCGTCATCGGCCGCCTGGCGTTTCCTCTATTTTGCCTGGCCATTGCGGTGAATGTGGCACGCTCGCGTCCAGGGCAGTTGTTCAGCGCTGCCAATGGCCGTTATCTGGGCTGGATGCTGGCCTTCTCTGTGCTCTCGGAGTGGCCTTATCGATCACTGGATGTGAGTACCGGAACGTTCAGTATCATGCCGACGTTGACCCTGGGGTTGCTGCTGGCATGGGGCGTTCAGCACCAGCGCTGGCTGGCCGCGGCGGTACTGCCGCTGTCTTTGCTGGTCAGTGATGTGCTGATGTACGGCTGGCCGGGGGTGGTATTGCCGTCGGCGTTCCTGTTGGCGCTGCACGGCGGGCGCGGAACCTGGATTTTTCCCGGGTTTATCGCAGCGGCGGCGAACCTGACCAACGCCTGGCTGCGTAGCCATCCGGCTGAGCCGATCACCCTCATGGCGTTGGCGGTTGCGGTGTTGTCGGCGCCGGTTGGCCTGGCTGTATTGCACCGTCATTACGGCAGGGCTATCTGGCGTGTAGGCCGCTGGGGCTACTGGTTTTACCCGCTGCACCTGCTGCTTATCAAGTTCTTGGCCCGCTAGACACGCCCTCCACGCCGTTTGCCCAACAGATCAACGGCTTAGTCTCAACGGACGATGAGCCCGGTGCTCGCCCTCATCACAATGAAGACCAACACAGGTCCATTCATTGAGGAGCAGGGCATGATGGATATCCGCGGGCTGAGCTACTTCGTCGCTCAAATCGAAAACCTCGGCCAGTGGCAACGTTACGCCGAAGACGTGCTGGGCATGATGGTAGTACCCGCGCCCGGTGGCGGGCTGTACGTGAAGATGGACCAGCGGCCGTTTCGCATGCTCATCGTCGAAGGCAGCCAAGCCGGCTACCTGGCCTCGGGTTGGGAGTTGCCCAGTGAAGGTGCCTTCAACGCGGCGCTGCAGGTGCTGGAGCACAAGGGTGTGCGCTGGCAGGTGGGCAGCGCTGCCGAGATCGAGCAGCGGGGCGTGCAAGCGCTGGTGAGTGTGCTCGATCCCTCCGGCAATCGCCATGAACTGAGCTGGGGACACCGTTCCGATTGCCAGGTGTTTGTCTCCCCGCAAGGCGTGCCGCGCTTTGTTACCGGGGATATGGGCCTGGGCCATACCGTGCTGCCGGCCCCGGACTTTGACGCCACCCTGGCGTTTGCCAAGGACGTGCTCGGTTTCGAACTCTCGGACATCTTCAACTTTCGTCCCGATCCACTGGCACCGCCCATCCGCATTCATTTCCTGCATTGCCGTAACAGCCGTCATCACTCTCTGGCGCTGGCTGAGTTTGCCGCGCCTTCAGGCTGCGTGCACGTGATGGTGGAAGTCGACTCGATGACCGAAGTGGGCCGCGCCCACGACCGCCGCCTGGCTCACAAGGTGCCGCTGTCGGCGACCCTCGGTCAGCACCTCAATGACCTGATGACCTCGTTTTACATGAAGACCCCGTCCGGCTTCGACCTGGAGTTCGGCTACGGCGGCCTGCAAGTGGACTGGGCTGAACACTCGGCCTTCGAATTTACCCGCGTAAGCCTGTGGGGGCATGACTTTTCAGTCGGCCAACAACAAGGAGATGAGCAATGAACAAGCAAATGACAGCGGCCGATGCGGTTGCGCAACTGCGCGATGGCATGACCATCGGTTTTGGCGGTTGGGGACCGCGGCGCAAGCCGATGGCAGTGGTCCGCGAGATTCTGCGGTCGCCAGTCAAGGACCTTACCGTTGTCGCCTATGGCGGCCCGGAAGTGGGCATGTTGTGCGCCGCGGGTAAGGTCAAGAAGCTGGTGTTCGGTTTTGCCACCCTCGATGCCATCCCGCTGGAACCCTACTACCGCAAGGCGCGCGAAGCCGGTGGCCTGGAACTGCTGGAGGTGGATGAAGGCATGTTCCAGTGGGGCCTGCGGGCGGCGGCCATGCGCCTGCCGTTTCTGCCCACCCGCTGTGGCCTGGCCACCGATGTGACGCGGCTCAATCCGGCGTTGAAAACCATTGCGTCGCCCTATGACGATGGTGAAGTGCTGCTGGCCATGCCGGCGTTGAATCTCGATGTGGCGTTTGTCCATGTCAACGTAGCCGACCGTCTGGGCAACACCCTGGTGACCGGCCCGGATCCGTACTTCGACCATCTGTTCGCCCGCGCAGCCCAGCAGTGCTTCGTGTCCTGCGAACAACTGCACGAGCGCCTGGAGCTGACGGCCGAGCAGGCCCGCTTCAACACCTTTGAGCGATACCTGGTCAGCGGTGTTATCCATGCACCGTTCGGCGCTCATCCTACGGCGTGCCAACCCGAATACGGCTGGGACCGCAGCCACCTCAAGCATTACGCCGCCAGTGCGGGTGAGGAGGGCGGCTGGCAAGCCTATGTCGAAGCGTACGTGGTGGCCGGCGAACTGGCTTACCAGGATAAAAACGGCGGTGCCGAACGCATGGGCTCCCTGGCCCTGCCAGTGTTCTGAGGAGGATGAAAATGTCGACTACCTGTGAGTTTACCCTCGCTGAACTGATGATCGTCGCAGCCAGCGAAGCCTGGCGCGGCAACGGCGAGCTGATCGCCTCGGGCCTGGGGGTTATCCCGCGTCTGGGAGCGAGCCTGGCCAAGCTCAGCCACAGCCCGCAATTGTTGATGACCGACAGCGAGGCCTATCTGGTGGAAGAGCCGATTCCATTGGGCCCGCGTGGCGATTACGTGCCTAAATATTGCGGTTCGTTGAACTTCGAGCGCGTCTTCGAGTGTGTCTGGGGTGGCCGTCGCCACGCCATGATCGGGCCAACCCAAATCGACCGCTGGGGCCAGAGCAACCTCTCTTGCGTGGGTGACTACCACAAGCCCAAGGCCGCCATGCTCGGTGTGCGTGGCTTGCCTGGCAACAGCATCAACCACATCAACTCGTTCTTCGTGCCCAACCATAACCCTCGCGTGTTTGTCAGCGGCGAAGTGGACATGGTCTCCGGCGTCGGCTTCAAGGCCGACCGTTGGCCACAAGGGGTGCGACGCGACCTGATGGACATTCGCTTGATCATCACCGACCTCTGCGTGATGGACTTCGATGGCCCGGAGCGTGCGGTCCAGGTGCGCAGCCTGCATCCCGGAGTGAGTTTCGAGCAGGTGCAGGAAAGCACCGGCTTCCCGCTGCTCAAGTCACCGTCGCTCAAGGAAACCGCGCACCCGACGCCCGAGCAGTTGGCAATTATCCGCCGACTTGATCCCCACGATTACCGCAGCGCGGCGATCAAGGGCAACCCAGCCGGCATTCGCCAGGCGTAAGGCAGGGGACATGAGCATGAACAGCCCAGACAATGAGTTCGTCCAGCGTGAAGATCTCGCGGTGTACGAAACGCAGGAACCGGTGTTGTACAGCGCAGCAGAGGGTATCGCCACCCTGACCATGAACCGGGCTAGCTTCAACAACGCGCAGAACTCGCAGATGACCTATGCGCTGGATGCCGCGTTGCGCCAGGCCGTCGACGATGACGCGGTTAAAGTCATCGTCCTGCGCGGGGCAGGCAAGCACTTTTCTGCCGGCCATGACATTGGTACTCCGGGTCGAGACATCAATAAGCCATTCGAGCGTGCCCATTTGTGGTGGGACCACACCAACAAGCCGGGCGGAGAGCAACTGTATGCTCGGGAGCAGGAGGTGTACCTGGGCATGTGCCGGCGCTGGCGCGAGTTGCCCAAACCGACCATTGCCATGGTTCAGGGGGCATGCGTGGCCGGCGGCCTGATGCTGGCCTGGGTCTGTGACTTGATCGTGGCCAGCGATGATGCGTTTTTCCAGGACCCGGTGGTGCGCATGGGTATTCCGGGGGTGGAGTATTTTGCCCACCCCTACGAGCTGAACCCGCGTATCGCCAAGGAGTTTCTCTTTACCGGCGACCGCATGAGTGCCGAGCGTGCCTACCAGATGGGCATGGTCAATCGGGTGCTGCCGCGCGATGAGCTGGAGCAGGCAACCTATGCGCTGGCGGCCATCATCGCGCGCCAGCCCCGTATGGGCCTGGCCCTGACCAAGCAGGCGATCAACCATGTTGAAGACCTGCAGGGCAAGCGCACAGCGATGGATGCTGCGTTTGCCTGGCACCACTTTGCCCATGCGCACAATGAGTTGCTGTCGGGCGACAAGCTCGGTGGTTTCGATGCCAAGGCCATGGCCAAGGCCAACAAAGTCGCTGCCAGTGGTGAACAGGCATGAGCCGCTGGATGAATACAGCGCTGACCGATGCTCTGGGTTGTCGTTATCCCATTGTGCAGACAGCTATGGGCTGGGTCGCCGACGCCAACCTGGTGATAGCCACGACGCGGGCGGGTGGTTTCGGCTTTCTGGCCGGGGCAACCATTGCCGCCGACGCGCTGGAAGGTGAGATCAACAAGGTGATTGCCGCCACCGGTGGCAGCAACTTCGGCCTGAACTTTCACATGTTCCAGGAAAACGCCGGGCAGTGCGTTGACCTCGCAATCCGCTACCGCCTGCGTGCGGTCAGTTATGGCCGTGGGCCGGACAAACAGACGATTGCCCGCTTCAAGGCCGCCGGGGTGTTGTGCATTCCTACGGTCGGGGCCCTCAAGCATGCGCTCAAGGCGGTGGAACTGGGCGCCGACATGATCACCATTCAGGGCGGTGAGGGCGGCGGGCATACCGGTGGTGTGCCCAGTTCGATTCTGTTGCCGCAGGTACTGGACGCCGTATCGGTGCCGGTGATTGCCGCCGGCGGCTATTCCACCGGCCGCGGCTTGGCTGGCGCGCTGGCGGCCGGCGCTGCGGGCATCGCCATGGGCACGCGTTTCTTGATGACCCGTGAATCGCCGACACCTTCGGCCACCCTGGTGCATTACCTCAAGGTCAACGACCCGCAGTTGGTGCGGGTGAGCACCGCCGTCGACGGCATGCGCCACCGCATGATCGAAAACCCGTTCATCAATCGCCTGGAGCAGGCCAGCGCCTTCGGGCGCCTGCGCATTGCCTTGCGCAGCGCGTGGAAATGGAAACAACAGACCGGCATGAGCCTCGGCCATTTGTTCGCAGTGCTGCGTCAGGCTCTCAAGGAAGACCCCGGCACCCTGTCGCAAACGGTCATGGCCGCCAACCAGCCGGTATTGCTGCAGCGTTCAATGATCGATGGCGTACCGGACGAGGGCATCTTGCCCAGTGGCCAGGTGGCTGCGGCGATTGCCGAGCTTAAAAGTTGCCAGCAAGTGATCGAGGAAATTGCCGAGCAGGCCGAGCGCTGCCTGGATGCCTTAACCGCTCGCCACCGCGAGTGTCAGCCTGCACCGGTGCAGGAAAGTTGAAGACCAACGCGTACTGAACACGCCCGCTGAGCATTGGAGAAGACCATCGTGAGTCAAGCATTTACTACACAGATCGACGCGGGCATTGCTGAACTGGTGCTCGCCAAACCGCCGGTCAATGCCCTGGATAGCCAGGAATGGATGGACCTGGCCCTGCAAGTGGAAGCCCTGGGCGCCAACCCCGAAGTGCGGGTGATCGTCATCCGCGCCGAAGGCCGTGGTTTTTGTGCCGGGGTCGATATCAAGGAACTGGACGCCCACCCGGAGCGGATCATTGCGGTCAACGCCGGCAACTACGCCGCGTTCAAATCCGTACACCGCTCGCCAGTGCCGGTGATCGTTGCCGTGCATGGCTTTGTCCTAGGCGGCGGCATTGGAATTACCGGCGCCGCCGACATTGTCCTGGCCTCCGAGTGCGCCACCTTCGCCTTGCCGGAAGTCGATCGCGGCGCCATGGGCGGCGGTGCACACCTGCAACGGCTGTTCCCGGTACAGAAGGTTCGCTACCTGTTCTTTACCGGCGACAAGATCGGCGCCGCCGAGGCTGCGCAGTACGGCTTTATCGAACGTGTGGTCGCCAAGGAGCAACTGCGCGAGACCGCGTTGGAGATCGCCGCCAAGATCGCCGCCAAGAGCCCGGCAATGATCCGCCTGGCCAAGGAAGCCCTCAACGGCATAGAAGACGGCAACCTGGAAGACAAATACCGCTGGGAACAGGGTTTCACCCTGCAGGCCTACACCAGCCCCGATTCTGCCGAAACCCGCCGCGCCTTCGTCGAAAAGCGCGACGCCAAGTTCTGAGAGGCAGCCATGGAACTAGCATATACCCCGAAACAAAAGGCCTTCCGAGCGGAAGTGCGTGAATGGTTGGCGGCCAATCAACCGACCGAGCCGCTGGCTAACTACGACACCCGTGAAGGGTTCGAGCAGCATCGTGCCTGGGAAGCGAAGTTGTTCGAGCAGCGCCTGTCGATGGTCATGTGGCCCAAGGAATACGGCGGCCGTGGTTGCGATCTGATCGAGTGGCTGATTTTCGAAGAAGAGTACTACGGCGCCGATGCGCCGATGCGTGTCAACCAGAATGGCCAGTTGCTGCTCGGGCCGACCCTGATGGAGTTCGGCACCGAGGCGCAAAAGAAGCGCTTTTTGCCGCGCATGGCTTCCAGTGTCGACATGTGGGCCCAAGGTTGGTCGGAGCCGAACGCGGGCTCGGACATGGCTGCGATTACCAGCAAGGCCACCCGTGATGGCGATCACTATGTGCTCAACGGGCAGAAGACCTGGTCCAGCCGCGCGCTGTACGCCGATTGGCTGTTTGGCCTGTTTCGCAGCGACCCGGCGTCAACGCGGCACAACGGCTTGTCGTTCCTGATGGTGCCCCTCGATACGCCGGGGGTGACCATTCGCCCGATCCGCGCACTCAACGGCAAGAACACCTTCGCTGAAGTGTTCTTCGACGATGTGCGGGTGCCAGCGGAAAACTGCATCGGTGCCGAAGGCCAGGGTTGGCACGTCGCTATGGCCACCGCAGGTTTCGAGCGCGGCTTGCTGTTGCGTTCGCCGGCGCGCTTTCAGGCCACGGCCCGCAAGTTGGTACAACTGTACAAGGCGCACCAACAGAGCGCCGACCGCGACCCGAGCATTCGTGAGGCGGTAGTCGAGGCCTGGCTTGGCGCCGAAGGCTACGCATTGTCGTCCTATCACACCGTCGGGCGTCTCAGCCGTGGTGCACAGATCGGCGCCGAGTCGAGCATCAACAAGATCATCTGGTCGGAACTCGACCTGAAGATGCATGACACCGCCATGCGCATTCTCGGTGCCCACGGCGAGTTGCTGGGCAGCGCCCCGCAAGCGCTGGGTGGTGCCTGGCTCGACGGCTTCCTGTTCGCCCAGGCCGGGCCGATCTACGCCGGCACCAACGAAATCCAGCGCAACATCATTGCCGAGCGCATGCTCGGCCTGCCGAAATAGGAGCCGGCCATGGACTTTACTTTTAGCGATGACCAGCTCACGTTTCGTGAAGCCATCAGCCGCTTCCTGATGACCGAAGCGGCGCCGGAAATGCTTCGTGAAATCTGGGAAACCGATGTCGGCCGCTCGGCAGAGCTGCGCGCCAAGATCGCCGAGCAGGGCCTTACCGCGTTGTCGGTGCCCGAGCAGTTCGGCGGTCTGGGCATGGACGACATCGCCTGGTCGCTGATGACACAGGAGCTGGGCTACTACGCCATTCCCGATTCGCTGGCCGACACCGCCTACGTGGCTACCGGCCTGCTCAACGGCTTGCCGGACGACAGTCCGGTCAAGGCCAGCCTGCTGCCACGCATTGCCAATGGCAGTGTGCGCCTGGCAATCGGTCACCCGATCAATCCATTGGTGCCCGATGCACCATTGGCCGAGTGGCTGATTCTCGCCCACGGCGACGAAGTGCATGCCGTACCGCGCTCGCAAGTCGATGTGCAGGCCAATGCCAGCATCGACTCGTCGCGACGCCTGGGTCAGGTGAGTTGGCAGCCCAGCGGCGAGACCTTGCTGGTCGACGGCGAACAGGGCCGCGCGCTGTGGGCCGAAACCCTCAACCGCGGTGCCTTGTCGGTGGCCGGTCAACTGTTGGGCCTGGCCCAGCGGATTCTCGACCTGTCGGTGGATTACGTCGCCCAGCGCAAGCAGTTCGGCAAGCCGATCGGCAGCTTCCAGGCGGTCAAGCATCACCTGGCCGATATCGCCAGCAAGATCGAGTTCGCCAAACCGGTGCTGTATCGCGCCGCCCACGCCCTGGCCAAGGGTGAGCGCGGCGCCGACGTGTATGTCTCGCAAGCCAAGCTGGCCTGCTGCGATGCCAGCTGGTTGGCAGCTCGCCATGGCATTCAGGTGCACGGCGCCATGGGATACACCTGGGAAGTCGACCTGCAGATGTTCATGAAGCGTGCCTGGTCGCTGGACCCCTCCTGGGGTGACCGCGCCACCCATAAATCCCGCGTCGCTGCCTATGTGCTCAGCGACGAAGCCCGGCTTGGGCCGGGCGCCACCTTCGAGGATTGAGCCATGCCCCAAGCTTATATAGTCGACGCCTTGCGCAGCCCAACGGGCAAGCGCAAGGGCAGCCTGGCCCATGTCCATGCCATCGACCTTGGCGCCCACGTGTTGAGCGCGCTGGTCGAGCGCAATGCCATTCCTGCCGAAGACTATGACGACGTGATCTTCGGCTGCGTCGATACCATCGGCTCGCAAGCCGGTGATATTGCCCGCACCAGTTGGCTGGCCGCAGGCTTGCCGCTGAATGTACCTGGCACCACCGTTGACCGTCAGTGCGGCTCGTCGCAGCAGGCGCTGCACTTTGCCGCCCAGGCGGTGATGAGTGGCATGCAGGATGTGGTGGCGGTGGGCGGCGTGCAGACCATGACCCAGATCCCGATTTCGTCGGCGATGATCGCGGGTCAAGCGTTAGGCTTCAGCGACCCGTTTTCCGGCAGCAAGGGCTGGCAGGCGCGCTTTGGCAATCAGCCGGTCAACCAGTTCTATGCCGCCCAACGGATCGCCGATCACTGGCAGCTCAGCCGCGCGGACATGGAAGTGTTCGCCCTGGAAAGCCATCGCCGCGCCCTGGCCGCGACAGAGGCGGGCTATTTCTCCCGGGAGATCGTTTCCTGCGAAGGCTTGGCCCACGACGAAACGCCGCGGGTCAGCAGCCTGGAGAAAATGGCCGGCCTGGAACCGGTGAGCGCCGAGTTTGCCTCGATCACCGCGGCCGTTTCCAGTCAGACCTGCGATGCCTCGGCGGCCTTGCTGGTGGTCTCGGAAGCGGCTCTCAAACGCTACAACTTGACCCCCAGGGCGCGTATTCATCACTTGTCGGTGCTTGGCGACGATCCGATCTGGCACCTGACCGCACCGATTGCGGCCACTCGCGCGGCGCTAAAAAAAGCCGGCATGCGCATGGCCGATATCGACCTGGTGGAGATCAACGAAGCCTTTGCCTCGGTGGTCATGGCCTGGTCCAAGGAACTTGACTACAACCCGGCCACCACCAACATCAACGGTGGCGCGATTGCCCTCGGCCACCCGCTGGGCGCTACCGGTGCCCGCTTGATGACGACCTTGCTGCATGCGCTGGAGCGTACGGGCGGGCGCTATGGCCTGCAAACCATGTGCGAAGGCGGCGGCCAGGCCAACGTCAGCATTATCGAGCGGCTTTGACGCCGCCCATCCACAAGCACAGGAACAAACCCTATGGGAATCTGTACAGATCGTACCGTGATCATCACCGGTGCCGGTGGTGGATTGGGCCGCGCCTATGCGCTGGCATTCGCTGCCGAGGGCGCCAATGTCGTGGTCAATGATATTCGCCGCGAAGCCGCCGAAGCGGTGGTCGATGAGATTTGCTCCAGCGGTGGCCGGGCAATTGCCAGCGACGGCGACATTACCACCTTGGCCAGTGCCCAGGGCATCGTCGATGCCGCACTCGAGGCTTTTGGCGAGGTCCATGTGCTGGTCAATAATGCTGGAGTGTTGCGTGATCGCATGTTCATCAGCCTCTCGGAAGAGGACTGGGACATGGTCATGCGCGTGCACCTCAAAGGCCATTACTGCCTGGCCAATGTCCTCGGTCGGCGCTGGCGTGACCAGGCCAAGGCGGGTACGCCGGTGGCCGCGCGCATCATTAATACCAGCTCCGGGGCCGGCTTGCAGGGCTCCATCGGCCAGTCCAACTACTCCGCGGCCAAAGGTGGCATTGCCTCCCTGACCTTGGTCCAGGCAGCGGAACTGGCGCGCTACGGCGTCACGGCCAACGCCCTGGCGCCGGCAGCGCGCACGGCGATGACCGAAAGCGCCATGCCCGACATGGTCAAAAAGCCCGATGACGACAGTTTCGACGCTTGGGCGGCGGAAAACGTCGCACCCCTGGTGGTGTGGCTGGGCAGCGAGGCCTCGGCGCATGTCAGCGGCCAGTTGTTCGAAAGCCAGGGCGGGCGTATCTCCCTGGGCGACGGTTGGCGCACCGGGGTCACCCGTGACAAGGGCGCCCGCTGGCAGGTTGCAGAAGTAGGCGCAGCCGTCGATGCGATCCTCAACGAAGCGCCCAAGGCGCAGAAGGTCTGGGGTAGCTAGCAGCGGCGTGAATGTCAGGCGTCGGCCGCGTCGGCGCCTGTTTCCCTGTGTCTTCCTTCGCCTATCACGTCCGTTTTGACGATGTGCCCGAAGTCTTCGGCCTTTATACCTATGGACAACCTGTATCCCGTCTGAGGTATTCATCGTGAAACAAGCCCCACCTTATGTACCCGGTCATCAACTGCTGGCTGGCAAGTCGGTACTGATCACTGCCGCCGCAGGCGCTGGCATCGGTTTTGCCGCGGCCAAGCGCTGTGCCGAAGAAGGTTGCCGTGCCCTGATGATCTCCGATGTTCATCCGCGTCGCCTGGAACAGGCAGTCGAGCAACTCAAGGCCGAAACTGGCTTGCAGGCAGTGTATGGACAGTTGTGCAACGTAACCCTCGAGGACGAAGTACAAGCCTTGGTCGACAGCGCCGAGCAGACCCTTGGCGGCGTTGACGTGCTTATCAACAACGCGGGCCTGGGTGGTTCCAGGCGCGTCACCGAAATGACGGACGAGGAATGGCTGCGCGTCATTGATGTGACCTTGACCGGCACCTTCCGCATGACCCGCGCGATGCTGCCGCATATGGAGCGCCGCGGTGCCGGTGCGATCGTCAACAACGCCTCGGTGCTTGGCTGGCGTGCACAGAAAGAACAGGCGCATTACGCCGCCGCCAAGGCCGGTGTCATGGCCCTGACCCGATGCAGCGCAGTGGAAGCCGCCGAGAGCGGGGTGCGCATCAATGCCGTGTCGCCGTCGATTGCCTTGCACGACTTTCTCAAGAAAGCCTCCAGCGAAGAACTGCTGGCAAAGTTGGCCGACCGCGAAGCCTTCGGCCGTGCCGCCGAGGTTTGGGAAGTGGCCAACGTCATGATTTTCCTGGCCAGCGACTACGCCTCCTACATGGTCGGCGAAGTGCTCTCGGTCAGCTCACAACAGGCTTGAGGAACAGCTCATGAGTATCCGATTCAGCAGCGCCGAACAAATGCTCGAGGCCGAGGGCCTGGACCTCGGCGTCACCGACTGGCTGCAACTGACCCAGGAGCGGATCAACCTGTTCGCCGAAGCGACCGGTGATCAGCAATGGATACATGTCGATCCTGAGCGCGCGGCCAATGGCCCGTTCGGGGCCTGCATCGCCCATGGTTACCTGACCCTGGCCCTGGCCAACCTGTTCATGCCGCAACTGATGGGCATCGACAACCTGGCAATGGGCGTGAACTACGGCACCGACCGGGTGCGCTTTCCGGCTGCGGTGAAGGTCGGCTCGCGGGTACGCGGTCGCGGCCAGGTCATCAGTGCCGAGATGATCGGCAACGCCGTACAACTGGTAGTGCGCATGAGCGTTGAAATCGAAGGCGCCGAGCGCCCCGGCTGCGTGGTCGACACCATCAGTCGCTACACCTTTAACCCGATCAGTGAGTGAGCCTGTGCATGGACAAGAATGACGTTGTAATTGTTGCTACCGCGCGTACTGCGCTGAGCAAATCCTTTCGCGGCTCGTTCAACGACACCGAAGCCCCAGTGCTCGGCGGTCACGTGGTACGGGCGGTGCTTGAACGCTCAGGTGTAGAACCTGGCGCGGTAGACGACGTGATCATGGGCGCAGCGGTTCAGCAGGGCACCCAGGGCTACAACATCGGCAGGCTGTGTGCCTACACCGGCGGTTTGCCTGAAAGCGTCGCGGGTATGGCCTTGGACCGCATGTGTGCATCAGGGCTGATCAGCATCGGCATGGCCGCGAAAAATATTCTGGTCGGTGAAATGGACATTGCCATCGCCGGTGGCGTCGAATCGCTGTCGCTCACCCAGAACAAGTACAAGAACACCTACCGCAACCAGTCGCAGGCGGTGCTCGCCTGTATGCCCAGCGCGTACATCCCGATGATCGAGACCGCGGAAATCGTTTCGCGGCGCTATGGCATCAGCCGGGCGGCGCAAGATGACTACGCGCTGCAAAGCCAGCAGCGCACGGCCGCCGCCCAGCGCGACGGTCTGTTCGATGAAGAAATCGTGCCGCTGCAGGTGCGCAAGCAACTGTTCGACAAGGAGGGTCAGCCAGCGGGGCATGAGCTGGTACTGGCCGATCGCGACGAGTGCAACCGGCCTTCGACTCAGCGCGAAGACTTGGCTGCACTCAAACCTGTGTGGAAGAACGGCACCTGGGTGGAGCAGGGCGAGTTCATTACCGCTGGCAACGCCTCGCAGTTCTCCGATGGTGCCTCGGCAAGCTTGTTGATGAGTCGCGCTCAGGCGGCTGAACGCGGTTTGCGTCCGCTAGGTACGTATCGCGGGATCGCCGTGGCGGGCTGCGCACCCGAAGAGATGGGCATTGGGCCCGTGGTGGCGGTGCCGAAACTGCTCAAGCGTTTCGGTTTGAGCGTGGCCGATATCGGCCTGTGGGAAATCAACGAAGCGTTCGCCTGCCAGGTGCTGCATTGCCGCGATGCCCTGGGCATTGCGCCTGATCGCCTGAACGTCAATGGCGGGGCGATTTCCATCGGTCACCCGTTCGGCATGTCGGGGGCGCGCATGGTCGGTCACAGCCTGCTTGAAGGACGTCGACGCGGCGTGCGCTACGTGGTGGTGACGATGTGCATTGGTGGTGGCATGGGTGCAGCAGGGCTGTTTGAACTGGACTGATCGAAGGCGCTGGACGGCACCGGGGTAGGCCATATGGACGATGCCCCGGGAGCCGATCAAGGGTATTGCTATCGTCAATGTTTATGGTCAATGTACGCCGGGCGGCCCTGACAGGCTGCACAGTGCATCCGCAAGTGTTCGAAACATAACAATAAAAACGGGCATGGCCTGGGCTGTGTCCCTCGAGGAGACTGGCGATGGAGAATTCCAGCTTGAGTGTTCAAGCCTTGGCAGACATGGGCTTGGAGCTGGCGGAGTACGACAGGCTCATCGGCGAGTTCTATGACGGCTCGCTGGATCAAAAGCTGATGGCCAAGACCTTGCGCCATGTCCGCAGTTTGTACCAGGCAAACTATGTCACCTTGATTCTGCGTGTACCCGAACAACCCGACCTGGGCCTGATGATTGTGGTCGGCGATATCGAAGGCGAGGGCGAGGTCAGTTACTGGGCCTACCCGCAAGCGGTCACCCCGTTCAACAATCCGCCGATGGACAAGGTGTTTACCGTAGACGACCTGATGACCGAGGCGCAGTGGACCAATTCGGTGTACTTCAAGACCTACGGTATTGTCCACGACACCTTCCACATCATGGGCGCCGATATTTCTACGCCCGATGGTGGCAAGCTGCGTTTTCGCATTACCCGCCCCAGATCCGCCCCTCGCTTCACTGACGCTGAACGCCAGCTGTGCGAGATGTTCCTGCCGCACTTGCGCCGTGCCATGCATGTGCACAACCTGCTCGACCGCAGCGAGTCGATCAGTGAGTTGTATTCCCAGGCCATCAGTCGCCTGTCGGTGGCTACCATCGTCCTCGATCAGAATGGCAGCGTGCTGCGCATGAATCCGATGGCCAGTGAGCTGTTGGAACTGGCGGATGGCCTGAAGCTGGTCGGTGGCCACCTTGAAGCCACGTATCCCAGCGATAACCGTGAATTGCAGCGCCTGGTGCGCAATGCCTTCGCCCGCGACCCGGACAGTCCGCAGACCGGCGCGGCGTCTGAAGCGATGTCGGTGTCCAGGCCGTCGGGAAACATCAACCTCGGTGTGGTCGTCGAGGCGATACCGACCCAGGACTGGGCCGAGGGCAAGAGCAAGCCGGTGGTAGTGGTGTACATCCGCGACGCCGTCGGTCGCTCCATGGCCAGCGAAACCCTGACCAAGCAACTGTTCAACTTGACCCGGGCCGAAACCGCATTGGCCATGGAGCTGGTCAATGGCCTTTCGCTCGAAGAAGCCGCTGAAGTATTGAATGTGCGCCGCAACACCGCCCGGGCACACTTGCGCTCGATTTTTTCCAAGACCGGCGTGCGTCGCCAGACCGAGTTGGTGCGCATCATCCTCAACAGCGTGGTTGCCCTGGGAAAGCCCAAGTTGACCGTGCTGGGCGCCGATAAGCTCAGCAAACCGGCACTGAAGCTGGCTCACCCGGTGCGCAGCAGCGCGTGACGGTGGCCGTTGTTCACTGCCGCCCCGGTCTTGCTTTCAAGGCCGGGGCGTTTTAGTCCGTGCGGACGATGTTGGCGAGCGTGTCCGCCACCAATACTAATCACCTCCGTTACATCATGAGGATCAAGGTTATGCCCATTACAGCGGTCAGCGGTTCTGCGTCGGGTATCGGCGCAGCAGTCTGCCAGGCGCTACGCGCCGCAGGACATCGAGTCATTGGCATCGACCGGGCAGACGCCGAGGTGATTGCCGACCTGTCCAGCGCAACCGGGCGTCAGGCGGCCATCAGCGCGGTGCTCGAGCAAAGTGCAGGTGTGCTCGATGGTCTGGTGTGCTGCGCCGGGGTGGGCTCCAGCGCGGTGTCCGACACCATTATTTCGGTCAACTACTTTGGTGTGACCGAGCTGCTCGACGGCCTGGCCGACGCCTTGGCCAAAGGTAAACAACCTGCCGCCACGGTGATCGGCTCGATTGCTGCCACCCACACCAAACCAGACCAGCAAGCGATGGTCGAGGCCATGCTGGCCGGCAACGAGGCGCTCGCATTGGAACACGCCAACAGCCTGGGGCTGTCGCATGTGGCGTATGCCAGCTCCAAGTATGCGGTGACCTGCAATGCTCGCGGCAAGGCGGTTGCCTGGGCCAGGCAGGGCATTCGCCTCAACGTGGTGGCGCCCGGCGCGGTCGAGACACCGTTGCATCAGGCATCGCTGAATGACCCACGTTTCGCCAAGGCCGTTCGAGAGTTCGTGGCCCCGCTGGGGCGCGCTGGCCACCCGCAGGAAATTGCCCAGGCGGTGGCGTTCCTGCAGTCCGAACAGGCCAGCTTTGTACATGGCAGCGTGATGTTCGTCGATGGTGGCATGGATGCCATGGTGCGTCCGACACGGTTCTAGGCGGCAAAGCAACCAGCGCGCGGTGCTCAACTAGTCCATGCGAGGGATGAGCATTTGCGCCTGCTCGGTGAGAATTGACCTGGCATGTAACCGGGGATTTTCACACGAGGAACAATAACAATGACCAAGCTCGCAGCAATCAACATCAACACTGCACTGGCCCCTCGCTTTGGTCGAGGCTGGCACTGTGTGGGGGAGGCGGCAGACTTTCGTGATGGCCAACTGCACACATTGAACATCTTCGGCACGCGTTTGCTGGCCTTTGCCACTTCCAGCGGCCAGATCAGCGTGATCGATGCGCATTGCCCGCACATGGGCGCCGACCTTTCCCGCGGGACCCTGGTCAACGACCGTGTGGTCTGCCCCTTTCATCATTGGCAGTACGATGCCAGTGGCAAATGTGTCGAGATCCCGTACTGCAAACGCATCCCGCCAAAAGCCAAGACCCGCAGCTGGCTGACCTGTGAAGAGAACAAGCTGCTGTTCGTCTGGAACAACCCCGAGGGCAACGCCCCGGCACAGGCCGTGGTGATTCCGCATCTGCCGGAGCAAGACAGCGACGACTGGCTGCAGGACTGGCACATGGACAAGCTGGTCATCGAAACCAACCCTCGTGAACTGGTCGATAACCTGGCAGACGCCCAGCATTTCGGGCCCGTGCACTTCACCCCGACCAAGTACTTCGCCAACGTCTTCGAAGGCCATATTGCCCAGCAGATTTTCCATGGTGACTCAGCACAACTGGGCGGCGACCTGGTGGCGGAATCCGCCTACTACGGGCCTGCGACGCATTTCACCCGGATGCGTGCGATGTTCGAGGGTATGGAAATCCACTCGATCCTGCTCAACTGTCATGTACCTATCAGTGCCAATAGCTTTGAACTGCGATTTGGCTGCATGGTGAAGAAGATCGAGGGCTGGAGCGAGGAGCAGAACCGAGCCTTGGCTCAGGACTATGTAATGCGCACGCGCGACTCGTTCTACCAGGACGTGGACATCTGGGCGCACAAGATCCGCGTCAACAAGCCGGTGCTGGCCGAAGGTGACGGTCCGGTGTACCAGCTGCGCGAATGGTACGAGCAGTTCTTCATGGACGAAGCCAACGTGCCGGCGGCAATCGCCGAACGCAAAGAAATCATCACTGTCGACCACCGCTGATAAGCACCCGAGCAGGAATGCATGATGACCACGAGTGGGCAAAAAACACTGGCGATAATGCTCGCCGCCAGCTTCGCTTCGACAATTGGTGGCTTGCCGTTCAATACCTTGCCTATCCTGCTCGGTTCGATGGTCGACAGCCTCGGCTTCAGCATCGAGCAGGTCGGCCTGCTGGGTTCGGTGTGTTTCGCCGGCTACCTGCTCGGCACGTTGGTAGCAGTGGTACTGATCGACCGCATGAATTGGCGTTTGCTGACCCTGGGCTGCGCCATTGGGGCAGCCCAGGCGTATTGGCTGTCGTCGCGGTTGCCGGCGATTGCCCAACTGCCGCTGTGGGCGTTGATTGGATTCTTCGCCGCGCTGATGACGTGCCTGGGCATGCGCATCATGGGCGAAATGGCCAACAAGGAACGCGCCCTGGGTTTACGCCTGGGCATTGAGCTGGGAGTGGTGGCTGCGGTGCTGTTTGCCTTGCCGTCGCTGGTGATCGCTTATTTCCACTACGCCGGTGCGGCCTGGATGCTCGCCTCGATCATCCTGCTGTTGAGCTTGAGCGCCTTTGCGTTACCGCGTCGCCAGGACTTCATTGCCAACGGTCAAGCGCAGACGGCGGGCTCAGTGTTGTCACGTTTTCAATTTCCCCCGGCGGCCTATGCGGCGCTGGGGTTTTTCTTCCTGTTTGGTGCCGGGCAGATCGGCCTGTGGGCGTTTCTCGAGCGCCTGGGGCATGGCCTTGCGCTGCAGCCGACCGAGCTGGGTGTCGTCTTCGCTGTGCTCAAGCTGCTCGGCGGTGCAGCAGCGTTGATTCTGGCTGCAGTCGGTGATCGCCTGGGCGTGCGCATGCCGCATGTCATCGTGTTGCTGGTGCTCGGCACGGGTCTGTTGTTGCTGGGCAACGCCGACGGCTTCTTGATGTACGCCGCGGGTGCCTGGATCTGGGAGGTGGGCTTCACGTGGGGTTGCGTCTATCAGACGGCTGCCATTGCTCGCCTGGACCATAGCGGCCGCTCGATCATGCTGATTCCGGGGGCCTTTGCCTTGAGTTCGATCGCTGGGCCTGCGCTGGCCGGGCAACTGTTGGGCGAGGGCTATGCCACGTTGCTGTGGATTGCCGGTGGCTGCGCAGTGATTCCGGTACTGGCGTTTACCTGCTTGCTGGCACGCCGCCTCGACGCTGGCGCTGCCGGGCCTGCACAGGTTGTAGTGCAGGCCTGACAGGCTCAGGCGTAGGCAGATTGCTCGGTGACTACGGTGAGGTGACGGTAGGTGCGCCAGAGCAGGATGACGGCGATGAAGATGGTGCAACTGATCAGCAGCAAGGCGTAGCGCAACGACTCTATACCGAACGTGGGTATCAGGGTGTCACTGAGCAGCCCGGTTGCCAGTGGACCAATGCCCACGCCGCACAACGTCGTGACGATAGTCTGCAGAGCTACGGCAGTGGCGCGGCGCTGGGCGGGTACCAACTGGGTCAACAGTGAAAACGACGGGCCTACCCACCAGACCGAGAAGAAACTGGCCAGCCCGCACCAGAGCATGGCGCTGGGTACCGGAATTGCACCCACATACATGAGAATGCTCTGCGGCCAGAGCAGGTAAGTGACCAGCGCGCAGGTACCCAGCACATGGCCGAAGACCGGAATACCGATTTGCCAATGCTGGTTTTTCACTGCCAGGTGGTCGGTCAGCCAGCCGCTGAACAAAGCGCCGAGGCCGGCGCAGGTGCCGCCTACCACGCCCGCGAGGATGCCAGCATATTGCAAGGGCAGGTCATGCGAACGCACGAGGAAACTGGCGTTCCACATGGCATAGGCGTAGGCGCTGAAGGTGGTGACCCCGCAGGCCAGCACCAGGCAGCGATAGGCGGGCAGGGCCAGCAGTTCACGAGCGTTGTCGAACAAGCGCTGCTTGGCTGGGGCGGCGTGACTGTGGGTGAGGTCGAAGCGTCCGCGTATCGGTTCGCGCATCACCAGGGCAAACGCGGCACTGATTGCCAGGGCCGGCAAGGCGACGGCAAAAAATGCGCTGCGCCAGCCGTATTGATCAACGGCCCAGGCGCCGACACTGAGGGCGATAATCGTCGAAAACGTCGGCGCAGCGGTGTAGCAGCTGATGGCAAACGAACGCCGATGGGGTGGGTAGATGTCGGCGATGATCGACATCGACGCCGACGTAGTGGGTGACTCGAATACCGCCACCGCCATGCGCGCGATGACCAGCATGGCAAAGCTGGTCGACAAGCCGCAAGCCACTGTGGCCAAGGCCCACAGCAAGCTGGTGAGCGCCAGCAGGCGCGTGCGCGACAGGTGATCGGCCATGCGCCCGGCCTGCAGGCCGAGCACCACATAGACAGCCGCGAAGGCCAGGCCCGAGACCAGGCCCATTTCCGTATCGCTGGCGCCGAACTCCTGCTTGATCGGTTCGATCATCACCGCAATGATCTGCCGACCGACGAAGCTGTCGGCGTACAACATCGCCAATAGAAACAGCAGGCCATGGCTGCGCCAGCCTGTAGGTTGAGCGTGCGTATTACTCATGGATGACTCCTGATAAAGCGGGCAGACTGCAAGCGCCTTTGGCGTATGTGGCAGTATTCCCAGCGCCAGGGGGCTTCACATCGTCTCAACGGACTAACGTTTTCGCTTCACTCGTCCACATGGACGACGCGGTCGCCGTGGCGCGAGGCTAGTTTCCGCTACAGGGCGTTGTGCAATGACGGCCATGGTGGGTACAGCGCAGTGGCGTTGGCCCTTGTTCAGTTGAGGAGGCATCAATGAGTTGTGCAATTTCTTCTGTCGACGATCTGTCGGCGCTGTTGCTTGAACAAAAAGCCGCATTCAACGCCCAGGGGGCCGTCCCGGCAGCGCTGCGTCGCGCGCGTATCCAGCGCGTGGTCGACATGCTCGTGGCCCATCATCAGGCGCTGGCCGAAGCGATGGACGCCGACTTTGGCGGTCGTCCCCAGGGCTTCTCGTTGATGAATGATGTGCTCGGCTCGTTGGGTTCGCTCAAGCACGCGCGCGATCACCTCGAAAGCTGGATGCAGGATGAGCCGCGGCCAGTGTTCAGCCCCTACGATCAGCTTGGCGCCGAGGCCTGGGTGATGTATCAGCCCAAGGGCACGGTGGGCATCCTGGGCACCTGGAACGCACCGCTGTACACCTTGCTCAGCCCGCTGGGCTCGGCGCTGGCGGCGGGTAACCGGGCCATTCTCAAACCATCGGAGGTGGTGCCACGTACCGCCGCGCTGGTGGCGCAGCTGATAACCGAGTGGTTCGACCCGCTTGAGGTGGGCGTGGTCACCGGCGGGGTAGAGCTGGCCCAGGCCTTTACCGCTCAGCCTTTCGATCACCTGGTGTTCACTGGCAGCACTGCGGTGGCCAAGTCGGTAATGCGCAACGCAGCGCAAAATCTGGTGCCGCTGACTCTGGAACTGGGTGGTAAATCCCCTGTCATCGTCGCCCGCAGCGCCGACCTGGCCACCGCAGCGTTTCGCATTGCCCTGTCGAAAACCACCAACAGTGGCCAGGTGTGCATCAACCCTGATTTGGTCTACGTGCCGCGTGAGCAATTGGAAAGCTTTATCGATGCGTTCGCCAGCGCCTACCGCACGTTCATTCCAGAGGTGAGCCACAACCCCGATGTGGTCGCGGTGGTCAATCCCCAGCACCTGGCCCGGGTTGAAACCCTGGTTACCCAGGCCGAGCAAGCCGGCGCGCGGGTGCTGAGCCTGCCCTACGCACAACCGGCCGATGCGCAGAACCGCCGCCGACCGCTACAGCTGGTGATCGACCCGGCGCCGGACAGCCTGATCATGCACGAGGAAATCTTCGGCCCGGCCATGGTGCTGCTGCCCTTTGATGAGGTCGACCAGGTCATTGCCCAGATCAACGGCCGCCCGCGGCCCCTGGCGCTTTATTACTTTGGCAACGACGCCGAGGAGCAGCGCCATGTGCTGGAGCACACACTGTCGGGTGGGGTAACACTCAATGATGTGATGATGCACGCCGCGTTGCATGATGCGCCGTTCGGCGGTATCGGCGGCTCGGGAATGGGCCACTACCACGGGCGCGAAGGGTTCCTCGAGTTCAGCCACATGCGCACCGTGCTCAAGGCACCCGAGCATGATCCGCGTGGCGAGTGGGGCTTGTTGCCGCCCTACAGCGAGCACTTCCTGGCAGCGATGGTGGCGCAGATCACCGCGGACTGACCGCGGGTTCTGGCGCAGGTCGAGCGTGTCGAGATGACTATTACAATTAAAACGGAATTCAGTTCATGGAAAATAAAGCAGTGCCAGCGGCTGATACGGCCGCAGCCCCTGGCGCCGATGCTGCCGATGGCTGGCCGCGACGTCAGGTGCTCAAGGCTGGCGCAGTAGCGTTGGGAGTAGGGCTTTTGGGGCGTTTTGCCGATGCGCGCGCAGCGGGCGGGTTAACGGCCAATGAATACCTAAGCCTGGATGCCTGGGCCATGGTCAAGGGGCTGCAAGCCGGTGATTTCAGTGCTGAGGATCTGCTGGCTGCGGCATTTGCCCGTTGCGACCTGGTCAACCCGAAGATCAATGCTGTCAATATGCGCCATGATGACTACGCCCGGGCGTTGCTGGCAGCCAGGCAAAAAGCAGGAACCCTGGCCCAGGGAACGCTGGCCGGGGTGCCGATCCTGCTCAAGGACCTCAATACTTACCTGCAAGGCACCACTACCAGCAATGGCAGCCGTTTGTTCAAGGACGCGCCGCCTTCAAGCGTAACCAGTACTTTGATCCGCCGCTACGAAGCAGCCGGAGCGGTACCTTTCGGCAAGGCCACCAGCCCGGAATTCGGCCTGACCACGACCACCGAGTCGCTGGCCTGGGGGCAAACACGCAATCCCTGGAACCTGGCGCTGAGCAGCGGTGGCTCGTCGGGAGGCTCTGCGGCGGCAGTGGCTGCCGGTATTGTACCGGTTGCCCATGCCACCGACGGTGGCGGCTCGATTCGCATCCCGGCGTCCTATTGCGGTCTGGTCGGGCTCAAGCCGACGCGCTACCGCACCCCGAGCGGGCCCGCGCGCCTGGAAGGCTCGTTTGGCGCCAGCGTGGCCAACGTGGTTTCGCACAGTGTGCGCGATACGGCGTTGTTCCTCGATGCCGGCCAGGGCCACGAGCCTGGAAGCCCCTACTGGACTAAGCCGCTGCTGCGGCCCTATGCCGAGGAACTGGGTCGCGATCCAGGTCGACTGCGGGTCGGCCTGGTGCGCGAGTCGCTGACCGGGGCTGCGCTGGACCCGGCGATTGCCAAGGTCCTCGACGAAACCGTCAAGCAGTTGCTCGGCCTGGGTCACGAGGTGGATGAACTGCGCCTGCCGATTCAGGCCCAGCAGTTGTTCGGCGCCCACGGTGTGGCAATCGGCAACTCGCTGCTGGTCACGGTCAATGATCGGGAAAAGGCCCTGGGCCGCACGTTGGGTCCGCAAGACCTGGAAATCATCACCTTCGGTGTGCTGGAGCGCGCTGCCAAGGCCACGGGTGAGGGTGTGGTTCGTGCCCGGCATGCGTTTGAAGACATCAGCATGGTCATGGAGCAGCAGTTCGACCGCTTCGATGTGATCCTCTCGCCGGTCACCGCCACGTTGACCCCGGCGCTGGGCGAGCTGTCGCTCAACCAGCCGTATGAGAGCTATGCACGCAAGGCCATGGGCAGTGCGGCGTTCACCGTGCTGGCCAACGTCAGTGGGCAGCCAGCGATTTCCTTGCCGCTGGGCATGAGTGACAACGGCCTGCCAGTGGGGATGATGTTCACTGCGCGCCTGGGTGCAGAAGATGTGCTCCTGCGCCTGGCTTCGCAATTGGAACACGACCGTCCCTGGGCCGCCCGCCGCGCGTCGATTTAAACCTGCAATGGCGCCAGGGAAGGCGCCGCTGCGGTGTTCTCTAGTCCGCTTTGACGATGAATAATCGCCTGCCGCGTTCGATCATCAAGCCAGCCTCGCGCAACCGCGCAACGAGATTGGGAGAACGAACGGATGGACAGCATGCGAGTAAAAACACCGGAAGAAATCGAACTGCTTGAACATGCCCGGCGCCTGGTGCCAGCCCTTAAAAGCCGCACCGCGCGCGCTGACCGTGACTTCCGGGTGCCGGACGAAACGATCTGCGAGTTGCAAGAGACCGGCTTGTTGCGCGCCCTGCAACCGCGCGCGTTTGGCGGCTACGAGGTAGACCCACGAACCTTCTTCGAAATCCAGACGATCCTCGCCGAAGGCTGTATGTCCACGGCGTGGATCTATGGCGTGATGGGCGTGCATCCCTGGCAGTTGGCGCGCTACCCGATCGAAGCCCAGCGCGATGTCTGGGGCCCGGACAACGCCACGCTTATTTCCTCCACCTACATGCCCGTGGCCAAGGTCACCGTGGTCGAAGGTGGCTATCGCATCAGTGGCCGCTGGGGCTTTTCCAGCGGCAGCGAACACTGCCAATGGTGCTTCCTCGGCGGTGTGCTGCCGGCCGATGACGAATTTGCCGCCGAGCATGGCACCTTCCTGATCCCGCGCAGCGACTACCGTATCGAACACAACTGGGACGTGCTGGGCTTGCGAGGCACCGGCAGCCACGACATTGTCGTCGAAGATGTCTTTGTGCCGGCACACCGTGTGCAGCGCACCAACAACCCCATGCCCGAAGCCACTCCGGGGCGCCTGGTCAACACCAACCCAATCTATGCCATTCCCTTTGCCCAGGTATTTACCCGCGCCGTTTCCACCTCGGCCATCGGTGCCTTGCAGGGCGCGATCAACGAATTTCGCGCCAACGCGGCGGCGCACGTCGGCAAGCACGGGATGAAAACCGCAGATGATCCGGTGGCACAGATCACCGTGGCAGAGGCGACCATCATCGTCGACAGCTTGAAGCTTGTGCTCGAGCGCAACTACGCGCACCTGATGGAACTGGCCACGGCGGGCGAGTACCCGGATGTTGAAACACGCCTGTTGTACCGCTACCAGTCCTCGTATGTGACCAACGTCTGCGCCGAGAAAGTCAGCGAACTGCTGCGCTGCATGGCCGCTTCCGGGCTCTACAGCAGCAACCCGGTTGCGCGCCTGTTCCGTGACCTGCACCAGGCGCGTGGGCATATCGCCAACAACTTCATGGCGTTCGGTCGCAGCCTTGGCGCTGTGCAGTTGGGCCTGCCTAACCCTGATCCGTACGTCTGAGCCATGCCCGGGCCTGCCTGAAGGCCCGGGGTTGCTTACCTCGTGCGGCATGCCGGGGTACTTTCGATCACAGCCAAGGCACTACAACAATGACAGCTAAAGCTCAGTCAACTTCCCACTACGACGTGATTGTGGTCGGCTCCGGCGCAGGTGCAATGACCTCGGCGCTGTTTGCTGCCGAGCAGGGTCTATCAGTACTGGTTGTCGAGAAAAGCGACAAATTCGGCGGCACGTCGGCGATTTCCGGTGGTGGTATCTGGATTCCCAACAACCACTATTTTGCCGCCAAGGGCGGGCGTGACAGCTTCGAGCTGGCCCTGCAGTACCTCAAGGCGGCGACCGGTGAACATGGCGATGAACCACGCTTGCGCGCCTACCTTGAACACGCGCCGCAGATGATACGGGCCCTGGAAGAGAACAGTCACGTACGTTATGCCGTGGCGCACAAGTACCCCGACTACTACCCGCAACTGCCAGGCGCTCTGGCGGGCGGACGCACTCTGGACCCGGAGCTGTTCGACACCGGCCTGCTCGGTGATGAACTCGCCAATCTGCGCACGCCGTCGCCATCGACCCTGTTGATGGGGCGTATCGCCTGGACCGCCCGCCATGCGCACAAAGCCATGTCGCGCTCGTTCGGCTGGCGCCTGCTGATTCTCGGCCTGATGTTGCGTTACAAACTGGATTTCAAATGGCGCCGCAAGGGCCGCCGTGACCGCCGTGCCGCCCTGGGCAGTGCCTTGGTCGCGTCGCTGCGTCGCTCGTTGATGGACCGCAAGGTGCCGCTGTGGTTGAACACCGATTTTCAGGCGCTGCTGACCGATAACGGCCGCGTCACCGGGGTGCAGGTCAGCCGTGACGGGCAGCCCCAGCAATTGCATGCCCGTCGCGCGGTGATCTTCGGCTCCGGGGGCTTTGAGCAGAACCAGGCCTTGCGCGAGCGCTTCTTGCCGCAGCCGACCGCGCGCGACTGGAGCGCCACGCCACCGGGCAACAACACCGGTGCCGCACTGCAGGCCGGGATGGCGCTGGGGGCAGCCACCGCCCTGATGGACTGGGCCTGGTGGGCACCGACCATTGCCGTGCCCGGCGAAGAGAAACCGCGCGGGGTGTTTGCCGAGCGGGCGTTCCCCGGCGCCATTGTGGTCAACAGCCTGGGACGGCGCTTCGTCAACGAGGCGGCGCCGTACCTGGAATTTGTCGATGCCATGTACCGCGATAACCACGGCAGCGGTGGCCAGTCGATTCCAGCCTGGGTGATCTTCGACGCGCGCTTTCGCTTCAACTACGCCATGGGCCCATTGATGCCGGCCCAGGTCATGCCGGACAGCCGCCTGCGCAAGGAATGGCTCAATACGCTGTACTTCAAGGCTGACAGCCTGCCGGCGCTGGCCGCGCAGATCGGCGTCGACAGTACCGGACTTGAGCAGACCGTCAAGCGCATGAACGAATTCGCCCGTACCGGTATCGATACCGAGTTCGGCAGGGGCGGCAATGTGTTCGACCGTTACTACGGCGACAGCAACGTCAAACCCAACCCCTGCCTGGCGCCGCTTGGCAAGGGACCGTTCTATGCGATGCGCCTGGACGCCGGCGACATCGGCACCAAGGGCGGGCTGTTGACCAACGAACATGCCCAGGTGGTCAGCGAAACCGGCGAGGCCATCCCAGGCCTGTATGCCATCGGCAACTGCTCGGCATCGGTGATGGGCACCAGTTATCCCGGTGCGGGCGGGACCCTTGGTCCGGCCATGACCTTCGGGTACATCGCGGCCAATCACATTGCCGCCAATCGGTGAGGATCTTTCATGTCAGCCGCTGCCACTGCAAGCCTGGATTACCTGACCCTGCGCGTGACCCGCGTGATCGAAGAAACCGCCGACAGCCGCTCGCTGGAATTTGAAGTGCCCGATGCGCTGGCTGAGCGCTTTCGCTATCGACCCGGGCAGTTTCTGACCCTGCGCGTGCCGCACCAGGAGGCCTGGTTGCCGCGCTGTTACTCGCTGTCGAGTACGCCACTGCTCGACGAGCCGTTGCGGGTCACGATCAAACGGGTGCGTGATGGTCGTGCCTCGAACTGGTTGTGCGACGCCGTGCAGGCGGGGGACAACCTGCAAGTGTTGGTGCCGGCCGGAGTATTTGTGCCGCGCCAACTGGACACCGACCTGCTGCTGTTCGGGGGCGGTAGCGGTGTCACCCCGGTGCTGTCGATTCTGCGTTCGGCACTGCTGGCCGGAAACGGGCGAATTCTGCTGATCTACGCCAACCGTGATGAAGCGTCGGTGATCTTTCGCGATCAACTCAAGGCCCTGGCGGCGGCGCATCCGCAGCGCCTGCAAGTGATTCATTGGCTCGACTCGGTCCAGGGCATCCCGACGGTGAGTCAGTTGGCCGAACTGGCACGCCCCTTCGCCAGCGCCGAGGCGTTCATCTGTGGCCCGGGGCCGTTTATGGAGGCTGCTGTTGACGCCCTGCAAACCCTGGGCATGCCCGGTAAGCAGGTACACGTCGAGCGCTTCGTTTCCCTGCCCGAAGAGGGCGAGGTCAAGGCGCTGCCGGCCGTCGACACCAGCGGCCCTGGTAGCCAGCTTTCGGTGCGCCTGGACGGTGAAGAGTTCGAGGTGCCGTGCGCCGAAGGCGAAACGCTGCTCGAGGCGATGCGCCGAGCGGGCCTGCAACCCCCCAGCTCATGCCTGGTGGGCTCATGCGCCACCTGCATGTGCACGGTTGAAAGCGGCGAGGTGCAGATGCTGCGCAACGAAGCCCTCGACCAGCAGGAAATTGACCAGGGCTGGACGCTGGCTTGCCAGTCGCTGGCCCGTAGCGAGCACCTGCGCGTGCTCTTTCCCGAATAATACGATTGCCGAGTTTTTCACTATGACTGCATGTACCGCTTCACTGGGCACCTTGCATGCCTGGAACCCGCTGCCGTTGTCGATCCCTGCCTTGTTGTTCGCCAGTGCCCAACGCTATGCCGGTCGGGCCGCTATCGAGCAAGACGGCATTGTCACTGATTACCAGGCGTTGCCAGGGTTGGCGCTGGGGGTTTGCCGTAGCCTGATGGCACTGGGGATCGTGGCGGGCGACCGGGTGGCGATCTGGGCACCGAACTGCCGTGACTGGGTGATTGCTGCGTTGGGCGTGCATTGCGCCGGAGCGGTGCTGGTGCCGATCAACACGCGCATGAAAGGCGCCGAAGTGGCCGATATTCTCACGCGCAGCCAGGCCCGTGTACTGCTGATGCAGGGCGCGTTTCTGGGCCTTGACTATCAGGCGATGTTGGCGCCGTTGCGCCCGCCGAGCCTCGAACAGTTGGTGCTGTTCGGCCAAGGCCAGCCACAACAGGCAACGGACCTGGACTGGGCGACGTTCCTCGCCAAGGGCGCGGCAGTCAGTGAGGCACACGCCCGCCAGCGCGCAGAGGCGGTTAGCGCCGAGGACCTGTCCGATCTGCTGTTTACCTCCGGTACCACCGGCAAGCCCAAGGGGGTGATGAGCGCCCACGGCCAGAACGTGCGCGCCTTCAACGAATATGTGCGGGTGATTGGCCTGCAGCCAGGTGATCGCTACCTGATCATCAACCCGTTTTTCCATGCCTTTGGCTACAAGGCCGGCTGGCTGACCTGCCTGCTGGCGGGCGCCACCATTCTGCCTCATGCGGTGTTCGATGCCGAGGCGGTATTCCAGCGCATTGCCGCCGAACGCATCAGTGTCCTGCCGGGGCCACCGACCTTGTACCTATCGATGCTGGCGCACCCGCGCCTGGCTGAAACCGACCTGTCGAGCCTGCGTATTGCCGTGACCGGCTCATCGACCATTCCTCCCGTGCTGATCGAGCGCATGCGCCGCGAGCTGGGCCTGAAGGTCGTGACCACCGCCTACGGCCTGACCGAGTGTGGCGGCCTGGCGACCATTTGCAACCCGGATGATCCTGCCGATATCGTCGCTGCGACCAGTGGCCGGGCCATCGCCGGTACCGAGGTGTGCATCCGCACCCGCGACAACCAGCCTGTCGCCGAGGGCGAATCCGGAGAAATCTGCCTGCGTGGCTTTCATGTCATGCGCGGTTATTTCAATGACCCCGAGGCCACGGCGCAGGCTATCGATGCCGAGGGTTGGCTGCACACCGGCGACATCGGCAACCTGGATGCGCAGGGCAACCTGAAAATCACCGACCGGCTCAAGGACATGTTCATCGTCGGCGGCTTCAACTGCTACCCGGCAGAAATCGAGGCTGGCCTGATCGAGCACCCAGCCATTGCCCAGGTGGCGGTGATCGGTGTTGCCGATGAGCGCATGGGCGAGGTGGGCTGTGCCTGCGTGGTCCTGCGCAACGGCCAACAACTGGACGAGCCGGCGCTGATCGCCTGGGCCCGGGAACGTATGGCCAATTACAAAGTGCCGCGCCACGTACGCTTTTTTCAGGCGTTGCCGGTGAATGCTTCGAACAAAGTGGTGAAAAGTGAATTGCGCCAGGCCGTTTTCATCGTCCATTCAGACGAAGTTGCCGAGCGCGTTTCTCCTTAGAGTGACCCTAATACAAGCATGAGGAACGTGCCATGAGTGGTCATTCGCAGCTGGATTACAACGGCAAGGTAGTACTGGTCACCGGCGGCACTAAAGGAATCGGCGCAGGAATTGCCCGCAGTTTTCTTGCAGCCGGCGCCACGGTGATCGTGTGTGGGCGCACCGCGCCAGAGCAATTGCCAGGTGTTGGCGCTGCGCAGGCGGCGTTTATCGCCGCCGATGTGCGCGACCCGGACTCCTTGCAAGGCCTGTTTGACAGCATCCAGCACGAGTACGGCCGCCTTGATGTACTGATCAACAATGCCGGTGGTAGCCCATCGGCCGACGCCGGCAGTGCCTCGCCACGGTTTCACGAGGGCATTATCCGCCTCAACCTGATTGCCCCGCTCAACGTTGCCCAGCACGCCAATCGGCTGATGCAGGCGCAGGCCGGCGGCGGTTGCATTGTCTTTATCGGCAGCATCAGCGCGCTGCGTGCCTCGCCCGGCACCGCAGCCTATGGTGCGGCCAAGGCCGGGGTACTGGCCCTGGTGCAATCGCTGGCAGTCGAATGGGCGCCGAAGGTGCGGGTGGTGGCCGTCAGCCCTGGCCTGGTGCGCACCGAGCTTGCCCACCTGCACTACGGCGACGAAACCGGTATCGCCGCCGTCAGCGCGGGTATTCCGGCCGGGCGCATGGCCACCCCTGAAGACATCGGCAATGCCTGCTTGTACATCGCTTCCTCGCAGGCGTCCTACGCCAGCGGTTGCAACCTGTTGCTCCATGGTGGCGGTGAACGCCCGGCTTATCTCAGCGCAGCGCAGGTTGCGCCGCACTGATCGACCCACGTTGGCGTTGCAACAGCGGGCGCCACTTTGAACACGCAGGAGACTCTCTTGGCTGATCCAGAATTGCTATCCAAAGTACGCGCCCTGGTTGGGCGCCAATACGGTCGCGTGAACGCCTGGGACGAAGTCAACGCGCCAATGATTCGCCAGTGGTGCGAAGTCATCGGCCTTGAAAACCCGCTCTACACCGATCCCTTGACGGCCGCCAACAGCTGCAACGACGGCATCATTGCGCCGCCGCCAATGCTGCAGATCTGGTGCATGGAAGGCTTTCACATCAATAACTACGCACCGGGCTCGACCACCGAGAACCCTTATGAAGTGCTCACGCTGATCGAAAGCTACGGCTATCCGTCGGTGGTGGCGGTGAACTCGGAGCTGACCTTCGAACGCAACCTGCGCCTGGGCGAGAAGCTGTACTACACCACGCGCCTGGAATCGGTTGGCGATGAGAAGACCACGGGCCTGGGCACTGGTTTCTTCGTCACCCTGGTCATGAGCTACTTCTCGCAACTGGCGAGCGGCGACGAGAAGGTCGGCGAGCTGTTGTTCCGGGTGTTCAAGTTCAAGCCGGCCAACGTCGAGAAGCGCGAGGCCACGCCGCAAGCCGAAGCTGGCGCAGCCCCGGTGGCCAAGCGTCCAGCCCCGGGTATCAGCGATGACACGCGCTTTTTCTGGGAAGGTTGCCAGCAGGGCAAGTTGTTGATCCAGCGCTGCACCGAGTGCGCCACGTTGCGTCATCCACCGGCGCCGGTGTGCATGGAGTGCCACTCGTTCGACTGGGACACCCTGCAAGCCAGCGGCAAGGGCAAGTTGTATTCCTTTGTGGTGATGCATTACCCGCAGGTGGCGCCGTTCGACCATCCCAACCCGATCGGCTTGATCGAGCTTGACGAAGGTGTGCGCCTGATTGCCGGTCTGGCTGGGGTCAAGCGTGAAGAGATCAACATTGGTCAGCGGGTGCAGGTCGAGTTCCAGACCTTCGACGATGATCTGGCGTTGCCGATGTTCCGGCCATTGGCAGAGTAGGGGGCGAGTATGGACTTTGAACTCAATGAAGATCAGCGCGCCATCGCCGAAATGGCCGGCAGCCTGATGAGCGACTTTTGCACCGACGAGTACCTGCGCGACTGGGATCTTTCCGGGCAGGCCTATATGCAGCAATTGTGGGCCAGCTGTGTGGAGACCGGGCTGCACGCCCTGGCCATTCCCGAGACGGCGGGTGGCAGCGGCCTGGGCATGATCGAGCTGATGCAGATTCTTGATGCCCAGGGCGGCGCTCTGGCGCAAGTACCGCTGTGGCGTCACCAATTGGCGGCAGCAACCTTGGCGCAGTTTGGTGGTGTGGCAGTGGCCCCGTGGGTTGAACGGGCCGTCGCGGCGACGGGGTTATTGACCCTTTCCCTTGATGGCCTGACCAACGTGCGCGGCATCGAACTGCACGCCAGCCCCGAGGCGGACGGCTGGCGCCTGGACGGACGTATCGCAGCGTTGGCCCTGGCCGAACAGTCGAACGCTGCGCTGGTATTGGCCCAGGTCGCAGGACAACCACGGCTGGTACTGGTCGATTTGCAGCAGGCCGGTATCCGTAGCGTGCCTGGGGTCATGACCCATGGCGAAGCGCTGGCAGACCTGCAGGTGGAGGGGGTCATGCTCAGCAGCGATCACGTGCTGCCTGGCGCGGCGCTGGACTGGCTGGCTCCGCGTGCCATTGCAGCCCTGGCGTCGTTGCAGTTGGGCGTCAGCGCCGAGCAGGTGCACCGCACGGTTGCTTACGTGAGTGAGCGCCAGCAGTTCAACCGCAGTATCGGCAGCTTCCAGGCCGTGCAGATGAGCATGGCCGACACCCACGTGCAGCTTGAAGTACTGCGCAGTGCCCTGTGGCAACTGTGCTATCGCCTCGACGCCGGACTGCCAGCGCCTTCCGAGGCCCTGGCCACTGCGTACCTGGCGTGCGAGGCCGGCCACCGCATTGGTCACACCGCACAGCATGTGCACGGTGGTATTGGCGTTGACCTTTCATACCCAATCCATCGGTTCCTGTATTGGAGCCGGGCACTGAGCAGTGCATTGGGAGGATCGTCGGCGATCCTGGAACGTCTCGGCGACTGGCTGAGCGATAACGACACCTTGGGATGGAAATATGACCTCGATGAACACCAAGCGCTTTGAAGACGTACGCTCTGGCGAACAACTGCCCGAGCTGACCATTGCGATCACTGTCGGCCTGATCGCTGGTGGTGCGATTGCCACCCGCGACTACTTCCCCGGCCACCATGACCTGGAGGCTGCACGGGAGCTGGGTTCGCCGCATATTTTCATGAACATCCTCACCACCAATGGTCTGGTACAGCGTTTCATCGAGCAATGGAGTGGCCCGCAGGTGCAGTTCCGTGCGCTGAAAATCAAGCTGGGCGCACCGAACTACCCCGGTGACAGCATGACGTTCAGTGGCGAAGTTACCCATCAGGATGCCGCTACGCGCAGCCTGGAAGTGGCCCTGAAGGGCAAAAATTCCATGGGCAACCACGTGACCGGCACGGTCACGCTGGTTCTGCCCTGACTCGCGGGAGACAGCAAAAATGACGAATTCGTCGATTTCCGGGCGCGCCGCCATTGTCGGCTTGGGCGCGACCGAGTTTTCCAAGAACTCCGGGCGCACCGAATTGCGCCTGGCCATGGAAGCGACCCTGGCAGCGCTCAAGGACGCCGGGATCGATCCCTCCGAGGTCGAGGGATTCAGTTCCTATTCGGTCGACAAAGTCCCCGAGTATGAAATTGCCCGACTGTTGGGCTGCAAGGACGTCAAGTTCTTCTCCCAGGTGCCGCACGGTGGCGGCGCCGCCTGCGGGCCGGTCATGCACGCGGCAATGGCGGTGGCCACCGGCGTTGCCAAGGTGGTGGTGGTTTATCGGGCCATGAACGAACGCTCCTGGTACCGCTTTGGCACCGGCAGCTATGGTTTTGCCTCGACGCCGACCTTTGAGAACGTCAACTACGGCTGGTACATGCCCCACGGCTTTCACACGCCTGCAGCCTGGGTCGGCATGTTCGCCCAGCGCTACATGCACACCTACGGTGCAACCTCCGAAGACTTCGGTCGGGTCGCGGTAGCGGTGCGCGACTTTGCCGCCACCAACCCCCAGGCTTTTTTCTACGGCAAGCCGATCACCCTTGAAGAGCACCAGGCGTCACGCTGGATCTGTGAACCGCTGCACTTGCTCGACTGCTGCCAGGAATCCGATGGCGCGGTGGCGATGGTCATTACCTCGGCAGAACGTGCCAGGGACTTGCGGCAAAAGCCGGTGATCATCAAGGCCGGCGCCCAGGGCATCGCCGCCGGGCAGCAGGTAATGACCTCGTTCTACCGTGACGACATCACCGGCCTGCCGGAGATGGGTGTGGTCGCCAAAGAGCTGTACAGCCAGTCGCGCCTGGGCCCGGATGACTTGCAGACCGCGATCATCTACGACCACTTCACGCCCTTTGTACTGCCGCAACTGGAAGAGTTCGGCTTTGCCAAGCGCGGTGAAGCCAAGGACTTCATTCGTGCCGGGCATCATGCACGTGGCGGCAGGCTGCCGATCAACACCCATGGCGGCCAGTTGGGCGAAGCCTACATCCACGGGATGAACGGCATCGCCGAAGCTGTCCGTCAGGTGCGGGGTACGGCGGTCAACCAGGTGCAGAGTGTGGAAAACGTGCTGGTCACTGCCGGAACCGGCGTGCCTACCAGCGGCCTGATTCTCGGCGCGGTATAAGGAGCGTCCCATGTTCGTCGATCTTACCCCCGAACAGCGTGCGCTCAGACTCAAGGTCCGGGACTACTTTCAGAACCTGATGACCCCTGAGCTACGCGAGAAAATGCGTGGCACCGAAGGCGGCGAATTGTTTCGTCGTACCATTGCCCAGATCGGCCGCGATGGCTGGTTGGCGGTTGGCTGGCCCAAGGCCTATGGCGGTCAGGGCTATGCCGCCACCGAGCAACTGATTTTCTTCGAAGAAGCCAACATTGCCGGCGCGCCGCTGCCGTTCGTGACGATCAGCACCGTGGGTCCGGCGTTGATGGCGCACGGCTCGACCCTGCAGAAAGAGAAGTTCCTGCCCTGGATTGCCGCCGGTGAGATCAACTTTGCCATCGGTTACTCCGAAGCCAGCGCCGGTAGCGACCTGGCGGTGCTGAAAACCACTGCCCGCGAAGATGCCGATGGTTTTCTGGTCAACGGCAGCAAGCTCTGGACGTCGGGCGCCGATTCGGCCGATTACATCTGGCTGGCGGCGCGTACCGACCCCGAACAGGCGCGGCACAAGGGTATTTCGATCCTGATTCTCGATACCCAGGCCGAAGGCTTTTCCAGCACCCTGATTCCGACCTCCGGAAACCCCACGGCCGCGACGTATTACGATAATGTGCGAGTGCCACGGGACATGCTGGTGGGCGAACTGCACGGTGGCTGGAAACTCATCACCGCGCAGCTCAACCATGAGCGCCTGGGCTTGGGTGCCTGGTCTGACAAAGTGGTGAGCCTGTTCAGCAGGGTGTATTTGTGGGCACGCTGCGCCGATGAGCAGGGCCATCGCGCCACCGACCATGCTTGGGTGCGCCGCGACCTGGCCGAATGTTATGCCCGGCTCGAAGCCATGCGCCTGATCAACTTTCGCATCGCCGCCGACCTTGAACGTGAGCGTGTCGACGTGGCCCTGGCCTCGACGACCAAGGTCTACGGCTCGGAATCGGCGATCGAGATCCTGCGCAAACTGTCGGCCATTCTCGGCGCCAGCGGCTTGACCCGCGCAGGTTCCGCAGCCGCTTATCTGCTTGGCGAGCTGGAGTATGAAGTACGGGCGTCGGTAAACCTGACCTTTGGCGGCGGTACCAACGAAATCCAGCGCGAATTGATCGCCCAGTTTGGCCTGGGGATGCCGCGCACGCAGCGCTGAGTCACCTTGTACCCTTGAAGCGAATAACAATAACGTCCCTTTCAGGTGAACGAATGAGTGCAATTGAGCAATTCAGGCAAGCGACGCGTGACTGGCTGGAGGCCAATTGCCCGCCGTCACTGCGCAGCGCCACTCCCGACGGCGAGATGGTCTGGGGTGGCCGCCATGTAGAGTTTCCCAGCGATGACGCTCGCCTGTGGTTCGAGCGCCTGCGCGACAAAGGTTGGTTCTGCCCGCAATGGCCCAGCGAGTACGGCGGTGGAGGCCTGAGCGCCGAGCAAAACGCGGTGCTGGAAAGCGAGCTGCGCCGGCTCAAGTGTCGGCCGGCGCAGATCAACCTGGGTATCTGGATGTTGGGGCCGGTGCTGCTCGAATTTGGCAGTGAAGCGCAGAAGCAAGCGCTGTTGCCGCCAATGTGCCGGGGAGAGATACGCTGGTGCCAGGGCTTTTCCGAGCCCAACGCTGGTTCCGACCTTGCCAGCCTCAAGACCTCGGCGGTTGTCGATGGCGACGATTTCGTGGTCAACGGCACCAAGATCTGGACCTCCTACGGCGACAAGTCCGACTGGATGTATGCGTTGGTGCGCACCGACCCCAGCGCACCCAAGCACCTGGGCATCAGCCTGATCGTGCTGGACATGCAAAGCCCGGGCATCAGCGTCTCGCCGATTGACTTGATCAGCGGCAAGTCGGCCTTTTGCCAAGTGTTCTTCGATAACGTGCGCGTTCCGCAAAGCCAGTTGATCGGCCCCCTCAACGGTGGCTGGAACCTGGGCAAGAGCCTGCTGCAGCATGAACGCAAGGCCATGTCCAAGTTTGGCGAATTCAGCCTGCCGTCGCACTTTCACCTGTTGCCGCTGATCGAACGCTACCTGCCAGACAGCCAGTCGCCTTGCGACGTGGCCTTGCGCGCCCGCGCCCAGGCCTGCGCAATGAATGAACATGCCTACAACCTTACCGTTCAGCGCATGGGCGAGGAGGCCAGGGCCGGGCTCGATACCAGCGCGATCATGGCGATCATGAAACTGGTCCACACCGAGCAGGAGCGCGACAAGTTCGAGATTCTCCTCGATGCCCTGGGCTATCGCGCCCTTGGCCTTGAAGGCGAGCCGTTCAGCAGCGAGGAACTGGCAATTACCCGTGGCTGGCTCAACAGCTATGCCCTGACCATTTCCGGCGGTTCTTCGGAAGTGCAGTTGAATGTCATCGCCAAGCGGGTCTTGAACCTGCCGAGTGTGTAAGGGGAGTTTGATCATGAGTCTTGTGTATAGCGAAGAGCAGCGCCTGTTGGCGGACAGCGCCCGTGAGTTTCTGGCCGCGCGCAGCCCTGTAGCGGCGCAGCGGCGCCTGCGAGACGAAGCCTGCGCTGGCGGTTACGACACCTCGTTGTGGCAGGAAGCGGTGGGCCTGGGTTGGAGCGCTATTCCATTTCCCGAAGCGTTCGGCGGGCTGGATTTCGGTTGCAT
The DNA here is from genome assembly GCF_036324085.1 of Pseudomonas auratipiscis. Taxonomy (NCBI): domain Bacteria; kingdom Pseudomonadati; phylum Pseudomonadota; class Gammaproteobacteria; order Pseudomonadales; family Pseudomonadaceae; genus Pseudomonas; species Pseudomonas auratipiscis. Next base: position 286,012 of record NZ_JAZDCU010000001.1, read on the forward strand.
GGGCCTGGGGCCGATTTTCGAGGCCATGGGCAGAAATCTGTCGGCGTCACCCTTGTTATCCAGTGTGGTGCTCGGTGGTTCGCTGATGCACCTGGCAGGCTCGCAGGCGCAGCAGGATCAATGGCTGACGGCCCTGATCAGTGGCGAACAGCGCCTGGCCCTGGCCGTGGATGAAAAGCCGCGACATGCACCGCTGCAAACAGCATTGACGGCCAAAGCCGAAGCCGGTGGTTATCGTCTGGACGGCGAAAAGTTCTTCGTCGTCGATGGCTTGGAGGCCAATGCCTATCTGGTGGCTGCGCGTACCAGCGGTAGCGCCGGGGACGAACAAGGCATCAGCTTGTTTCTGGTACCGGCGAATACGCCCGGCCTTGAAGTCAGCGCGTTGGCGTTGATCGATTCACGTAACTGCGCGCGACTGCGCTTGAATGCGGTGCAGGTGGGTAGCGAGGCTTTGCTGGGGACTGTGGGTGCGGCCTGGGCCGCCCTGGACGAGGCCCTGGACCGTGGCCGTGCCTGCCTGGCCGCAGAGTTGCTTGGCGCCGGTGAGCAGCTGTTTGCCATGACCCTGGAATACCTTAAGACCCGCGTGCAGTTCGACGTACCGATTGGCTCGTTCCAGACCCTGCAACACCGCGCCGCGCGGTTGCACGTGGAATTGCAACTGGCGCGCAGCGCTGTCATGGCCGCATTGGCGGCGCTCGACGACAGCAGCCTGAGCGCCGCCGAACGTGGGCGTAGGGTCAGCCTGGGTAAATGGAAAGCGGGTGAGGTGGCTGCTCAGATCAGCAATGAAGCGGTGCAGATGCATGGCGGTATCGGCGTAACCGATGAGCTGGATGTCGGTCTGTACCTCAAGCGAATTCGCGTGGCCCAGGCGTGCCTTGGCGACAGTGACTTCCACTGCGCGCGCTATGGCGCTTTCGCGTCTTTGGAGAAATGAACAATGAAGCTGGAACAGTGGCGCAATGCCTGGCAGCAGTTGATTGGCCCCGGATCGCCTTTTGAAGTGGTGACGCCCCCCGACAGTAGCCCGCGCTACTTTCGCCATGCCTGCGCGAACCTGCTCGAGGCCATCGATGCAGGCCGCGTGCATGGCGAGCGCGAGTTCCTGATCTGGGAGCAGCAACGCCTGACGTTCGCTGACTTTTTTGATCAGGTCGACCGTCTGGCCGGGCAACTGTCACAACGCTTTGGCGTGAAACAGGGTGACCGGGTAGCCATCGCCATGCGCAATCAGCCCGCGTGGCTGGTGGCTTTTGTCGCCGTGCAGCGCTGCGGTGCGGTGTGTGTGCCGCTCAACAGCTGGGGCCTGCGCGATGAGTTGTTTCATGGCCTGCAGGACAGCGGCGCGCAGGTGCTGGTCTGCGACCAGCAGCGCCTGCAGTTGTTGGCGGACGATTTGCTCGGTGAGCGCTTGCTCAGCATTGTGGTCGGCGCGCAAGCCGGGCTGATGCTGCCGTCCAACTGCCAGCGATTCGAAACCCTGGTCGAGGCGCCGGCATTGGCGCTGCCTGCCATTTCCATCGGCCCTGACGACCCGGCACTGATTCTCTACACCTCGGGTACCACCAGCCGTGCCAAGGGTGTGTTGTCCAGCCACCGGGCCATTTGCCAGGCCCTGACAGCGCTGGAGTTCCAGTCGGCGTTTTGCGCTGTCAGCTCCCCGGAGCGTATCCAGGCGGTGATCGACAGCGGGCTGGCGCCGACCAACCTGATGGCGGTGCCGCTGTTTCATGTCAGCGGTCTACACGCGCAGTTCTTGCTGGCCTTGCGCAGCGGCCGGCGTTTGCTGTTGATGTACAAGTGGGACGTGGACAAGGCCTTCGACCTGATTCGCGATGAGCGCTGCACCCAGTTCAACGGTGCACCGGTGATGATGCAGCAATTGCTGGGTTCGCCACGCTTTGACAGCGCCGACAGCGACAGCCTTTACGGTCTGGGGCTGGGCGGGGCGATGGCGTCCAGCCGCCTGCTGGCACAGATCAGCAAGCGCAAACCCAAGGCAATTGGTGGCAGTGGCTACGGTTTGACGGAAAGCAACGGCATCGGTGCGGCAGTGGGTGGCGATCAGTTCGTCTACAAGCCCGACTCGGTGGGCTGGCCGCTGCCGATCGTCGATGTGTGTATTGGGCCGGACCCCAAGTCCCCGTTACCAGTTGGGCACAGTGGCTTGATCTGGTTGCGCTCGCCAACCCTGATGAACGCCTATTGGCGCTTGCCTCAGGCCAGTGCTGAAACCTTGCAGGACGGTTGGCTGGACACCGGCGACATTGGCATGCTCGACGACGAGGGCTTTCTCTATATCACCGACCGAGCCAAGGATCTGATCAACCGGGCGGGAGAAAAGATATCGGCCAGCGAAGTGGAGTCGTGTATTTGCGAAATGCCTGGCGTGATCGAGGCTGCCGCGTTTGCCCTGGAAGATGAGGAACTGGGTGAACGCATGGTGCTGGTGTTGCGCAGCGAGCAGCATCCGGCACCCACGCAGGAGCAGGTCTGTGCCTTCATTGGCCAGCGTCTGGCGGCCTACAAGGTGCCGGCCGACGTTCACACCCGTCACGAACCATTGCCGCGCAATGCCTCGGGCAAATTGATCAAGGCGCAGCTCAAAGATTTGTTGATCACAATCTGACTGATTAGTCTTTCCGGACGATGTTCTCCCCAGCAGATCAGGAACAATGGAGTACCCCAGTAGTCCTGGTCTGCGAAGGAGCCAATCGATGAAAACAACAACAAAAGGCGTGATGTTCGTAGCTGCAGTGGCCGTCAATGTCGGCCTGCAAGGCAGCGCATTTGCGCAAGTGTCGCCTGAAGAGGCTGCCAAACTCGGCAAGGAACTTACCTGCGTCGGTGCCGAGAAAGCTGGCAACGCCGAGGGCACTATCCCGCCGTTCACCGGCAAGTATTTGGGTGAAGTGCCGGGTTGGAATCATGTGAAGTTTTCTGGCGATCAGCCGGTTGACCCGTACGCTGACGAGAAGCCGATTCTGGTCATTACCGCGCAGAACATGAGCCAGTATGAAAAGCACCTGACCGATGGTCAGAAGGCATTGCTCAAGCGCTATCCGACCACATACAAAATGAACATCTACCCCGGCCATCGTGATTTCCGTTACCCGGACTATGTCTGCGAGCGGGCGATGAAAAACGCCTTGAGCGCCAAGCTGGTGGACGACGGCATGGGTGTCGAAGGAATCGGCCAGGTGCCGTTCCCGATTCCGAAGAACGGCATGGAGCTGCTGTGGAACCATCAACTGCCTGCGCGTGCCTACACCGAAGAAAAAATCAGCGACCTGGCGTCGGTACTGCCTAACGGCAGCATTGGCTGGGGTAGGGCGCATGCGCGTAACCTGTCGCAAGCCAACTCCCCAACAGTCGAGCCCAAGACCGAGAACTCGATCCAGGCCATGAGCTGGAACACCACGCTCAAGCCGGTGCGTGACAACGGTGTGGTGAGTATTTCCCAGGAACCTTACAACTTCCTCACCAACCCACGCCAGGCATGGAGCTATAGCCCATCGACCCGGCGCGTGCGGCAGTTGCCGGGCTACGGCTATGATCAGCCGATGATTGGTACCAACGGCACTATGACCGTGGATGAAGACCGGCTATACAACGGCTCACCGGAGCGCTTTGACTGGACCCTGATCGGCAAGCGTGAAGTCTACGTACCGGCTAACGCCTTCAAGCCGAACAGCGGTGACATCAAGTACGCCGACATCCTCACCCCCAACCACCCCAACCCTGACTACATGCGCTATGAACTGCGTCGGGTGTGGGTGCTGGAGGCGAAGTTGAAAGAGGGCTACCGCCATGTCTACGGCAAGCGAGTGTTGTTCATTGACGAAGACACCTGGAACGCAGTGGCTGCTGACAACTACGACAGCCGTGGGGCGTTGTGGAAGCATGCGATGATCAACTACTACTACCACCCGGACATGAGCGGCTGGCAGGCCGGTTCGCAGTTCTTCATGGACTTGAACTCGGGACAGTACACCGGCTATGCGATGACCAACGAATCGAAGAAGGGGCCGATTCTCAACGAATCGAAGTTCACCCCGGACATGTACACCGCCGATGCGGCGCGGGCAATGGGGCGTTGACTTTAGCTGCAACCTGAAACTAAAAAACCCCAGATGAGAATCTGGGGTTTTTTTTGTCCGCAGTTTTGCTTTCAGGCTTCGCGAGCGGCGCGATTGCCGGCGGCGATGGCGCCTTCGATGTAACCCAGGCTCTGGCAATCACCGATGCTGACAACCTTGAGCCCGGCACTGCTCAGCGCATCGGCCAGGGTGGTATCAGGTGTTGCGCCGCTGGCCAGTACCACTGAGTCGCACTGCACATCGCCAGCCTCACCTTCAGCGGTTTGGTAGCGCACGCGGTTGCCCTCGATGGCGGTGACGGTGACGCCAGTCAGCAGTTGTCCACCATGCACGCGAATGCCATGCAGCACCCGCCAGCGGCGCACGATTGCCAGTTCACGGCCCAGGTGGCCGGAGCTCTCCAGTACACACACCTGGCGTCCGCGAGCGATCAGGAACTCGGCCAGCTCCAATCCCACCAGCCCACCGCCAACAATGGTCACACGCTTGCCCAACGGCATCCACACGCGCGACAACTTCTGGATGGCTTCGGTGCTGTCGGTAACGCCGATCAAGTTGCCGGCCTTCATCATGGTGCGCTGGGTCAGCGACAGTTTGCGCTTGGCAATTTCCTCGGCGCGGTCACCGGTCATCAGGCGCCGCAGTTCATCGCCACTCCAGACGTGGTTCTGCTCGGCCCCAGGGATGTTCGGTGCAGCGCGTTGTGCACCGGTGGCAACGATTACCTGGTCGACGTCAAGATCACGCAACAAGGCTGCGTCTACGCTCGTCTGCAGGCGGACATCGATGGGCAGTTGTTCTACCTGATAGAGCAGGTTGTCGAGCAGACGACCGTTTTCGGGGTAGGCAAGAGCGGCAAAGAACAAGGTGCCGCCCAAACGATCACTGCGTTCAAACAGGGTCACCCGATGGCCACGCAGGGCGGCAACGCGCGCCGCTTCAAGACCCGCCGGGCCACCGCCAATCACTGCCACATGCTGCGCAGCCGCCACTGGGGTGATGACGCGTTCGCTCTCATGGCCGGTTTGAGGGTTGACAGCGCATTTGACCCGCTGGTTGATGAATATCTGGCTGACGCACACGTAGCAATAAATACACGGGCGGATCGCCTGCAAATGACCGGATGCCAGCTTGTTCGGCAATTGCGGGTCAGCCAGCAGTTTGCGTCCCATGGCGATGAAGTCGCAGTGGTTGGCGGCAATCGCGCTTTCGCCCGCTTGCGGTTCGATCCGTCCGACGGCAATCACTGGAATGCTTACGCATTGTTTGATCGCCCCAGTCCACTCGAGAAAGGCGCCCGGCTTTTGCACCAGAGGCGCCTCGGTGAAGGCCACGCCACTGGTGATAGCGGCGTAGGCGGAAACGCTGACCGCGTCGGCCCCGGCCGCTTCGGCCAGGCGCGCCACCGCTTTGGCATCCTCAAGGGTAATGCCGCCGGGGGTGAACAGCTCTTCGGCATCCAGGCGCAGCCACATGCCAAAACCTGAACCTACGCGCGCGCGAACCGCAGCCAATACCTCCAGCAACAAGCGCGCACGGTTTTCCAGTGAGCCGCCGTAGGCATCGTCACGCTTGTTGTAATACGACGAGAGAAATCCGGCGATGATGTAGTTGTGCGCGGCATGGATCTCGACACCATCGAAACCGGCGCGCTGCGCCCGCTCGGCGGCTGCGGCAAACCATTCGACCATCTGGGCGATGTCGTCCTGGTCCATGACGCGCATCTCGATTCCGCCTTTGCGCCCGCGCACCGCACTGACGAAAGAGCTGAGTTCTTCGGGAGTCAGGGCCTGCATCATGTCCGAACTGCTGGCGGGTGGAATCGACGGCACCCACAGCGGTCGGCCTGCGGCCATGTCGCGGATGGCATTCTTGCCAGCGTGCTGCAATTGCATGGCGATCTTCGCACCGTGCTTGTGCACGCGCTCGGCCAGGCGGCTCAGGCCGGGGATGAACTCATCGGATGAGACCCCCACCTGGTAGGGTTCGGCGGTACCGGAGGGAAAGGCGATGGCGCACACACCCATGATCAACATGCCGGCGCCACCTGCGGCGCGTGCTTCATAGTAGGCCTGGATACGTTCGCCACAATGGCCATCGGCCTCGGCAAAGTTGGAGCCCATGGGCGCCATGATGATGCGATTGCGCAGTTGGATCGGGCCAATGCGGCCAGGGGCAAGCAAGTGGGACAGTTTTGTCATTGTTATGTCAGCCCATAAAGGTGGCCGGTCGATGCGACAGCAGCAGGGCTGCCGCTGTCGCAGGGTACCTAGGCTTGGTTCAGGAACTCGAGGCAGGAACGGTTGAACAACTCGCTGTGTTCCACCTGCACCCAATGCCCACAACGATTTAGCATAATAAAGCGCGCGTCAGGGGCGTTATCGAGCACTTTCATTGCGCCGCCGACTGGGTTGAAGTTGTCGTTGGTGCCCCAGAAACCGAGGATCGGCACCTTCAGCTCATGCAGGCGCTCGGTCATGTTCGGCACCATCATGGTCGAGAACAGGCAGTGCGGCTGGTGCCGGGCAACCGCGACACGCTCGGCCAGCAGGCTATCGGGCAACTGTGAAGTGTCGAACAGTTGCAGGCTCATGATCTGGCGCATCTTGTCGATGTCCAACGGGCCGGCATTGAACAGTTCGACCATGCGCTGAATGCCGATCTTGGCGAAGTAGGTTTCGCGTTCCTCGACGCCGCCGGGTGCCATCAGGATCAGTTTGTCGAGAATCTCGGGCTGTGCCAGGCCCAGGCCGATGGCGATTGCACCGCCGAGGGAATTGCCCAGCAGGGTGCAGCGCTGTATTTCGAGAGCCTTGAGCAAACCGGAGACGGCGCCAACGAAGAAGTCCAGGTCGTAGTTGATGTTGTCCGGTTTGTCCGAGCGGCCGAAGCCTGGCAGGTCGATCACCAGGTTACGAAAGCCTGCAGCGACGAACGCGGGGAAGTTACCCTTGAAGTTGCTATAGCCACTGGCACCCGGGCCACTGCCGTGCAACCACACCACGACGGGGCCGCTGCCTTCATCGAGGTAGTGCAGGCGCAGGCCGTTGTCGAGGGTGACGAAATGGCCAATGGGCAACGGTAGGTCTTGTTCTGACATCTTTGAGTCTCCATTCATCAGGCGGTTACTGCAGTTTCAGGGTCGGCAACCGGCACTGCCGGCTGCCTCAGTTGCGCGCGATAGCGCGGCAAGGCCATGCCCAAGAATAATGTCGAGAGCATCAGCATCGAGATCGAGGCAGCCAGGGCGTAGCGCAAGGCTTCAGCGCCCAGCGAGGGGGCGAACATGTCACTGAGTACACCGATCAACAGCGGGCCAACGCCCACCCCCAGCAGGGTCATGGCCATGACAAAGATCGACGTCGCCTGAGCCAGGCGTGCAGCCGGAAATAAATGGGTTACGGCGCCAAGGCACGGCGTTGCCCACCAGGTGCCGAAAAAGGCGAAGCCTGCATAGAACACGAATGCAGTCGGCACCGGGGTGCTGCCCAGGTGAAACAGCGTGCCGGTCGGCCAGAGGAAGTACGCCAGCGCGAACGGGATGCTCACCAACGTCGCGAGCAGCGGCACGCCAATTTGCCAACCGGGGTCTCGGCGGGCCATGCGGTCGGAAACGATGCCGCAGGCGAGGGTGCCGAAGGTAGCACCGGTGCCACCCACCACACCGACCAGAAAGCCTGCATCCTGCAGGTTCAATCCGTGGGAACGGATGAGAAAACTCGGGCTCCAGGTACCAATCGCATAGCCGGCAATGGCGCTGGATGCGCCGGTCAGCACCAACCACAGGAATGAAGGAGTTTCCATCAACTTGGCCATGGTCTTGGCCCAGCCTTCCTGGACCACTGCAGCCGTGTACTGCGCTTCGCTCGCCACTTTCGGCGCACGCACCGTGAGCCACAGCAACAGACCGAGCAGGATGCCGGGTACACCGATGATCAGGAACGCCGAACGCCAGCCGTAGTGCTGGGCAATCCAGCCGCCGAAGCCCAGGCCGAAAATAGCGCCAAAGCTTGAACCGAGCATGAGTATCGACAACGCGGTGGAGCGGTTCTTGGCCGGGTACAGCTGCGAAATCATCGCCACCGATGGCGCCGTTCCTCCAGCTTCACCGACCGCCACCCCAATCCGCGCCATGACCAGCAACCAGAAGCTGGTCGCCAGTCCGCACGCCATGGTCATGACGCTCCAGGCGATACAGCAGGCAGCGATCACGGGCTTGGGCCCGATGCGGTCGGAGAGTCGTCCGAGAGGGAAGCCGAACAGGGTGTAGAACACCGCGAAGGTTACCCCGGAGAGCATTCCGATGCCGGTATCGGAAATGCCGAACTCGGCTTTCACCGGCTCGATAAGGATCGCCATCAACTGCCGGTCGATGTAATTGAAGATGTAGATCACGGCCAGTACGAACAGTGCGTAATGAGTACGCCAGGTAACAGGGATGGATGAGTTCACTGCGGGTGCTCCCGGTTTTGTTCTAGTGAGGAGGAGCGTGGACCGGATCGAGGTTGGGCACATCGTCCGTTCAGACCACTCGTTAGTGCGGCGCAAGGCAATCGCTGCTGCTTAGTCTTATCGGACGATGTTGCACTTCTCTGCAGGGTGAATGATGCGTTCCGTGCTCGATCACCTGGCCGCTCGGTGGCGGTGATCGCAATAGCAAAGGCGTGCGGGCGAACCACGTTGACCCCGAGCGCCCGGTCGCGTGTTTTATCGGAGAAAAGGATGAACAATTTCAACAACGCAAGCCTGCTGTCTGCTGACGATCGTGGGGTTGTGCCACGCGAGCAGACGCAGGCCATCCTCGATCGCCGTGCTGAAGCCAGTGCACGGATCAAGCCGGCAGATCGCTATACCTTGGCTGATCGCTTGGAAGAACAAGCACAGCGCCATGGCGAGCGGCCTTTCATCATCTACGGCGAGCAGCGCCTGAGCTTCGCCCAGATCAACGCCCAGGCCGATCGCCTGGCGCATGTCTTTCATGCCCGTGGCCTGCGCCCGGGTGATGTCTGTGCACTGGCAATGGAAAACCGCCCGGCGTTTTTCTGCTGTTGGTATGCACTGGCCAAGCTCGGGGTGGTGGTGGGCTTCGTCAATACCCAGCTCAGCGGCCGAACACTGACGCATTCGCTGGAAGCGATCAACGCCAAGGCGATCATTGTCGGCGAAGAGATTCTGGGCAATTTTCTCGTCACCGAAACCTTGCCGCCGTTGCCGCTCTGGCTGGTAGAAGATACCGAGCAGCCGTGGTCGGGTGAGGTGCCAGATCAGGTTGATACGCGCTTGAACGAAGCCCTGGCCGCGGCGCCGAGCACGCCGTTCCCGCGGGACCTGCGCGCAGACCTGAGCGCCGAAACGCCCAGCCTGCTGATCTTTACCTCCGGTACCACCGGCTTGCCGAAAGCGGCGCGCTACAGCCATATGCGCTGGATGTCGACCGGCGACATCATGGAAATCACTTTGCAGACGACGGTGCAGGACGTGTTCTATTGCTGCCTGCCGCTGTACCACGGTGCAGCCGCCACGTCGGTAACCTCTACCGCGCTGAAGACCGGTGCGGCGATTGTGGTGCGACGCAAGTTCAGTGTTCGCGAGTTCTGGAACGACATCCGCAAGCATCAGGTTACGGTGTTCCAGTACATCGGCGAGATCTGTCGTTACCTGCTGAACCAGCCTGAGGCTGCTGGCGAGCGCGAGCACAGTTTGCGTTGCATGCTCGGTGCCGGGCTGACGCGAGAAACCTGGCAGAACTGGGTCCAGCGCTTCGGGCCGATTCAGGTGTTTGAGGGCTGGGGTTCCACCGAGTCCAATACCAACGTGGTCAACGTCGACAATTATGTGGGCGCCTGCGGTCGTGTGCCGTTCTGGGAGAAGAGCAATCTGCGCCTGGTGCGCTATGACGTTGAAACCGACAGTCATCCCCGCGACCAGTATGGTTTTCATCAACTGTGTGAAGTGGGAGAGGTGGGCGAAGCGCTCGGTTTCATCATCAATCATCCCAACATCGGCGGTGGACGCTTCGAGGGTTACACCTCGGCCGAGGCCACTAACAGCAAAATTCGGCGCAACGTGTTCGTCGAGGGCGACGCTTACTGGAGCTCCGGAGACCTGCTGCGCTTCGATGAGGATGGTTACCTCTATTTCATCGACCGCATCGGCGACACCTTCCGCTGGAAGAGCGAGAACGTCTCGACCCTGGAGGTGGCTTCTGCGCTGGGCGACTTTGCCGGGCTCGAGCTGATCAATATCTATGGCGTGCAGGTGCCTGGGCAAGAGGGTCGCGTCGGTATGGCAGCGGTGCTGATGCAGCCGGGTCAGACCTTCGATCCAAAAGCATTTTATGCGTTGACCGAGGCGCGGTTGCCGCGTTACGCCGCGCCGATGTTCGTGCGGGTTTCGGCCGCCGCTGACCTGACCAGCACCTTCAAGTTGCGCAAGGTCGACCTGCAGCGCCAGGGATACGCACCCACTGCATTCAGCGATCCGCTGTTCATTCGCGACGAAAGCAGCCGCAGCTATGTCCCCTACAGTACCGAGGTGCTGGAACGCGTAGGCTTGGCTGCCTTTGCCGGTGACGCCAGTGAGTAACCTTGACGCGCAAGGGCACGAATGGCGCGCCGGACTGCGCTTTCCCTGGCCGCAACCGCCTGCCAACGGCGCTGTGCAGGAAATCGCCGAGGGGCTGCTGTGGCTGCGTATGCCGCTGCCGTTCGGACTCGACCACATCAACCTGTATTTGCTGCGCCATGGCGAGGGCTGGGTGGCGGTCGATACCGGGTTGAACAATGCGCAGACCCGTGAAGTCTGGGAAGCGCTGTTCGATACCGCGCTTGCAGGGTTGCCGCTGGTGGCGGTGATCTGTACGCACTTTCACTCCGATCATGTCGGCGTGCTTGGCTGGTTGAGTGACCGCTTTCACTGTCCGGTGTTCATGAGTGCCAGTGAATACCAGGCCATGCATCAGTTGGGCAGGCAGGGCGATGGCAGCAGCGATTGGGCATTCGGCCAGCATTACCAGCGTGCAGGTTTCAGCCCCGAGCAAACCCAGGCGCTGTTCCCGATTCTCGGTTCCGCGCACTTTCGACCACAGGTGCCGACCAGTTTTCACCGCTTGAGCGAAGGCAGTGAGCTGGACATCGGTGGGCGTCGCTGGCAGATCCGTATCGGCCGCGGTCATTCCCCCGAGCATGCCTGCCTGTACTGCGCCGAAGACGGCCTGCTGATTTCCGGCGACCAGGTACTTCCGCGGATTACCTCAAGCGTCTGCGTCCAGGTCACCGAGCCTGATGCTGACCCGCTGCGTGACTGGCTCGACTCGATCCATGACCTGCGCACAGTGCCCGACAGCGTGCTGGTGCTGCCGGCGCATGAGCGACCGTTTTTCAACCTGCATGAGCGCCTTGATCAACTGCATGCCCATCACCAGACGCATCTGCAGCAGTTGCTGGACGCCTGCACGGCGCCGCGCACTGCCATGCAGTTGATGGCGGTGCTGTTTCCAGCGGTTAAGGGGCGCTTCGATGAACTGATGGCCATCGGCGAAACCCTGGCCCATGCCAATTACCTCATCGCTCAAGGGCGATTGGTACGAGAAGAACTAGCCGGTGTGTTTCGGTACTCGCGCCCGGATGAAGGTGTCATTGCTCGGTCTGCGCTAGGGCAGCTCTGAGCAGGCAGTGGGAAGTATTGGTGTTCTTGCACATTTGCGCGGCCATCGGGTCGTTTATCGGGAGAGGCAGTGTGACTAATAAAAACAAAAAATATGGTGCTGGCCCAAGGGTATCGGGCTTCGAGTTATCTGGTCTGGTGGTGGCGATTGCGTTGGTGTCGACACCCGCATGGTCCGGTGAAACCATCGAGTTCGACGACGGAACGACGATCGACTGGACCGTAACAACCAGCTACGGCCTTGGTGTGCGTTTGTCCGATCCGGACAAGGACCTGCTGACCCTCAACGGTGATGACGGCGACCGCAACTTCGACAAAGGCAGCCTGGTGACCAATCGCATTGGTGCCCTGGCGGAAATGATCGTGCGCAAGGACAACTATGGTGCGGTATTGCGTGCCAGTACCTTCTACGATGATGTCTACCATCGCTCCAACGACAACGATTCGCCGGGCACCGTCAACAAGAACGGCGACCACAATGAATTCACCAGCGATACCAAGTACTACGCCGGTGGCCGCAGTAAGTTCCTCGACGCCTACGTGTTTGGTGGCTGGCGTTTCGAGAACGATTCGATGCTCGACGTCAAGGCCGGGCGTCACATCGAGTCGTGGGGTGAGAGCCTGTTCTACCCAGGTGTCAGTGGTGTGCAAAGCCCGTCCGATGCGGTCAAGGCAGCGCAGCCGGGGGTCGAGGTCAAGGAAGTGCTGTTGCCGGTCGGACAAGTTTCGGCATCGTATCGACTGAACCCGCAACTGACCTTCGGCGCCTATGTGCAATATGAATGGATGGGCACCGAACTGCCACCGGTGGGTAGCTACTTGTCTACCAGTGACGTGGTAGGGCCGGGGCGGGAATTCATTCTCGGCGCCAATGGCTCTCGGATCGACTATCGCGGCACCGATGAACCGCGTGACAGTGGCCAGTGGGGTGCGCAGGTTCGCTTTCGTCCGGTGCCAGCCCTGGAGTTGTCACTGTTTCATGTCAATTATCACGACAAGAACCCTGCCACTGCATTGGTGGGCTACCAGGCAGTCCCGGCAGGTCCGGGCGTGTTCTTCGGCGCCCCGGATGGCTACCGCATTACCTACTTTGAAGACATAAAACTGACGGGTATCAGCGCTTCGACGAAAATCGGTGAAACCCAGATCGGCGGCGAGTGGTCCTACCGCGATGGCGCACCGGTAATGGTCAACACTGGCCTGGGCCCGACTCCGGCCCGTGGCAAGGGCCAGCAGATGCAGCTCTCGGCTATCCGCATCCTGGGCGATCGTCCGTGGGCGAGCCAGACCTCGTTGACCGCCGAGATCGTTCACGTGCGTGTCGACAGTGTCGACGAGGCCTCGGCGGCGCCTAACCTGCAGGCCCTTGGTGACAGCCTGATTGCGCCGATGCGTCCACTGGTGCAGCCATCCGATGACTACACCTACAAGACCGCCACGGCCTGGCGCAGCAAGACTGCCAGCGCCTACACCCTTGGCGCATCCTTCAGTTACCCGGGCGTATTTGAAGGCTGGGACCTGGAAGTACCGGTTAACTTTTCCAACGTGTTCAGCGGCGCCACACCAATGGCTGGGACCATCTCGGGACTGCAGGGCGACCGGCGCTTGAGCGTTGGCACCACCTTCAAGTACCTGGGCAACCTGGAAGTCGCTCTGCGGGTCACCGGCTACCTGGGTGAAGCGGATCCGGTCAAGCGTTTGCTGGCGGACCGTGACTATGGCACGTTCTCGGTGAAGTACAGCTTCTGATCCCCGTGGCGGCGCCAGGCCTGTATCGATCCTGGCGCCCGCCGTGGCCTAGTCAAAATGGACGATCACTCGCTGCAGCAGTTGTGGCATGGTCACTACACAACAAAATCCGAAGCACACAGCTTTCGAGTGGGGGATACATGGGTCTTAAAGGTCATGCGGCGATTGTAGGCGCCGCGCAGTACAAGCCGGAAAAGTATGCCACTGCACCGCGCATGTTCCACCTCGAACAAGTGGCCGACCTGGCCGCGCAAGCGCTACGCGACGCAGGGCTGCGTGCCGAAGACCTCGATGGTCTAGTGATCAACGGCCCGCACTTTCATGAAGCTTCGGTGTTCGTACCGGCCATGGCCGCCGAGTACCTGGGCTTGACCGTCAATTTCGCCGAAGTGGTCGACCTGGGCGGTTGCACGGCGGTGGGCATGGTATGGCGCGCCGCTGCAGCCATCGAGCTGGGCTTATGCCAGGCCGTGCTCTGCGTAATGCCTGCACGGATGGCGCCTATGGGGCCTGACGAAGACCCCAGCGCAATGATTCGCGCCATGCGCTACGGTGGCCACAGCACCGCCTTCGGTGCTCCGGAGGCAGAGTTCGACTTGCCGTACGGGCACATGGGCCAGAATACCGGCTACGCCATGATCGCCCAGCGCTATGCCGCGCAGTACGGTTATGACCCGATTGCGATGGCCAAGATTGCCGTTGACCAGCGCACCAACGCCCTGGCCAATCCCCAGGCGATGTTCTACGGCCAACCGTTGACCATCGAGCAGGTGCTGGCGAGCAAGCGCGTTGCCGACCCGCTGCATGTACTGGAAATTGTCATGCCGGTGGCCGGTGGCGCGGCACTGATCATTGCCTCCAAGGAAGTCGCCGCGCGTGCCCGTAAGCGCCCAGCGTTCATTACCGGTTTTGGCGAACACCTGGCATTCAAATCGCCGTCTTACGCCAAGGACATGATCCACACCCCGGTGGGGCCAGCCTCGCGCCGCGCGTTCGAGATGGCCGGGCTGAAAACGACTGATGTCGATGCCGCCCAAATTTACGACTGCTACACCATTACCGCCTTGCTGACCCTCGAAGACGCCGGTTTCTGCGCCAAGGGTGAGGGCATGCAGTTTGTCCGTGAGCACGACCTGACTTGGCGCGGCGATTTCCCGATGAATACCCACGGTGGCCAGCTCAGCTTCGGCCAGGCCGGTGCGGCCGGGGGCATGTCCCAGGTGATTGAGGCGGTCACACAGATCAGTGGAGAAGCGGGCGAACGCCAGCTTGGGCGCTGCGATGCGGTTTACGTCTCCGGAACCGGTGGCGTGATGAGTGAACAAGCTGCATTGATTCTTCAGGGAGCATGACCTGCATGTCGAACAATAAGCCAATGCCGGTGCCAACCGAAATTTCCGCACCGTTCTGGGAAGGTCTCAAGGCCCAGCGCCTGTTGGTCCAGCAGTGCAACGTCTGCGAACACTGGGTGTTTTACCCGCGTCGCCACTGCCCCAAATGCCTGGCCCATGACCTGGCCTGGCGTGAAGTCAGTGGCGGCGCCAGCCTCTACAGCTTCACCATCGCGCGCATTGCCACGCTCCCGGATTTCGCCGACGAAATGCCGCAGAAGTTGGCGGTGATCGAACTGGATGAAGGCGTGCGCATCAACACCACGCTGGTGGGGCTGGAAGAGGAACAGATCCGCATCGGTATGCGTCTGCAACCGGTGTTCGCCGAAGTGGATGCCAAGGGATCCCGGTTGCTGCGTTTTACCGGTATGGAGCAAGACAGCTCCGCCCTGCAAAGCTGGAGCGGTGCAGCCCAGGCCCCAGCGGCCGAGGCTGCCGCGCCAGCACCTTCACGCCAGGTGGCGATGGATGACGAGACGGCGTTGCAAAGCCTGGTCAGCGACACCTTCAGTGAGTGGAGCAACGAGGTTGAGGTCGACCAGGAACTGATCGATGCCTTTGCCAAGCTCTCGGGCGACAACTACTGGATTCACACCGATCCTGAGCGCGCGCGCAAGGACAGCCCGTTTGGCGGCACCATTGCCCACGGTGCGCTGGTACAGGTGCTGCAATCGCGACTGCAACTGTCGCTGGGTTACGAAATCACCGGCTTCAGCACCATGGTCAACTACGGCTCCGACCGCTTGCGCTTCCCGGCGCCAGTACCTGCCGGTTCGCGCATCCATGCCCGGGCCCGGGTCAAGCAGGTGGCACGGGTCAAACGTGGCACCCAACTGACCCTGGAAGTGAACACCCATGTGGTGGGCAGTGATCGTCCTTCGGTGATCAATGACCTGGTGATCCTGTACATGTAAGCCGGCAAACAGCGGCTAGGTCGGCAGCCACGCTGCACGCGCTGCCGACCCGCAGCGCGATTCAGTCGCGGTCGGGAATTTCCAAGAAGTGAAGGAGCTGAGATGAGTATCTTGTTCGAGCCGCTGCGCCTGGGTGAACTGCAATTGGCCAACCGTATTGTCATGGCGCCGATGACCCGCAGCCGTGCCAGCGCCGATGCGCTGCCGGGTGCCGAGATGGTTGACTACTATCGCCAGCGCGCCAGTGCCGGACTGATCATTGCCGAAGGTACAGCGCCGTCGGCCAACGGCCTGGGTTATTGCCGCACCCCGGCCATCTACACAGCTGCACAGATTGCCGGCTGGCGGCAGGTGACCGACGCGGTGCATGAGCGCGGTGGCCGTATCGTCCTGCAATTGATGCATGTGGGGCGCGCCGCGAGTCGCTACAACAAGCCTGAAACGGCGGCGACCGTAGCGCCTTCGGCGTTGCGGGCACAGACCCGACTGTTCAGCGATATCGCCGGTATGGTGGACACCGACGAACCTCAGGCCCTGAGCCTGGAAGGTATTGAAGCGACCATCGGCGAGTACCGCCAGGCGGCGATCAACGCCCGTGAAGCAGGCTTTGACGGCGTCGAATTGCATTGCACCAGTGGTTACCTGCCCATGCAGTTCATGGCCGCGGGCAGTAACCTGCGTACCGATGCCTATGGCGGGAGTGCTGACAATCGAGTGCGCTTTGCCAAGGAGGTATTACAGGCCATGGCGGGCGCTATCGGCGCCGGTCGGGTTGGCTATCGCCAATGCCCAGGCAACAGCTACAACGACATCGAGGATGCCGATCCGCTGGCTACGGCTACAGCGTTGTGCGCAGCAGTAGCGCCGCTGGGTCTGGCTTACCTGCACATCATGCGCTCACCTGTGCCTGGCATCGACGCCTTCGCCCTGGCGCGCCAGCACAGCAACAGCGGCGTGATTCTCAATGATGGCTTTGACGGGCCAACGGCGCGGGCAGCGCTTGCAGCAGGCGAGGGCGATGCGGTGTCGTTCGGCCGGCATTTCATTGCCAATCCGGATCTGGTCGAGCGCCTGCAAGCGGGCTTGCCACTGGCTGGCTTCGACCGTCATACCCTCTACACCCCGGGGGCACGCGGCTATTCGGACTATCCCACCCATCAGGCGGCAAGCCTGGAAGTGGCACCATGAGCACTCAATCGCCAAACGCCTGAAGCTATTGCGAGCCTCTGCGCGACACCCACCCATTCGGGTTATGGTCGGCGCCCGTGAATCACCTGATAGTAACGCCATCGGCTCACCCTGAGCAGTCACACGACGGAGTTGCTATGCGCAAGGCACTGAAGGTGATGTGCAGTCTGTTGCTGGCGTCCACCGCCACGGCCACCCTGGCCACCGAGGTGGATACCGGCAATACACTCAGGTTGTACAACTGGACGGACTACATTGGCGAAACGACTCTGGCCGATTTTGAAAAGGCCACCGGCATCAAGGTGATCTACGACACCTTCGATGGTTATGAAACCGTACAGACCAAATTGCTCACTGGCCGCTCCGGCTATGACCTGGTGATGCTCAATGCCTCGCTCGTGCCGCCGTTGATCAAGGCGGGCGTATTCCAGGCACTGGACAAGCAGCAACTGCCCAGTTGGCACAACCTCGATGCGCAGGTGGTGCAGAATCTCCAGGATTACGACCCTGGCCTCAAATACTCGGCGCCCTACACCTGGGGCAGCTCTGGGGTGACCTACAACGTCGACAAAATCAAGGCGCGCATGCCGGATGCGCCCATTGGCTCGTTGGCGATGTTGTTTGATCCGAAGATCGTCTCACGCTTCGCCGATTGCGGTGTAACGCTGATGGATGCACCGACCGAGGTGATCCCGCTGGCGCTCAAATACCTGGGCAAGGATCCGCGCAGCGCGGCACCGGCCGATCTCAAGGCGGCCGAGAAACTGTTGCTGGACATCCGCCCCTACATCAAGAAGTTCGACTCGGTGAACTACCTCACCAGCCTGCCCAACGGCGACGTGTGTATGGCCCTGACCTGGTCGGGCGACTACGCCACGGCCCAGGCTCGTGCCGAAGAGGCGAAAAAGGATATTCAGCTGGCGTTCTTCATTCCCAAGGAAGGCTCACTGATCTGGTTCGACAACCTTTACCTGCCCAAGGATGCGCCGCACACCGCCAACGCCCACCGCTTCATCGAGTTCCTGCTGCAGCCGCAGAACATGGCGAAGGTGACCAACTACATCCACTACGCCAACAGTAACGCCGCGGCCACCGAGCAGGTACTGGCGGACATACGCGACAACCCGGCGATCTATCCCGATGCCACCACGCGCGAACGGCTTTTTGCGCAGAAAACCCAGGAACCCCGGGATATGCGCGCGATCACCCGCGTCTGGAGCACGGTCAAGACCGGCTTCTGAGCAAGCGTTCTCTCATTACCTTCGCCAAGGAACTGACCATGGCCACGCCAACTAATGCTGTTGCACCTGTTTTTGCCCAAGACCCTCTGGTGGAAGCCGACAAGGCCCATTACATGCACGGCTACCATGTATTCGACGAGCACCGTGAGCAGGGCGCGCTGAACATCGTCGCCGGAGAGGGTGCCTATATTCGCGACACCGATGGCAACCGCTTTCTGGATGCCGTCGGCGGCATGTGGTGTACCAACATCGGTCTGGGCCGCGAAGAAATGGCCCTGGCCATAGCCGATCAGGTGCGCAAGCTGGCGTACTCCAACCCGTTCTCCGACATGGCCAACCCGGTTGCCATCGAACTGTGCGAAAAGCTGGCGCAACTGGCGCCGGGTGATCTGGATCACGTCTTTCTGACCACGGGCGGTTCGACGGCGGTCGATACCGCGTACCGCCTGATCCAGTACTACCAGAACTGCCGGGGCAAAGCGGACAAAAAACACGTCATTGCCCGCTACAACGCCTATCACGGCTCTACCACCTTGACCATGTCGATCGGCAACAAGGCGGCCGACCGGGTGCCGGAGTTCGATTACGCCAACGAACTGATCCATCATGTGTCCAATCCCAACCCGTACCGGGCGCCGGACGATATGGACGAAGGCGAATTTCTCGACTTCCTGGTGGCCGAATTCGAAGACAAGATCCTCTCGCTGGGCGCTGACAACGTCGCGGCATTCTTTGCCGAACCGATCATGGGTTCAGGCGGTGTGATCATCCCGCCCAAGGACTATTTCCTGCGGATGTGGCAGGTGTGCCAGACCTACGACATTCTTTTCGTCGCCGATGAAGTGGTGACGTCATTTGGCCGCCTGGGCACCTTCTTTGCCAGTGAAGAACTGTTCGGCGTGCAGCCGGATATCATTACCACTGCCAAGGGTCTGACTTCGGCGTATCTGCCACTGGGAGCGTGTATCTTCTCCGAGCGGATCTGGAAGGTGATTGCCGAACCGGGCAAGGGCCGTTGTTTCACCCACGGCTTTACCTACAGTGGTCACCCGGTGTGCTGTACGGCGGCACTGAAAAACATCGAGATTATCGAGCGCGAGAAGCTGCTCGATCACGTCAAGGAGGTGGGTGGTTACCTTGAACAGCGTTTGCAAAGCTTGCGTGAACTGCCACTGGTGGGCGATGTGCGCTGCATGAAGTTGATGGCATGCGTAGAGTTTGTCGCCGACAAGCGCAGCAAGGCATTGTTTGCCGATGCGGTGAACATCGGTGAGCGTATCCACCGCCGCGCCCAGGCCAAGGGCCTGTTGGTACGCCCGATCATGCACCTGAACGTGATGTCGCCGCCGCTGATCATCACCCATGGCCAGGTCGACGAAATCGTCGAGACCTTGCGCCAATGCATCGTCGAAACCGCCAACGAACTACGCCGCGAAGGCTTGTACAGCGGTACATGAGGGTGAGGCTTGGCGCCATTGCCCAGGTGCAGGCTCGTGGCCCAGCAGGTAGACTGCGGGGCATGAGCCATGCATCCCTGGAAACTCCCGTCTGCCTGTCCCTGGGCGCCTTGCAGCAATGGCATGCAGCGCTGCAGAACGCCTGCGCCCATATAGAAACGGCCGATGCCCTTGAGCACCTGGCGGCGGCCATCAGTCAATTGGTGGCGGTCGAATCGATGATGATCAGTCTAGAGTGCCAGGGCCAAGCGCCACAGTTGCTGTATCAGCAAGGGATTCCCGAGCAGCACCGCGATGCCATCCTCAATCGCTACTTTGCTGCCGGCTACTTGCTCGATCCGTTCTGCCTGGCCGTGGAGAGCGGCCTGGCCCAAGGCTTCTATCACCTGGAAGACATCGCACCGGACCACTTTTTCGACAGCGACTACTACAAGGCCTATTACTTGGGTACCGGCTGCAGCGAAGACAGCTACTTCATTGCCGATGTCGGCGCTGCGCGCAAGATTTCCCTGAGTTTGTTCCAGGGCTGTAGCGGCTCGCGCCTGGCCCCGGAGCAGGTCAATCTGCTGCGTGCGGTCGAACCGATGATTCGCGACCTGCTGGCCCGCTTTGCCCAGCACGGTCTGGCGCAGGCGCCTGCTGATACTGAACACAACAGCATTCAAGCCGCCTTCGACAGTTTTGGCTGCCAGGTGCTGACCGATCGTGAGCGCGAAGTTGCCCACATGATTCTGCGCGGTCACTCGGTGAAATCCACGGCCAGCGAACTCGGTATTTCCCCTGAGACCGTGCGCATGCACCGCAAGAACCTCTACCTCAAGCTTGAAATAAATTCGCAGTCCGAGCTGTTTGCGCTGTTTATCGATTGGCTTGGACACCGCTGAGCCGCGTGCCCTGCAGCATGGCCGCGGCTACAACCTGCAGATTAGCCGGTCGCGCTGGCGCGAGTAGTCCACGGCAATGGACGGCCACGCGGCTGGCGTGCGCTTGCGTCACCCTGCGGCCTTGACCGCCAGCACATTGCACAAGGTGTGATCGAGCACATGCTCGGTGGTGCTGCCGGTCAGGCGTTCGAGCAGTTTGCGTGGATGATTGCCCATCACCAGCACATCGGTACGGCTATGGGCGACGAACTCGGCAATGCTGCGGGTGATCGGCGCAGAAAGAAAATGCTGGCGCTCCACGGGTACGCCATGGCGTTCGGCAAGGCGTTCGAAGACCTTGTGAATGGATTTGCGTACGTTGCTGTCGAAACCTGGTACGGTCACGGTGCCGGCGCCAAAGTCGGACATGTGGGTATGGGCGCTGTCGCACACATGCAGCAGATGCAGTTCGGCATTGCATTGGCGTGCCAGGTCGCTGGCGGCCTGAATGACGGTTTCGTTGAGGTCGTTGTGCGGGTGTTCAGGGTGGGTCGGGTCGACGGCTGCCACCACCACACGGGGCAGGGGACAATGCACTGCCGAAACCAGATGCACCGGGCAGTTGCACTCGCGTAGCAATTGCCAATCCAGCGGTGTGAACAACAGGCGTTTGTACGCCGGTTCATGCTGCACATCCTTGATCAGCAGGTCCGCTTCGACTTCTTGCACCTGGGCCAATGCAGCGCCGAGCACGTCGCGGGTCAGGAGGGCTTCGGTGCTGACACGAATGCCATTTTCATGCAGCAAGGTGGCTTCGTCGGCAAGCCACTGCAGGTTGTTCTCCAGGCGGGTCTGGTTGCGGTGTTCGTCGCCGCTGATCAGGCCAAGGGTGTCGAGCTCCTCGACGATGGCACAGATATGCAACGTGGCACCGGTCGCGTGTGCCAGGGCGGCAGCACGCTCCAGTGCTGGTGTGTGGCGCATCTCGGCGCCGACCATCAGGAACAGGCGTTGGTACTGGCTCATGATGCACCTCCGGTGGCGTTGTATTGCCAGACCCCGAGCTAGAGTTTAGCCCATTGCCCACAACGCTCACGTAAGCCTTGCCAACGCCACCTGACCGTTGGTCACTCAGCCGCGGCGGTTCAGCCAGACGGTCTGGGCGTTGCAGAACTCGCGAACACCGAAGTGCGAGAGCTCACGGCCAAAACCACTCTTCTTGATCCCGCCGAACGTAACCCGCGGATCGGAAGCACAGACGCCGTTGATGAACACGCCGCCGGTGTCCAGTTCTTCAGTCAGTTGGGCTGCCAGCTCCAAGTCCTGAGTGTAGAGAGTCGATGCCAGGCCAAATTCGCTGTCGTTTGCCAGCTCCAGAGCATGGCGGGCGTCACGGGCAGTGATGATCGAGGCTACTGGCCCGAACAGTTCCTGACGGAACGAGGTCATTTGGTCGGTTACATCGGCCAGTACGGTCGGGGCGTAGAAGTTGCCCGCACCGTCGACCTTATGGCCACCGAGCAGTAGGGTAGCGCCTTCGGCCAGGGTGGCCTGGACCTGCTCGTCGAGCTCGTCGCGCAGATCGAAGCGCGCCATCGGACCAAGGTACGTCTGCTCCGACAGCGGGTCACCCATGACCAGCTTGCGTGTGGCTTCGAGGAATTTTTCGGTGAAGGCTTCGACCACACCCTGTTCAACGATCAAGCGCTTGGCCGCGGCGCAAACCTGGCCAGTGTTGGCGTAGCGGCCGACCACGGCGGCTTTCACCGCTTCATCGAGGTTGGCGTCGTTAAGGACGATAAACGGATCGGAACCGCCCAGCTCCAACACACATTTCTTCAACGCTGCACCGGCCTGGGCACCGATGGCGATGCCAGCGCGCACGCTGCCCGTCAAGGTGACGGCAGCGATGCGCGGATCCTTGATGGCCTGGGAAACACCCTCTGGGGTGACGTTGATGACTTCAAACACACCGTCTGGCAGGCCGGACTGCTTGATGACGTCGAGCAGCAGGTAGGCGCTGCCCATCACATTCGGGGCGTGCTTGAGTACGTAGGTGTTGCCGGCGATGAGCGCCGGTACTGCGCCACGCAGCACCTGCCAGACCGGGAAGTTCCACGGCATTACCGCCAGAATCGGGCCCAGCGGCCGGTATTCGATGCGAGCCTGGCCGTTATCCACCAGCGTCGATTCGGCGTTGAGCATGGCCGGGCCTTGTGCTGCATACCACTCGCACAGTTGCGCGCATTTCTCCACTTCGCCGCGGGCCTGGGCCAGCGGCTTGCCCATTTCCAGGGTGATCATTTTCGCCATGGCCTCGGCGTTGTCGCGGATCGCAGTGGCCAGCGCCAGCACCCGCTGCGCACGTTCGGCCACCGGGGTACGGCGCCATTGGTTGAAGCCGCCCGCTGCACGGGTCAGTGCGGCATCCAAGTCTGCTTCAGAGGCGTAGGGATAGTGACCGATGGCTTCACCATTGGCGGGGTTGATCGACACGGCATGGGTATGGCTGGAGAACACGGTCATGGCACTGTCCTGCAAGAATTAGGGAACATTGCCAGCGTAGAGCGCTATGCATGTTTTGAAAACTGAATAATAATGAGCCTTTCGTTCACGATTGGAGAATGATGTGGATCTGGTTCAGCTGGAAATCTTCAAAGCCGTGGCCGAGCACGGCAGCATCAGCGTCGCGGCCCAGCATATTCACCGGGTACCGTCGAACTTGACCACGCGTATCAAGCAACTGGAGACCGATCTTGGCGTCGAGTTGTTTATCCGCGAAAAAAGCCGGCTGCGGCTGTCGCCGGCGGGCTGGACCTTTCTTGATTACACCTGGCGCATTCTCACTCTGGTTGAAGAAGCGCGCATGACCGTGGCAGGCGAGGAGCCTCGCGGGCCGTTTTCCCTAGGTTCGCTAGAAAGCACGGCGGCGGTGCGTATTCCGGCATTGCTGGCTGCCTACAACCAGCAATACAGCAAGGTTGAACTGGATCTTTCCACCGGGCCTTCAGGGGCGATGATCGACGGTGTGGTGTCCGGACGCCTGGTGGCGGCTTTCGTCGACGGCCCGGTGCTGCACCCGGCGCTGGATGGGGTTCCGGTGTTCGAGGAAGAAATGGTGCTGATCGCGCCGCTCAACCATGGACCGATCAAGCGTGCCCAGGACGTCAACGGCGAGAACATCTACGCGTTCCGCTCCAATTGCTCCTACCGCCATCATTTCGAGCGTTGGTTCAATACCGATGAGGCGATGCCAGGCAAGATTTTCGAGATCGAGTCGTACCACGGAATGCTTGCCTGCGTCAGCGCCGGTGCGGGCCTGGCACTGATGCCGCGGAGTATGTTGGAGAGTATGCCGGGCTGCGCCACGGTCAGTGTCTGGCCGTTGTCGGAGGAATTTCGTTACCTCAATACCTGGCTGGTATGGCGGCGCGGCACGGTGTCGCAGAGCTTGTCGAGCTTCGTCGCACTGCTTGAATCACGTCGGCGTAAAAACAGCGAAGACAACGGTGAAATTCGCGGTAAAAAAGCAATGATTGATTAGACTCTACCTACCACTTTCGCTTTATTGCGTTTCGGAGCAGCCATGCTTGATTACTTTGCATTAGGTGTGTTGATTTTTGCTGGGTTGGTGTTGTTCTACGGCATTATCGTCCTTCATGACATTCCCTACGAAATCGCTGTTCATCGCAATCATCCGCATCAGGATGCCATTCATGCGACCGGGTGGGTCAGTCTGTTCACTTTGCATGCGCTTTGGCCGTTCCTGTGGATCTGGGCCATGCTCTACCGTGAGGATCGCGGCTGGGGAATAGGTGCCGGCAACCAATCCCCGGCGGCCGACCTGCAGCGCCAATTGCTGGAGTTGCAACAGCGCGTGGCACATTTGGAGGCGAGCCAGGCAAAGACTGGGAATGCTCCGATTGAAACCGGCGGGGGTAACTAGCCTATGGACCTGTTACTTATCCTCACCTACGCCGCCATTTGCGTTGCCATCTTCAAACTGTTTCGCATTCCCCTGAACAAATGGACCGTGCCTACTGCAGTGCTCGGCGGCGTATTAATTGTCGGCGCGCTGATTTTTACCATGAACTACAACCACCCTTATTCGGAGGTGGCGCGGTCTTATTTTGTCTCGGTACCGGTGGTGCCGGTGGTCTCCGGTAAAGTGATTGAGGTGCCGGTACAAGGCAACGAATTGCTGGACAAGGGTGATGTGTTGTTTCGCATTGACCCGGCGCCGTTCGAGTACCGGCTCAAGTCGCTCAAGGCCCAGCAGTTGGCCGCCAGGGGTGACCTGTCGCGGATGAGCGAGTTGATCAAGCGCAACTTTGGTACGCGCCGTGAACTGGAGGCTGCCATCGCTCGGGTTGATGACTTGCAGGCGCAGATCGGCAATGCTCAGTTCGAGTTGGATAACACGGTGGTGCGGGCACCGAGTAAGGGTTTCGTGACTCATGTGTCGTTGCGCCCGGGGATGATGGCGACCCGGCTGCCGTTGCGGCCGTCGATGGTGTTCATTCCTCAGGAGGGGCAGTATTTTGCCGCCTGGATGCGGCAAAACAGCTTGTTGCGTCTGGTCGCGGGTGATGAGGCGGAGGTCGCCTTCGATGGTATTCCTGGCAAGGTGTTCAAGGGCCAGGTGACGAATGTGATTACGGTGATTGCCGAGGGTCAGGTGCAGCCTTCGGGGACGTTGATCGGTTATACCGGGTCACCGCCTGCCGGGCGGGTGCCGGTGATTATCGAGATTACCGACCCGGCGTTTGCGCCGTACAAGGATCAGATGCCGGGCGGGGCTTATGGGCAGGCGGCGGTCTACAGCAAGCATTTCGAGCACATTGGTACGATGCGCAAGATTCTGTTGCGGATGGCGGCTTGGATGAACTACATCTTTCCGTTCCATTGATAGACCGGTGGTAGGCCCCCTTGGGTGGGGGCCTTGTGGTCTTCAGGCGAAAATGTGCTCGATCTTTGCCTCAGTTTCTCCCGAACATTGTCACCACGCAGGCTCCGCCTAGTCCCAGGTTATGTTGCAAACCGATGTTCAACCCTTCAACCTGACGGGCGCCGGCGCTGCCGCGCAGTTGATGGGTCAGTTCATAGCATTGTGCAAGCCCGGTGGCACCCAGCGGATGGCCTTTCGATAGGAGCCCGCCAGAGGGGTTGGTCACTACTCGGCCGCCATAGGTGTTGTCGCCATCAAGAATGAATTTCTCGGCACCACCGATTGGACACAAGCCGAGCGCTTCGTAGGTCAGCAGTTCGTTGTGGGCAAAACAGTCATGCAGTTCTACCGCACGAATGTCCTGCGGGCCGATACCTGCTTGCTCATAGACCTTCTGCGCAGCCGCCTGCGCCATCTGGAAGCCAACGTAGCTGATCATCGAGGGCGGCTCGAAAGACTCGACCGGGTCTGTGGTCAAGGCCTGGGCAAGGATGGCCACGTCGCTGCGCAAGCCATGGCGGCGGGCGAATTTTTCACTGCAGACAATCGCCGCCGCCGCGCCGCAGGTCGGCGGGCATGCCATCAGCCGGGTCATGACGCCAGGCCACATCACCTGGTCGTTCATCACGTCTTCGACAGTCAGCTCCTTGCGGAACAAGGCCAGGGGATTGTTGACCGCGTGACGGCTGGCCTTGGCGCGGATAGCTGCGAAGGTTTCCAGTTTGGTGCCGTACCTGATCATGTGTTCACGACCAGCGCCGCCAAAAGTACGCAGCGTGCCGGGTAGATCGCCGGCATCGGCGGTCAGTTCGTTCAGAATTGGAAGGAACGGTTCACGAGGCACCGGACGATCATCCCAGTTCGATTTCAGTGCGCCCGGGCGCATCTGCTCGAAGCCCAGGGCAAGCGCGCAATCGACTTCACCGTTCATGACTGCGGCACGGGCCAGGTACAGTGCAGTCGAGCCGGTGGAGCAGTTGTTGTTGACGTTGATGATAGGGATGGCAGTGCGGCCAACCTGGTAGATCGCCGACTGGCCGCAGGTGGAGTCGCCATAAACGTAGCCGGCAAATGCCATCTGCACGAGGTCGTAACTGATACCGGCGTCTTTAAGCGCCTGGCGCAACGCTTCTGCGCCCATCTCGGTGTAACTTGCGCTGGCACCTGGTTTGGTGAAGGGAATCATGCCGACGCCGGCTACGATGACTTTCTCTTTCATGGGGCTGTTCTCACAAGGTTCGCAATAGCGAAGCGGATGGTTGAAAAACCCGCCTGCGCCAACAGGCGCAGATCGGGTGCTGCTCTGTCTACAGGCTGGGGTCGGTCAGACCTTTCCAAAAGCCGGCGCTGCCTGCCGCGATGGCCGATTCACCCAATACCTGGGCCCATTGAGTGTCGCTGCCGAACTCATCGCGCCAGGACCACAGTCGGCGCGTGGCGAAATGTAGGCTGTGCTCATGGGTGAAACCGATGGCGCCGAATACCTGATGAGCCACCGAGCAGGCCAGGCTTGCCGCTTCACCCGCGCAGACTTTGGCGACTGCGGTATCGAACACCAGCCTGTGAGGCTGATGGGCGAACGCATCGGTGGCACTGCCCAATGCAACGTGGCAGGCCATGCGTGCAGCGCCGGTGGCGCCAGCCAATTGCGCCAAGTACTGCTGCAGCACTTGTTGCTTGCCGATCGGTTTGCCGAACTGCACGCGTTCGTTGGCGTACGCCACCGTCTTGTCCAGAACCGCCTCCAGGGCGCCGACCAGGACACAAGCACGCAGCATCGCACCTAGCGTCCAGACCGGTTCGTCGATGCCATCCAGGCGCAATTCACCCAGTGCCTGGCTGGGGGCGTCGCTGAAGCTGAGCGTATCCATCGGTTCGCTGGCAAAGTTGCTGGCGGGAGCAACGACGACAGCCGCTTGTTTCAGATCGACCAGTGCCAAGCGCTTGCCGACTGCTACCACCGCCCAACGACATTCGCGTCCCCAGGGCACGTTGACGGCGCGGCCGTGCAGTTCTCCCTTGGCCGTCAGGCGCAGGTCGTTCTGGCGGCCCACCTGGATCACTGTCAAAGGACCTTCCGGCACTTGCAGCCCGGCGTGCGCCAAGAGCGCGCTGGCAAGCAGGCTCTCTGCCAACGGCAGTGGCACTTGCCAGTAACCGAGCGCGCGCAGGATCGGGCTTACTTCCAGCCAGGAGGCGTCGCTGCCGCCCAATGCCTCGGGTGCCAACGCGTTGGGCAGGCCGAGTTCACTGACCAGTTGCCACAGCGCCTTGGCCGGTTCACCGGCGTCGAAGCGGGCTAGCAGGGCAGGGGTAACCTGTTCGGCGAACAGACTCTCGACACTGTGAGAAATCAGACGCTGTAGTTCCGACCTTGCCTCAAAGGCATTCATCAAAGCGTTCATCGCAGTCCAAGACCTCTGGCAATAATGCCGCGCAGGATTTCGCGTGTACCACCGCGTAAGGAGAAGGAGGGTGCTGTCTGAGTGACGTAGCGCATCACCTGATCAAGGTTGGAGCCACGCGTGCGACTGCCACCAAACAGCGTGTGGGCGATGTCCGGCAGGGACTGTTCCAGCAATGCGCCCTGATCCTTGACCAATGCAGCCGGGATCGCTGGGTTTTCGCCACGAGCGAGCATGCCGGCAACCCCCAGGGACATCTGGCGCAGCACCGCATACCGTGCCGCTACACGCCCGAGGGTTACGGCTTGGTGGGTGTCTTGCGGGTTGGCGCTGTCGAGCATTTCCATGTACAGCTGCGTGCTGGAGAGGTATCGCTCCGGGCCGCTGCGCTCCAAGGCCAGTTCGGCGCCGACCTGCTTCCAGCCATCCCCGGGATTACCAATGACGAAATCGTCGGCAACGAAGACGTTGTCCAGGAACACTTCATTGAAATCATGCTCGCCGAGCATGTTGTGGATTGGTCGTACAGTGATACCGGACGACTGCATGTCGATCAGAAACTGCGACAGGCCGGCGTGACGATCCTGCTCGTCACGCGGCGCGGTTCGCAGCAACGTGACCATGTACTGCGCCCGTTGCGCGCCGGTGGTCCAGATTTTCTGGCCGCTGACGCGCCAGCCGCCCTCGACTTTCACGGCGCGCGTTCGGACCGCTGCGAGGTCGGAGCCCACGTCCGGTTCGCTCATGCCGATGCCGCAGTAAAGAGTGCCGCGGGCGATCTGCGGGCAAATCCTTGGCGCCAGTACGTCAGGGGAAAACTTCATCAGCAGCGGACCGCTCTGGCGTTCGGCAATCCAGTGGGCGTTGACCGGTGCACCGGCCGCCAGTAGCTCCTCCAGCACCACGTAGCGCTCCAGGGCACTACGCTGATGGCCGCCATAGCGCTTGGGCCAGGTCATGCCCAACCAGCCGCGCTCGCCAAGCGTGCGGCTGAACGCTTCGTCGGCGCCGTTCCAGTTCCTGGCCCGCTCGGCGGGAGACAAGTTTTTCAGGGCGTCGGCGAGAAATGCGCGCACTTCAGCGCGCAGGACGTGAGTATCAGGGTCGAGTCGACACGGTTGAATATCGAGAGCCTGCATGGACGTAGTCTCGTAGGATTGGGTTATTTACTTGCTTGTCAGCCAGCAAGTAAATAACCTAGCAGCATCCAACGACGCCCAGCAAGCGCGAATTATCCAAAGGAGCTTTCCAATGACCGATGTTTTCACACCAGGACGCGGCCTCAGTCTTGAGCTGAGCGGCCCTATCGCCACCTTGACCTTCAGCCGTCCGCCGCTGAATTTCTTTGACGATGAATTGATCCGAGACCTGGTCGCTGCCTTGGAGCATCTGGACCAGTTGCCCGCCTGCCGGGTGACGCTCCTGCAGGCTGATGGCAAGACCTTCTGTGCCGGAGCCGATTTTTCCGGGTCTGCGCAAAGTGACCCGCAGTTCCCACGCCGCTTATACAAATTTGCCGTACGCCTGTTCCGGGTACGCAAGCCGGTGATCACCGTGGTCGAGGGCGCTGCAATTGGTGGGGGCTTGGGTTTGGCGCTGTTTGGTGACTTCCGCGTCACCAGCAGCCGGGCGCGCTTCTCGGCGAACTTCAATCGCCTGGGTATTCATCAGGGCTTTGGCCTGTCCGTGACCCTGCCACGCCTGGTCGGGGTCCAGAAGGCTTCATTGCTGATCGCTACTGCTCGGCGTATTGACGGTGTCGAAGCGGTACGCATCGGGCTTGCAGATGTACTTGCCGAACCGGGCGAGGAGCGGCAAGCTGCGCGGGCGCTGGCTGAAGAGATTGCCCTCTGTGCCCCCCATGCAGTGATGTCCAGCCGGGAAACCCTGCGCATGGGCCTTGCCGATGCGGTGGACGCGATCATTGACCGCGAAGCGGGCGAGCAGGAGTGGCAGATCGTCATGGACGATTTTGTCGAGGGCAACCTCGCCATGGCCGAGCGCCGCGACCCCGTGTTTACAGGCAAGTAAGGATTTACCGATGAGCAACACCGATCAGACCCCATCGCGCCGCACCCAGATCGAGCGCCGTGCCGAAGCCGAGCAGCGCCTGCTGCAGGCGGCCAGGCGTATCGTCGCGCGCAAGGGCTGGGTCGGCATGACCCTCGCCGAAGTCGGAGAAGAAGCAGGCTACAGTCGGGGCCTGGCGACCCATCACTTTGGCAACAAGGCCGGGTTGCTGCGGGCGCTGGCCGGTTTCGTCAATGCCAGCTTCATGAATATGGTCGAGTCACAGGTGCCTGAGCGCCAGCCGGGGCTTGCCACGTTGCTCGGGTTCATCGGGGTTTACCTGGGGCGCGCCGATACCGACTGGGTCAACACCCGGGCATTGTTGGCATTGATGGCCGAGGCGGTGACCGAAGATTCGGAAACCGTCGAAGTGCTCAGTTCGTACAACCGGGCGGTGCAGGACTACCTGGCGCGACAGGTGCGTACCGGCATCAGCAACGGCGAAATACGTGCCGACGCGGATCCGCTGGCCACCGCCACCCTGGTGCTTGGGGCGATGCGCGGGATGATGATGCAGTTCTTGCTCGACCCCAAGGCGGTGGACCTGGCCAGCTTTCAGAAGCAACTGCTCGATTTCATTCATGCCTCGCTGGTACCGCGTTCCTAGCCTTGAGCGTGCCGGGGGGGCTCACAGGTCCGTCGACACGCTTTAGCTTTACCCCTATAGCGCTTAGAAATGCCACTCCATGTGCAGTGTCGGGGCATGGGTATTGACGCCCGGTTTATGCATCGCACCGTACTTGTGGTGCCACCACTCATAGCCAGGGCCGACCCAGAGCGTGTTCGCCGTTCCCCAAGCCAGTTTGCCGACATCAACCATCAATGCGCCACGTATCAGGCTTTCCTCGCCGGTGTCGTCGTTGAAATAGTCCTTGCCCTTGGCCGTCTTGTAACTGGCGAATCCGTGGAACTTCCACGCAGCCTCGCCAAGTTGGAAGGGGTAACCCCAGGCGAGATGAATGACGTAGTAGGGATCGAATTCGATATTTTCTGTTTTGCACGCGGACAGGCCGCAGTGGTTCCATTCCATCGAATACAGCAGGCTCAGGTCCAGATAGCCGGGCACATCGAACTTGAGCGTGGGCCCGATCAGCAATTGGCGTTTGCGAGTGGAAAAGTCGTTGTTCTTGTAGTTCAGTTCAATACCGCCGGTCAGGGCTATGTCCTTGATCGGGCCATAGCGCAGTGAACGGTCGAACACCTTGCTCAGGAACACTTGATGGCGATAGACCAGGTACGCCTCGACGGCGCCGGAGTCGCTGTCCTTTTTCGGGTCATTGCTGTCGGACTTGAGCACGTCCAGGTTGAAGAAATTAGCGCCCCATTCATTTCCACTGCTGTGGCCAAGCTGGTAGATCTCCTTCTGGATTTTCTTGTCCACGGGTGGCTCGCTGTAATGCTCACCGTAGCGAAAGCCGACAAAGGTGTCGCTCCACTGCGCCGCATTGGCGACAACAGCAGTGCTGCACAGGGTTAAAGCGCTCAGTACCTTGCAAATGCGTTGTTGTAATTGTTGTGCGTTCATCGAGGTGCATTTCCGATGGCTTGCCAGCTGCACAGCTCGTGCGCCGCTGGCGTTGGGGAAGGACGGTACGGTCGGGCCCAGGTTTTCTCCGGGCGAGCAGTCCCGAGCCGACAGGCAAACTGTCGGGCAGTACGCTTGCGATTTCAGCGCGTGATGATCAAGAGGTAGCGTTTTGCGTGGGCTCCAAGGGCGTTGCGTGGATGCCCTGTGGTGCTTCGGCATGCGGCATGAAGAACATGATCAGCATGCCAACTGCAAAGAATCCGGCGCATACCAGCAGTCCCAGCGCCAGGCTATAGCTGGTTGCAATGCCGCTGAGCAGCAACGGTGCGAATGCGGCAAGGCCGCGACCGAAGTTGAAACAGAAACCGGCGCCGATGGTACGAACCCGTACCGGGTAAAGAGCACTGAAATACGAGGCGAACAGGCTGGCAAAGGCGTAGAAGAAGGCGTACACCGGGCCGAGCCAGAACAGAATCTGGTTATCGGTGGTTAAGGCGTAGATTGCCAGCATCACTGAACTGCCCAGCAGCGACAGCAGCGTGGCATTGCGCTTGCCGATACGGTCAGCGAACAAACCGAAGGCGTTGATGCCGATAAATGCGCCAATGTTCATGATGGTCATGAAGTGCGCCATCATCCCGATCTCCAAGCCGCGCTCGTGCACAAGATAGGTTGGCAACCAGGTACTGGCCCCCCAGAAGCCGATCACCGAACAACTTGCCGCAGCGGTGCCAAGCAGGGTCAGGCGCAGCAAGCCTGGGGCGAAGATTTCTCGCACCGAAGCATTGCGAGGGGCATCGGCACAGGGGCTGGCGATCGCTTTTTGTGCCTTCCATTCGGGGGACTCTGGAACGAAGAACCACAGGTACAGCACAGGGATAAGCGTCGAGATGCCCGCGGCAAGGAACAGCACGTGCCAATCCGGCAGCAAAGCCTTGCCAACCAGCGCGGCGATTGCTGCGCCGATGGGAAACGAACTGAGCACAAAGCCTGTGGCGCGGGCACGTTGGTGCGCAGGCCAGGTTTCGGCAATGTAGGCCGACACAATCCCCCACACGCCACCCAGGCCCAGGCCCGAGAAAAAGCGTAGCACCAGTAACAGGTACCAGTTGCTGGTGGACGCCACGGCCATGGTCAGTGCGCCAAAGCTTATCAGTGACAGCAGCAGGGCCTTGCGCCGGCCGAAGTTGTCCGAGTACCAGCCCGTGGTAATGCTACTGAAGCCGATGCCAAGCAATGTCGCCGAAGCGAGCATGCCCGCTTGAGCAATGGACAGGCCCAGATCCTGCTGGATTATCGGCAAGGCGATGGTCAGCAGAATGATTTCCATCGCGTCGAACAGATAGGCGAGGAAGCCACCGACAAGCACATGCCATTTCGAAATGTTCTGCATGGTGTGTCTCCGTCAGCGGTCGAACCAAGGTGTGGAAGGGAGGGTTGGGTGGGTATGCCGCATGGTGTTCTCCTTGTTTTTGTTGTGAACGACATGGCGCGCTTGGCTGTGCGCAGAGCGCAGGCTTTTACAGCAGGGCACAACTCTCGTCGAAACTCAGTCGCGGACTGCGTGGGAACAGCTTCGAGGGATCGCCGTAGCCGATGTTGCAGAGAAAATTGGTGCTTATCTGCTGGCCGGGAAAGCGGGTGCTACCTGCAAAGAATTCGGCGTCGACCTGCTCATGGTCGAAGCCGGACATCGGTCCGCAGTCAAGACCCAGTGCCCGTGCGGCAAGAATCAGATAGGCACCCTGCAGGGCGCTGTTTCGCAGCGCAGTGGCATGGATTGCCTGCGGTTGCGCGGCGTACCAGTCGCGCATGCCCGGGTTATGTGGAAACAGGCGTGGTAGCTGCTCGTGGAAGTTGACGTCATAGCCGATGATCGCGGTGACCGGGGCATTGAGGGTTTTTTCAACGTTGCCCGCGGCTAGCGCAGGCAGCAGTCGCGCCTTGGCGTGGGCGCTACGCAGAAAGATAATACGCGCCGGGCAGCCGTTGGTACTGGTCGGCCCCCAGCGCATCAGGTCGTAGATAGCACGCAGGGTGTCGTCGTCTACAGCCTTGTCGAGCCAGCCATTGTGGCTGCGGGCACTGCGAAACAGCTGGTCGAGGGCGTGGTTGGACAATGTTTCATTCATGGCAGAACTCCTGTGATGCTCAGCGGCTGCGGCGTTGGCGTTCGGCCAGCGATCGTGGTGCGACGGTCTCGCTTTCATCGCTGCCACCGAGGAAGTACTCCACCGACATGGGCGGTCCCCACTGGTACAGGCTGGAATCGCAGGCCTGGGTGCAGTTCATGGGTGAGGCATGATTGAACAGGTCACCGTCGGTGAAGTGCTCGATGAGGTTGCCCGACGGGTCGCGCCAGTAATCGAATATCTGGCTGCCAAGCACATGGCGGCCAACGCCCCAGAAAGGGGTCCAGCCTTGATCGTCCATCCACTCATGGCCCAGGCATTGCGCATCGAAGTCTTGAACCTCGAAGGAGGCGTGGTGCACAACATCACGGTTGGCCTGGAACAGCGCAATGGTGTGATGGTCGGTCCACTGGCTGCCCCGATTCAGGCGCAGGAATGCCGCAGAGGGGCAGCCCTGCTCATTGCCCTCGACGATCAGATCGGATGGCAACATGCCCAGCACGTTTCGGTACCAGGCAATCATGCTGGGCATGTCGGCGACGCCAATGGCCACATGGCCCAGTCGCATGACCTGTGCCGGACCCTTGCCGGGTCGCTGCACATCGCCGAAGCGGCGCTTTTCGACCGCCGAGTTGAGTACCAGCGCGGAGCGTTGTGTCAGGGCCTGGACTGGCTCGATACCCTGCACCAGTTCGATGCGACGCCCGCAGGGGTCTTGCAGTGCCACAAAATGACCACCGCCGGGGTGCTCCAGCGCCTGGATCGATGAGGCTCCTGGCAAGCGTTCGGCGAACTGCAGGTCGGCGAACGACTCGACGGCAAACGCGATGGCGCCCAAGGCCGGCGTGTCAGCGCGCTCGGCAATGTAGACATAGGGCAGCGGCCCGGTACCACGCAGGTAAAGCCGGTGTTTGCTGCGGTGACAGACGGTCAGGCCGAAGTCGAGCAGAAAGCGTTCAAGCAGGTCGAGATCGGCATGCCGGTAGACCACATGATTGATGTCTTTGATGTGCAGCATGGCTGCGTCTCCTCAGCCCAGGGCCGACGATTTATTCGGGCGTTCGCTGGCAAGGAGGCTTTCTCCAGGCAGCCGCAAGCGCGAACCGCAAATCGGTCCGGGCGTGGGCAGCCGGGGTCACGGCGCGGCGAGGCCGACCGTGAAACTCCCGCCTGTCTAAGGCGAACGGGGTTGGACTAGTTTTTCAAGCGCGACCTCAGGCAGGCGGCGTCTCAGCGGCGATGGGGTTGACCAAGGTGCCGAGCCCTTCGATCTCCACGGTGCAGACATCACCTGGCTTCATGAACAACATCGGGCGGCGAGCCCAGCCAATGCCGGCGGGTGTACCGGTAACGATGACATCGCCCGGTTCGAGGGTGACGGCTTCGCTGAGTACGGCGATCAGATGCGCCACATCAAAGACCATGTCGGCAGTATTACCATGCTGTTCAATCTTGCCGTTCAGGCGAGTCGTCAGCGACAGGCCACGGGCACCGGGCGGCAACTCATCAGCGCTGACGAAGACCGGGCCAAACGCGCCGGTGGCGTCGAAGTTCTTGCCAATGGTCCATTGCGGCGACTTGAACTGGTAATCACGCACCGAGGCCTCGTTGAAGATCGAGTAGCCGGCAACGTGTTGCAAGGCCTGTTCTTGCGCGATATGGCGACCTCGGGTGCCAATGATCACTGCCAACTCGCCTTCGTAGTCCAGTTGCTCGGACACCTGTGGACGGACAATGGCCTCGCCGTGGCCAATCAGTGTTGTGGAAAAACGGGGGAAGAACGTCGGGTAGGTCGGCTGGTCGTACGGGCTTTCCTTGGTGTGGTCGGCATAGTTCAGGCCAACACAGACGATCTTGCCTGGGCGTTCGATGGGGGGCAGATGCCGAATGCGCCCGCTGTCGAGCAAGGGCGCTGTGCTCAACTTCTGGTGAGCATGCTGCAGCGCCTGCAGCCCACCACTGAGCAGGTCGAACAGCGAGCCCGGGTAGCCTGGCAGGTTTTCAGTGAGGCCGCGCAGACCGCTTTCGGTCTCCACGGCCAGGCCCTTGAGAGCACCTTCGGCAAAAGTGACAAAACGCATGATCCATACCTCGCTGTTATTATTTTTCAAGGTTTAAGTAAACGGTACCGTACCGTACCGTTATGCGAAGATTCCCATTGCGGTCCGCGTCTGTCAATGCCATTGCCAGGAAGTGTTTTGCATAAAAATGCAGGATAGATATGCATTTTTATCGACAAAGTGGAACGCCTACCGCAGGGCAGGTAGGCTTAGCGCGCAGCGATTGCGTATGGAACTGACAGAGGTGCTACTTGAGCGAGCGGGTGGAAAGTAAGCGGCAAGTCGAAAAGAGGGAGGGCATTCTCGCCACAGCGACGGAAATGTTCCTTGAAGAAGGTTATGCCGGGGTCAGTGTCGACGCCATCATCGCCCGCATCGGCGGCTCCAAGCGTACGGTGTATGCCTACTTCGGAGACAAGGACGGCTTGTTTGCGGCCATTATCGCCCGTCTGTGCGAGCAGATCGTCAACCCACTCACGCACATGGACCTCACCTGCAAGCCGTTGGCGCAGGCATTGCGCACCATTGCCGAAACCTTCCTGGAGGTGATTCTTTCGCCACGAACGATCGCCATGCACCGGCTGATCGTCGCCGAAGCACTGCGTGCGCCGGAAGCTGCACGGGCGTTTTTCGAGGCGGCACCCGGCGCAGCCTACGGCTGTTTGCTTGATTATTTTGTCTGGGCCGAGAAAGACGGGATCGTCCGGGCGGGAGACGCCCAGACCCGAGCAGTGTTGTTTCTTGATGCTCTGACCGGTGATTTTCAGTTGCGCTGCTTGCTGGGGTTGATGGATATCCCTTCGCAGGTGGATCAACAGCGGCGGGTGGACGAGGCCATCGCTATATTTCTGCGTGGCCTGCAACCAGGAAATGGGGGCAATGCCTGATCAATCCTGCACCGATGTTTCAGTGGGCCGATGAAGCTCAATCCTGGTCATCCGCTGGCACACCTGCGCTGAACACGATGCGGCCGCTGCTCAAAGCCAGGTAGAGCGCCTCCAGCGCGCGGGCATCGTGGTGCATATGAATGGCGATATCGTCGAGGCGATGGGTGAGCCTTGGCGCCAGGCCAAGGCGGCGTATTTCCAGCAACAGTTCTGCCGCCGCTTCGTCATTGAACGAAGCGCTTCTGATTGTGCGCAAAAGTTCACCGTGGCTAGTCATGTGCGGTCTCCACAGCGAATGCCCCAGGAGGGGCATTCGCTTCGCTGATTTCAGAACAGTTTGAGGAAGTTGATATAAAGCCGTGGCGCCTTGCCGTTATCGTTATCAAGCTCTTCAGCAGAGACCGAACGGGTCAGCGGGAAGGCGATTTCCGGGGAAACGAAAGTGTCCTTGAACACCTGCAAATGAGCCCCTACGCCCGCTGAGGACAAGCTCTGAGTCGGGACCCAATAGGGCTCTTCGTTCCACACTTTGCCAAAGTCCCAGAACGCGTAGTACTGGGTGGGTACGGCGTAGTCTTTGAAGGCGTGGATGCGGTTGTATTGCAGTTCGGTCTTGACTGCAAAGCCACGGTCACCGGTGATTTCCGAAGGGTCATAGCCGCGGCCGAACTCGCTGCCGCCCACACCGAATTGTTCCGGCGACAGCAGGGCTTGGCCAAAGGATGTCTGCGCAGTGGCGGCCATGTACAGGTTCAGCCCGTCCATGAGGCGGCTCAGGTCTTGCAGCCGTTGCGCGTCCAGCTGGAGTTTGCTGAAGTCGGTTTCACCCCCTTCGCGGGACGGGTTCTGCCGGCTTTCGCTGCTGGCGCCCATCACTGCCAGGCCTTTGCTCAGTTCGAGCTTGGCGAGGTTTTTGCCGCCGTAGCTATCGACGAAGTCATAGCTTGCACCCAGGCGTATCGCCCGAATGCGGTCGTCGCTGGAAGGTGGCAGATCAGCGTCGTCGAGGTACTCGGACTTGCCGTTGAAGTAGGTGAACGCCGCCGACGTCTTGAACGTACTGTCGCGCTGACGAATCCATGGCCGCGTGATACGCACGGCCAAGGTGTCACCGGAGCTGTTGGCATTGAGGAACGAATAGGTGTCGGCGTGGCCATCGTTATGTTGGGCCAGTACGCTGAGGACATCGCCTTGGCTGCCAACCGGCAACTCATACTGGCCCTCGAAGAAGGTCATCTTGTTGCCTTCCACCGACCGGCCGGCGCGGATGCCCAAATGGTCGCCGTTGCCAGTAAGGTCGTTGACACCAATGCCGCCATAGACCTGCCAGGGCCCGAAGTAGCGGCTGTCTCGGTTGTCGAAACCGATGAAACCTTCGTACTTGCGCAGCTGGTTTTCTACCGTCAGTTCAGTACCGGCCTGCAGCGGTGATGCCTGCAAGGCACCGCGGCTTTCGTTACCGGACACATCGTTCATCAGCAGCAAGTTGCGCTCGATGGTGGCGCTTTTCGGTGGGGTTTGCTGGCGAATGTTTTCGGCGTAGCGCTCCAGTGCCTTGTTGCTTGGGCCGCTGAAGCTGACCTGGTTGATTTTGCCTTCGAACACCTGAATCGTCAGCTTGCCGCCTTCCAGGCGTTGCTGTGGAACAAAGGCCTTGGCCAGCAAAAAACCGGCCTTGCGATAACGCTGGGTGATGGTGTCCACCACGGCGTTGATCTCGGCAAGGTTGACGCTGTTGCCCTCCAGGCGCGCAAGCACCGGCTTGAAGGTGCCGGCAGGGTAGCTGTCAGCACCGATCAGGGTGACGCTGTTGACCTTGAATCGTGACAGGTTCGCTGGCAGTGCAGTCATTTCTTCGGGCAACTGTTCCAGCTGCGGGGTGACGGTGGTTTCACGTAGCTCCAGCGTTTCAGGCATCTGCGTGGGCGAGTTGCGCATCCCGCTGCGGTCGGGAACTTCGATCCGGCCGGGGTTGAGTTGCCCCAGCGGCGCGGCGTTTACCTGCGCCGACAGCACCAGCAGGCTGGACAGCACTGCCACCGCGATACGGGTCATGCGTGAGGGATAGGATTTCATGATTATTTACCTCCCTTTTGCGGAGCCTGAAGGTCGTGAGGAATGACGCTGCGGCTCCAATCAGGGACGATGAACTGGCCGTCCTTGAAGTGGCTGTTGGCGTAACTGAGCACATCGCGGATATCCGGGATGGTGCTGTTGCTATCGCCGTAGGCACGGGGTTTACAGATCAATTGCACGGCGTAGGTGCGGGCCACTGCGGGGGTTACCGAGTAGTTGGCCGATACCGCCGAGGGTGATTCCAGGGCCGTGCAGCGGGTGTTGCCTGGCGATTGCGCGGTGACAGGAACAACTTGGCGTACCGCAGTGGGCAATGGGTCAATGGGCGCGAGCGGTCCGGTGATGGTCAAGGTGCCGTCATGGAAGGTCACGGTGTAGTTGCTGCCCGCCTGGTAGGTCTGATCCTGGCCAATGCCATAGGCCCCGGTACTTTCACCTGGAGCGCGGACCAGCGAACCTTGGGCGAGATCAGCCTTGTCGCCGTTTTTCAGGCCGCTGACTTGATAGGTCAGTTGCGGGTCGGCAGCGCCGACAACCTTGGACTTGTTGTCTGCGCGTACATCCAGCGGAGCCGGGGTGACCTGCAGTTTGCCGTCCTTGAAAACCATGGCGTAGTTACCGCTGGTGAGCAGCACATTGCCCTGGGTGATGGCGTAACCGCCGGGCTTGACGTTCTCGCCGGCATCCCGAGTGAGCGCACCCTTGAGCACATCGGCAGCACTGTCACCCCGTTTCAGGCCGGCGACCGAATAGGTCAACTCAGGATCAAGATCGCCATAGACCTTGGCCTTGTGGTCGGCGGTCACGCTTAGCACGGCTGGGGTGATTGCCAGTTGACCGTTGTTGAAGGTGAGGATGTAGTTGCCACCCTTGCCGCTGTTAAGGCCGAGATCGCCCTGGTGAACGGCGTACTGGCCGACGTTTTCGCCGCTGTTACGGGCGATGGCGCCGCTGTTGAGCACATCGCCGGCGCTGTCGCCATTGACCAGGCCACTGAGGCGGTAGGAAAGCGTTGGATCTACCTCGCCATACACCTTGGAGTGCGTGCCAGCGTCGATCTGCAACGAGGCTGGCGTGATGGTAAATACGCCAGCTTCGTAGTTGAGGATGTAGTTCTGGCTGATGTTGGCCAGCGTGCCCTGGCCGATGGCGTAGCCACCTGCCTTGACGTCTTCGCCAGCTGTGCGTTGCAAGGCGCCGCCGTTGAGCACCGAGGTTTGCTGATCGCCACGTTTGAGTCCGGACACCTGATAGCTGAGTGCCGGATCGATTTCACCGTAGACCTTGGTTTTGTCATCGGCACGCACGAGGAGGGTGGCCGGAGTAATGCTGAAGTTTCCAGCCTCATAGCTGAGTATGTAGTTCTGGCCTTTGCCCTGGTTGAGGGCTACCGAACCTTGTTCGATGCTGTAGCCGCCAGCGCTGACCTGTTCACCCGTCTGGCGAACCAGTGTGCCGTTGTTCAACACCTCGCCGGCACTGTCCTGGGCTTTCAGGCCACGGACCTGATAACCCAGCGCAGGGTCGAGGTCGCCGTAGACCTTGCCGTTGTTATCAGCGGCTACGGTCAAGGCGGCGGGGGTAATGGTCAGCTTGCCGTCGATAAACTGCAGAACGTAGTTACGGCCCTGGTCATTGTTCAGGCCGACGCTGCCCTGATTTATGGTGTAGCCGGCGGCACGCACGTTTTCGCCGGCTTCACGGCCAAGGGTGCCGGTGTTGAGTACCGATGCCACTGTGTCGCCGTTCTTCAGGCCCGAGACACTACGAGTCAGGGCAGGGTCGGCATCGCCATAGACTTTCGACGTGTCCTGCGCCTGAACGGTCAAGGTCGCCGGGGTGATCTGCAGCGTGCCGTCGACATACTTGAGGGTGTAGTTGCCGCCCAGGCCGTTGTTCAACGCGAGGCCGCCCTTGTTGATGGTGTACTGGCCGACATTTTCACCGGACTGACGATCAAGATTGCCCTGAAGCAGCTCAGCGCCGGTGTGACCCAGTTTTGTCTCGCCGACCTTGTAGTCCAGGCCAGGGTCATTGTCACCGTAGACTTTGTGCTTGTCGTTGGCGGTCACGGTCAGCTCTGCCGGGGTCACGGTCAGGGTGGCGGTGTTGTTTTGCAGTTCATAGCGCTGCTGGGCAAATGCATCGCCGCTCAAGCCACCCTCGATCGCGTACTGGCCGACATTGGAGTGCTCGGTTGCGGCTGTCGATGGCACGGCCTTGGTGACACCGGCCCGACCCAATTGAGCGTCAACATACTGGTCCAACCCACGTACTTGTTCCACGCTTGACCCGCTGTTGACGATGCCCTGGGTAAAGGCCGGGTTGTGCTCGCCGTATTCGCGGCTGGCGTGCGCGGGGGTAGCACTGATTTGTGCCTTGTTAGTGGAGATCGCAACGTTTGTGTCGGTTTTGTCCTGTGTTGAAAGAAACTGGACCTGGGCTGTTTCAAACAGGTTTTTCTGGGTGACAGGCTTGCCGTCCGTGGTGGTTATCCAGGGCTTGTCATCGGCCAGCCAGCCAATGCGGGCGAGCATCGCGTCGGTTTCACCGGGCAGCTTGAAAATCAATTGCTGGGAGGTATCTGTGGCGGGTTTGTACTGTATCTCGTGCTGGTTCGATGCACCGGGGATGTACTCGCCATCCACACCCCAGTAGCCAATGCCGGTCATGACGCCAACGGCGAGCTGTCCACCCACCGGGCTAAGGGAAAAGCCCACGGGGACATTAACCGGTACGCCGTCGCGGCTGACAATGGGTGCATTGACGTCGCTGGGGTTGGGGGTGAACTTCCACAGCGAACCTTCACTGTCGCGAAAGCTGATGCCGTAGATCAGGTAATCGGAGCTGTCCAGATATCGCAGTACGTCTGCTTGCGGAATCTCGTTGCCATTCTCGTCACGAAGGTTCAACGCCTCGAACACCACGTAGTCGAATGTCTGACCGTTTCCGGGGCTCAGTTCAACGGTGCGGTCCACATTGTTGTTGCCGATTACCACTTGTGTACCGACTTTGGTCAGGGCATAGGCTTTGATGCCGCTGAGGGTTTCACCGGTCAGTGGGGCGGTAATGGTTTTGCTGGTGTCGGGTCCGGTGCCGCTGGCATTGGTTTGGCTGAAGGTGAATATGCCATTGCTGGCCTTGCCGGCCAATTCTCCCGCGAAGTTCAAACCGCTGTCCATGCGTACGCTGGCCCCTTCGAGGGCGACCTTGGCACCGATCAGCGCAGTGTTGTCCTGCTGGAAGATGGAGGCAGTGTCAGTGGTTTTCAGCCAGGCGATACCCGACCCCACATCGATGATTGCGCGGCGGCCGTAGGCGGCCTCGCCGCTGGCACCTGCCGGTGCCGCATCGAATAAGCGGATGTCGCCAGTAGCACTGATGTAGAGGTTGCCATCCTTGAGCAGGATCGGCGCCCTGATATTCACCGCGCCGTTGGCATGGCTCTTATCGGTGCCCGCGTACGTGGTGATCTGACCGGCGTTGCCGGAGGAGATCAGCGCAAGGGTCGATGGACTGATGCGACCGTCGTTGTCTACCGAGGCGAGGTTGGTAGCGATGATGGGGGCATCGACATTGATGGTGTCGGTTGCCTGAATCAGCACGTTGCCTTGCGCCAGTCCGCTGACGATGGTACTGGCTGCGACCGAGCCGACAGCGCCGGTTTCATCGATATTGACAATGGCAGGGTCGAGCAACCAGGTGCCGTTGGCTTTCTGTCCACGGGTGTCGACCTTGGCATCGGACGTTACCGTGAGTTGCTTGCCCGAGGTTTCAACTACGCCACCCTTGACCTTGCCGCTGGCCGAAGCCGAACCGGCGAAATGGGTTGCTTCATCGCTCCAGGCGACGATTTGCCCCCCATCGGTCTTGCCATCGGCCTTGAGCTGGGCGCCCTTGGCGACGGTTGTGGTGATGGCGGGCGCCTCGGTCCCTTTGTTCTGCAAGCTACCGCCCATCAGCACCTTGCCACCGCCACCCTGGCTGCCGGAGGCATCGATCCTGGCGGTGCCGGCAACATTCACATGGTCGCCAAGCACCTTGATGGTGCCGCCATTGACGCCTGTGGCGCTCAAGTTTCCGGTGACGTCAGTGCGCGCTGCGTTACTCAGGACGATGGTGCCGCCGTCGTTGCTCACTGAATCGGCGACGACGTTGCCGCCCAGATTGATCACCGAGTCCAGGTGCTTGGCTGCACGTTGGGCGCTCATGGCCACCACGCCGTTGGCAACGTCGATTTGCCCGCTGTTGTGCACGCCACCACTGACATCGGCAGTAACGCTGGCCTTGTCGCCAGGCTCACCACTGACGGCAATGTTCAGCAAACCATCGCCGTGAAAGTCGAGTGTGGCCTGCGGGCCGGTA
The DNA here is from genome assembly GCF_036324085.1 of Pseudomonas auratipiscis. Lineage (NCBI taxonomy): Bacteria > Pseudomonadati > Pseudomonadota > Gammaproteobacteria > Pseudomonadales > Pseudomonadaceae > Pseudomonas > Pseudomonas auratipiscis. The sequence continues at coordinate 329,057 of NZ_JAZDCU010000001.1, forward strand.
GCCAGCTGCACCGTACCTTTGCGGGCCTGAATAACGCCGGCGTTGGTGACCTGGGCGCCAAGCAGGGCGACCATGCCATTGTCATGAACAGTGATGCGTCCCTGGTTGGTTACCGCGCCTGTGAGTTGAATATCCAGCTTGCCGGTTGCAGCAAACTGCTTGGCTTGCTCTTCCGTGAGAAAACCTGCACTGGCGACCAGCGCGCTGGAAGATAGGTGCGCTTTGGGCCCCATCCAGATGCCGTTGGGATTCACCAGAATCAGCTGGCCATTGGAGGTTACCGTGCCGTAGATTTTCGAGGGGTCGCCGCCTGTTACGCGGTTGAGGGTGACCGACTTGCCATCAGGCTGGTTGAACGTGATTTTGTGGTCGGGGCCGACGTTGAAACTCTGCCAGTTGATGGCAGTACGCGCCGTGGAAGTGTTCACTTCCATGCCTTTGCCTTGTTGCGTAATGGTTGCCTTGCCGCCGATTACCTGGCCGCCCTGGGGAATGTTCTCAGCCAAGGCGTAACTTACCGGCCAGGTCACCCCGGCAATTGCCAGAGCGACGGAAACGAACAGTGCAGTCAGTGTCGAGGAGGGAGGTTCTTGACCAGGTTTGAGGTGCCGTTTCATCGTGTTTCTCCTAGAGGTGTCAACTAGGAGAAATGATTGATCCTGGATCTTTACTGGGTAAGCGTTGCTTCATGCAACGCCTTGTAGTGCGTTTCCGATTCTAATGCGCCGCCGTAGCGAGCGGGATGGTCAAGCGCAGATGAGCTTCAAATGCCTGTTCGTCATCGCTGCTGATCTGCAGGTCTGCCTCGAACAACGTGCTCAGCTCGGATGCCACGCAAAGGTAGATAACCGGAGCGGTCATTGATTCAGCCGAAGTCATGGATGCCGTTAGGCACAGGTGCCACTCGATGTAGCCGGCGTCTTTCTCGTAGGCGTCGGCGCGAATCGAAACCAGGGCTGCCCCTCTGTGCATGAGGTGAAGAAACAGGGCTTTGATCAGGCTGGCATACGCTGTTGGATCTATCCATCCCCATGGGTTCGATTTGGCACTTGTGAAATCATGCGCGGGCATGTCGTCGCTTGGCAGGTGCTGAAGGGTGTTCCGGGTGAGAGCGTTGAGGTTGTGCGAAAAAGGTGAGAGTTTGTTTTGCCCCGTCTCGAGGTGAACCATTTCGCGAAGCCATTGCACACTTTCGTGCATTCGCTCAAACAGGGCGTTGAGCCTGTCGTTGCCGTCGACCACCGCGCGCGCGCTACACAAGTAGCGGTCAAGCGAATCAGCGTGCTCGATGAGATAGGTGCTTCGGCGGTCCCTGACAAAAGTGAGGTAGGCCAGTTGCTCACGCAAAGCTTCGATCTGGGCCTGCTCTTCACCGATGTCGATCGAGGTACAGAGCATTCCAACCAGCCCGCCACCCTGGTCGATGACCGGGCATCCGCTGTGCTTCAATACCCTACGCTCGCCATGCAGGCGCACAGCAATGACCATCATGTAGGGAATCTGTTTTGCGACCGCGGTGTTGAACGTCTCACGGGCAAATTCGAGGTGCTCGATGTCTATCACGCCTATATCGCATTGCTTGGCGTCAAGGACCGCATTGCGAGTCAAACCGAGGTAATCGAGGAACGCCTGGTTGGCCGCCAGAATACGTGCGTCTGCGGCCCGCAGGCAGACAGGAAATGGGATCTGATCGAGCAAGGCATTGAATTGCAATGCTGACGCCTGATCCGAATCAACGCCCGCTTTGTCGCTGTCGGCCCTGCCTTCGAGAAATCCCCGTTGGGTGGCTACATGCAGCAATTCAACCAGCGAGTGAGTGCCGGTTTTCTCCAGCAATCTGGTCTTGTAGGTACTCACTGTTCGGTCGCTGATGGCCAGTTCACCGGCAATTTGCTTTACCCGGTAACCATCAGCCAGGTAATGCAATACCGTCACCTCTCGAGCCGTCAGTTGTTCTGTGGGCGTGGCTGGGGCCGGGTCATGTCGAAGGGCACTGGCATGGAAACAGGTTTTGCCAGCCAGCACTTTATTCACTGCATCGGCGAATGACTCCAGGGTGTCGCTCTTGGACACAAAACCCGAGGCGCCCGCAGCGATGCACAAATGCTCATAGACATCGGCGGGCAGGGCAGTCAACACCAGGATGATGGTCGAAGACTTGCGTGCGGCGATCCGTTTGATCACGTCCAGACCGCCAAGCCTGGGAATGTCCAGATCCAGCACCACCAGGTCGGGGACTGCTGTCCGTGCAAGATTCAGGGCATCCAACCCATTGTCGGCAAATGCCACGACGCTATGGCCTGCCTGGTTGAGCAGGGTTTCGCTACCCAGGCGGCTCAAGGGATAGGGGTCAACGATCAGTACCTTCGCCATGCTGTGAACGTCCGTGGTCAAACAATCGATGCGTTGATCATAGACCCAAGCAATTGACTAACAAGAAGATTAAATAGATATCTGGGGCATGCAGGGCCTATTCGCGTTTAGCGATAAGGTCTGGGGTCGTTATAGAGATTGATTGTGTCGGATAGCGCGAGTTATCCCGCGTCGTCATGTTTGTTTGTTCTGTAGGTAACGGCTACTTGCACAGTGAAAAATGTGATCTAGGCTTCCTGTAAGATGCCATGCGCCTGTATTGTACGGCGCAAGTCCCCACTGTTACGCAGTGTATCTGTGTGTATATCTGTGTGCTGTCGAAGTGCTGTGTGTCGGATTAATTCGTCAATAGGTGGCGTTGATTATATGCGTCTAAGTGAAGTGAGTTATATGTCGCTGTATTGGAAATTACAAGGCGCCCGCTTTATAGATGGTGACTGGGTGGTGTTAGCCTTAAACTAGCATTCAGGCTTCCCTGGCTGGCTCGATCACGGCGCTCAGGAGGGCAGCCGTGGACGATGAAAAAGAATGGGTCAAGCGCCTGCGCGAGGGCAACCTCGAAGCTCTGGAACATCTGATCAAAAGTCATCATGCGTTTCTCGTCGGCATCGTCATCCCCTTGGTCGGCCGCGAGTCAGCCAACGATGTCGCCCAAGAGACCTGGCTCAGAGCCGTCAACGCTGTCGGCTCCTTCGAGGGGCGCTCCAAATTCAGGACCTGGTTGGCAAGAATCGCCATTAACGAAGCCCATTCCATGCGGCGCAAACTAGGGCGGGAAATATCCCTGGAGTGGTTGGAGTCCGAGCATCACTCGCCTATTTCGTCGCAGTTTGACGAACACGGGGCATGGACCAATCCTCCTGATAAGCACGTTCAAGAAAGTCCGGAAGAATTGCTAACCGAGATTGAGTTGTACGAATGTATCTGGAAGTACATTCAGGAATTGCCGAGTGCGCAAAGAAGCGTAGTCATCATGCGTGATATTGCCGGGCTGGAGTATAAGGAAATTGCCCACGCACTGGCGTTGAGCGAGGGCAATGTACGCTTGCTTCTACATAGAGGTCGCCAACGTATACAGGTAATGTTGAGTGATTTTCAGGAGGAAGGGAAATGCTGAGTTGCTACGAAATATCCGAGCGAGGATCAGATATTATTGATGGCAACTTGGGCGTGCGCCTGCGTTGTCTTGTATTTATCCATCTGCAGGGTTGTCCCCATTGCAGAGTATATATAAGCAGGCTTAGACAAGCGACGCGTATTGTTCAGGCGCTCCCCGTGTCAAACGGGCCAGCGAACACTCAGTCGACAAGCAATGAAATTGAAGATATGCAGGGCGATAGTATCTAGTGTCTTGCTCGACTTCAGTGCACGTCGCCTGCGTGCACTGAGGTCTCAAGGGTGTAAAACTTTAGTTCATTCAATGGGCGCTGCGGTATTCGTCTCGATCTCTGGTAATCGGGTCGATGAGTTTAGGGTTTGTGGTATTCATTTCATCGAGTGGATCGGCCACCGTATTTCCCGACGCGGTTGGGTTTTCTTTTATCAATTGTACATAGGTTGCGCCAGTGTCCTGCTTAGGTTGGCTTTTTGCCAAAGCTTGTCGTTGTAGATAGTTTTCAGTAAGACGATCACTACCTCCTTCGGCAAGCATTAATTGAGCAGGTTCACTGGAGACACTGGAAACTGGGTATTCAACTTGCGTTGCAGCTGTAACACTCCCACTCAAATACGCAGCTGCAGCTAATGCTGTCATCTGTACGAAGAGTTTCATGATGTTCTTCCTCAAGAAGAGTCGTGCTTGCTTGAGTGACGCATTTACATGGATGCATGAGCCTGCACTTTGTTACAGTTCATCGGACTGACGGTAGCCTGCGTAACTCTCCGACGGACGCACCTTGCCGAGTCGCAGACGTTACCTTAATGTGCGGGTCGCTTGGCCCAGTAAGCTTTTAGAAATCGATTGTTATTAAGCGAGGTACTGCTTGGTAAATCTTAATTTCAAAGCCTTTACCAAAATTGCTCGGCAATTGAATATCTTAGCGGCCGTTCTGCTCGGCATAGGCCTCCTTTCGGGCAGCGCGATCGCCGTGCCTCTTCCTCAAAGCCTGCACCTGACTCAGCAGGCTACCCAGCGTTTACACGATTGGCGGGTCTTGGTAGCTGACGCCGGCACGCTCAGCGAACAGCAAAAGCTGCTGCGTGTGAACGCGTTCTTCAACAACAATATTCGTTTCGGTGAAGATAGTGATGTTTGGAAAAAAGCAGACTATTGGGCCTCCCCGCTGGAGACCCTGGAGAAGGGTGCAGGTGACTGCGAAGACTTTGCATTGGCAAAATACTATACCTTGCGTTTGTTAGGCGTTCCCGAAAGCAAAGTGCGTCTTTTGTACACGACTGTCAACGCCAGCGGGCAAGCACATATGGTGCTTTCTTATTGGCAAAAGCCTGAATCAGATCCGCTGTTGTTGGATAACCTCACCAACAACATTACCTCGGTTGGCCAACGCAATGATTTGAAAGTGGAATTCGCATTCAATAATGTTGGCCTGTATCAAGTTGATCAGGCCGGGTTGAAACGCGTCGGTAATATTGAGCAGTTACCCAACTGGTCCTCATTCGTTAACAAGACCAACGGCCAGGCCTCATTATTGATGGCCGGCGCTGAAAATACGGGTTTTCAAATGCCGCGGGTTTTCTAGGCCTGAGCCATCGTTGCTACCAAACGTATTGCAAGCGCAGCGTCCAGGTATTCACATCCGGTGACCCTGTGCGTTCTGAAACGGTATCACTGTAGGCAACCAAGCCGCCGAACTGGCGTGACAGCATGAAGCCCAGGCTGGCGCCAAGCAGGGCGTTTTCCTGCTTGTTGTCCTGGTCGACGCCATCGACCTTGGTTTCGCCCCCCACACTGTAGGTCGCATCCAGCGACACCCAGAGGGCCGGGTTTAAGGTGTAGCTGTAATGGCCCTCGACGGCGTAAAGCGGCCGTTGTTCAAGCTTGCTGTCGCCTTGATACTCATCGTTGTCGCCGTAAAGCGAAACATAGGTGTTGAGTTCCAGCCATGTCGGGCCCAACGGGGTACCGAAGGCTACTTCGGGCTTTACTACCCATCGGTTGGCGCCAATGTTGATGATTCGGTTCTTGTCGTAGTCGCCGGTCGGCGTGGTCAGCCACAAGGCTCCGCTCAGGAAGGTCTCGGGTTGCCAGGTGGCAAACTCCTCGGCAGTCAATGCCGGACCACCAAAGAAGTTGTGGGCGAAAACAATTTGCGTGTCACCCATGCCGCCGTTGCGCTTGGTGCCGGAAAAAAACCGCGCGTCATCGAACGACGCTTTTACATCAGCGTAAGGCTGCAGCAACTGTATCGCAGAGTTGCGTCCATCAATACCAAACGAGCGGGCGTAACGCACGATGTAAACGTCGGCGTTGAGCGACAGGCCATCGAGCGCCAGCGAGGTATCAATAGGTGTGTTGGTGTCGATCAGGTTGTAGTAGCCAAACACCATGTTCAAGCCGATCGGGGTATTCTGCCAGTCTCTGGCGTTGTCAGCCTGGGCAGAAACCGCGAACAAACCCAGCGAAATTGAAACCAGGGATCCCGATACGTAGGGGTATTTCATGGCGACTCCTTTGCGCTTACCGTCTAACAGTCATAGCTCAGGATTCGTTGAAGCTGTAGATTTTTGTCGGTGTTGAGTCATTTGACGCACAGGGTGAGGCGGCGTTGCCAGTTTATGCGAGTGCGTGCATGCACCATCCCAGCAGACTCCCACCGATGACCACCAGCCATGGCGGCAGTCTCCAATAAATCAACGCGATCAACGCCAGTAATGCCAGGCCGACGTCTTGCGGCGAGTGAATCGAGCTTGTCCAGACAGGCTGATAGAGCGCTGCCAGGAGCAGGCCAACCACTGCGGCGTTGACTGTCGAAAGCGCTGCTTGCGCCTGGTTGTTGTGGCGCACGACCTGCCAGAACGGCAGGGTACCCAGCACCAACAGAAATGACGGTACAAAGATCGCCAACAGGCAGATAAAACCACCCAGCCAGCCTGCCGGGGCAGTGTTCATGGATGCACCCAGGAATCCGGCGAAGGTAAATAATGGGCCCGGGACCGCCTGCGCAGCGCCATAGCCGGCCAAGAAGACGTCATTGCTTACCCAGCCAACGGGCACCACCTGTGCCTGCAGCAGCGGCAGCACGACATGGCCGCCACCAAACACCAGCGATCCGGCACGATAGAAGATATCTACCAGCGCCAGTGGGTGGCTCGCCACCAGGGTGGACAGCAGCGGCAGCCCGATCAACAGCGCAAAAAACAGGCTGAGCCAGCACAGGCCTGCCCGACGACTGATGGCAATGACTAGCGGTTCAGGCTCTGGGTAGTGCTTTGGCTTGAGTAGAAAAACGCCCATCACTGCGGCAATGAGGATGACTGCTAGTTGTCCCCAAGCCCCAGGCAACAACAGGACCGCACAGGCCGCAGCAGCCATGATGCTGATGTGCACAAGGTCGCGGCAAAGGTTGCGCGCCATTCCCCACACGGCTTGGGCTACCACCGCTACCGCCACGACTTTCAATCCATGCACAACGCCGCTGGACATCATGTCGCTATGGTTGACGATGCTCAGGGCGAACAAAATCAGGATAATCGCCGAGGGCAGGGTGAAGCCTGCCCAGGCGGCCACCGCTCCCGCATAACCGGCGCGGGACAGCCCGAGCGCAATACCTAATTGGCTGCTGGCAGGGCCCGGTAGAAACTGGCAAAGCGTAAGTAATTCGGCATAGCAGCGCTCGCTCAGCCACTGGCGGCGAGTCACGAATTCGTGGCGAAAATAGCCCAGGTGAGCGACAGGGCCGCCGAAGGATGTCAGGCCCAGGCGCAGGAAGATCAAGAACACGGATAAAGGGCTACGGGCAGTTCCAGCGGTGTCGATCATGCGCATACCTGGCTTTGTTGTGTGCTGAACAGACAATACGTCACCCTCGGTGCCGGCACGCGAAGTATTGTTGATGCAAGTCAAACGTGTCTGGCCAGACAAATGCAGGATAGGGCAATCCTACTCATCGCTTAGTGTGAGGTGTGCTATGTCTGACTATCAACGTTTACTGCTTGTAGTCCCCCCGCTCATGCGCCGTAGTGATGCCTTTGACCGCGCCGCAGCCCTGGCCAAGGCCAAAGGCATGCCGTTGCATATCGTGGCATTCGATTATCTCGAAGGGCTGGCTACAGCTGGAATGATGAACGAAGAAGCGCTGGCACTGGTGCGCCAGGCCTACATTGAAAAACACCGTGATTGGCTGGAAACCCAGGCAGCGCCTATGCGTAAAAATGGGCTGACGGTCACCACCGAGGTGGTCTGGGTGGAAAATGTCCTGGACGAGATACTGATCCACTTGAAAGAACAGCCATTTGCAATGGTGATCAAGGATATCGAGCACGAGTCGCGGTTGATGCGGGCGTTATTCTCGACACTGGACATTCGCTTGCTACGTGAATGCCGGGTGCCATTGCATTTTGTCGACAAGACCGAGCACGCGCTGCCACGCAAGGTAGTCGCCGCCGTCGACCTGTCACGCCCTGAAGATCAGTACCAGGGTTTCAATGATCGGATTGTCCAGGAAGCGTTGAAGTTGGCCATGCAGTGCCAGGCACAGGTTGAACTGCTTTACGCCTACGATCTGACCTCGATGCAGACCGAAGCAGAACACCTGGGTCGGATATCGTTCATGTTCGACTCAAACCTGGCCAACAGCTTGCATAAGGCTCAAAGCGAAGCTTTCCGGGCGTTGGCCGACCGCAACGGCATCGATCCGCAGGCATGCCACATGATCATGGGCGACCCATCGAAAGTGCTGACGACGTTCTGCAAAACCCATGGCAGCGACATTGTCGTCATGGGCCGGGTTCATCATCGTGGGCTGGCCAAGTACATCGGCAGCACTGTTGAGCGGGTGCTGTACAAAATGCCAAGTAGCGTATTGGTCATTACCCCAGAGCCTACCGTCGACTGATACACCAGCGCTGCCGGCCTGTTGGATGCATCGGTAAAAGATGTTTCGAACAGGCCAGCAGCGCTGCAGCTCAAGGCGTTCAGGCCAATGACAGGGTATGGATGACCTGGCAGGAATCGTTAGGGTCGCGGGAAGTGGAGAAACCAAACTCGCGGGCCAGTTCGTGCATCGCCGTATTGGCCGCAGAGTCGATGGAAAACATGCGTTTGAAGCCGTTGGCTTGCGCCTTGTCGATCAGGTGCCCAAGCAATTTTGCGCCCAGGCCATGACCTTTCCACTGATCATCCACGGTGACCGCACATTCACACTCATCAGGCTGTGCGCACGCTGAGTAACGGCTGATACCGACTTCACGAAGTTCACCATCGACGTGCGCCAGGGCCACATAAGCAGCGTTCTCGAGCTGGTTGACGCTCATCAGCTTGTCGAGCATCGCTTCGCCCGGCTCACTGACCTGGCACAAGAAGCGAAAGTGCCGCGATTCAGGTGAAAGGCGCATGATGAACGCTTTCTCACGCTCGCGGTCTTCAGCCCGCAGTGGCCTGATGAGCACGTGCCCGCCATCGTTCAAGGGCTCGATCCAGTGCTCGCCGGTTTCAGCGGGGAAGGCGGGGGTAGAAGATGATTGCGCGTTGGATTGAACAGGTGCCATGAGGATTTGCTCCGCAGATGTAAAGAGGCATGACGCATAACTCCTATCTACTCCAGTTGTAGCCAACGCCTTTGATGCATGTCAACGATACAGCGCCAATGTGCAGCGCTGCGCCGATTGGGCTGTAACCGTCAGTTCTAGCTGCCCGCCCTGCGAATGCGCCCGGGCGCTGTGCCGTAGAAGTCTTTGAACTTCTTGCCAAATGCCGCCTGTGATTGATAGCCGACCTGGCAGGCTATATCGGTCAGTCCAAGTTGAGTGTCGCTGAGCAGGCGAAAGGCCAGCTCCATTCTCACCCGCGTCAGCAATACCCAGGGGGATTCCCCAGCGACTTTCACAAAGCTGCGCATAAAGGTCGCCCGGGACATGCTGGCGTGCTCGGCCAGGCACTCGATCGTCCATTCGAATGCCGGATCGTCGAGCATGGCTTGCCAAGCTCGGCTCAGGCGTTTGTCGCTCATCAATGCCAAGGTGCCGGTGGCAGGGGGCTGGTGTTGCAGGTAGTTGCGCACCACCATCGCAAAGAGCGCCGATGACAGAGTATCGACCAGAAACCTGGCGCCGATCTGGTTGCCATCAGCTTCGGCGCGCAACAACCCCACCAGCGCGGACAATTGATCAGTTGTCTGCGGATAATCGCTGGAAACCTTCAGGCACTTGGGAAGGGCGCCAAGCAGTAGCGATTCGCGTTGATAGAGGAAGCGGCCACAGAGGATATCCAGCTCACCAGCCTCGCTGCCGATCCGGTGCAGGGGAATCAGTCCACCATGACTGACCTGGGGTTTCACCGCTGCGCCCTGATGGCCTTCGCTGTGCAACCTGTGAGCCTCTCCATCGACAAACACCAGAATGTCGCCTGCACGAAGGGTTATGGCGGTGCCATCGGGGCGTACAGCCTGGCACACACCCGCCAGGACGATGTGATAGCGAGCCACGCCCGCGGGCTCCTGATCGTGCTCCAGTGCCCAATCACCCTGGAAGCTGCAGCGTAGGTCCAGGTTGCCCCTGACTGCGGCAAGCTGGATGAGTTTATCGATCGAGTTCATGAGAGCACTTCGGAAAATCTATTGAGCGGGTTTGATAATGCAAGCGGATTCTACCTCCTGACTGCCCTGCAGGCCGTGCCCCACCTGGGACAAGCTGTCGCAGACGGCTGAGACTTATAGACAAAAACTTGAGTGCAACGGGCAAGAGCGGCGGTCCGTCGATCGGCATCATGAACCCAGTTTTTCATAGATGACGATTCGAGAGGTTCCCATGTCTAGCTTCACACGTTCGCTGCAACTGCTCAGTCAACTCGACAAGTTTGGTCCGATGCTTATCCGTTTTGGTATCGCTGTTGTGTTTCTGTGGATCGGTGCACTCAAGTTTATCCCTTATGAGGCTGACAGCATCACGCCTTTCGTGGCTAACAGCCCGGTCATGTCGTTCTTCTACGAGCACCCGGAACAATACAAAGCGCACCTTACTCATGAGGGCGAACTGGTTGCCGAGAAGCGCGAATGGCAGACCGCCAATAACACCTACGGCTTCTCCTTCGGCCTGGGGGTAGTGGAAATCGCTATCGCGCTGCTGGTGTTGGCCAATCCGTTTTCCCGTCGTCTGGGCTTGCTGGGTGGTCTGCTTTCTTTTGCCACACCGTTGGTGACCTTCTCGTTCCTGGTCACCACCCCTGAGGCCTGGGTGCCCGCACTCGGCGATGCCCACCATGGCTTTCCGTATCTATCCGGTGCCGGTCGACTGGTGCTCAAAGACATCCTGATGTTCGCCGGGGCCGTGGTGATTATCGCCGACTCCGCACGCAGCCTCTTGCTCAAAAAAGCCTGATTCCCTCGTTTTGGAGACACACCATGAAAGCTCAAATCGCACTCCTGCTCGGTGCCGTTGTACTTGCCGCTTGCACCAGCACCCCGGCAGTCAGTAAGCCGGATATCGCCAGGGTCATTTCCGTTACAGACACCCAGGCAGCCTGCGGTGTAGTGCCGGTCACGATGGTCTACGACGATTCCCTGGGGGTTCGGCATACCCTGGACTACCGGGTGTTGGGCAGTGGCTGTCATGACAATTAAATCTCATCGATGCCCGGGTATTGGCGGCGCGTACTGAGAGAGTTGCCGGTTCATGGCTGCACTATTCTGATTTGCGACATTACCGGGGCGATGCCTGTCGAGGCCGCAAGCGCGGCCTCAGCTCGGAAAAACACACATATTGCGCACCGTTAGAGGCGTTAACAATGACTCAGAACATTGAAACAGCAGCTGCCTTTGGTACTCCTACACAAGCAGTGCACGAAGGTCGGTTGGCCTATCTACCGGTAGCACTGTTCGGCTCGGTGATGGGGCTTACCGGACTTTCCTCAGCCTGGCACCTGGCGAGCCAGATGTATGGACTACCGCTGTGGGTCTCTCAGTTGATCGGCTTGTTTGCGTTGCTGGCGTTCGTACTGGTGTCTGTTGGCTATGCAGTCAAAGCGATTACCGCGCCGCACGCGGTGAAGGCGGAGTACCTGCACCCCATTGCTGGCAACCTGTTCGGTACGGTGTTTATCAGCCTTCTGCTCCTGCCGATTCCCTTGGCGGCATACAGCCCGCTGCTTGCGCGGGTGCTTTGGGTTATCGGGGCCACGGGCATGATCATTTTTGCCTGGTTGATCGTCTCGCGCTGGCTCAGTCAGCGTCAGCAGGCGGCACACGCCACGCCTGCGTGGATCGTACCGGTGGTGGGTTTGCTCGATATCCCGCTGGCAATGCCAACCTTGCAGTGGGACGGTGTTGCAGATGTGGGCATGTTTGCCTTGGCGGTGGGTTTGTTCTTCGCCATACCGCTGTTTACCTTAATCTTCTCCCGCCTGCTGTTTGAAGAACCTATTGGTGCAGGTTTGCGGCCGTCGTTGTTGATTCTGCTGGCGCCATTTGCCGTCGGTTTTTCCGCCTATGTGAGCCTGACCGGTGAAGTGGACCGTTTCGCCAGCGCGCTGTATATGCTGACCCTGTTTTTCCTCGCCATTTTGCTTGGACGCTTGCGCTACCTGGCGAAGAGTTGTCCGTTTCGCTTGTCCTGGTGGTCGGTGGGCTTCCCGTTGGCGGCAGCCACAAGTTGCGCATTGCGTTACGCCGGCCACGCGCCGGGCGTATTCACCAACGGTGTGGCGATCCTGTTGCTGGCGGGCACAACGCTGGTGATTTTCGGTATGGCTGTGCGTACGTTGCTGGGCGTTGCGCAGGGTAAGTTGCAGGCGCTGGCAGGCTGAAAAATCCACGACCAGGGGCTGGGTCCAATTGCCCCTGGCGCTGCATGCACGCAATTCTTGTCAGCCGCATTCGCTAATCAATGTATTGCGCTTACGGGTCGCTGCACGCCTATCTGGAACCACGCGTCGATAATGATCATTAATGATGTGGGCAACGTGCGCATTTGTAAGTGGCGAGCACAACGTTTCTGGAGGCTAACGAAATGGAGGCGCTCTCTGTGCGTTATGAAATTTATTTAAAGCGCGAACAACTTCGAAAAGTCGTTCTGGTTGTCGATCAGGAGACGTGGACGCTGCAGGTGTTTGATGAGAGTAATCTAAGAATTCCCTGCGCGCTGGGTCAGGCTGAAGTAAGGGTTTTGCAGCAATTGTTGTCCAGCCCCGGGGAAGTATTCTCCAAAGAGGAACTTATCGCTGCGGGATGGGTAGGGCGGGTCGTCGCTGCCGGGAGCCTGACCCAGGCAATATTCAATATCAGAACATTCTTGGGTGTCGACGGCCATTGCATCATCGTTACAAGTCCCAAGACGGGTTACTTGTTCAGTCATGAGTTTGTTGTAGGTCAGGCGGCGACTGAGGTTGTTCTTATCAATAATGAGCTGGCCGTACCAGCCGAGCCTCAAGTGGCGCCGACCCTGGATGCAAAAATTGGCAAGCGCGCGTTAAGCACACGGATGACAAGTTATTTATCTCCTTTGGGCTGGACAGTGGCTGTCTTGCTAGTGGTTACAACCACCTTGGCAATAGCGCTGATGAAACCGCAAATAGATCTTGTCTGGAACGACCCACTCAACATTGAAAGCCGTGAACTTGGCCAGCTTGAGCTGAAATTCATCAACGCCGGCGCGCAGGTTGATAGCAGGCGCATCGACAGTCAGATGGTCGGGCTGTCACCCGGTCTGGTTGGAGAGGTGTGGGTGCGCGCCTATGAGCGTCGATACCGTGTCGTGTGCTTTTCAGAAGAGGGTGCCAGTTCCTATACAGCCTCCCGGCAAATGCCTTTGCAGGATGTAATAGCACAGTGCGTCAAAAGGGAGGCCCTATGAAGCGCAAGGCTGTGTTAGCGGTGAGCGTTGTTGTGATCCTTTGTTTGCTACTGCTTGCCAGTGTATTTCTGCGCGAGTGGCCAGTATCGAAAAACCTTCAATACCGAATGTTCACCGACGTCCTGCCAGTGCAAACATATCAGGGCGGCTATCATTCGGTAGAGAACCTGGAAACAATGGTGTTTGCCCATGGAGAGTTTAAATACACATCGACCTGGGCGGTCGACGGCAGGATGGAATACTTGCACATCTCCGGGAAGGTCTATCCCCTGTGGGGCGACTATGGATACATGAAAGTTTCTGCCCGCATGGCAACGGAGGGGCTTGTCGAGCTTCTCAGTCATCTTAATATTCCGCTGGCGCTCAATCGGCAACTCGAGTTCTCCGAGGGAAGTTACTCTTACGTACGATTGCTGAAAAACTCGTCATCCGGTATGTGTTTTTATCATTATGACAGTAATAACGTGTTTTGCTTCGGTGTGAAGTAGTAGAGTTTTTCTCGTTTGAACGCGACGCGTGAGGCAAGTGCGTTACCCCTCCACATGCGCTTCGCGCAGCGTTCGAACACGTTGCATGTTTATGTTCGTCTCTCCACTTGGTCGGACTCTTTTGCTCCGGTCGTGCGGGTGCTGAATTTATTGGCTCCTCCTTTAGGCTCGTCCATTGAGTGATGGCGAGCCTTTTTTTATTGTTTTTTGTTTGAGACTTTCTGACTAAACGATGAGACGAACGCGATAGAAAGCCGCTATCCCGTCCGGCAGGCTTGCAAAGTAGTTATTACCTAGAAAAAGCCAATCAATGGAAGATGCCGAGGAACCTGAATATGAGCCGTTCACCCTCTTTTTACCAGCGCTTGGCAATGATGCCCGCCACCACGCTGCTGGGGTTGTTGTTGCTATTTGCATTCGCCGGTGCCGCCACCGCTACCGCCACTCAGGAGAGCCATACCGTGAACTTGTCCAGCCCTTATTCCTTCGATGAAACCTTGAATCGCGTGCGCTCGATGCTCACCGACAACGGCTTGACCATTTTTGCGCAGATCGATCACCAGGGTGCAGCGCGCAAGGTGGACCTGCAGATGCCCCCAACAACGGTACTGATCTACGGCAACCCCAAGGCCGGGACGCCATTCATGTTGGCCGCACCCAATTTTGCCTTGGAACTGCCGTTGCGCGTGTTGATTCGCGCGGATGAAAACGGACGTACCTGGGTGGTCTATGAGCCCGCTGCGTCGCTGGACGGTCGTCATGGCCTGCCCGAGGGGATGGCCGAGCGCCTTGGCGCCGCGGAGAAACTTCTGGCAGCAGCAATCCAGGCACCGACACAACCTTGACCCATGCTGAGATACCCATGATGACAATCGATGAAAAGGAAAAGCAGGCATTGCTCGCAGCCAGCGCAACATTGGCCCGGCGCAAGTTCCTGGGTGTTGCCGGAACGGTTATGGCCGCCGCCGTTGTCGCACCTGCGCGTGCGGGGTCGTTGGCCGATGTGCCTGCACGGCAGGTCGGACCTTCGATCAGTGTTGCCAGTGATCGTTCGAAATACGTTCACCTCAAGCGCGTTACCGAGGCCACCCCAGGGAAACTGAACGTCGATCCTGGCCTGGCTATCAACTCGAAAACGCCGCTCGACAAGCTGGTGGGCTCCATCACACCTTCCGACATGCACTATGAGCGCAGCCATTCGGGCTCGCCCGACCTTGATCCGGACAGACACCAGTTGCTGATCCATGGCATGACCCGAAAAGAGCTGGTGTTTTCCATGGATGAGTTACGTGCCATGCCCTGCGTTTCGCGCCTGTACTTCATGGAGTGTTCAGGCAATGGCTGGGAAAACTGGAAGAACGCCGACCCGGAACTGACGGTGCAAGACACCCACGGCCTGGTCAGCATGCATGAATGGACCGGTGTTCGCCTGGCATATCTGATGGAACTGGTGGGCGCCGAGCGCAATTCGACCTGGATGCTGGCCGAAGGTGGCGACGCAGCTGGCGTGGCGCGTAGTATCCCGTTGACCGCCGAAATTCTCGATGAAACCTTGGTCGCCTATGCGCAGAACGGCGAGCCCTTGCGACCGGCTCATGGCTTTCCGATACGCCTGCTGGTGCCGGGCATGGAGGGCAACCTGAGCATCAAATGGCTGCGCCGCCTGAAGTTCGGCAATGAGCCGTTCATGACCCGCTGGGAAACCGCCCGTTACACGCAGCTATTGCCAAATGGCAAAGCGCGTCAGTTTCAGCTGTACCAGGAAGTCAATTCAGTGATTACCTCACCCTCGGGCAAAATGCGTATTCGCCCAGGCTATAACCGCATCAGTGGACTGGCCTGGAGTGGTCGCGGAAAAATTGTCAACGTCGAGATCAGCACCGATGGCGGCGTGAACTGGCGTCAGGCTCAGATCAATGCGCCTGTACTGCACAAAGCCCAGGTTCGTTTTCATCAGGACTGGACCTGGGACGGCCGGCCCACGCGCATTGTCAGTCGCTCGACCGACGATAAAGGCCATGTTCAGCCCGACC
The DNA here is from genome assembly GCF_036324085.1 of Pseudomonas auratipiscis. Classification (NCBI taxonomy): domain Bacteria; kingdom Pseudomonadati; phylum Pseudomonadota; class Gammaproteobacteria; order Pseudomonadales; family Pseudomonadaceae; genus Pseudomonas; species Pseudomonas auratipiscis. The sequence continues at coordinate 344,913 of NZ_JAZDCU010000001.1, forward strand.
GGGAAAGCCTGATCGCCACGATGGGCGAGAATGCACTTTTTCACTACAACGGTCAGCAGACCTGGGCTATCGACGCCGACGGGAGGGTCACCAATGTGCTCAGTTAAAACGCTGGCTGCGCTCGGCGCAGTGGTCTTGAGTCTATCGGTGCACGCAGATACCGGCAGTTTCGGGCGCGCAGCAACCAAAGCTGAAATCGCCCTGTGGAACATTGATGTGCTTCCCGACGGCAGAGGCTTACCTGAAGGGAGCGGGACAGTGGCCGAGGGTGAAAAGCTCTTTGCCACGCATTGCATGGCGTGCCACGGTCCAGGCGGCGAAGGTGGGTTCAAGGACCGGCTGGTCGGTGGCGTGGGTAGCTTGAACAGCGATCACCCGATCAAGACCGTCGGCAGCTATTGGCCCTACGCTACCACCGTGTATGACTACATTCACCGCGCGATGCCGTATCAGGCGCCTGGATCGTTGAGCGACAGTGACTACTACGCGCTGGTGGCCTACCTGCTCAATCGCAACGCAATTGTTCCCGACAACGCAAGGTTGGACAAGCACAGTCTGCCCGCGGTCAAGATGCCAAACCGAGACGGCTTCGTGCCCGAAGCGGAATTTCGCACCATTCCTGTCCGGCGCTAGCGTCCAACGAATTGCACTCCCTGTCTGAATTGAAAGCGCTGCGGCAAGTTGTCTGCTTGACTTTGCCAAGAGGGGTTCTATTGCTGTAAAGTTGACGCCGCGGTCAGCTTTCCACGGTTTTTATCACACCGAATTTGCTCACTGAGCGTCACAGATTTCATCCCCTCCAAGTTTCTCCAGCACCAGAAAAAAACATGGGCGGACACTTTTACTGCCCAGAGGATCAACCATGTCCAATCGTGATGTTTCCCGGCGTGCCTTTTTGCAAGGCGGGCTAATTGCCGGTGTCGGTGTGACCCTGGCGCCGCTAGGCAGCCAGGCGTTCGCCGCCCTGATGGAAGATGCAGTTACCACTTCACCTCAGAAATGGATGAGCCACGACGGCAAGGCGCGTTTTCGCAATGACGCGTTGTCCAAAGTCTGCGGCAACAAAGTCTTTGCCCGTGATATTCGAGCCAAAGACATGCCCGGCTGGCCGCAGCAACAGGGCCACGCCTTGCTGCTCAAGACCATCAAGGCCGATCGTATCTACGCCGGGCACGACCTTTCATGGTTGGGTGCAGACCTGCAGCCGGATCGAATCGTTACCGCCGCAGACCTGGAAAAAGACGGCATCGCATTTCCCGAGGCGCACTCGCCAGACCCCTTGCTACCTCCTGGCAAGGTGCCGATGTTCATCGGCCATCCAGTGGCGATTCTGATCTGGAACGATTTCGAGCGTTATCGCCAGGCCAAGCGCAAGTTGCAGTTCAATGACAAGGCGATTCGCTACGGTGCCCAGGCGCCGCTGTACCAGACCGATCCCTACGGCAGCTTTCGCTTCGTACGCGTGGGTGGCAATACCCCCTTTGATGACGACGAGTTCTCCAGCTTGAAGAATTCGATGCTGTTTCCGACCATCCTCAACCGTAAACCGGTGTGGTCCAAGGAACCCAAGCAGCACGGCGACCTCACCGAGCAGGGCCTGTTCTATGCCAAGCGCATGGACGAGCAGTTGAAGAACCCCGCGCAGGATTGGCTGGTGTTCGATGAGCGCTACAAGACGCCATCGATCGAACCGGCCGCGCTGGAACCTGACAATGGTAACGGTTGGTATGACCCACAGAGTGGCACCTTGCATTTCGTGGTTGCCACTCAATGTCCCTTCGAAGTGGCCCTCGAATGTGTGCACATGATCAAGCCCTCGCGCTTTGCGCTTGATACGCTGAACATGCACCCGGGCTATACCGTTGGCTACGGCTCCAAGGACAACAATATTTTTGTCTTCTACGCAGCGCTGGCAGCCTTGTACGGTGCCGGCGTGCCAGTGCGGCTGGCCAATGATCGCTACGAGCAGTTCCAGAGCGGCATCAAGCGTCATGCCTTCGACATTCATTACCAGTTGGCAGTCAACAAACAGGACAACACCTTCAAGATTTTCCGTGCCGACATGAGCGTCGACGGCGGCGGACGTGCCAACTACAGCTCCTCGGTGGCAGCAGTAGGGGCCACCGCTGCGCAGTCGATCTACTACATGCCACAGAACGACCTGGCCGTTACCGCCTATCACTCGCGGGGTGTCGAGGCCGGCTCGATGCGTGGCTACGGTACCCTGCAGACCATGGCGGCAACCGAAATGATGGTCGATGAGGTTGCCGACCGTCTGGGTGTGGACGCCATCGAATTGCGCCGCATCAACGCGCTTAAGTCGGGGATGAAAAACACCCAGGGCGCAGTACCCGCAGGGGCCTTGCGCCTGCATGAGATTCTCGACAAGGCTGCTGCCCACGAGTGGTGGAAGAACCGCGCCAGCCGCAAGCAGGCTATGGACGCCAAAGACCCGGACAACTGGTATGGCGTTGGCTTTGCCATCTGCCAGAAGGACTTCGGTACCGGCTCCGAAGCACCGATGGCGAGTATCGAATTCAGTGCTGATGGACGAATCAGCATGCGTCACATCGGTACCGAGCTGGGTACTGGCATGTCGACTTCGCAGGCCCTGGTGGTGAGTGATTTTCTGGGCCGCTCGGCCGATGAGGTCAGGACCGCTGAAACTCAATGGCCGGAATTGCAGCTGGCTACCAGCGGCAACCCGTATCTGATCAGCCAGGCCGAACAGGACGCGGCGTTGCGCAACCCACGCTGGGTCGGCAGGCTGGCCTCGCCGTCCTCGGCAACCAACTCGGCGTTCTATTTCAGCCATGCCACCCGCGAAGCCGCGCGTGTGCTGTTCAATCACGGCCTATGGCCGGCGGCGTTGGCGCTGTGGAGCAGGGGCCCGTTCGGCGGCCAGGCCAACCCCTTGGTCGTGCGCCGCGAGAATGCGGTGTGGGTCAACGGTGAGTTGACGGGCAATGGCCTTGCACCGATCCCTTTTGCCGAGCTTGCCAGAAAAGCGCATGAGATGGGCCTGGTCACCGGTGCCAGCGTACACGGGTTCAACCGCTGGAGCTGGGCTGAGGCGGACTTTGTCATCAATGGTGTGCGCGAGCGCCTGCCGCTCGATGCCCTGGCAGTCAAGTACGGCGATGGTGCACCGAGTGCGATCAAGGCGCAGATGAACAGTGCCAACTTTCATCTGCTGGACCGCGAAAAAGCGGTCTATCCAGCCACGCAATTGAACAACGCCATGGTCACCTACTACAGCCCGGTGGCGACCATCGTCGAGGTCAAGGTGAACAAGGGCAGCGGCGAAGTGCAAGTGCTCAACCACCACAGCTGGGTGGAGTGTGGCCGGGTGCTGGTGCCGGAGTTGGTCAAGGGACAGCTCGAAGGCGGTATCGCCATGGGTATCGGCCATGCGCTGATGGAAGAAATGCCGCTGTATGAGGGTGGTCCCGGCGAAGGCGATTGGAACTTCAACCGCTATCGCTTGCCGCATGCCAAGGATGTTGCAGTGTGGGCGCAGACCTCGGAAATTCTGCCGCCGCTGTCACCCACCGATCCTTCCAAGGGCATTGCCGAAGTGGTGATGATCCCGGTAGTTGGAGCCATCAGCAACGCTGTGGCCCATGCCATCGGCAAGCGTGTGCGCGATTTGCCTATCACTCCAGCGCGTATCAAGGAGGCCCTCAATGGCTAACCGTCCGCTGCAACTGACCTTGAATGGTCAAACTGTCGGTCCAGTCGAGGTCCCCAACGACCTGGCGATGATCGATTACCTGCATGAATACCAGAACCTTACCGGTTCGCGCCTGGGCTGCGGCCAGGGTATTTGTCACGCTTGCGTGGTAATCGTCGACAACCCCGACGGTACCAGCGAAGAGGTGCGTACCTGCATCACCGGTGCACATTTTTTCGATGGCAAAAAGGTTCGCACCATCGAAAGCCACGCCAAGTACGACGACGCTGGCAACCTTAGCGAGCTCAACCCGATCCAGCAGAAGTTTGTCGACCTGTTTGCCTTCCAGTGCAGCTATTGCGCGCCAGGCTTCGTCAATGCCGCCACGGTACTGGTGGAGAACGCCCAGCGTAAGCCGCTGAAAAAGAGCGAACTGCAAGACACCATCGAAGCCAGCCTAGGTCACCACATCTGCCGCTGTACCGGGTACGTGCGTTACTACAACGCCACCCGCGAGGTGCTCGACGACCTCGGTCTGGTCAAGGAGGGTTGAGCATGCAGCGTATTCGTTCCGGCTTCGTCCTGGCGCTCGTCCTGGCGCTCTCTGTGGGCGTACAAGCGGCTGATCAAGCGCAGATCAAACGCGGGGAGTACCTGTCGCGTGCCGCCGACTGCATGGCCTGTCATACCGCCGAGGGCGGTGCGCCGTTCGCCGGTGGGCTGCCGATCCATTCGCCGTTTGGCACTATCTATGGCAGTAATATCACCCCGGATAACGCGTTCGGCATCGGCAACTACAGCGCCGACGAATTCTTCGCCGCGCTGGCCCAGGGCAAACGCAAGGATGGCGCCAATCTGTATCCGGCGATGCCCTATACCTCCTACCACTTGATCAAGCGTGAGGATGCCGATGATATCCGGGCGTACTTGATGACCGTAGCGCCAGTCCATCGTCCGGCACCGGAGACCAAGTTGAGCTTCCCGTTCAACGTGCGCCTGGGACTGACGGGCTGGAACATGCTCTACGGTAAGAGCGTCGAATTGCAGAGTACCGATGGCAAGAGTGAGGCCTGGCAGCGCGGGCAGTACATGGTTGAGGTGCTGGGTCACTGCGGCGAGTGCCATACGCCGCGCAACAGCATTGGCGCCCTGCAGCAGGACCAGCGCCTGACCGGTGGGCTGCTCAACGGCTACCTGGCGCCGAGCTTGCTGGCCAAGGACCTGGCCGAACGTGGCTGGACCCAGCCCGACCTCACCACCTTCCTCAAGCACGGCATGAGTGCCCAAGGCACGATGTTCAACGAGATGTTCCCGGTCGTCCACCACAGTACCCAGCACCTTGAGGACAGTGATCTGGCGGCGATGGCAACCTTTCTCCTGGGCGATCAACCGCCGCCAGCCAAAGTCGTCCAGAGCGTAAGCTTCGATCAGCTCGACGACAGCGCCAAACGCGGTCACCAGCAGTACCTCAATGTCTGCGCCGGCTGTCATGGTGTCGAGGGCGAGGGCAAGCCACACATCGCCGTGGCCATGCAGGGCAATACCGTCCTGCGTCAGGCCGACTCACGCAACCTGGCCAAGGTGATTTACGAGGGTATCGGCGAGCAGCAGTTTACCGGCTTCGAGCGCATGCAACCGATGCCGGGCTTTGCCGACAAGCTTTCGGACGAGCAAGTCGCTGACTTGATCAACTACCTGCGCCAGGCGTGGGGTGGGCTGCCCGCCGACCTCAGCGTGCAGCAGCTTGCGCAACTGAAGGCGGAGTGATGTCGTGCAGCATCTTGATCTGCAAGTAATCCGCCAGGCGTTGCAGTGGTCTTGCAAGGGCAGGCGGATATGGCTGTGCAGCGTGCTCTGCACCTATGGCTCGGCGCCTCGTGCGCCGGGCTCACTGCTGGCCGTCAACGACGGCGGGCAGTGGGTGGGGTCGTTGTCCGGAGGTTGTGTCGAGGATGATTTTCTTGAGCGGGTCGCGCACGGGGACTTTACCGCGCCGGTAACTGTTGTGCGTTATGGCGACGGCAGCGATACGCGTACCAGCATTCGTCTTCCCTGTGGCGGCGTTCTCGATGTGCTGGTAGAAAACCTGCCGGCACATTGCGATGTACAGGCGCATTTGCGCGAGCTGGAGTCGGCGCTGCTAGGCCAGCGTCGGCTGCTGCGAGAAGTCAGTCTGCACGATGGCACGCGCCGGCTCAGTGATGATTCTCTGCAAGGTCCACGGGTGGAGCGTGAGCAAACCTGCGTGCGCTTGCGCGTGGGGGCTGCCCAGCGTCTGCTGCTGGCGGGTTATTCCAGTGTTGCGCATTTCTGCGCACAGTTCGCCAAAGGCATGGGCTTCGATGTGATCCTTTGCGAACCACGTGAAGAAGTGCTGGCTGGCGTGGTACTGGAAGGCATCGAGATCCGTCGAGAGCTGCCTTCGGTGTTTATCGCCAACGGCGGGTGCCATTCGGACACCGCCGTGGTGGCACTGACCCATGATCCGAAAATCGATGATCTGGCGATGCTCGAAGCGGTGCGTACCGAGGCTTTCTATATCGGGGTCATGGGCTCGCAGGTCACGTCGAACAAACGCCGTGAACGCCTGCAGCGCATTGGTGGCCTGGGCGAGTGTGAACTGGCGCGCATCCACGCTCCCATCGGTCTCAACCTGGGCAGCAAGACACCGGCGGAAATTGCCTTGGCAGTGCTCGCCGATATCTTGCGCGTGCGCAACGGTATCGAGCGAGGGTCACTGTGACCGTTGTCGCGCTGGTACTTGCCGCCGGGTGCAGTGCGCGCTTCGGTTCGGACAAGCGCCGAGCGCCCCTGGCGGATGGGCGCAGCCTGTTGACGCACAGTGTCGAGCGCGCTCAGCAGGCGTTCGACGAGGTGCGCGTGGTACTGCGCGCGGGCGAGTGTGCGCAAATGCTTGGCCTGCCGGATGAATGCCCGATCGTGCACAGTCCGGATGCAGCCCTTGGCATGGGCCACAGCCTGGCAGCTGGCGTCGCCTCGCTCGCAGGCAGCGACGCGCAGGCGGTTGCGATCGTGCTGGGGGATATGCCCTGGATCGCGCCGACGACCCTGCGTCAATTGGTCGAGGTTGCCACAGCCTCGACCATTCTCTTGCCCCGCCATGACGGCAGGCAAGGGCATCCGGTGGTGTTTGGCCGCGATTTCTGGCCGCACTTGATGGCATTGCGCGGTGACGAAGGAGCCCGCTCCGTAGTGCGGGCTCATCCGGACTGCTGCGTCATGTTGGAGGTGGCCGACGCTGGCGTGCTCGATGACGTAGATACACCGAGCAGCCTGCTTGAGCGCTGATCACTACTTCTGATTGCGGCATCCCGTGCCCGGTGAGCGGTATTCGAGAATGTTCAGGTTGCCGTTGGAATCCTCGTAGGTCATTTGTGCCGGCATTACATCGCAACTTGAATCGGTAGGGGTCGAGCCCACGACCTTGGCGATGTCGAGCTTCATGCCATAGCGGTAATGAACGATCTCGGGCGGATTCTTCCCATTGGCGACAGCGTAAGCTTGCATGGCTTTTTCATTGGCCCGGATCATTTGACCATACACACGATCCGCACCCCCTTCTGCCATGGCGACAGAAGAAATAGCCATGAGGGAAAGTACGCTGAAAAGTCGCAGGCTGTTCATATCGATCACTCCTTTTCGGTGGTGATCCAGATATAACCTCTAGCACCTGTCACAAGCATGAGCGCCACATTACATTGTCGCAATGTGGGTAGCGGCCGCTTAAACCTGCTGGCTATGACGATAAGAAAAAACCGGTCTCTGGACAGTGCTCAACTCCAGCTAGTCTTGATAGATGGAGCAAGACACTCCATTGCCGGGAGGGCGTCTGCATGAGCACTGGCACACTTGCGACGGACTATCTGGTTATCGGCGCGGGGGCGACAGCTATGGCCTTCGTCGATACATTGCTCGATGAATCGGACGCCCAGGTATTGATGGTGGACCGTCATGCTCAGCCTGGAGGGCATTGGAATGATGCTTATCCATTTGTACGCCTGCATCAGCCTTCTGCTTTCTACGGCGTCAATTCCTGCGAGCTCGGCTCGGGTTTGAAGGATGACTCCGAATGGGGTGAGGGCTTGTACGAGCTGGCCTCGGGCGCCGAAATCGTCAGCTATTTCGACCGCTTGATGCATCAACGATTCTTGCCCTCAGGCCGTGTTCGCTACTGCCCGATGCACAACTACGAGGGCGATCGCAGCGAACACCATCGCATCACATCACTGCTGACTGGGCAAAGCCACTCCGTACTGGCGCGCAGAAAAGTGGTGGATGCGACCATCGCCCAGACCGCCGTGCCGTCCACACATCCACCACACTACCGTGTTGCACCTGGCATACGCTGCATCGCGCTGAACGAGTTGGTAACGATCGACAAGCCTTACTTGCGTTACGTGGTGGTGGGCGGCGGCAAGACAGGTATCGATGCGTGCCTGTGGTTACTGCAGAACCATGTAGCGCCCAGCAGTATTCAATGGATCGTACCTAACGCCCTGTGGTTGTTGGACCGTGCCAATGTCCAGCCAGGTCGTGAAAACCTTGTGCGTACAATCGGCAGCCTTGCCAAGCAGTTCGAGGCAATTGGCGCTGCAGATTCGATGTCCGACTTGTTTCTGCGCCTGGAGCGCGCGGGTGAACTGTTGCGTATCGATGAAACTGTAGAGCCTACCGCTTTTCGCGGCGCGACCGTTTCACAGGCAGAATTGACTGCGTTGCGGCGCATCAGCGATGTCGTGCGCCTGGGCCGGATCCAAGCCATTGAGCCAGGCTGCATCAGCCTGGAAAAAGGCAGCATCGCCGCGGACCCGGATGCTCTTTACATTGACTGCAGCGCCAGTGCCATCCCCTACATTGCTGAAGGTAGCATGACGGTTTTCGAGGATAATCGCATCAATGTGCTGACAATCAGCAGCTATCAGATTCTGTTCAGCGCTGCAGTAATAGCCTACGTTGAGTGTCACCTCAATGACCCGTCGCAGATGAACAAACTCTGCGCAGTAGTCGCCCCTCCACACCTTCCGGAGGATTGGCTGAAGATGTGGGCGGTTTATCTGGATAATCAGCGGCAATGGAAACACCACGCGGGGTTGTCCAGCTGGCTCGCACAGTGCCACTTGCACCTGTTGCCATCGGTACTCAAGGCTATTCAGGAAGGGGACCCTGAAAAGATAGCTGTATTGAATCGATTCGCTCAAGCTAGAAAGAAAGCATTGGAAAACATGCCCATGCTGTTGCGGGCAGCCGCCGCATCGCATGATGATGTGTACAAGACACGACAGGCCTGCTGATGGTTACACGATGAACGACACCGGCGGCCGATGAGTCAAACGCTTGATTGGCTACAAAGTCACCCAGAACCCCGCCTTGCATCGGTAATCACAGAATCAACAGCGCGGCAGCCAAACCGACTATCCTGTCTGACGCATACATTATCTACACTTCACTGTATGCACTTCCTATTTGACGTGGTCCGGGTAGAGATCATGAACAGGTTGATGATCGTGCTTGCAGCCAGTCTTGTTGCTGGTTGCCAGGCGCCGATGCCAATGGCCAACCCGGAAAGGGCCTGGGTCAGCCTCTCCACACCGTTCCCCAATGACCGCCTGCTGTTGGCTGAGCGCTTGGACAAACAACGCTTGAGCGATGGGCGCTTCTTTGAGGTTGCGCCCGGCAGTCATGAGTTGATCGTCCGGTTTGATTACGAAGTTTCCGGAGGCGGGGGCTCGGGGATGATGGACGGCCCGTCCGTGCGGGTGTGCTACCTGACCATCAACTATGGGCATTTCGAAGCAGGCCAGCGATATGTGCTCGAGGCCCGCTCCATGGCGCTCACCCCCGAAGCGCGGCTGTACAGTGCCAAGCGTGAGATCGTTGCACAAATGAGCGACTTCTATTGCCTGATGTAAGCAACCTCAGCGAGGGCATGGCGCTATCAACCGGATTGAACAACGCTTTCACTCGGCTCGACCTGCAGCGCTTCGCCTTCTTCGGAGGGCTCGGTAATTACGCTGAAGTCACTGACCTCGACCGCGCCAAGGCCATAGCCCAGCAGGTGGAAGGAAAAGGCCTTGCGTGCCTGCGGATTGCCGAACTGGAATTCCATGTTCAATGGCTGGTCTGCGGTAACCAACATTTCTCCCGGTAGCCCCAGTTGCACGTCCTGTTCGAGCTCTTTGGCCTTGAGCAGGATATGGGCGTTGTATTGCGGGTCCACCGAGCGGATCGTCAGGCGCACACGTGTGAGGGAGCCTTTGGGCATCTCCAGGTACTGGGCGCCGATCAGGTTGTCTGCCCAATCATCTTTGATCTGCGCCTGCAACGGGATAATTGCCGGGCTGCCAAACTGGTAGTGCTGGTTCAACGGCGTTCTGAGCAGCGATTGATCCAGCGCCGTCGCCCTGGCACTGACTTCACGGGCGCGCCTGCCGCGATACTGGTCGATCAGGTTTGCGCGCTCGGCGATGAAGCCTTCGCTGGCGAAGTTCCGGCAGCGCTGCTGGAAGTCGCATTCGGTGAAGGTGCCGCGGCCATCGTGGTAGCGCAACATACCGTTGGTGTACGACATGATCTCACGGGGTGTTTGATAGTCACGGAACAGGGAGCGTCCACTGAGGATGGGAGGCACCGACAGGGCAAAATAATCCAGTACCGACGCCGCCAGGTCGACGTGGCCATAGACGCCGGATTTTATCCGCGGCAACTGCTCCTGCTCCGGCGCCAACGTCAAGTTGAAGCCCCAAGAGGAGGCCAGGCGCACGCCGTCTATGCCGTGGGATTCATCCGAGGTAATCACTACCAGGGTGTCCTTGAAAACGCCTTTGGCTTGCAGCGCACTGAGGAACTGCCCAAGGGCATCGTCCAGGTAGGCAACCGCCGCTTGCTTGGGCGTGTCATAGCGCTGCAGATACTCTTCGGGCGCCGAGTAGGGTTGGTGGGTGCCAACGGTCAACAGGGTCAACATCCACGGCTTTTTCTGCTTCTTCAACTGGCCAACGTAGCCGAGCGCACCTTCGAAAAAGGCCTTGTCGTCCTTACCCCAGGGAAATTCCAGGTAATTGCTGTTGGTGAACCAGTCCAGGCCGTTGGTGGCATCGAAGCCGATGTGCGGCATGATTTTGTCTTTGGCCATGAAACGCAGGCCGGCACCCTGGAGGAAGTGGGTGGAGAAACCGTTATTGCGCAACTGTGCAGGCAGGCATGCCTGATTTCGTTCGCTTTGCACCAATAGCTCGATGCCCTTGGGCGTGCCATTGTCCAGCTTGTCGTAATCACCGCAGAGCATCGCGTACAGGCCACGAATGGTCTGATGGCTATGCAGCACATAGTCGGGTGTATTCATGCCACGTTCTGCCCAGCGGCTTAAGTTGGGCATGAGGTTTTCTTGATAGCTGCTGTTCAAGGCGTCGCGATTGGTCTTGATGTAGGCGCCGGGGATGCCCTCCAGGGCGATGATCAGCACGTTGCGCGCGCGGCCGGGGGTGGCGAGCAGTTTCTGTCCGTCGAGATCCAGTTGGGTGAGCCCGGCCATTGGCGGGGTGATTTCGGAGTGGTCATCTTCCAGCCATTCCTCCGTCCTCATCTGCACCTCGCCAATGCCCGTCATCACCAATTGATGCGGCAAGTTGTACAGGCGCCATTGGTCCGCGTCGGTAGAGTAAAGGTGCTGGGCGCCCCAATGCGCTGACAGCAACACCAGCGGTGCAGCCCACACGCTGCGTGGCAAGGGCTTGGCGCGGCTGGCACGACTCATCCGATAAGTCAGCAACCAGAGCATCAAACCGCACAGCAAGCTTGCACCAAGCCACGGATGGGCAAAACCACCACCGGTGGAATTGCCGACGAATTGAGGGTCGATCAGGTAATGCAGATCTGAGGCGTTCGGCAGCCGGCCAACCGCGCTGACCAGTTCGGCCGTTGCCACGGTCAGCAAAGACCAGGCCAGCAACAGTGGGAGTGCCAGCCACAAAGGTCGACGATACACGAGCATGACGAGCAGGCTGGCGATGCCGACGTCAGAAAGGTAGCCCAATGGGTTCGACCAGCCAAAAGCGGCACGCTGGCACAGTGGCACGACCAATACCAGACCGACCAGAGCCGCGAGGTGTGCGTAAGGTTGCCGAAGCACGTGGCGGATGATGCTCACAAAAAAAGGCCTTCCATTCATTAAATATTCATATCCGTATGCTGGATGGTATCAGGCGTGGCGCAGTCTGGCTGGGAGATTGACCAGCGTACATAGGATCGAGCTGGGTTGAACCTCGGTTTTAGCCATCGATTTGAGCTAATACGCGACGCAATTTCTGCGAACTTCAGCGCTTGCCGGAATGTCCAGACCTTTACACGTCTCGGCAGCCTGCACTGCCGAGCAAGCTGTGTTCAGCGCCAAGAGGTGAAGTCGAGATGACGATGACGGTGGGTGATTTTCTGGTTGAACGACTCAGCCAGTGGGGGGTAACGCGGATTTTTGGTTATCCGGGCGATGGTATCAACGGGGTGTTTGGCGCGCTGAGCAGGGCCCGGGGCAAGATTGAATTCATTCAGGCCCGGCATGAAGAGATGGCCGCGTTCATGGCCTCGGCGCACGCCAAGTTCACCGGCGAGCTGGGCGTGTGTATCGCCACTTCTGGGCCGGGTGCTTCACACCTGATCACCGGGCTGTATGACGCGCGGCTGGACCATATGCCGGTCCTGGCGATTGTCGGCCAGCAGGCACGTACTGCACTGGGCAGCCATTATCAGCAGGAGCTGGACCTGGTCTCGATGTTCAAGGATGTTGCCGGGGCGTTCGTGCAACAGGCGTCGGCGCCGTCCCAGGTCCGCCATCTGCTCGATCGTGCAGTGCGTACAGCGGTGGGTGAGCGCCGTGTTACCGCGCTCATCCTGCCAAACGACCTGCAGGATATCGACTATGAGGCGCCGGCTAGAGCGCATGGTACGGCACATTCCGGGGTCGGCTATTGCAAGCCGAAAGTCTTGCCTTATGAAGCAGATCTACAGCGTGCGGCCGATGTCTTGAACGCTGGCGAGAAGGTCGCGATTCTGGTGGGTGCCGGGGCCTTGCAGGCGACTGACGAGGTTATCGCCGTGGCACAGAAGCTCGGCGCCGGGGTGGCCAAGGCCCTGTTGGGCAAGGCAGCTCTTCCTGATGACTTGCCGTGGGTCACGGGGACCATTGGTTTGCTGGGTACCGAACCCAGCTACAAGCTTATGGCCGAATGCGACACCTTGCTGATGATCGGGTCCGGGTTTCCGTACGCCGAATTTTTGCCCAAGGAAGGCCAGGCGCGTGGGGTGCAGATCGATTTACAGCCCGACATGCTCAGCTTGCGTTACCCGATGGAGGTCAATCTGCAGGGTGATGCCGGTGAGACACTTGCGGCATTGTTGCCATTGCTTACGCAGAAAACCTCGCGCAAGTGGCAGAAGAGCGTTGAAGGCTGGCGCAGCAGGTGGGAAAAGACCCTGGAAAAGCGTGCCATGGTCAAAGCCGAGCCGATCAACCCGCAACGCGTCGTTTTCGAGCTTTCGCCGCGCCTGCCCGAGCAGGCGATCATCACCAGTGATTCCGGTTCATGTGCCAATTGGTTCGCCCGTGACCTGAAAATTCGCCGTGGCATGCAGTGTTCGCTGTCCGGCGGCCTGGCCTCGATGGGCGCGGCGGTGCCCTACGCGATTGCGGCTAAATTCGCCTTCCCACAGCGGTCGGTGATTGCCCTGGTAGGCGACGGGGCGATGCAGATGAACAATATGGCCGAGCTGATCACCGTCGCCAAATACTGGCGGCAGTGGCAAAGCCCCAAGTGGATCTGCGCGGTCTTCAACAACGAAGATCTCAATCAGGTCACCTGGGAGCAACGGGTAATGGAGGGTGATCCGAAGTTCGAAGCATCGCAGAACATTCCGGATGTTCCCTACCACCTGTTCGCCATCTCCATCGGCCTCAAAGGCATCTTTGTCGACCGGGAAGAGGATGTGGCCGCCGCCTGGGAGCAGGCATTGGCCTCCGAGGTTCCGGTATTGATCGAATTCAAGACCGACCCCAATGTGCCACCGTTGCCGCCGCACATTAGCCTCGATCAAGCGAAGAAATTCGCCACCACCTTGCTCAAGGGCGATCCGGACCAGTCCGGAATACTGCTGCAAACGGCCAAGCAGGTGCTGGGGGCGGTCCTGCCGCATAAAAAATGAGGGGCTCAGGTACAGGCCTCACATTTTCGACATGCCCTCGATCACCCATTGCAGCGAAGCTGGCAGCATTGGCCCGTGGCCCAACCCTTCAAAACGCTTGAACGTCACCTGCAGCCTTGGCACGTTCGCCAAGTCTGCACTCAGCTCGCGGGCAGGCCGCTCGGCATCGGCTTTTGTGGGGCCTCGCGGCTGCGAAGGCTCATCGGTGCCGCGCATCAATAGCAGTTGCGCATGATTGTCGCCCAAGCGCTCCTGCAAGCCCGCGGTTTCACCCAGGATCACGCCGTCATGCCACCACAGCGAAGGGCTGGCGGCTGCGTATCGGCTGAACTCGGTAGGGCGGGTGAACAGCGCGTGGAGCACGGCCAACCCTCCGTAGGAGTGGCCCCATAGGGTTTGTCGGCGCTTGTCGATAGGCGCGACGTTGGCAACCATCGGGCGCATGCGCGTGTCGAGCAGGTCGAAGAACTCATCGACGCCACCGCTGGGCTGACCCGTCAGCGGGTCACGCTGCGAGCGCTGGCCAGGTAAACGTGGGGTGTAGTCGTAGGTGCGTGAACTGCGCTCTATACGCTGGTCAGTCTGGTAGCCAACGGCAACCAGCAGCGGGGCCTGGCCTTCGGCGAGCTTGTGTAGTTGCTCGTCGTTCAGCGCGCCGATGGCAGCGTTGCCATCGAGCATCCACAGCACCGGGTAACCGGCAGCAGGTGCCGGGCGGTCGGGCCGACCCACCCATAGCTGGTAATGGCGCTTGCCATCGACAGAGTCGAGGGTGAGGGTGGTGAAAAAATACGCCAGATCCTGCTGCTGCAGGAGGCGGGTGTCCATCTTCTGCTCCCGCAGCGGCTGCGCCAGGGCGACGCCGGGCGCTGCAAGAATCAGAGCCAGTGCCACGGTCAGGGTGGTCTTGTTCATCAGGCGGTCTCGATATTGCTTGCGGGCAAAGCGGCCGCTGGTTCGAACCCAGCGGCCGGCGGCCATCAGAAGGACGCGGTCAGGCTAGTGTAGAAGGTACGGCCAGGTTCGTTATAGGTGGCGGCCCCCGCACCTTCGATGCCGGCCACGCCCTGGGCGTTACCGGCGCGGTACAGGCGTTTGTCGAGCAGATTGTCCAAGCCGGTGGTCAGGCTGAGGTTCTTGCTGATGGCATACGTACCGCTGATGCCAACCAGCGCGTAGGGCGAGAGCTGATCGTTGGCGCTGCCGGTGACGCGATCACCATGATAGTCGTATTTTTTCGGTGTCTGCTTGCCGTACCAGGCCACGCTCAGTTGCAGCGAGAGGTCGTCGTTGGCCTGCCAGTCGAGCATCGAGTTCAGGGTGTAGTCCGGGGTTACCGAGAGGGTCTCGCCGGTAGATTTGTTCTTCGACTGCAGCATGTAGGTCAGGTTGTTGCTCCAAGTCAGCTGCTCGCTCAGTGGAATGGTCAGGTTGCCTTCCAGACCCTCGACCAGGGCCTTGGGAATGTTTTCCCACTGATAGATCGCCGCGTTGGCGTAACTGCCACTGCCACCTGAGGCATTGCCGATCGGACTCTGGCCAGAGTCGATCTTGTTCTTGTAGTCGTTGCGAAAGTAAGTGAGCCCGGCCACCCAACCGTTGTTCTTGAACTCGATGCCCAGTTCTTTATTGACGCTGGTTTCGGCATCGAGGTTTTCATTGCCTTGCAAGTAACAACTGGTGCTCTGGCCATAGCAGCCCTGGCCACGACTGTAGAGCAAGTAGTCGGGGTTGAGTTGATACAGGTTCGGGGCTTTGTAGGCGCGTGCGATGCCGGCCTTGAGGGTGATGGTGTTGGTCAAGGCGTGCGACAGGTTGAGCGAAGGACTCCAGTTGTCGCCGACGATGCTGTGATGATCGAAGCGCAGGGCAGGGGTGAGCATGGTGCCGGGCATCAGCTCGATGTTGTCTTCGACGAACAACGAGACGATTTGCGCCTGCGAGGTGGTGTCGCGGCCCGCGCTGGTCAAGCCGCCAACCGCGCCGCCTTCGCTGGTGGACTGGGTGTTGGCACTCGGATCATCGAGTTTCTGCTGGCTCCACTCGGCCCCGAGGGTCAGTGTCTGGTCGCGCCAGGCGTTGAGCGGCAGGTTCAGTTCGCCGTGGGCGGTAATGTCACGCAGGGTCGAGGTGTAGAAGTCGGTGCTGCTGAAGATGCCCTCGGTGCCACCGGCCAGGCCTTCGTTGATCCGCGAGTTGCGGGTTTTTTCATACTGCAGATACGCCATGGAGCTGCCGAAATCCCAGTCGCCGTTATGGGTGAGGGCGTAGCTCTCGCGGTACATGCGATTGGTTTCCTTACCCAGCATGCTTTTGACGTTGGCATTGGAGTTGGTGTTCTGGGTGTCGCCGGTATAGATGTTGCCCTGGCGGCTGAACCCTGCCTCAAATGCCAAGCTCTGCTCCGGGCTGAGGCGCCAGGTGAGTTGGCCATTGAGGTCTTTGTTACGCACGCCTTCACGGCCTGCGGGCAGGGTGCCGGCCTGTTTGCCGGTACGCAGCGACTCGTGACCCTGGTTGATGTCCCAGTCATCTGCATCGGTCTTGGCCACGTTGCCATACACCCGATAGCTGAGGTTATCGGTCAGGGGGCCATTGAGGCCGAAGCTCACACGTTTGCTCGCGCCTTCATCGCCGTGCTGGGGAAAATTCTGGTACACGGTGGCGTTGCCGTGGGTCTGGGTCGAGGCCTGTTTGGTGATGATGTTGACCACACCCCCCATCGCCCCGGAACCGTAGCGCGCGGCAGCGGGGCCACGAATCACTTCAATGCGTTCAACCTGGTCGGCGGGTACCCAGTTGGTGTCGCCACGTGAGTCGCGCTCGCCACGCCATCCATAGCGCACCGAACTGCGGCTGCTGACCGGCTTGCCATCGACCAGGATCAAAGTGTTTTCCGGGCCCATGCCGCGGATGTCGATCTGGCGGTTGTTGCCGCGCTGGCCACTGGTCGAGTTGCCGGTCAGATTGACCCCGGGCATGGTGCGGATGATCTGTGACAGGTCATTGGCCGGCGGGCGCTTCTTGATGTCTTCAGCCGTGATGATCGAGACGCCGGGGGCCTGCTTGTTCTCTTCCAGTGCGGTCGCCACCACGGTCTGGCTTTCCAGTTCTATGGGCTCTGGCTCGGTGATGGCAGCTTGCACGGCATTGGCTAACAGACAACTGGTCAACAGCAGGAACGGGGCGAGGGACAGCGGACGGGACGACATCATCGATCTCCGGAACATCGAGCGGAAGTAAGAGATCGCAGATGATAAGCACTCTTAAATGAGAGTAAAGCGCATTAACTTTCTAAACACTTGGCGCTTGCCGGCAACAGGATATGCAGGCACAGGCCCGGTTGGGCGTTACTGGCCCATAGGCGACCGCCTTGCAGTTCGATGGCGCGTCGAGCAATCGCCAAACCCAGGCCAAAGCCAGCGCCGCTGCCGGGCAAACGCTGGTAGGGACTGAAAATATGCTCCAGTTGTGCCTCCGGGACGCCAGGCCCATGGTCGCGCAGGCGCAGATGCCAGTGATCGCCCTCGCGCCAGCCCTCAAGGCTGATCTCGCCTTCAGGGGGCGAGTGACGGATGGCATTGCGCAGAAGGTTCTCCATGGCTTGGGCCAAACTGTCCAAATGCGCTTGCACCTCGCAGTCGGTCCCGAGGGTGCTAGGTAACCGCGCGTGTGACCAGCCGCTTTCGAAACAGGCGTCCTCGCACAGGGCTTCCCATACCGAGAGTACAAGCACCGGTTCGGTCGGTAATCGTGGGTGCTCAGTGTCCATCCAGGCGAGGTCGAGGGTGTCGACCAAGAGCTTCTGCATGTCGTCTACTTCACGCCCCAGGCGCTCGCGCAGTTGCTCGGGCGCCAGGTTGCTGTCGTGAGCGATGCGTAGGCGCGCCAGTGGTGTGCGCAATTCGTGGGACAAGGTACGCAACAGCAGGCGCTGTTGTTCCAGGCTCTGGCGCAGGCGTGCGGCCATGTGCTCGAAGGCCTGGGCCAGTTCGCCCAACTCGTCGCGCCGCTCTTGCAGCGGCAGGCCGGGGCTTTGCAGGTCATCGGCGCGCAAGGCGTCGGCGCGGTCGCGCAGGCGATTCAACGGCACTACCAATTGTCGATACAGCGCCAGGCCCAGGAGCAAGGCGAGCAGGGTGGGCGCCACGCCATGGGTAATGATGTGCGTCCATGGGGTCAGGCCGGTAGGCAGCATGTGTTCGGGTAACTGAATGACCAGGCGACCGTTTTCAGGGTGTTCGGGAAACTCGATGCTGACGTAGGGTAACTCATCCTGCAGGCGACGACTCATAGGCCAATCGAGCTTGCGCATGAAGGTAAGACGACCAGCTTCATTGGCGCTCAAGGGCGTAGTGCCGAGGCTCTCCAGGCGCGGTCCCACCAACGCCACCCAGGTGTCTTCAGCGCGCTGCAGTTGTTGGCGGTAAGCTTCGGCCCCGCTCGCGCCATCTTTTTCCCAGGCGGCTTCGGCTTGCTGCGCGTAGCGCGCCAGGTACTGCTGGTCATCGGGACTGAGGAAGTAGGTGCTGCGTTCTACCGACAAACCCCAGGTCCAGATCAGCCAGGTGAGCAGCAGGCAAAAGCCGACTTGTAGCAGGGCCAATTTCCACAGCAGAGGATGACGACGCATCAGCGCGCTTCCGTTTCTACCAAGATGTAGCCCTGGTTGCGCACTGCCTGGATCTGCAAGTGTTGTGCTCCAATTTGCGCGAGCTTGCGCCGCAGGTTGCACACATGCACGTCGAGGCCACGATCCAGGCGAGTGAAGGCGCGGTGGAGCACTGTCTGATAAAGGAAAGCTTTGCTCAGGGCTTCGCCAGGGTGGGCACGCAAGGTCGCCAGCAAGCGATATTCGGAGCCGGTCAGGCCGGCGCTGCGACCTTGGTGAACAACATCCTGGGCGTACTGATCGAGGGTCAACTCATCGTCGCTCGGGGCCTCGGCGTGGCGGCGGTCGAGGACCACACGGCGTAACAATGCATCGACGCGGGCATCGAGCTCGGCAAGGCTGAAGGGTTTGGGCAGATAATCGTCGGCACCGCGAGTGAAGCCACTGATCCGGTCCTGCTCGGCACCCAACGCCGACATCAACATGACAGGTACAACCTGATGGCGACGCAGTTCGTCCAACAGGCTGAGGCCATCGACACCGGGCATCATGATGTCCAACAACAGCAAATCAAAACCACCTTGGCGCAGCGCGTCCAGGGCCAGGGTGCCGTTCTCGCACGCGGTGACGGTAAAGCCTCGACCCTGGAAGTGTTGCTCCAGGTCGTGGCGCAGGCGCGGATCGTCTTCAGCGAGAAGCAGGTTGGGGGACACGGAACAGTCCTTGATGAGAATTGATTACAAATACGAATGGTCTCACTGCCGGTGGGGTGATGGCAATGTCGACGACTAAGTCCTTTTCAACAGCCGTCAGCAGAATTGCTTTAAATGTAAAGTATTCGCATTTATACTGCGGGGACGCGCCTACCTCCCTGGCATCCGTATTTATTCGCGTAGGTCATCGTGCAAGCCGAACCGCCTAAACTCACCCTCCTGGCCACCTTGGTTCGGCATTACGACGAGTTGGTGGAGCATGTTCGCCGCCGTTTTGGCGAACGGGTCTTTGCCCGCGAGGTTGTCCACGATGTGTGTGTGCAGTTGCTCGAAGGGGATGAAAAACAAGGTGTGCGCACGCCCTTGGCATTACTGCGCAAAATCGCCCATGACACGGCCAGTACTCGCTATCGCAGTGATCGTCGGCGCGAAGCCTGGGTGGTGGCGGTTCCAGAGCTGCCGGAAGTGGCCAGCACTGCACCGAGCCAGCAGCGCCATCTTGAAAGCGCCAGGGCGTTGGAGCTGTTGACTGCGGCAATTGCCGCGCTACCGCCGCGTTGCCAGATGGTCTTCGTCATGCACAAAGTGTACGAACTGCCGCAGGCTGAAGTTGCCAAGCGCATGGGCATTTCCCTGAAAACCGTAGAAAAGCACCTGCGCCAGGGCATGAGCGCTTGCCGCGAACATCTGGGTGCCGAGGTATTGTCATGAGCCGTACCCCGCGCAATGCCAAGGATTTCAGCCAGGAAGACGAGGCTATCGCCCGTTATCGGGATGCCCTCAAGGCGCGTTTTCCGCTGCCTGCACCCACGCCGCCGAAGAACAAGCGCGCCACTGCAAAAGTGGCGGGCCTGGTCTTGTTGGCAATCGTTACCGGGTTGGTTTGGCTCGATCCTGCGTACCAGAGCCAACATGTCGTCAGCCTGGTCGGCCAGCGTCAACCCCTGCAGTTGGCCGATGGCAGTACAGTCTTGCTCGACAGCGACAGTCAAATGACGGTCAGTTGGCACCTGCGCAGTCGTCAGGTGGTGTTGGAGAAAGGCCAGGCGCTGTTTGAGGTTTCGCCGAGGGTGTACCGCCCGTTTCTGATCGATGCGGGGTCGGCAATGGTGCGTGTGGTGGGTACCCGGTTCAACGTCAATCGAAACGAACAGGATGTGCAGGTCACTGTGCTCGAAGGCAAGGTAGCCGTTCGCGGCACCGCCAACGATGCCGTGGCGCGGCTCGAGCCGGGCCAGCAATTGCGCGTTCGCAACGGTATTGCCGGACAGGTGCTGCAGGTCAACGTCGATGATGTCAGCGCCTGGAAAGACAGCCGCCTGGTGTTTGAAAGCACACCGCTGGCCGACGTCATCGCCACGCTCCAGCGCTATCACCCTCAGCCCATCGTGCTCATGAACCAGCACCTGGCGCGATTACCGGTTTCCGGTGTGTTTGATAGCGATCATGTCGAGCGCTTGCTGGCACTGTTGCCGGGCATCTTGCCGGTGACTGTTTCCAACGCGGCCGATGGAGCGGTGCTGATCAAATCCCGCGACACAAAAAAATAATCGTCGACCGGGGTAGGGTTGCGTGGCGCTGCTGGCGGCTATCTCCATGCAAACTTAATCCGTGGAGAATAACAACGTGAGTCAGCCCCTCCTGCGTGCGCCTGTGCGCCTGTCTTTGCTGGCCAGCAGCTTGCTGCTCAGCCAATGGTCGTTGGCGCAGTCGGCACCGGTCGATTTTGATATTCCAGCCGCATCGCTGGAGAAATCCCTGAATGCCGTGGCCCGGCAGTCGTCGGCACAGATTCTGTTCGCCAGCGACATCACCGCTGGCAAGCAAGCGCCTGCACTGCAAGGCCGCTACACCTTGCAGGAGGCGCTTGATCGACTGTTGGGCAAGAGCGGGTTGACCGCGCAGGAGCGTGACGAACACACCTATCTGGTGTTGCCGGGCACGCCTGCACAGGCACCCCAGTCTTCCACTGCCGAAGCCGCTGCGGTGGAGCTGGCGAGCCTCGAAATCAGCTCGTCGCGGCTCAACAGCGACCTGGTGCCTCAAGCCCGACAAGTCAATGTCATCGAGCGCGAGCAGCTTGAGCAACTTCGCCAAGGCTCCGATGGCCTGGCGACCTTGCTGGCCAAAAGTATTCCCGGCATGTCCGACTCCAGCCGGACCATCACCGATTACGGTCAAACTCTGCGCGGACGGACGATGCTGGTGCTGGTCGACGGCGTACCGCTCAATACCAACCGCGACTCCTCACGCAACCTGGCAAACATCGACCCGGCCCTGATCGAGCGCATCGAAGTGATCCGTGGCAGCAGCGCTATCTACGGTGCGGGGGCCACCGGCGGGATTATTTCCATCACTACCCGCCCAGCCGGAGGAGAGCCGCGTGCACAGACGACGCTCAGTGCTGTATCGCCCCTGAGCCAGCTGGACAGTGACGGCCTTGGCGGTCAGTTGCAGCATCACCTGTCAGGCTCCCAGGGCCAGGTCGATTATGCCCTGGACTTCGGCGCCCGGCACATTGGCGCGTCCTATGACGCCAAGGGGCACCGCATTGCACCGGAGCCGAGCCAGGGTGATCTGTTCGATTCCAACACCTACAACATCGGTGGCAAATTGGGTTTGCGCATCGATGATGTGCAGCGCATTCAGCTGTCGGCCAGCCACTACAACGCTGACCAGAACACCGACTATACCTCCGATCCATCCGTGGCCCGCTTGCCTGCGGGCACGGTCCCGGCGCGGCCGTTGTCCGGCTTGTCGCTGGACGAGCAGAACCAGATCAAGAACACTTTGTTGAACCTTGAATACGGCCACACCGATGTTCTCGGCGGCTCGCTCAATGCCCAGCTGTACTACCGCGACTACTTCACCCGCTTCACACCTTTCGACGCCCGGGCCGTGGCCACCCGTGGGCGCAATGTCGATCAGGTGATGCAAAACAGCGAGGTGTTCGGCAGCCGCGTGACCTTGCGCACACCGCTGGGTGAGCAGGGCGATACCGAGTTGTTGTGGGGCGCTGACTTCAACCAGGAACGCAGCGACATGCCCATCGACATCTTCGATCCACAGGCGTACGACGCCAGCGGTGGCCGAGTGTTCGACAAGATTGGCAAGCTGACCTACATGCCCGACCTGACCACCCGCAGTCTCGGTGGTTTTGCCCAACTGCAGCACAAGTTCAACGATCAATGGTCGATGGAAGGCGGTGTACGTTACGAATACGCCACTGCCGAGTACGATGATTTCATTCCACTGTCGGAGTCCACAGCAGCCCAACCGGCCACGGTTCAGGGCGGGGAGGTTCATTACGACTCGGTGTTGTCCAACTTCAGCGTGACCTACTCACCGGTGGCCGGGCAGGAAGTCTATGCAGCGTTCAGCCAAGGCTTCCAATTGCCCGACATTGGGGTGCAGTTGCGTAACGCTCGGCGCGGGTTCGACATCGACGCCTCGAACCTGGAGCCTGTCAAAACCAACAATTACGAACTGGGCTGGCGTGGCGCCGTCGGCGAACAGACGCTGGCGTCGCTGGCGGTGTTCTACACCACCTCTAAGCTTGGAGACGTACAAAGCTTCAACAACGGCCTGATCCTCACCCGTACCAAAGAGCGCATCTACGGCGTGGAAGGTAGCGCCGACTGGCTGACCATTGATGAGCGCTGGGGTGCAGGCGGCACCTTCACCTGGATGAAGGGCAGGGAGCAGCCGGACGGTGGTGACTGGCAGGACATGACCGGCTACCGCATCCCGCCGCTCAAGCTGACTGCCTACCTGCAGTTCAAACCGAACGAAGACTGGAGCAACCGGGTACAGGCCACCTACTTCGACAGTGAAGACTACCGTTTGAACGGCGTCGCCAGCTTCGGCCGCCGCCAGGTCGACAGCTACACCACCGTGGACGTGATCAGCCAGTACCAACTGAGCGCAGACGATCAGGTCAGCGTCGGTTTGCAGAACCTGTTCAATCGAGATTACTACCCGCTCTACAGCCAACTGATGCGCAGCAGCAATAACACCAGTCACTTGCCTGCACCGGGGACGGTGTTGACGGCGAGCTATACGCATCAGTGGTAGTTTCCCGCGCTGGAAAGTGTGCGTGATGGGTGCAAACAGCATTGGAGTACAAATGTACTCCAGTGCTCTTGTTCGCTACTCCTTACCGCTGCTAGCGGTGCTGTACAGGTCGCCCCATCTCAGCGCAGTACCACCGGCTCATTCCTCTAGCGCAAGCGCTTGCCACGAGATTTACGATCCAGCGTATATAAAAGCCCCGCGATCAGTAGCGCACCGCCTACCAGGCAGGCCTTCGGCACCGAGCTTTTGCGCACGGACAGCGGGCGAGGTGACTCATAGGTAGTTTGGTTACCCGCCTCCAGTGTGTCGAGCCGAGCTTCCTGGTGCACTTGCTCAAGCTTCAGTTGAGTGCCGTCTGCCAGGGTCAAGTTGAGGTCCTCGATCGTGCCGGCGATACGGTCGGGATACACCGGCTGCCCTTGAGGATCGATGTCGTCGTAAAGAAACCTTTGGCCTTCCATCCAACCTATGGCGGTCAGCAGTTCTGGGCCCAGGTAGTACTTTGCGTCGAGAAAAAAACCGGGGAACTGAGGTGCGCGCTCGCGGCTCTCGATGGTGTAGCGCTGGCCGGGCTTCATACCGGTGGCTGGATCGATCACGGCCGTATCTCCATGCTGTTGTTTTGCGATAGAGGGGGCGATTGAGGCCAGGGTTCAACCCAGTTGGACGGAAGGATGAACAATCTCGGCGAGCGCACACGTAATCCGATCAAACTTTCCCGGCCCAGCGGGTTCTTCTGAAAACACACCGTTGCGACAGGAGCACACCATGACCCCCAACGATCCCAAGCACGACGACAAGGTGCCTCGGCCGCTTTCTTCAGAAGAAGCTCAGCAAGGTGGGCAGGTTCGCGGGCCGGTGCTTGAGCATCCCGATCCGGACACCGAGGCGGTGGACAAAGTGATCACACCGACATCGATCAAGGAGAAGGAAGAAGAAACCCGCGAGATAGAGCGCAATCTCGCCGAAGTCGAGGATAAAGCCCGACGCTGAATACGAGCGGAACTGCCGGGGCCGGCCATCGGTTCTTGCGACTGTGCCGTGTTTCTTGGCAGTCAATTTTCAGGAACCCTGGCTTACGGTGAATAAATGGATGCTCTTCCCGGCAATGGCCTGTCAACACGCAACCAAGTCGTTCGACACCTGATATTGGCGTTTTGCGGCTTGTTGATGGTGATCCTGACACTTGGGCTGGTGTCGTTTTATCGCATCGCCGATTCGCTCGATCAGCGCGAGGTAGCGCAAAGTCGATTTCATGCTGAATCGGCGATGGCCCAGTTACAGAAGAGCGAGCGTAGCTATTTGCTCACTCATGCCATCTGGCAGTCAGCCTATGATCATCTTGGCCGCGAGGCGGATGCGCGCTGGGCCTACGAGGCTGACAATGTCGGACCGACGCTCTATACCACCGACGGCTATGCGGGTGTTTTCGTTCTGGATGATCAGCGCACCGGCTATGCCATGGTGGATGGCCAGTTAAGCAGTCAGGGCTTCGAACACTACAGCGATGATGCAGGCAAGATCCTCAGCCAGGCTCGACAAGTTGCGGCAAACCAGCAAGCAACCGCCGGCTACATGCAGTTTCGCGACCAACCGGCGATGTTCACCGCCGCAGTCATCCAGCCTCCATCACTACCTCACCATCTACCTGCGCCCAGTGCGGTGCTGGTGTTTGTGCGGGTGCTCGAAGCGAGTGTGCTCGAGCCCCTGGGGCGCAGTGCCGGTCTGGACGGCCTGGGCGTTGGCGCCGCTGGCAGCGCAAGCCAGGCAAAAGGCGCACTGCCGCTGGAAGGCAGCGGCGATGAACTTTCATGGACCATTGCCCAACCGGGACGCGAGCTGATTGCCACTGTGGTTCCAGCGCTGGCGCTGGCCGTGGTGCTGATAGGCTTTCTGGTCGCGGTACTGGCCCGCTATGGCATACGCGCGAGCGCCGGCATGGACCGAAGCCACCGGCAACTGGCCGTGTCCAAAGACGCACTGGAAACCAGCGAAGAGCGTTTTCGCGCCGTGGCCGAGGCGTCCTCCGACTGGATTTGGGAGACCGATGCGCAGTTGCATCTGACCTACCTCTCGGCGCGCTTCGCCGAGCTTACCGGGCACCCAATTGATGCCTGGTTGCAGCGACCCATTACGCAGTTGCTCGACTGCGACACCGCCCATATCGAAAACTGGCTGCACGGCTTGGCCGCGAGCCAGGCGTCGGGCAGCCTGCGCTGCCAGTACCATGATCAACTCGGCCAGCAGCGTATCTGCCGAATTGCGGCACGGGCGATTGTTGATCACGCCCGGTGTACCGGTTTTCGCGGCACTTGCAGCGATATCACCGATGAAGTGGCGGCCCATGCGCAGATCCAACACCTTTCGTTGCATGACGCGCTTACCGGTTTGCCAAACCGCAACAAACTTTTTCGTTTTCTCGAACTGGGCGAGCAGGGAGCCTTGCCGCACGCCTTGGCGGTGATCATGCTCGACCTGGACAACTTCAAGCCAATCAACGACAGCCTTGGCCATTCGGCCGGTGACGCCGTGCTGGTTGAGGTGGCAAGACGCCTCGGCCAGGTTACTCGAGACAGCGATCTGGTAGCGCGCTTGGGAGGCGACGAGTTCATCATCGTCTTGACCCGACCAGGCCAGCACGAAGAGATGGATCGGTTTTGCGCCCGCGTGGTGGAAACCCTGCAAAACCCAATTTTAGCGGAGGGCCAGTCGGTTCAGGTCGGCGTCAGCCTGGGCGTGGTGCTCTCGGCTGAGTATCCGGGTACGCCGAGTGACTTGATTCGCTACGCCGACCTGGCCTTGTACAGCGCCAAGCGTGCAGGCAAGCACACCTGGCGCTACTTCTCCACGCAGATGAACGCCGCCCTGGTGGAAAAGCGCACGCTTGAGCACGAGTTGCTGGAGGGCATTGGCCGCGATGAGCTTGTGCTGCACTATCAGCCGCGCTTCAAGGTCGATGGCGTAACCGTTGCCTCGGTGGAAGCGCTGGTGCGCTGGCGACACCCGCGCCTGGGCCTGTTGCCCCCTGATCGCTTCATCGCCTTGGCCGAGGAGTCGGAACTGATTGTCCTGCTGGGCAACTGGGTCATACGCGAAGCCTGCACCAAGGCCAAGGCCTGGCCGCTGGAGATCATGGTCTCGGTGAACATGTCGCCAGCCCAGTTCAGTCGCAGCGACGTGGTTCATGATGTCGCCGAAGCCTTGCGGCACACCGGCCTTCCGGCCCACCGCCTGGAGTTGGAAATTACTGAGAATGTCATGCTCAATGATGTCGAAGGTGCCTTGCAGACCATGAACTCGCTGAAAGAGCTGGGTGTCAGGCTGAATATGGATGATTTTGGTACCGGCTATTCTTCCCTGGGTTACCTGCGGACTTACCCCTTCGACAGCATCAAGATCGACAAGCGCTTCGTTCAGTCATTGGGCAAGAGCGCTAGTGATCGCAGCGTGGTCCAGGCGATCATTAACCTTGGCAACGCCATGGGCATGACGGTGACTGCCGAAGGCGTGGAGACGGCCGAACAACTGGCCTTGCTCAACGATGATCAATGCCATGAAGTTCAGGGCTTTCTACTCAGTCGCCCGGTGGACAACGATGTACTTGTGCAGATAATGCGTCGCCAACGGGCGAACACCGCGACCGAGTCCTCTGGTTAGGCGCTTGTTATTTTGAAACGCGTAAGCCAGAGACAAGGATAGAATGCCGGTCACTATCTACGAGGAAACACGATGTTGTTACCTGATTTGAGCCGTGGTCAAACCGACTATCAATCGTTATCTGTCCAATGAGTCGCACGCTGTTTATTTCGCTGGATGGGCCCAAGGGAACCGGCAAAACCACGCTGCTGGAAGCCGTAACCCAAGCACTGCGGGCCGACAATAAGAAAGTGATCAGACTGTGCGAGAAAAAAAGCGATCCCTTTCGCGGTGAAACAATGGCACGGGTCAACAAACTTGTGAGAAATCCTAGTCAGGACCTGGAGCTGGAAGTCTGTGAGCGCTTTGCCGATAGTCGTCGCTGGATTTCCCAGCAAGTACTGCCCAAACAGCCACAGGACAGCATCATCCTGATCGACCGCTGGTACCCGTCCGATGCCGCGTTTCGCCGGTTAGTGCCGTTTGCAAAAATTCTGCAACTGAACCTTGCGCGAAACGTGCGAGTGCCTGACCTGCACGTGGGGGTTGTTACGGCTCCTGAAGTGTCGTGGGCGAGGGCGGCGGCGCGATCACGGGGCCTGGGCAGTACGGTGATTCATAGTCTGGAAGAGCAGATCGCCTGTACCGAGGCGTTTGAACGCGCAGTTAGCGATCACGGCTGGGCGCTATGCCGTAATGAAGGGACAATTGAAGACGCAACGATGCAGGTGGTTTCTGAGATCTACAGGCTGTTTTGAAACGCCGGGTGGTAGTCAGGCATCCGTCGCTTGCCTTTTATCCTCCTCCAGGAGGGTCGCTGCCAGCTCCAGGGTGCCTCTGCCGCCTCGGCGCAGGCAAGCGATCAGCGACAACCAGGGAATGTCGGTAAGGCGCACCTCTGAGCTCGGGATCGCACGTACTTCACCTGCCGTTCCGCCGGCAGGGCCTCCATCAGGCAAGTAGATCAGCAGCCAATCACCGCGACTTTCCAGCACCAGACCAAAACGATATCCCTCGCCCTCGCTGATCATTCCGACTTTGGCGCCTTCGATGTCGTCCAGGCCGGCGAAGCGTGCGGTAGCGTCTTTGAGCAGTTGGTAACCCGGTAGGTTGCCAAGCAGCCGGGTTTCAAGTGTGTCGAGTGTCCGCGTTGCTATTGCTGTTTTGGCCAGCAACCCGGCGAGAAAGCAAAACAGCGCCAGGAGTATCACCGTGGCCAGGGTCACTGAGGTAACCCCGGCAACGCTGAAGCCACTGAACAGTGGAACCACTTTCTGTACGGGACCGCTGAGCAGGTGAATGGCCTTTTCGATAAGGACGAATATCAATACCAACGGCAGAATAAGCAGCAGCCCGCCGGCAATCGTGGTCTTGATGAAACTGAACATGAGGCCTCCTGCACGCTAGTGTAACGAGGGTCAGCGTTAGAATCGCCAAGTAGCCCCGGCACCGAGAATGTGCAGGGCAGCATTGCGATAAGTGCCAGACAATGTGGTACCTGAACGCGCCTTGGTTTGCTCCACGTCCATGTCACCAAGCCAGACCAGTGTGTACGCGGCGTGTAAGTCCAGGCCCTGGTCAATCTGGTAGTTGACCCCAGTCGCCAACCGCCAGGCTTCGCCCATAGGGTTGTCGACCGTGCGGTCTTTGTCGTCCACCGCAGAACTGTCGTAACCAAGGCCCAAACTCAAGCGCAGGCGCGGATTGATCTGGTACTGCGTACCGACAGAGGCATGCCAGGTGTCTTTGTACTCGCGATCGACAGTGCGACTGGCGCCCAGGGCATCGGCATCCACTTCGACGCCGATGTTGCCGAATTCGCTCCAGTCCTGCCAGCCGAGACTGCCCAATAGCTTCCATTGAGCATTGAGGTCGTGGGCGATACTGAACAGCGCGGTTTGCGGCACCGCCATATCCAGCTCCAGCGAGTCGGTACCCAAGCGGCCAAGTGCGCCATTGAGGATAAGGTTGTCGACCTTGTCCACATCAGGCTTGTCCTTGAATTCCAGGTCGATCTTGCTGGTATAGGCGAAGCCAATCTGGGTGCGCTCGCTCAGTTTGTACAACAGCCCCACGTTGACCCCGGTGCCGACGTCGGTGTCCTTGTACTCAAGCTGGCCATCGGGGCGATCCAGCAGCCCCAGCAGGTTGTTGTTGATGGCCATCTCGTTACGGTAGTAGGCGACCATGATCCGCGGGCCAATACCGATGGACAGGTCATCGGTAAACTTGTAAGCCAGCGTCGGTTGCAATGACACGCCAATAATCGCCGCCTCCTGGTTGAAGTAGCGGCCGGCCCAGTCATCATCGTAATCCAATGCCAGGCCAAAATTGCCGTACATGCCAAAGCCGATTGCCGAGCGTTCATCGATCTGGTGGCTTATGAACAGGCTGGCGCCGGGCAGGTACTGGAGCGCGTTGCCGCCTTCGTTACCGTCGAACTGGTTGCGACTGTCGCGAGAGAAACGCATGTCACCGAGGATCACCTGCGCGTTGGCGCTGATCTGGGTGCCCTGCAACTCGGTGAGGCCCGCAGGGTTGCTCATCAACACGCTGGGGTCGGTTGCCAGCGCAGCAGAACCGGCATTGGCGAGGCCATTGCTCTCCTGGCCTGCCTCGTAGATAAGAATGCCTCCAGCCCCTGCTTCGCTGCTCAGCAGACATAAGCTCAACGCCAGGCCTGTAAGGCGCACACCATGGTCGAGATCACACGTGGCTGACTTCATTAAGCCTCCTCATGGTCAATCCATTGAATTCGACCTGCCGCTGACGTCGGCAGGTCGTTGGGCCATGTCTTAGTGTTTGCTCTTGAGTTGCTCGAACGATTTGACGATGTCGATCGCCCAGCCATCGAGCACCGCCCTGGCATCCTTGGCAGTCATCACTTGGTCGGAGTTGTCCAGATCGGCCCCAGCGCCCTTGCGTACCACTTGGGCAACGACCTTGTTGTTGCTGGCATCGAGGAACTGGGCTTCAGTCGACAGGCTGGTGTCTTGGTCTCGAATACCGGTTGCAGCACTGACGCCTGCAGCCACCAGTGCGATCGGGATCACTTCGTATGGGCGCAGCCCTTTGGTCTTGGCAGATACCGCCGTGATCGCGGGGCGCACGATCAATACACCCGGCCCTGGGCCTTTGGCCAGCGGCAGGACTTTGGAGAATTGTGTTTGTAGGGCCTGATTGTAGTATTGGGTGATGCCTTGGAGGGTCGAGTCAGGAATTTTTTCAGTGGCTTGAGGTTTGGGATAAAGCTGGCTTGGCTCGACATAAACGCTGCTGAACTTGTTCACGTTCAAACCTGGTTCGATCCAGCGCATAACCGCTGCACCAGACGGTGACTTTTCTTCCTTCAAGGCACTGTAGTCCTTGAGAAAACCGGAATACTGGTCGGGTTCAACATATTTACTGGCGCAACCTGAGAGCGCCAAAGAACACACACACAACGCTGCAGCAAGTGATTTGGCCTGCATGGTAACGCTCCGAATTAACTGACTGGTTGAAGCCTGAAACGGCAACTTTGAGCGACCAGGGGAGAGGGCGGCTGCCTTCCAGTTGCCGCCATCTCCCAAGGTTGACGCGTTATGGCGTGACGATGTTGAACCAGAAGTCGAAGTTGTCCATGTAGCTCATCAACTCCTCCAGCTTGCCTTCGTTACCTTCAACCTTGATATCCCCCGAACCCTTGGCGTCTTTGAGCGTGGTTTGCTTGAGCATCAGATTGTTAAGCGTGTCGCGGGTCAGGGTGATGGTGGCGTCTGCGTCCTTCGATTGCATGCCCTCGGTATGGTTGAGTACACCGTTGACCATCTCCAGCGTGTACTTCTGCTTCAGATCGGTGAAGTCGAGATTGAGCGTGATGTGCTTGCCTTCGACTTCGGGCCCTTTCAGGCGCATCGCCAGGTAATCGAAGAACAGGTCCAGGTCCATCGCCTTCACCGTGTCCGGGCTTGCAGTGTCCGGAGTTGGCAATTTCTGCACGCCGTTGCGAAGTTCCTGGGCGCCGGTCAGGTAGAAGTTGCGCCATGGACCACTCTCAGCCTGATAGCCCAGTTGTTCCAAGGCATCGGCCTGCAGGTTTTTCGCCGCTTGATTGCCTGGCTCGGCAAACACCACGTTGTTTACCACCGAGGCCACCCAACGGAAGTCACCCTTGTCGTAGTACTCCTTGGCCTTCTTCAGTACGGTATCGGCACCACCCATCATGTCGACGAAACGCTTGGCTTCTTCTTCAGGCGGCAATTCCCACAATGTGGCCGGGTTACCGATGAACCAGCCCAGGTGCAGGACATAGGTTGCTTTGACGTTGTGATTCAGCGAACCGTAGTAGCCACGGTTGGAAAAGCGGTTGGCAATCGACTTGGGCAGTTTTACCTGCTCGGCGATTTCGGTCATGGTGTAACCCTTGTTGGCCAGACGCAGGGTTTCGTCGTTGATGTAGCGGTACATGTCACGTTGCGAGGACAACTGATCCTTTACTTCCTTGTTGCCCCAGACCGGCCAGTGGTGCATGGCGTACATCACCTGGACATCATCGCCCCACATCTTCAACGCTTCGTTGAGGTATTTGGACCATGGCAGTGGTTCGCGGATTTTCGCGCCACGTAGCGAGTAGGTATTGTGCAAGGTATGGGTAGAGTCTTCGGCCGTGTTCAGGGCCTTTTTCTCCTTGATGTAATACAGCATCTCCGCCGGCGCCTCGCTGCCCGGCGCGTAGAGGAATTCATAGGTCAAGCCATCGATAACGCGGGTCTCGCCGGTTTTTTCGATGATGTCGGTCGGCGGTATGAGGGTCACGGTACCGGCAGAGGTGGTGGTACCCAGGCCTGCACCCAACTGACCCGTTTCATTCGGCGGCAGCAGGTTCCCGTACATGTAGCTGGCCCGACGGCTCATGGCAGTACCGGCCATGACGTTCTCGGCTACCGCATGTTCGAGGAAGCCCTTGGGTGCATAAACTTTGACCTTGCCAGCCTTGACGTCGTCTTCGTTGATTACCCCGCGCACACCGCCATAGTGGTCAACATGGCTGTGGGTATAGATCACCGCGACTACCGGTTTCTTTGGACGGTGCTTGAAGTACAGGTCAAGTGCCGCCTTGGCGGTTTCGCTGGAAATCAACGGGTCGAAGATGGTGATGCCTTCCTTGCCTTCGACGATGGTCATGTTCGACAGATCGTAGTTACGCACCTGATAGATACCATCGGTAACTTCGAACAGGCCCGAGATGTTGATCAGTTGTGATTGGCGCCACAGGCTTGGGTTGGTGGTATCCGGCGCTACTTCGCCTTCTTTGATGAAGGCGTATTTGGCCGGGTCCCAGATTACATTACCGGCCTTGCCCTTGATGACCTCTGAAGGTAATGGGGCAATAAAGCCTTTGTGGGCCAACTCGAAGGATGTCTTGTCATTGAACGGGAGTTCTTTGAGTAAGGCGTTATTCGCAGCTTTCGTGGCCTCAGTCGCGGCTTTTGGTTGCTCTGCGGCCATTGCTTGGGTCGCTAGCGCGATGGCGACGACCAGTGAACATGTCATACCCGCTACTCTGCGAGCTTTCGAACTACTGGAAAAAAAATGCCCAGACGTTATCTCCAAACTCATCGCTATGCTCCTGCTGGTCGGGAAAGGCACTATCAAAGCTGTACGCGCGCTTAGATAAACGTAGAAGGTTTCTGTCGCGCAGCAACTTTTAAATGAACAACTTGCTACTTTATCTGTCAGATCGTGCCTACAAAGTCGGCGGTTTAGGCGAAAATGTCGGCGTCTCTCAACCCCTGAATCGTTTAATGTGATGGATGAGATTTCCTACTATTGGTGAAAATTGGCTACTTAAACTTGGGCGCTGTAGTGTGATGGTGACGCTATTGTTTTCGTATCGAGAGGATAATTAACCGTTCGGTAACCCAAGTGTGATGGAAGCACTGAAATGATTAGATGATTGGTGGCATTTTGATGTTGATTGAATATGGGTTTTAACACGATGTTAAAACCCACTCTCTCGCAGCAACACTGCCGCCACATGGATAAATCCTTGGCCTAGCAAACTGCGACGTTCACCAGCGATCTGCAGCCGACCGCGGGTTTCGCGCAAGGTGGTTGGCGCACCATCGAGTTTGATCAACACATGGAACAGTGGCGGCGTCGGCAATAGTTCCTTGCCCCGGCTGGCGACCGTCAGCGGTCCGCCGAAACGCGAGGCGAGCATTTCGTGGTGCAGTTGACTGACGCGTGTACTGCCGATAGCGAGCACGCTGCCAGTGATGGGGGTTGGTTGTCCTTCGGGGTAAAAGCGCACCGCGCCGCCCGCTACAAGACGCTGCACTTCATCCTGGTCGACGTAGGCGTCAACCTGCCAATGCCGTGGGTCGACCAGGATGCCGATGGGTTCGCGACTGCTGACCCATTGCCCGGTTTGCCAGTTAGGGTCCAGGTCGAGCCATTGACCTTCGAACGGGGCTTGCAACGTCAGCCGGGCAATTTCCGACCGTGCTGCGCGCGCTTCTTCGAACTGGACGTCCAGGCGCTGGCGGGTGGCGATGGCCTGGTCGGCACCAGAAGGGTCGGCAATCAGGCCGCCGAGGCGAGCCTGATAACTTTTGACACTGGCCTCGCTGGTCGAAAGACGCGAGGCAATATCAGGTTCTTCGAGGGTGACCAGAGCGGTACCGGCGGCGACGTGGCCAGCGCGATGCAAGGCCTGCAAACGTGCAGGGTAAGGGGCGAACACCCGCAGTTGATGTTCGGCCCGGGCCACACCCAAGGCCTGAACCTGCGAGCGCCAGGGTACCGCCAGCAGCAATACGATCAGCGCGCCGATTGCCCACCAGGCACGCCGGTGGCCGGTGTTTACCCCTTCACGATGCTTCCACCAGTATTTGAGCTCGCGCCATACCGGCATGACGATGAACCACGCCAACTCCACGGCGAACAGAAAAATACCCAGCAGCTTGAAGAACAGCAGGTAAACCGCCACGGCGATGCCCAGGAAAAGTACCAAGCGGTACACCCAGGTCACTATGGCAAAGGTCACCAGCGCTCGTCGTTTAGCGGGGTGAAAGTGTTCCGGCCATTCCTCATTCAAGCCCAGCAGTACACGGCGCAGGGTGACTCGGGCCAAGGCCGAGGAGCGCTCGTGCAAATTGGGGAAGTCGAGCAAGTCAGAAAGAATGAAATAGCCATCAAAGCGCATGAACGGGCTTGCGTTGAGTGCCAGCGACAGCACCCAACTGGTGGTTGCCAGGTACAGCAGGGCATTGCGCAATGGGCCAGGATCGGACAACGCCCAGCCCAACGTGGCAAGCCCGGCCAAGGCCAGCTCGGTTAGGATGCCCGCGGAGGCAATGGCCAGGCGCTGCCTGGAACTGCGCAGCTTCCAGCTTTCGCCCGTGTCGGTGTAGAGCATTGGCCACATGACCACAAAGGCGATGCCCATATGACCCACGCGCAGGCCCAGGCGGGTGGCGACCAACGCGTGCCCCAGCTCATGCAGGGTCTTGGCCAGCGCCAGAGCAATGGCAAAACTGACCAGGCCTGAAGCTGAAAACGACTCCACCACCGCCGAGGTAAAGGTATCCCACTGTTGCAGCACCAACAGTACGCCGGTCAAGCCCAGCAACACGATCAGCACCGCGGTCAGCGGTTTGAACAGCCAGTCGAGTTTCTCTGCCAGCCACTGCAGGTGATGCTGTGGGCGCAGCAGCGGTATGCGGAAAAACAGGTAGTGATGCAGCCACCAGCTCCAGCTCAGCCAGGCATTGTCCTTGCTGCGCGCCACCAGGCGGGCGAGGGCCTCGCGGCCGGGGCGGACCAGTTGGTGGTGCTCCAGAAACTGGCGAAACTCCACGATTTGCTCCACGTCCGGACGCAGCGGGGTTTCTGCGTGAATGGCTTGGCAAATGTCGTTCGGCGTGCGGTCCCAGCGCAGCAGGCACTCGAATTCCAGCCAGCCGATGCGGTAGAAGCGGTTGACCACTGTGTCCTGAATCACCCAGGCCGGTTCGCCGCTGCTGTCCGGGGCGGTTTCCAGCAGGCGCAGGTCTTCGCGCAGTGGCTGCGACGGCAGTTGCGCCGGGTCGACGCCAATCACATGCCGCTCCAGGCCCGCAGCGCGGCGAAAGGCCGACGCAGCAGGTAATAACCCAGCACCACGCGCTCCCCGTACAAGCGGGCGGTGCCGTGCAGGCCAAGTCGCGCGTGTTCTGGTTGGCCGTCGATGCTGGCGAGCAAGCGGTACGCCACCACGCCTTCTTCATTGGCGCGTGCCTGGTAGCTGGTCTCGAGAACTTTGCCGTTGAGTGGGGTCAGCGGATAGGCGGTGAGGAACAAGGTCACTTCGGCGCCGGGCTCCAAGGCAATGGCATCGGCCACCGGTAACTGGATAAGCATCGCCGGTTGCTTGGGCTCGGCAATCAACAGGATTCGCTCGCCAGTGGACACCGGCTTGCCCAGCCAATCGTTGGGATCGCTGTAGACCGCCACGCCTGCCCGGGGTGCGCGAACCTGGGTGCGCCGCAGTTGCGCCTTGACTGCCGCCAGCTCCGCCCGGCGCTGCTGCACTCGGCCATTCAACAGGGTCAGCTCGCTTTTGCTTTGCGGGTTGTCAAACGCCCGCTGGCTGGCCGCCGCCAACTCGGCATCGGCTACGGCGACTTCCTTGCTCAGAACATCGGCACGGCTGTTGAGGGTGGTTTCATCCAGGCTGAACAACAGCGTGTCTTTCTCTACGCTCTGATTGGGACGCACCTGCATGCCCTGAATCACACCATCGATGGGTGAGCTGATGATCATCGCTTGGCGCGAGACGATTTCAGCAGGAGCCAAGGCGGTTTGCCGAACCGGGACCAGTAACAAAGCCACCGCTACTGCCAGGCCCAGCAACAATTGGCGTTTGCTCGGCCGCCAGCGCGATAGCCGGCGTTTTTTGCCAAAGCCTGCCCAGCAATGCGCCCACGTAAGCCACAGGCCGTCGAACAAGGGTTCAAGCGCAGGCGCGGGTGGATTGTCCAAGAGAAACAGCACCAGGCCTAAACGCTCACCCTCGCGGTCCAGCAACGGGATACACCACAGCCCTGCAGGCCACCACTCGGCCCAACCTTCTTCGATGTCAGGCGTTGGGGTAACGGCATCACGCGCAAGCCACAGCGGCTTGTTGTCTTGCACTTGGCTGGCAACCCAGCGTACGGCACGTTGCAGCCACACCAGGTAAGGTGAGTCTTCAGTCGGTCGGGCCAGGCCCGATACGCACAACAGTTCGAGGATCTGCCCTTGCTGCTGGAAGACCAGGGCCTGGTGGTACTGCAGCAGGGGATAGGGATCGTTGGCGATGGAGAATCCCAGCGCATTCAACGAGTCGGCGGCCAGGGCTTTGTCACGCAGGGCTGCGATCGCCAACAGCAGCTGCGGGTGCGGTAGCGGCTCAGTCATTGGCGCCAGGGAAGCGTGCGGTGCCGCTCATGCCGGCGATCAGGTCCGGGTGTGCGGCGTCCAGGCGTGCCTCCAACTCCACGGTTTGGGCAACGGCGTCTACCCGTGCGTTGATGGCGCTGACATGCGCTGGGTAGGCTTTGCCGGTTTCCAGAATATTCACCTCAAGCGCCTGGTTTGCCTTGAGCTGAGGCAACAGGCTGGACGGCACATTCAAGCGCACCTTGAGTGCGCCATCGCTGACCAGGTCAAACAGCGGTGTGCCTGCGGCTACGGTTTGGAAAGGTTTGGCATGCACTTTGGCCACGCGCCCGGCAAAAGGCGCCTGTACCACGCAGTAGCCGCTCTGGGCCTGCGCCATGGCGCGTGCACCATCGGCCTTCTGCACTTCAGTGTTGGCCATATTCACTTCTAGGTCGCCCACAGCGTCGAGCTTGCGCAGGTTGCGTTTGGCTTCGAGGTTTTGCCGGGCCATGGTCAGTTCGGCGGCAGCGACTCGCGAGCGCGCCTGGGCTTCGGCGCAGTCAAAGCGCGCCAACACCGCATCCTTGGCAACATGTTGGCCGAGCGCTGCCTTGAACTCGCCAAGGGTGCCGGCCATCTGGCTGGAGAGGGTGGTTTCAAGCCCGGCAACCAGCAACACGCGAATCGTACTCGGCTCGTTGCTGCTGGGCAGTGGTGCCGTTTCATCGGCTACTGCAGGGCTGAGAATCAAGGACAGGAGTACTGCGAGCAGACTGCGCTCAAGGTTGTATGGCATTCGGCGTTCCTTGCATGGCCAGAAGGTTGCTGCGTTCCTGATTTTCCACGGTGCGCTGGATTTCCTGCGCCAGGGTTTTGATGCTGTGTTGTTCGATCTGTTGGGGTAGCGTGTCCAGGCCGACCGAGTTGTACAACCGTCCCCACGCCGCCTGGGCGCTGGAATAAGCCGCCTCACGCTGGTAGCGCGAGAGCAGGTAGCGACCTTCGGCACGTATCACTTCCAGCTCCGAGCCATAGGCAGTGGTGCGTGCAGCTTCAGCGTAGCTCAGTAAACTCTGATCGACGCGCAGACTTTGATCGGCAAATTCAACTTCCTGGCGTGCCAGTTGGTAGCGCAAGGTGCCCACCCGTACTTGAGTGAGGATCGCCATCGATAACGCCACCCGGCGCATGTCATCGGTTTTGCTCTGCGACTCGGCGGCGCGATTGAGCGAAGGTAACTGCAACAGGCGCAACAGGTTCATCGAGACTTGCAGGCCGGTCTCGTTCCAGTCGTTGTTATAGAGGTATTTGTTGGAGTCGTACTTGTAACCGAAGTCCAGGCTCACGTTCGGCCACAGTTGAGTCTTGGCGATCTTCAGGTCGTTCTCGTTGACCCGCTTGCGGTACCACTCTTCCATGATCTCGGGACGGTGGTTCAACGACAGCAATTCGAGCTTGTTGATGTCCTGGGACACCTCCGGCAGGGTTGGCTCGACCTGATCAGCCAGGATCAACCGAGAACCGGGTGGCAGCGACATCAGTGCCGACAACTCGGCGCGGGCAAACTCCAGGTCCTGGCGGCGCACAGTCAACAGATAGATGGAATCGAGCAGCGCGCGCTGGTACGACAATACCTCCTGGCGCGGCAGCAGGCCCTTGGTCTCGGCTTGACGTGCTGAAAGCAGCGCCTGATGGGTGCGTACCAGCAAGCGGTCCACCTGCGGCATCAACCGCTGCGCGCTGAGGGCCCGCCAGTAAGCATTGCGTACGTCTTGCAGAACATTCTGTGCCACCTTGCGGCGGCGCTCTTCGGCCATGAGGATCTGGTCGGTTTTCTGCTGGGTGCGGTAATAGGCCACGCCGAAGTCCAACAGGCTCCAACTCAAACCGAGCCCGTAGATTTGCCGGTAGCGCTCTTCAGACGTCGATGCACGCAAGCTCTGTTCGCGGTCTTCGATACCGATGGAGGTACCACCGGAATCATTGTTACGCCCCGCGTACCCGGCCGAAGCTACCAGGCGCGGCAGCATTTCGTGGCTGGACACGTCGCGCAGGTCGCTGGCCAGTGCGCCTTCCATCAGTTTCAGGCGGTAATCAAGGTTGTACTTGAGGGCGCGTGCAGCGGCCTCGTAGAAGGTGATGGGTGTGGTTACCGGCTCCTGGTTTGCATACATCTGCGCCTGGTCCTGAATGATCCGTTGCCGGGTTTCATCCTCGGTGTATTCCACAGGCTTGGTCGCAGAACAGGCGGCGAGCAAAAAGGTGGAAGCAATGGCCGTACTGAACAATGTCTGAGGCAGTTTTGGCATGGTCTGTCCTTGGTCCTTGCTTATTCGCGGGTACCGTTGTCCATTGCCCGCAGGCGCTCGGCCGCTTCACGCAGTTGGGCGCGAAAACCGGAGGCAATGCGGGCTTCGGAAGGCGGTGGCAACTGGGCATCGCCCTTGTTCATGTGCGCAGCGTCGGTGGCAAAAACCGAAGGGTCAGGCAGCAGGCCATCGGCGCTGAGGTTGATGCGTGACTGGCGGCCGAGAATCCAGGCCATGTCCAGGCTGCTTTCGCGACTGCTGTTGTGCACGGCCTTGGCAACGAACTGACCTTGTTCCAGGCCCAGGCGCTGGTTCAGGGTTTCGCTACGAATTTCAGGGATCAGGCCATAGCTCAAGTTGCTGCCGTCGGCCTGCCAGCTGGAAAGCTCGAGCGCGCGGCTTTGCGCTTCAACCACGGGACCGACGAACACTGCCGGCTGTACATCGGGCAGCGGCAAGTTGTGCAGCGGGTCCACTGCATCGCGGCCGAAGAACGGGCCGGCGGGGGCCGGGATGAACGGGGCGGTGATGTCTAGCGAAATGGTCAACTGGGCAAGGTCCGTGGCGCCGGCTCGATCGACAAGGGTGTAGGTGAAGACATCCTGGAGCACTTGACCCAGCCCGGCGGCGGCCAGTACTTGCGGATTGCTCATGTCGATGGTGTAGGTGTAGCTGCCATCGGCGTTTATCACCAGTGTGCCGTAGCGACCGGCCAGCGGTTGGCCGAGCACCCCATGGGTGCCGGTGCCGGTTTCAGCACCGGTACGAATGGCGCTGACGCTCAATTGGTCGCCGCCGTCGACATCGCTGTCATTGGGCAGGACATTACCGGAGCTTTGCGGCGCTGTGGTCTGGTCGCTGGCGACGTTGCTGTCGTCGCGGGCAAGCGGACTGTCGTTGGCGCCTTGAATGAGGATATTGAGCCGCGCCTGCGACTCGGCCCCGGCAGTGTCGCGCATGCGGTAAGTGAACACTTCACGTAGGGTTTCACCAGCCGTGCGCAGGGCCTGCACGGTTGGATTGTTGTTGTCCAAAACGTACTGGTAGCTGCCGTCGGCATTGAGCAGCAGGTGGCCGTAGCGCCCGGCGATGGTCTGGCCGGCGAGGGCGGTGTTACCGGTTTCACTGGTCACCGATAGCACTTGGCGGGTTTCACCCAAGGCGCTGCTGTCGACGTCGGTGTCGTTGTCCAGCACATTACCGCGTGGGTCTACACCGGGTTTGGCATTGCTCACACCTCCCGCCTCGACAGCGATGCTGTTGTCGTCGACGGCAATTGGCGTGTCGTTGCGACCGTCTATGGTGATGGTCAGCTGTGCAGTGTCATCGGCCTGGTGAGGGTCGACGACTGTATAGGTGAATACATCTACCAGTACCTGGCCACTGGTGCGCAGCGCTTGCACCGCTGCCAGGCTGTTGTCGACGGTGTAGGTCCAACTGCCGTCGGCGTTCATCACCAGGTCGCCATACAGCCCACGGAGGGTGGTGCCTACCGTGCCATCGGTGCCTGTACCGGTTTCACTGCCGGTTCGGATTGCCGAGACTGTCAATACATCGTTTTCAAGGTCGATGTCGTTGCTGAGCACATTGCCGCTGGGGTTGAAGCCAGGCGTCGCATTGTTCAATCCGCCCGCCTCGACAGCAGTGGCAGCATCATCAATGCCATCGGGCACATCATTGCGTCCGATGACGATGATCGACAGTTGCGCGAGGTCGGTGAGACCGCCTCGGTCGGTCACTTGGTAGGTGAATTTGTCGACCACAGTCTGCAGCAGATCCAACGCCAGAACGGCCGGGTTGGAGCTGTCGACGTGATAGGTGTAGCTGCCGTCGGCATTGATTACCAGTGTGCCATATTGGCCGATCAACACATTGCCAACCGTGCCGGCCACCCCCGTGCCACTTTCCGGACCGGTACGAATGCCGGTCACTGTAAGTACATCGCCTTGGTCAACATCGCTGTCGTTAGGCAGCACATTGCCGCTGGGGTTGATGGTCAGGCCATCGCCATTATCGGCCACGGCAAGATTGACGTTGTCTCGGGCCACCGGGGCATCCCACGCGCCTTGAATGGTCAGGCTGAACTGGGCGATGTCCTCGGCCCCGGCAGTGTCGCGCATGCGATAGGTGAACACCTCCTGAAGGGTATCGCCCGGTTTCAGGGCCTGGACGGCAGCCAGTGCGTTGTTGACTTGATAGCGATAATCGCCGTTGGCAAACACCGTCAAGGTGCCGTATATCCCAGAGACGGTCTGCGGGCCGGTGACTGCGGTGAAGGTGCCACCTGCCGCTTCGCTGCCCGCGCGAATGCCATTGACGGTCTTGCTGTCACCCGCATCGACGTCAGTGTCATTGCTTAACAGGTTTGCAGTGGGGTTGAGGCCTGCGGTGCCGTTATTGGTGCCACCGGCTTCGACAGCAATGGCGGTATCGTTGACCGCGAGCGGATTATCGTTCTGGCCGCGGATCGTGATGGTCAGATTGGCGGCGCTGAGCGCACCCGAAAGGTCACGGATGGTGTAGGTGAAAAATTCACTGACAGTGTCGCCGGCAGTGCGCAGCGCTTGCACCTGTGGATTATTGTTGTCGACCAGATAGGTGTAGCTGCCATCGGCGTTCAAGGTCAGACTGCCGTACTGGCCGGCAAAACTACTACCGACGCTGCCGGCGTTGGGCCCTTGACGAATCGCAGTGACTGTCAGTTTTTCGCCAAATTGGTCGACATCAGTGTCATTGCTGAGCACGTTGCCACTGGGGTTACTGCCAGGGGTGGCGTTGTTCAAGCCGCCAGCCTCGACAGCCAGTGCACTGTCGGGGTTGGCGACAGGAGCGTCGTTGCTGCCCTGGATGGTGATGTTCAACACTGCTATATCGGTAGCGCCTGCAGTATCGATAACGTGGTAGTTGAAGGCATCAGTCAGTGTGTTGCCGGGTCGCAGGGCTTGCACGGCCGCCATGCTGTTGTCCAGGCGATAGCTGTAGCTGCCATCGGCATTGAGGGTCAGCCAGCCGTAGGTACCGCGCAATTCGCTCCCCAGCGTGCCGGCATTGCCAGCGCCCTCGGTGGCGCCGGTGCGTACCGAGGCCACGCTGCTGGTTTCGCCGTAGTCGGTCGGGTCGCCGACACCGCCATCGACGTCGTTATCATTGGTCAATACGTTACCGGTCGGGTCGACGCCGCCACTGCTGTTGTTGACCCCGCCGGCTTCTACGGCGGTTGCCGAGTCATTGCCAGCAACCGGGTTATCGTTCTGGCCTCGGATAACGATGACGATCTGGGCGTCGTCGAATTCGCCGTCGGAATCGGTGACCCGATAAGTGAAGACTTCCACCAGCAAATCGTCGATCCCGCGCAGCGCCTGGACTTCAGAGTTGTTGTTGTCGATCACATAGGTGTAGGTGCCGTCGGGCTGAATGGTCAGGGTACCGAATTTGCCGTTCAGCGGGTCGCCAACCACCCCGACAGTGCCGTCGGTTGCACTTTGCAGCCCTG
Organism: Pseudomonas auratipiscis; assembly: GCF_036324085.1. Lineage (NCBI taxonomy): Bacteria > Pseudomonadati > Pseudomonadota > Gammaproteobacteria > Pseudomonadales > Pseudomonadaceae > Pseudomonas > Pseudomonas auratipiscis. The sequence continues at coordinate 387,019 of NZ_JAZDCU010000001.1, forward strand.
TGCGTATACCCGTCACGCTGATTGGATCGCCATCAGGGTCGGCAAAGGTAACTTGCCGAATTGGCGCGGGCGGAACGCCGGGGTCAAGGCCTGGTGTGCCGTTACCGGCGCCGCCCGCTTCAGTGGCCAGCACTACGGTGTCCTGTGCATGAGGTGGATTGTTGGCACCGGTGACCACAATCACCAGTTGCGCGGTGTCGGTCAGTCCAGCCGAGTCGACAACCTGATAGGTAAAAACCACTTCCATCGACACCCCACGGGGTAGGGCGATAATCGCGGCGTTGTTGCTGTTGACGTCGAAGGTGAAGGAACCATTGGGATTGATGGTCAGCATGCCAAAGTTGTCGCCCGCAACGACGGCAATAGGCACCCCCGTGCTGTCTCGGGCGTAAACCGCCGCGATGGAAACCGGTCCGCTGGTGACTGGCGTCAGCGCGCCATTGCTCGGTTCGATGCCATTGACGGCCTCGATGCCACTGCGAATGCCATTGACCTGCAACACGGTATTGGGCCGGTCCGCCGCGTCGACGTCGGCGTCTATGCCAGTGCCACCTGGGCCGGTGTTGCCCGGGCGGCTGGGGAACTGAATGACGTTGCCGCTGGGGTTACTTTCATTGGTAGAGTCAGAACCTGCCTGCGCCTGGGCTGCATCGTCGCTGGCGAGTGGATTGTCAAAGTTGCCCTTGACCGTGATGCGCAGTTCAGCCAAGTCATTGAGGCCCAAGGCATCTGTTACTTGATAGCTGAACACTTCGGTCAGGCTGTCATTGGGCCCGAGGCGTTGTACGGCGGTATTGCTGTTGTCGATGACATAGCTATAGGTACCATCGGAAGCGATGGTCAAGGTCCCGTAGGTTCCCGCGAGGCTGACACTGCCGTTGGCCGGCACAGTGGTCAGTGGCGCAGGGGAGATTTCCGGTGTGGCGCGAATACCGGAAACACGGATGGTTTCGCCATAGTCGATCGGGTCTGTCGGCTTTTCGCCGCCGTCCACATCATTATCGTTGTCCAGCACATTGCCGCTGGCATCGGTGCCAGGAATAGGGAAGTTGCTGGGCGGGGTATCGTTAGGCTTGCCGACATCGGTGTTACCACCCCCCCCTTTTTCAATGGCAGTGGCCGAATCGGCGTTTCCAACCGGTGCATCATTGGTGCCTTGAATCACCACGGTCAAGCTCGAAGTGGACTGCAGCGGCGGGCCACCCAGGCCGATATCGGCAATGGTATAGCTGAACACTTCGGTCAGTTGGTCGCCGGCCAGGCGCAGTGCCTGAACCTGGGCATTGTTGTTGTCGACGATGTACTCATAAGCGCCATGGGCCGAAAGCACCAACTTGCCGTAACGCCCGGCAATCTCTATCGCTCCAATGTCCGTAAGCGCCAACGTAACACCCAGTGGGGATGTCACCGAAATCACATTGAGCACATCACCGTTGGTGGCGATATCGACATCGGTGTCGTTATCCAGCACGTTGCCACGTGGGTCGATACCGTCCAGCTGGTTGTTGGTGCCGCCGGCCTCTACGGCGGTGGCAGTGTCTGGATTGGCAATGGGCGCATCGTTGACTGGATCGAGGTTGATCACTAGCAAGTCGGTGTCGGTGCGCGCGTCGGTCGGTTGCCCGGGAATGCCGTTGCCATCGAAATCGCCATAGTTGCCTAAATCGGTGGTTTGAACCTGAAGGGAGTCGACGCCATTGAAGTTCAGGTTGCCCAAATAGCTCAGGCTGGCCAACGCCGCGTTGATGTCGGCAATCCGTCCCAACAGCACCAAAGCCGTGGTGCCCGTGCCGCTTACGGTCACCCCGGTGGCAGCACCGGTGAGCGACAGGGTGCCGTGAGTCACCGTCAGCGTCACCTGAATGGCCCGGCCGTTGACGTTCGGGTTGCGCTCGGCATCGACGTCGCTGACGCTGATACCGGGGATTGCCAGTGGGGCGTCCTCATTTCCAGACTGAGAGCCGGGCAGGGTGTTGACCGGTGCGTCGTTGACCTCGACATAGCCGGAGTTGGCTTGCTGGGCACTCCCTTCACCCAAGGTCACGCGGACCTGGCCGAGGGTGCTGCCGTCGGTATCGATGCGGATGCGCAGCTCGCCAAACTGGCTGATGCTGTTGACGGTGGTCGGTGCGTCTACACGGTACAAACCAGAGGGCAGAACACCGAAGATAAAGCGGCCATTGCTGTCGGTGGTGGTGCTGAAGGTCTTGTCGTCGCCATTGCCGAGGACTCCGTCAACGCCTGCCCAGATCAGCTTGATGGTCTGGTTGGCAATTGCCAGCTCGTAGGCTGGGGTGCCGGGAACAGGGTCTGCGTCCGGGGCTACGTCATTGGGTGAAGAGGCGGCGGTGCCGGTGTCGTTCCAGAGGGTGCCGCTGATGATGCCCAGCCCGGCACCTTCGCGCAGGACATAGTTGTTCAAGGTTGTAGCGTCCGCACCGGGACCGTCTGTTCCGTTACGCTCGCCCGATGCGCTGCCGTCGGCGCCAACCGTGGTACCGCCCCAACTGGTGAACGTTTCGGGCAGGCTGCTCCAGCTCAGGTTGGCATCGGTGTTGGCGATAGTCGTGCCATTGGGAACGTCGACTGAATACACCACGCTGACCCGCGTACCTATGTCGATTCGAGCGATATCTACGCTCAGCCCACCTGTGGTGCTGAAGGTCACGCCCGCGGGCAGGTTGCCCGGGCCATAGAGGGTGCCGCCGATGGTAACGCTGATCAGGTTGTAGTTGCTGCCGGTCGGGAAACCGTCGCTCAGGTGTACGTCATAGGCTGGCAAGCCGCCGCTGGCGGTGAAATTGACGGTGACCGTGGCGTTGCCCGTGGTGCCGGCAGGGTTGGGTGTAAAGTCGGTGACCTGCTTGTTGAACTCGCTGAAACTGGACTCGACGATGCGCTCGCGCAGCACATCACTGGTGGCCCGCAGGTTGCCGTTGACACGGTCTTGAACGATGGCGTCGAGGGCCACGCCGCTTTGGTTCTCGACAATGTTGCTGACCCGGGCATTGAACTCGACGACGATGCCCTCAAGGTCGTCGTCGTTGCCATCGTCACCCCCGCCATGCGCGCCGTTGGTGATGTTACCCAAATTTAGGGTAACGATCTGATTGCCGTTGGCATCGGTGCCAAGTTGGACATAAATCGGGTTGAGCACGCCGGTCGGCGCTGCGCCGGAGAGATCCGGGGTGATGTATTGGGCCTCTGGACTGTCCTCGTTGCCAAGAATCTGCAACGTGCCGCTGGTGATCAGGTCATTCAGGCTGGTGACCAGGCCACCATCGGAGACGAAGCCGATACGCAGGGTGCTCAAATCGCCCAGGGTCAGGCCACGACCCAGGGTAATCACCAACTGGTAGTTGGGGTTGTTACCTTCAGGCACCAATACGGTCGCCCGGTAACGAATCACTTCTCCGACTGCGACCTTTTCTTCCAGAGCGTTGGTCGGGTTGGGGGCTGCGGTGTCGGTAAGTCCGCCGACGCGCGAGAACTTTATGCCTTGCGCCACCGGAATGATGAGCACGCTGTCACGGCGGTAATCGTTGAGTACGCCGCTGTTGAGTGTACCGTCGTTGCCGGTTCGTTCACCTGCAACCGTACCGTCAAGGCTGGTCCAGCGTACTTGCGCCAGGTTGTCGAACTGCGCCACCGACGCGCCGGTGGCATTGACCACCCCGGAAACGCGCAAGACCACGGTGCCGCCTTTGGCGATATCGACATTGCCGGTGTTGATCAGCGTGCGACCTGTAGGGTCGAGGGTAAAACTGCCAGTGATATCGGTGCTCACGCCATTGACCGTGTAAATCGCACTGATCAAGGTCAAACCGTCCAGTTCAGTGGGCAGTTCGCTGCTGAAGTTGATATCGAAGGCGTTATTGTCGCTCGACGCAGTACCGTTGCTGAGGGTGATGTTGTATTCGACCTTGTCACCTTGGTCGAAACCCAGCCCTGGCGGGGTGACCAGTTGCTGGTTGAGTTGCAGGGTTGGTTCCTGAATGGTGATGGTGGGCTTGGCGCCGGTCACTGCCACGTCGCGGCTGACTGCGGTAGCGCCATTTGGCGTATCACCGTCGGGATCGCGGTAGTTGAGGGTGGCGTCGTTTTGCCTGACTGCGCTGGTCTGGTTGGCTATGACGTTACTGGCAACCAGGCGCAGACGAATGACGAAACTGTTGTTGCCGGTGTTGTTGTCACCGGTGGCGCTGGACACTGTAAAGACGAAGCGCGCATCGGCACCGTCAGCGCCCAGGGTGCCGGAGGGTGCACTCAAGCTGCCGATCGTGACTGTACCGGCAAAATTTTGCGCCAATAAGCCACCAGCGCTGGTGATCACCAGATAGCCTCGCCCCTCGAAACTGGTGTCCAGACGCATGCCGGGCGGTATCAGATCATCGATACGCAGGTTTTGGGTAGTCCCTTCAGGCAAGGTCACGACGATGTCGTAAAGCATGCTTTCACCGACCACCAGGTTTGAGCCGGTGGTGTGGGTGGCGCTGGAGTCGCTATTGTCGAGACTGCCGCCAGCATAGTTCTTACTGATGGTCGGGGCAGCGACCTGCTGGCCGGCAATGTCGCTCAATGGTGTAGAGCCAACGAAGTTCTGTCCACCTTCGACACTGGCGTAACCGAGCAGTTGGGCGCTGGTTTGCAGGGTGGAGCTGGCGGCGATGGTGGCGCTGACATTGACCTCGTAAGTGATGACCACCACGTTGGCACCGCTGCTGTCGGCAGCACTGCCGGGGCGCCCGGCCAGTAGCCCGCCGACCCCAGCACCGTCGATAAAGGTGATGGTGTTGGTGGCGTTGTTTACGGTGAAATGTGTGCCGGCGATGAGCCGTGTGCCGTCGCCACGATAGATTTGCAGGTTGGCGGCAGACAGGCTGCCACCGACAAAGGACAGCCCCGGCGGCAGCGTGATGCTGGTGCGCACATCGAATGCACTGCCACCACCGGAGTTCTCGATGGCGGTGGCCAGGCGCAGGCGATCGCTGGCGTCGATGCCGCTGACATTGCCATTGACCGCGCTGATATCGGTGATACTGCCGGCGAACGGCGTGCCAGCGGTGCCCGGTAACGTCCAGCTACCGGTTGTACCCGATACCGTGCCATGGCTGCTGGAGACTACGCCATGGCTAATGTTGAGCACAGGCTCAGCGATCGAGGCGATCAAGGCCACGTCATCGGTGGTTACCAGGGCGCTTTTGTCCAGCGTCCGGGTCTGACTGGATTCGCCCAGCACGTTGAAGGCACGTTGGTCGGCGAACGGCTGGTCACTGACGGTCAGGGTGAAGTCGATCGAAATACGGCTGCCTTCGACCCCGCTGTTCACATAGTCGGCGAAGGTGAACACCAGCGAGTTGCCTGGCCCGAGGGTAACTGACGTTGGGGTATTTGGATTGGTGTTGTCTGTCGCCAGGCGCCAGATTGTGTTGAGATCCAGGCCGCTGAGGTCGAATAGCGGCAGAGGCAGGTATGCCGTGAGCTTGAAGTTTTCGTAGTCGCCGGTGATCAAATCGTAGCTGATGCGGAAAGTGACACGGTCACCAGGGCGCAACTCGGTGCCAGGTGCCGGCGCGCCACCACCGTTGCGATCGGCCAGATTGATTTCAACCTGGCTGGTGGGGATGGTGGTGGTGGTAGTGGAGCTGTCGCTCTGGTTGTCGCCGCTGAGGTTTAGAGGGTCGAGCAGTACCGTGGCGGTAACGGTGGCGTTGTTGCCGAGCGGATCGCCTTCGTTGATTTCAGGATGAGGGTTGCCGCTCGGCGGTGTATAGCTCTGTCCGATTCGCGCCTGGTAGCTGATCACCGCCAGGGTCGCGCCTTGCAGTACATCGTCGAAGGCCAGGTCGCCATTGAGCCAGTTACGTACGGCAAAGGCATTGCTGATAGAGCCGGCAACGTCGAACTGCATGGACGTCGTACCGTCCGCATTCACCACAGCGCTGCTGATCAGGGTGATGGTCTGAGTGATGCCGTTGACCGTGAGGGTCAAGGTGGCCGTGCCCGGCACAAGGGTTTGGCCATCACCGAGGCTGTCGGCAACCACGAAGCTGCCATTACCGAGGAAGGTTTTGCCAAAGGCAAAATAGTCGGAGAGGGCGATGTTGAGGCGGTAGCTGAGGGTGTCACCCGGGCTTACCCCGGCAGTGCCACCGTCAATCGCGACCGTGACCTCCTTTTGCAAGGTAATCGACTTGGCAATAAAGCTGACATCCTGCCCAGTGCCACTGAACTCGATTTGCCCACCCGCAGCGTCGCGCGGATCCAACGGCACCCAGTCGCCGGTAGCAGTAGGGCCATCGAAAACGATGGCAACATCATTGCCGGTGACCGGGTTGAGAACGGGAACGCCATCGGCATCGTCATCGGGCACAAAAAACTGCACGCTGGTGGTCGTCGGGCCACTGATTGTCGGGTACCGCACGCTGAATTCGCGAAGGTACACGTCGTTGCCGAGGTTACTGTCGTTGTTGCGCGCGAGCGTTACCCGAATCAAGGCCGGGTCGGTAATCACACGACCATCGTAGAGGGTTATGGATACAACTGTGCCTCCGGCAGCCGGGGTGATGCCTTTGACAATGACATTGTCTGGCACCGGCTGGCTGATCACCACGTTGGTCAAGGTCTGCGAGTCGGCGGGGGTAATGGTGCCAGATAGCGTGCGCACGAAGTTCGGGCCGGTGGCAGTTTCACCTTCCGGTGTGCTGACCGTTTGATCAACCGTTATGACGGTGGGGTGCACGACGTAGCTGTCGGCGTTGGCTGAAGGCTCAAGAATACTCGGGTCAGTGGCCGGGTTATTAAGTGAATCGTTGCCATACTGAAAGCCACTGCGTGCACGAATGGTCAGGTCAGGGGTGGAGCCTGAGAAGGAGAAGTCGGTGTCTGCCAGGTTGCTTAAGGTCGCGGTCACTTGAATGGCAATCGGCGGCTGGCCCTGGCTGACGCTGGAGAACGGCAGTTCGAGGACTACCATCTGATCACCCGCGCGCATTCCAAAGTCGGCTGCGTTTATGATCAGGGGCTTGCCATCGGTGCCGACGGCCAAGGGATGGCTGGCCTTGCCATTGGCATCGAAGGTCAATAGGTGGGCGGTCAGCGTCTGGCCCAGGTAGCTGGCGGAACTGAAGGTGATACCGTCGTCAATTTCTGCGCCGGCGCCATCCTTGCCGGTGGCGGGGAAGAATAGATCGATAAAGGGCGCATAACCGGCATCGGTAGTGCTGTTGCTGAAGGTCACCGTGAAGGTGAAGTTCTCACCCAACAAGACGTCGGCGCCGCCGGACAAGCCAGTGCTAGGACCTGCAGCCAACAACCGCTCGTAGCTGCTCATGGCCGCGCTGGAAAGCGCGATAGACTTATCGATCAAGCCATTGCTGATTTCAAGGTTCCAATCGCCACCGGCTTTAGCGCTACCGGTGTTGTCGTCAGAGGCACCCACATCAGCGCCGGTCCAGCGTGCCAGTTCATCGACCAGGGTACGCCCATCCTTGCCTTCGCCCACCTTGCAGCCGTAGAGCTGGATGTCGGCGCCTACGCTCAGGGACTGGCTCCATTGACTCAACGGTTGCGCGTATTGCCCAACATTCTCGGCGGTCAGGGTGGTGCTGCCCAGGGTGAACTCGCCGGCGGCACCATGGGATAGAATTTGAATCGAGTCGACTTGGCCCAGCTTGGCCAGGGCGCTGGAAATCGCGGCCAGTCCATCCTGATTGGCCTCTACCACCAGTACGTCAACGTTGTCCGGCAGATTGGCGGTGAGTTGCTCGCGGCCTTCGATACGGCTGTCGAGCACTAACAGGTGACGCGCTGCAGACGCTTGCTGGCCGGGCTCGCTGCGAGCGTCGGACGGCGTGGCGTGCGCCGTGTCGCTCTTGCCTGTATCGCCGGCATCCTGCTGGTGCTGATCCGCGGTCGCTGCCGCCGCTGCCCCGTCAAACAGTATTCGCGGCTCAAGCGCCAGGGCTTGGCGTTGCGGTTTGAATGCGGCTGGAATTGCAGTACGGAGTCGGGTCGTCATGTCCACCTCAATACGAAAGCTCCTTGCGAAGGCGGGCCGTCGGCAACGGGAGCAGCGCTGATGCTGGCGACAGCCGGTTATTCCTTCGGGCCGTCGAATAATTCTCAACAAAATCAGACTAGACGCATTTTAAACATTCTGTGATTTGCCTGACGGATGCGCTCCAGGCGCCTTTCAGCCGGTCTGGACGGCCAGCAAGCCCATGCGTGCAGAGTATTGATCGCGCCGGAGGTAGGAGGGCAGAACGCGGTCTATTCTGACCTTGCCGCTTACCACGGGGGTGCGTGGGAGGTGGCGATGTTCAACCGGAGCGAAGGCCATGGAAAAGTGGGTAAAACGCGGGTGCCTTGGGGCGGCTGTACTGCTGTGGATGACGTTTTACCAGCCCGCTTACGCTGATCAGGAAACTGCAGTCGTTACCGCGCCGGCTGCCGAACTGAAAGTGTTCAATCGCAGCATCCTGACCTTTCGCGCCACCTTGCTCGGCGAAACCCCGAAGGTTCGCATGCAACGTGCCGAAGCCGTGATCAACGAGATGATTGGCGGTACCGAAGATCTCGACATCAGGATCGATGCCATCCAGGACAGCTATCTGGTGCTGCTCGGTGAGCGTCGAGCGTTCATTGTCACACCCAAGGATACTGACGCCGATATCAGTGTTGCCGATGCTGCCACTGAGGCTGCCAAGCGCCTCGAGACGGTTGTGACTGAATCACAGCAGGCGCGCAGCGTACGATTTTTGCTGGTCGCAGGCGGCTTCAGTGTGGTTGCTACCTTGCTGTACCTTGCCTTGTTGCGCCTTGCTGCGTATGTACAGCGCAAGCTGTTGTCGTGGCTGCCGAAGAAAATTCGTCGCCATCATGATGTACTGAAGGTTGGCCAAACGCCCCTGTTCGATACCAGCAATCTGTTTCCCGTGTTCAGGCGCTTGTTGGCGTTGCTGTACTGGATTGTGGTGCTGCTGCTCACCTACGAATGGTTGACCTTCGTGTTGCGGCGTTTTCCCTACACCCGACCTTGGGGTGAGAGCCTTGATAACTACCTGCTGAACCTGGCGGGATATCTGCTGGATGCCATCGTCAGCGCGATTCCGGGGCTGGTGATTGCGCTGATGATCTTTTTCATCGCACGTGGGGCCAGCGCCTTCAGCAAACGCATTCTTGAGCGGCTGGCGCGTCCCGGCACGATTTCCTGGCTCAACGAAGAAACCCTGCACCCGACGATGCGCCTGACGGCCCTGGCGATCTGGCTGTTTGCCCTGGCGATGGCGTACCCCTACCTGCCCGGTGCCGGTACTGATGCGTTCAAAGGTCTGTCGGTGTTGATCGGCTTAATGATCTCGCTGGGGGCTTCGAGCGTGGTTGGCCAGGCGGCAGCCGGTCTGATCTTGACTTATACCCGCACCTTGCGCCCCGGCGAGTTCGTCAAAATTGGCGAGCATGAGGGCACGGTGACCGAGTTGGGCATGTTCACCACCAGTATTCGCACCGGGTTGGGGGAGGTGTTGACCCTGCCTAACTCGATGATTACCGGCACGGTGACGAAAAACTACTCGCGAGTGGTGCAGGGCGCTGGTTATGTGGTGGACACGGTTGTCACCATTGGCTACGACACACCCTGGCGCCAGGTCGAGGCCATGCTGCTGGAGGCGGCAAGCCGCACAGCCGGTATTCTGCAGACGCCGCGGCCGCAGGTATTTCAAACCGCGCTTTCGGACTTCTATCCCGAGTACCGCCTGGTCGCCCAGGCAGTGCCGAGCGAGCCGCGACCACGTGCCGAGTTGCTGTCGTTACTGCATGCCAATGTGCAGGATGTGTTCAACGAGTACGGCGTGCAGATCATGTCGCCGCATTACCTGGGCGATCCGGAACATGAAAAGCGCGTGCCCAAGGAGGGATGGTATGCCGCGCCCGCGCAGGCGCCACATGATCAGGGAGATGCGCAATGATCGATTTTGTGCTGCATGCCTTGCGTTCCAACCCGGAGATCGCCGTATTCCTGGCCATTGGCCTGGGTGTACTGGTCGGTCGTATCCAAATTGGCAGCTTTCATCTGGGGTCGGTAGCCGGTGCGCTGCTGATGGGGCTGGTGATCGGCCAGGTTGGCCTGGAGGTACCCCACGAACTCAAATCAGTGTTCTTTGTGCTGTTCATTTATGCCGTTGGCTTCAAAAGCGGCCCGGAGTTTTTCGGTTGCCTGAACCGTGGCAGTCTCAAACTGGTGCTTTTCTCGGTGGTGCTTTGCAGCACCGCCCTGGGCGCTATTTTGCTGATGAATAAAATCTACAACTTTGATGCCGGTTTTACCGCTGGCTTGGGTGCAGGTGCCCTGACTGACACGGCGATCATGGGTACGGCCAGTAGCGCCATTGCACAACTGGGGTTGGATGAGGCGGCGAAAAACCAGTTGTACAGCCATATGGCAATTGCCTATGCCATTACCTATGTGTTCGGCACGGTGGGGTTGGTGGTGTTTGTCGGCAGTATCGCCCCGAAATTGTTGGGCGTGGACCTGCGCGCCTCGGCGCGGGAGCTGGAGCTGGAGCTGGGCATCGCCAGCCAGGAAGAGATCATCAGCATCCCCTATACGCGCATCGTGGTGCGCGCCCACTCTTTGACTGAACCCAGCACACTAGGTTTATCCATCCACGAATTGGAACGTCAGCATCCGAGCATGAGCATCGAACGGGTAGTGCGCGCAGGGGTGGTGCATGAGCGCGACTCGGCAATGCAATTGCTGCTCGGCGATATCGTTGGTATCTATGCCCTGCGCGAAGACGTTGGGTACTTGAATGAATGGCTGGGCGCGGAATTGGATCACCCCGAAGCGTTGTCGTTTCCTACCCGTACCGCCGAGATAGTGCTGACCAACAGGTCATTGGCTGGCAAGACCGTGCATGAGATCAAATCCCGGCTATCGGGCTCCGAGCGTATGGGCTGCTTCATCAATTCGATCACCCGGCAAAACCTGGACTTGCCGCTACTGCCCAATACCGTGCTGCACAAAGGTGATGTGATCTCGCTGACCGGGCGTACGGCCAGTGTTGTGGCCCTGGCCGAACAGTTGGGACGAATTCGCGAGCGCAGCTATAAAACCGATATTGCCGTACACGGCCTGGGCATGGTGGTGGGCGCGCTGCTGGGTATGCTATCGACGCATATCGGGATGATCCCCATTGAACTGGGCGTGGGTGGCGGGGTGCTGTTGGTTGCACTGCTGATCGGCTGGTACAACTCGCGTCATCCGGAGTTCGGCAGCTTACCGCCGGCTGCCCAGTGGGCGTTTTCCGAGTTTGGCCTCACCGCATTCGGTGCAGTCGTTGGCTTGCTGGCAGGCCCACCGGCAATCGCCGCCATGCAGAACGAGGGCCTGGCGCTGCTGATCTCAGGAGTCGTGGTGACGTTGTTGCCGCCGCTTGTATCGCTGTACTTCGGTCGCTATGTGCTGCGATTGCACCCCATGGTGCTGTTTGGTGCATTGGCCGGAGCGCAGACTGAAGCGGCGTCGATGAACAAGATCATCGAACAATCCGGGAGCAACACGCCAGTGATTGGCTTTACCGTGTGCTACGCGATTTCCAACGTGTTGTTGGCCGTGTGTGGCCCGATCATTGTGTATATAGCCAGTTAACCTCCGTCTCAGTTGTCTTCGCTAGATGTGCATTTATTCACATAGCGCCAATAAAACTAGGCGTTAATGGACGTTAATTGACGCTGCGCCCAAAAATCTAGGCGTTACTCTATCTTCTCAGAACCCTTTAATAGCGCTCATACAAAGCCTATAATTCTAGGCGTAGCTCGGCCGAAAGGCCTTCTTTGCATAGGAATATAGGCATTATGCGAACAGAATCGATGACTGATGAAGCGATCGCCGGTGAAATTGGCCAGCGCATCGAAGCCATTCGCTTGAAACGAAATCTGGGCCAGGACGTCGTTGCGCATGAAGCCGGCATCTCGCGTGAGACGTACCGTAAAATCACTGCAGGAAAAGGCACGTTGGTGAACGTTATTGCAGTGCTCCGCGTACTGGGGGAGTTGGGGCGCTTGGCGACGTTGATCGAGGAGGTCAGGTCAAGCCCACTGCAGTTAGCCAAAATGCACGGTAAGCGACGACTGCGGGCCGCGCGAGCGACGTCTGCCGAGTCTTTATTGAAGCCGACTGCAACTACCCCAATCGGCAAGCCGACGCTCATTGGTGGCACCCATACGAAAAAGGACAGTAGCTGGTGATTGCTCGAATCTACCTGTGGGATGTGTACGTGGGTGCACTCAACTGGAACGCTGACACCCAGATTGCGGAATTCGAATATACCCCTGAGTTTGTCAGGACTGGATTACAGATTTCACCGATCCACATGCCTTTACGCGAGGACTACACCTATGTGTTCCAGGGGCTGGACCGGGAAACCTTCAAGGGCTTGCCTTCAATCCTTGCCGACTCGCTGCCGGATGATTTCGGTAACGCGCTGATCGACGCCTGGCTGGCTCAACAAGGGCGCGACAAGGTCACTTTCTCTCCGGTGGAACGCCTCCTGTACCAAGGGACACGCGGTATGGGTGCATTGGAGTATCGGCCGGCACTGGCTGCAGAGCAGAACAAGGGTGAGAGCATTCAGATCGATGCACTCGTGCGCCTGGCCAGCGAAGTATTGTCGGAACGCGGATCGCTGGCCGAAAGACTGACTGCGCACGACCCCTCTGTCGATGACGTTGCCCTGCAGCACCTCATTCAGGTTGGCACCAGTGCCGGTGGCGCGCGGGCAAAAGCCGTCATTGCCCTGAACGCGGCGGGTGAGATCCGCTCGGGCCAGGTACCGGCGCCAGCGGGATTCGAGTACTGGCTGTTGAAATTCGATGTCGCCAAGGATTCGAAAGTCCTGGCTGACTCGCAAGGCTATGGGCGGATCGAATACGCCTATCACCTCATGGCCAAGGCCGCGGGTATTACCATGACCGAATGCCGGTTGTTGGAGGAGGGTGGTCGGGCGCACTTCATGACCAGGCGATTCGACCGTACTGCCGATGGCGAAAAAATCCACGTTGCCACGCTGTGCGCGATGGACCATGCAGACTTCCGCAAGCCCGGCCAATACTCTTACGCCGAAGCATTCGCCGTACTGCGCGCGCTTGGCGTTTCCCGCGATGGGGCCGAGGAATTCTATCGCCGTATGGTCTTCAATGTGGTGGCCCGCAACCAGGACGACCACACCAAGAATACCGCCTTCATGATGGACACCGACGGCAGCTGGTACCTGACCCCAGCCTACGACGTTTCCTATTCCTACCTGCCCGGTAGCTTCTGGGTCGACACTCACCAAATGAGCATCAATGGCAAGCGTGATGACTTCACCCTTGAAGATTTGCTCAGCGTGGCAAACCAAGTGCGCGGCATGGACGCCAAGCAGATCATCCGTGATGTTGTCGAAGCTGTCCGGCAATGGCCGCATTTCGCTCAGTTGGCGGGCGTTAACGCTGCGGCCAGCAAGCGCATAGGTGACGTTCACCGGTTGTATCTGAGCGAAGGGCTTTGATTGCGTGGAACGCCACGGCTGTTATCACGGAAGTTCTCTATGGATCCAATGATAGGTGGTCATAAAAGGGTTTCTGGGCGATAATCGAACAGAATTATTTACTTTAAATTAAATAAATAAATATATGATATTTAAAGTAATTTCTATTATTTCTTAAATTGAAATTGAGATTTACAGTAGTAAAAGGCCAAGATTGCTCTGTTAGCCCCCGTTGTTTATGGATCCATTATCTGATTGATTAGCCCCTGGCAGCGTCGGGAGCCCTCCCGAACGTAGGCGATAACAATTACAAAAAGGGTTCGGTCATGAATGGCTTACCAAGGGTGCGCACCTGCCAGGGGTCGCGCCGCTCGCTTTGTGTGTGCTCACGTCTCTTCACGCTGGTGGCCGCCGGCCGGCAGGTGACGCTATGAACATTGACCTCAAGCATCGGGTCGACCACGGTCCAATGGGCAGTTTCCAATGCCTGGCCATCGGCATATGCATTCTCTTGAACATGATCGATGGCTTCGATGTGTTGGTGATGGCCTTCACTGCGGCATCGGTTTCTGCCGAGTGGGGCTTGAGCGGGGCGCAGATCGGGCTGCTGCTCAGCGCCGGGTTGTTCGGCATGGCGGCAGGCTCGCTGTTCATCGCGCCCTGGGCCGATCGCATTGGCCGGCGCCCGCTGATTCTATTGTGCCTGGCGCTTTCAGGTGCCGGCATGCTGCTCTCGGCGCTAAGCCAGACGCCCCTGCAATTGGCACTGTTGCGCGGGCTCACGGGGCTAGGTATCGGCGGCATTCTGGCCAGCAGTAACGTGATCGCCAGCGAATACGCCAGTAAGCGCTGGCGCGGTCTGGCAGTCAGCCTGCAGTCTACCGGTTACGCCCTTGGCGCAACCCTGGGTGGTCTGCTGGCGGTATGGCTGCTAGGGCATTGGGGGTGGCGCTCGGTGTTCCTGTTTGGCGGCATTGTCACCTTGCTGGTGATTCCCCTGGTACTGCTGTGGCTACCCGAATCGCTGGATTTCTTGCTGGCGCGCCGCCCAGCCAATGCCCTGGCGCGGGTCAATCGCCTGGCCGTGCGCCTGGGCCAGCCTGCACTGACGCATTTGCCGGCAGCCCAGGCAAGCGTGGCGGGTGCTGCTACCGGGTTCCGCCAGTTGCTGACCCCGGCTCTGCGCCGCACCACCTTACTGATCTGGTTGTTGTTCTTCCTGGTGATGTTCGGCTTCTACTTCGTGATGAGCTGGACACCCAAGCTGCTGGTCGCAGCAGGTTTGTCGGCCGAGCAAGGCATTACCGGCGGAGTGTTGCTCAGTGTTGGCGGGATCGTGGGTGCGGCGCTGATCGGCGGGCTTTCTTCGCGCTGGCCGCTGGTGCGGGTGCTGGCGTTGTTCATGTTGGTTACCGCCGGACTGCTGGTGTTGTTTGTCGGCAGTGGTTCATCAGTGAGCATGCTATTAGGGCTCGGCTTGTTGATCGGGCTGTTCTCCAACGGTTGCGTGGCCGGGCTGTATGCGCTGTCGCCGGTGGTCTATGACACCTCGGTGCGTGCCACCGGGGTGGGCTGGGGCATCGGCATCGGGCGGATCGGCGCGATCCTGTCGCCGATCGTGGCCGGGGTACTGCTTGATGGCGGCTGGCAACCACTGCACCTATATGGGGTGTTCGCCAGTGTCTTTGTGCTGGCCGCCGGTTGCCTGTTGTTGCTCAAGCCAGCACGCACACCGGCGCAGCCAGTGATGGCCGGCGCCTAGGCCTGACCGTCGATGATCGCCTCGGCGACGGTGGCGCAGAACCATTGCAGGGCTGCGGAACTGTCGCTGTTGGGATGCCAGTGCAGTGACACCGTGAACGCGGGCACCTGGAACGGCAGCTCGAGCATCTTCATGCCGCCTTCCTGGATGAACAACCGGGCGATCTGCGCCGGCAGTACCGCAAGCAGGTCGGTGCCGGGCAGGATCTTGGGCAGCACCGAGAAGTGCGGCACCTGCAGGCTGATCCGGCGCTGCACGTTCATGGCCGTCAACACGTCCTCGACGCTGCCGTGGCCGGTGGTACGGGTAACGGTGATATGACGCTCGGCAGTGAATTGCTCAAGGCTCAGCGCTTGGTTGATGCGTGGATGGTCGAGGCTCAATAGACACACATAACGCTCGTGCATCAGCACCTGGCTACGGGTCCCGGCCACGGTTGGGCGGCAGATGGCCGCGTCGATCTTGCCGCTGGCCAGCCAGTCGCCGACCTGGTCCACCTGCAGGGGCAGTACTTCCACTTCAGCGTGAGGCGCTTCGCGGTTGAGACGCGCCAGGATCAGCGGCAAGAAGCCCATTTCGCCAAGGTCGGAAAGGGCGATGCGAAACCGGCGTTCGGTGCTGCTGGGGTCGAACTGGCGCGTGCTCTGCACGGCGCTTTCGATGCGGGTCAGCGAGTCGCGCAATGTGGTGTACAGCTGTTCGGCGACAAAGGTCGGCTGGATGCCGTCGCGGGTACGGCTGAACAGCGGGTCGTCAAACAGTTCGCGCAAGCGTGCCAGGCCATAGCTGACCGAGGGTTGGGTGACGAACAGGCGCTCGGCGGCGAGGGTCACGCTTCGGGCCTCGAAAAGGACGACAAAGGTGCGGATCAGGTTCAGGTCGAAGTTGCTCATGGGGTCTCGATGCACGCGCTGGAATATAGATCAGTTTTATTTTTGATAGAGATAGTATCAATTTGATCAATCTGCTGGTGGCTGCAAAAGTAACCCACATTCTAAAAACGAGCTTCAAGGGTCTTTATGAAAACGGTTCACCGCGCCTCCTACGACATTCTTCGCCAGCATGGCCTGACCACCATATTTGGTAATCCCGGTTCCAACGAGCTGCCGTTTCTGCAGGGCTTTCCTGAAGATTTTCGCTACATCCTCGGCCTCCACGAAGGCGCGGTGGTGAGCATGGCCGATGGCTACGCGCTGGCAACCGGCCAGCCAACCTTCGTCAACCTGCATGCCGCCGCCGGAACCGGCAATGGCATGGGTGCATTGACTAACGCCTGGTACTCTCACAGCCCGCTGGTGATCACTGCTGGGCAACAGGTGCGGTCGATGATCGGCGTGGAGGCGATGTTGGCCAACGTCGACGCCGCGCAATTGCCCAAGCCGCTGGTCAAGTGGAGCCACGAGCCGGCCTCGGCGCAGGATGTGCCGCGCACCTTGAGCCAGGCTATTCACATGGCCAGCCTGCCGCCTCGCGGTCCGGTGTACGTGTCGATTCCCTATGACGACTGGGCCTGTGCAGCGCCTGCCGGTGTCGAGCACCTGGCCCGACGCAAGGTGACGAGCGCCGGCCTGCCTTCGCCGGCGCAGCTTGAGAAACTGTGCGAACGTTTGGCCGCGGCGCGCAATCCGGTGCTGGTACTGGGGCCTGATGTCGACGGCAGCGGTGCCAACCACCACGCAGTACAGCTTGCCGAAAAATTGCGCATGCCGGCCTGGGTAGCACCGTCGGCCTCGCGCTGCCCGTTCCCGACCCGCCACGCGTGTTTCCGGGGCGTACTGCCAGCGGCAATTGCCGGTATCAGCCGCTGTCTGGCGGACCACGACCTGATCTTGGTAGTCGGTGCACCGGTGTTCCGTTACCACCAGTACGCACCGGGCGACTACTTGCCTGCCAATTGCGAGCTGCTGCACATCACTTGCGATGCCGGGGAGGCTGCCCGCGCGCCGATGGGTGACGCGCTGGTCGGCGATATTGCCCTGACCCTGGCGGCGCTGGTCGACAGCGTGCCACAGGTGGATCGACCCATGCCCACAGCTTTGTCCCGCGCACAGCCGGTGGTCGAGGACGGTGGTTTGCTGCGCCCGGAAACAGTGTTTGACCTGATCAATGCCTTAGCGCCAAAGGACGCTATCTACGTGAAGGAGTCCACTTCCACTGTCGGTGCATTCTGGCAGCGTGTGGAGATGCGCGAGCCGGGCAGCTATTTCTTTCCGGCCGCCGGCGGACTTGGCTTTGGCCTGCCTGCAGCGGTCGGCGTGCAACTGGCGCAAACAGATCGACGCGTGATCGGCATCATCGGCGACGGATCGGCGAACTACGGCATCACGGCACTGTGGACTGCAGCCCAGTACAACGTTCCGGTGGTGTTCATCATTCTGAAAAACGGCACCTACGGTGCGCTGCGCTGGTTCGCCGATGTGCTCAATGTCAGCGATGCACCGGGACTGGATGTACCTGGCCTGGATTTTTGCGCCATTGCCCAGGGTTACGGGGTGCACGCGGTACAGGCAGCCAGCGCCGAGGCCTTTGCCAGTGCTTTCAGCGAAGCGCTGGCGGGCAGCCGACCGGTGTTGATCGAGGTACCCACGCAAACCATCGAACCCTGACAAGGCTTGTGTAACCGCGGCTTTGCGGGCGCGCCCATGTCCACAATAAAAACAAGAGGTGGCTATGAAAACGACTTCCGTCAGTGAAGTGATCGACGCTGCACCCTTCAATCGCACCCATCTGCTGATTCTGATGTGGGGCTGTTTCATCATGCTATTCGATGGCTACGACATGGTGATCTACGGCTCGGTGGTGCCGCGCCTGATGCAGGAGTGGCAGCTTTCCGCCATAGAGGCCGGCACCCTGGGTAGCTGTGCGCTGTTCGGCATGCTCTTTGGCGGTACCTTGTTGGCGCCACTGGCTGACCGCTTTGGCCGTCGCAAACTGATTATCGTCACCACGTTGCTGGCCAGCCTTGCGGCGTTCATGACCGGCCATGCGCAGACACCGATCGAGCTGGGGGCCTGTCGCCTGATCACCGGCCTGGCACTAGGGGCGCTGGTGCCCAGCGCGGTGAACCTGATCAGTGAGTTCGCTCCGCAAGGTCGGCGCAGTACCATGATTACCGTGATGTCGAGCTTCTACTCGGTGGGCGCTGTGCTCTCGGCCCTGCTGGCGATTGCGGTGATCCCGCAGTGGGGTTGGCAGACGGTATTTTACGTGGCGGTGCTGCCGGTACTCGCGGTGCCGTTCATGCTGCGTTACTTGCCGGAGTCAGCCGCGTTTCTCGAACTCAAGGGACGCCGCGCCGAGCTCGATCAGTTGCTGGTCAAGGTTGACCCAGGCTTTCGCCCTGGCACCGAGTTGCGCCTGCCAGACAACGACAAGCACGTACGGGGCGCACGTCTGCCGCAGTTGTTCAGTAAGGGCCAGGCCCTGGCGACGTTGCTGCTATGGGTAGCGTTCGCCATGTGCATGCTGATGAGCTACGGGCTCAACACCTGGTTGCCCAAGCTGATGGCACACGGGGGCTACCCACTGGGTTCGAGCCTGGCATTCCTGGTGACCCTGAACATCGGCGCCACCGTCGGCGCATTGTTTGGAGGCTGGCTCGCCGACAAGCTGGGCGTGCAACGCACCCTGGCGATGTTCTTTGTGCTCGCGGCATTATCGTTGGCGGCACTGGGCTTCAAGCCCGGCCCGCTGGTACTGAACCTGCTGCTGTTGATTGCCGGCGCCACGACCATTGGCACCCTGGCGGTTATCCATGCCTACGCCTCGATTGCCTACCCTGCGCATATCCGCTCCACCGGGGTCGGTTGGGCTGCCGGTATCGGCCGCCTGGGCGCCATCGCAGGTCCCATGCTCGGCGGCAGCCTGTTGTCGCTGGACCTGCCGTTCCAACAGAACTTTCTCGCGTTTGCCCTGCCGGGCGTAATCGGCGCGCTGGCCATTGTCTTTATCCAGGTGCGTGCGCCGCGGCAGGCTTGCGAGCCTGAAGCGGCCAGCAAGCCGACTGCATGACCCTTATCTTGTCCAAGGAGCCTCTCATGACCGAAACGTGCCCTCATTACAGCGACCTGCACCTGCAACCGATCGCGGGCCAGTGGCGCACTGGCGCTGCGGGTAAAAGCCTGCGAGTCACCAATCCGTATAATGATGCGCTGCTACTGGAGATCCCGCAGGCCAACCGCGATGACCTCGATGCTGCCTACCGCGAAGCCGGGCGGGTGCAGCCGCACTGGGCCGCGCTGGGCCCGGCGGCGCGCGCCGCGGTGCTGCATGAAGTGGTGGCGGTGTTTGACCGGCGCCGAGACGAAATCATCGACTGGATCATCCGCGAGTCGGGCAGCACTCGCCTCAAGGCCCAGCTGGAATGGGGGGCGGCGCGGGCCATTGCGCTGGAGTCGGCGTCGTTCCCGGCGCGGGTGCACGGGCGTATTGTCGAGTCCAATGTCCCAGGCAAAGAGAGCCGGGTGTACCGCAGCGCGCTTGGCGTGGTAGGGGTGATCAGCCCGTGGAACTTCCCGCTGCACCTGACCCAACGCTCGATTGCACCGGCTTTGGCACTCGGTAACGCTGTGGTGGTCAAGCCCGCCAGTGACACCCCGGTGTGCGGCGGCTTGCTGCTGGCGCGGATCTTTGAAGAAGCGGGATTGCCTGCGGGCGTGCTCAGCGTGGTGGTAGGAGCGGGCAGCGAGATTGGCGATGCCTTCGTCGAGCATGAGCTGCCCTCATTGATCACCTTCACCGGCTCCACCCCCGTGGGGCGCGGCATCGGCCGAATCGCCAGCGGCGGTGAGCACCTCAAGCACGTTGCGCTGGAGTTGGGCGGCAACAGCCCATTCGTGGTGCTCGATGACGCTGACCTTGAACAGGCAGTGAACGCTGCGGTGTTCGGCAAGTTTCTGCACCAGGGGCAGATCTGCATGGCGGTCAACCGCATTATCGTCGACAACAGCCTGTACGACGCCTTTGCCGAACGTTTCGTCGAGCGGGTCAAAGGCCTTGCGGTCGGCGACCCCAACGCGCAAGACACGGTGATCGGCCCGGTGATCAATTCCCGCCAACTGCAGGGATTGCAGGAAAAGATCGCCTTGGCGCGTCACGAAGGTGCCGAACCGCTGTACGAAGGCGGGGTGGACGGCAATCTGCTGGCGCCGCACGTGTACGGCGAAGTCACGATCGACATGGACCTGGCCTGTAATGAAATCTTCGGACCGCTGGTAGGGCTTATCCGCGCGCGCGATCAAGCGCATGCCCTGGAGTTGGCCAACGCCAGCGAATTCGGGCTCTCCAGCGCGGTGTTCAGTGCCAACCTGGAGCGTGCAGTGCGCTTTGCCCGGCAGGTACGGGCGGGCATGACGCACATTAACGATATCCCGGTGAATGATGAGGCCAATGCGCCCTTTGGCGGTGAGAAAAACTCGGGGCTTGGGCGCTTCAATGGCGATTGGGCGATTGACGAGTTCACCCGTGATCACTGGGTCAGCGTCCAGCATTCGCCGCGCCAGTATCCCTTCTGAAGCCTTGAGTCACTGAGTACTGCCCGGCATTTGCCGGGCTTTAACGCAGCCACTGATGGACGGGCCCTGAACGGCCTGTCGGGGAGCGGCTGTGCCCATGAAAAGCGGAGAACAATAATAATGATCCACACTCCTTGCACCTTGTCGCGCGCGGTTGCCGCCGCCTCCTTGATTCTGGGCGCGAGCCTGCCGGCCTGGGCCGAGGACGGCGGCTTTTTCGAAGATGCCAAGACCGATCTGCTGCTGCGCAACTATTACTTCAACCGTGACTTTCGTGATCCGGGGGCGGCTAAAAGCAAGGTCGACGAGTGGGCCCAGGGTTTTATCCTCAAGTTCGCCTCAGGCTACACCCCGGGGGTTGTCGGCTTTGGCCTCGATGGCATCGCCATGTTTGGCATGAAGCTCGACAGCAGCCGAGATGTCAGCGGTTCGGAACTGCTGCCGGTGCATGACGATGGCCGAGCGGCAGACGACTACGGTCGTGCCGGTGTGGCAGCAAAAATGCGTATCTCGGCCACCGAACTCAAGGTCGGTGAATTGTTGCCGGACATCCCGCTATTGCGCTACGACGATGGCCGCTTGCTGCCACAGACCTTTCGCGGCGCGATGCTCGATTCGCGGGAAATCGAAGGCCTCAGCCTGCAGGCAGGCCAGTACCGCGAAGTGAGCTTGCGCAACTCATCGGACATGCAGGACCTGTCCGCCTGGGCCGCGCCCGGGGTGACCTCCGACGGCTTCAACTACGCCGGTGCCGAGTATCGCTTCAACGAGCAGCGTACGCTGGTCGGCGTGTGGCACTCGCAGCTCGAAGACATTTATCAGCAGAGCTACTTCAACCTGCTGCACAAGCAGCCGGTGGGCGACTGGGTACTGGGAGCCAACCTGGGCTACTTTATCGACAAGGACAATGGCCAGGCACGTATCGGCGACATCCAGAGCCGTACCGGTTATGCCTTGCTGTCGGCCGCTACCGGCGGCCACACGCTGTATTTGGGGTTGCAGAAAGTCAGCGGCGATAGTCAGTGGATGTCGGTGTACGGCAGCAGTGGACGGACCCTGGGCAACGACATGTTCAACGGCAATTTCAGCAATGCCGACGAGCGCTCCTGGCAGGTGCGCTACGACTACAACTTCGCCGCCATGGGCATTCCCGGATTACTGGCCATGGTGCGTTATGGACATGGCGAAAACGCGACCACGGCGGCGGGCAGCAACGGCAAGGAATGGGAGCGCGACACCGAGGTGGGCTACACCATCCAGAGTGGGACCTTTCAGCGCCTGAGCATCCGCGTGAACAACGCCACCAACCGGCGCAGCTTCAACAGCGATTTTGACCAGACCCGCTTGATCGTCAGTTACCCGTTGTCGTTCTAGGCAAGGGCTGGAACACCCAGTGCACCGAGCAGCGGTCTTGACGGTAACGAGGCCGCTGCCACGCTGCTCACCTTAAGGTAGTATGACGGTCCATGTGTTGTGGAAGTCGCCTGGATGAGTAAGCCCGGTCAATTGGTACTGATTGCGTTGCGCAAAATGATTGCTTCGGGCGAGTTGGCGGCCGGTGCACGTTTGATGGAAATTCCTACCGCCGAATTGTTCGGGGTTTCACGCATGCCGGTGCGCATGGCGTTTCGCACCCTGGAGCAGGAAGGGCTGCTAGTGCGCTTCGGCGGGCGGGGGTTTCAGGTACGCTCGGTCAGTGCCGACGATATTGCCGGGGCCGTCGAGGTGCGCGGTGTGCTCGAAGGCCTGGCTGCACGCCAGACCGCTGAGCGCGGTTTGTCGCAGGCGGCACGAGAAACCCTGCAGCGCTGCCTGCACGAAGGCGATCAATTGTTTGCAAAGGGCTTTGTCACCGAGGAAGACCTCGAGGCCTATCATGACCTCAACATGCGCTTTCACCAGGTCATCGTCGAAGGCAGCCACAACCCGGCAATTGCCGATGCGCTGGCCCGCAACGACCACCTGCCGTTCGCCTCGGTCACCGCGCTAGCCGTCGACCGCCATGACCTGGCGCGCGAGTACCGGCGCTTCAACTACGCGCACATGCAACATCATTCGGTGTTCGACGCATTGGTCAACGGCCAGGGCGCGCGTGCCGAGGCAATCATGCGCGAGCATGCCAATGCCACCTTGCGCTATGCCGAAACCTTCGGCGCGGCAACGACCGACGAGCGCATGAAAGTGATCCTGCCCTCGTCGTGACGTCGTTCAGATATCGAGCACCAGCAAAGGAGTTTTAGCGCGCGAGCAGCAGGGCGTGAACTGATCGTTCAGCGCCTGTTCTTCTTCGGTCAGGAACAGGTCGCGATGCTCCGGTACGCCATCGAGCACCCGAGTCAGGCAGGTGCCACAAATACCTTGCTCGCAAGACATGGCGATCGCGATGCCGTGTCGCTCCAACACCTGCACCACCGTCTGGTCGGCGGGAACCTCGAAGACCTGGCCGGTGCTGCCTACCTGCACTGAAAAGCTGCCGTCGTTGTCGGTATCCACCGGCGCGGCGGCAAAATATTCGCGGTGCAGACAACTGTCCTGCCAACCCTGCGCCTTGGCGCTGTCGAGCACATGCTGCATGAAACCACCGGGTCCGCATACGTACAGATGGAGGTCGTCCTGGGGGTTGGCCAGGACCTTACTGGTGTCCATGGCGGTTTCGGGTTGTTCGTCGAGGTGCAGGAACAGGCGGTCGGCAAACGCTGCGGTACGGATCCGTTCGACAAAGGCTGCGCGCTCGCTGGAGCGGGCGCAGTAGTGCAATTCAAAGTCCGCGCCGATGTGAGCCAGACGCTCAGCCATGCACAGAATCGGGGTGATGCCGATGCCGCCGGCAAACAGCAGGCTGCGCCGGGCGCCGTGGGCCAGCGCAAACAGGTTACGTGGCTCGCTGATACGCAGTTGTGCACCACAGTGGATGTGTTCATGCAGGCTGCGCGATCCGCCTCGTGAGGCGGGGTCCTTGAGTACGCCAATCAGGTAGCGATGGCGTTCCTCGGGGTGGTTGCACAGGGAATACTGACGGATCAGGCCGTCGGGCAAATGCACATCAATGTGCGCGCCGGCGCTGAACGGCGGCAACGGGCTGCCATCGACAGCAGCCAATTCATAGCTGCAGATGTCTTGCGCTTCGTTGTTACGGGATACCACCACGACATCGATCATGTTCGCTCCTTGGGAGTAAGTGGCTCAGGCCGGTGTGGCGCTGGTGGCAATCAATTGCGCCTCGGGTGCGCGCTCCTGGGCGATCAACTGATCGAGGATCTTGCGCGACTGCACGCCGCCGGCATCGATATTGAGCTTGAGCAGGTTACGCTGCGGGTTGTCGAGCAGGTTGCGTTGCTGACGCTCGAGCATCTCCAGGTCTTCGCTGAAAATCTTGCCTTGGCCCTCGCGGATGCTCGCGGTCAGCGCGGTGTCCTGTGCGGCGAAATTGCGCGCCATGCCCCAGAAGTACCAGATAGAGGTATCGGTTTCGGGGGTAATGAAGTCGACGACGATACTCGACGCCTTGTGCTGCACATCGGCGTGGTAGCCACCTTTGCCCGCATGGGCGACGCCCACTTCGATCAGCACATGGCTGGGTGGGGTGAAGCGGCAGATCTGCCAGCGATCCACTGGCACATCGTCGGCCAGGCCATTGCCGCGCAGGGCCATACGCCAGAACGGCGGGGCCATGATGTTCTCCATGTGTCGGGCTGTAACCACCTCGTTACCGTTGACCGTCGTCACCGGAGGGGCTTCGTCGATTTCCTTCTGGCCGATGCTGGAGGCGTGAACATAGGTTTCGTGGGTCAAATCCATCAGGTTGTCGATCATCAGTCGATAATCGCAGCCGATGTGGAACAGCCCGCCACCGTAGGCCCACTCATCACTCACGGCCCACTCTAAATGCGGGATCAGGCCCTCATCTGCCAGCGCCTGATCACCGGGCCAGACCCAGACAAAGCCATAGCGTTCGACCACGGCAAAGGACTTGTTGCACGGAAAGCCACGCACCCTTTGCCCGGGCATCTCGACTGTTTTGCCGTCGCAACCCATCACCAGGCCGTGGTAGCCGCACACCAGATTGCCGTTCTCGACATAACCCAGCGACAACGGCGCACCGCGATGCGGACAAAAATCTTCTACCGCAGCGACGCGGCTCGCCTGGCCTCGATAGAAAACGATGCGCTCACCGCAAATTTGCCGGCCCAGTGGTTTTTCAGCAATTTCGTCAGGGGTGCAGGCGACATACCAGGTGTTTTTGGGGTACATGGAGGCTCTCCGGTCAGCATTGTTGTTATTTAATGGATCCATTAAATGTGCTTTGTGGAGAGGGCGTCAACAGATTGCGATGAGCCATCCTGCCTTTCTGGGCGATAATCGAACGACGGAGCCGTCTTAATGGATCCATAGCTGGAAGGGCTATGGATTTATGCATTATGCCGAAGGCAGGGCCGGCAAGGACGCTGTTGGCGGAAGCGGTAGCGCTCGGCGTTGATCAACGGTTCGTTTTGGCCTGGCGTGAACGCTGGTATCGACTGATACCAATCTGAACGCCTGCCGCTACCAGGCAGAGCAAGCCAATCTTCAATGTCGAGTTCATTTCGTAATGCTCGCAAACCTTTCCTACGAGTATCACGCTGGTAAAGATGGCGATCGGTAAAATCAGCTTGTTCATTTCATTCCCCTAGCGAAGGGGCCGAGTGTACGGAGCTGTATCTAATGGCGCCAGGTTCAACTGATGTGTGAGTGCTCGGCAAAGCCCCCTGTAGCGTTGAACGGCAGCTCGGCAGGTGCTGCTCCTCTCGTTCGATAGGCGCTGACCACAGCGCAGCACTGCCATCTTTTTTACATTCATCTTTGTGTTCGAACCCGAGCCGCATGTGTTCGCAACGATCCGATGAAATTTTCTTTGAGCCAGTGGTTCTATAGCAGTCATCCACGTAAGGCCTTGAACACTTCCAGGAGCATGCGAGTGCCACGAATCATCACGCCGACAACCCCTGAGGAAGAGATCAGTGAGCACAATGCGCGGATGTTCGGCTCGCCGAAGGAGCGCCTGGATTTCTACCGCAAGGAAATTCAGTACGAGACCAGTATTCTGGCCAACCGCACAGATGCGTACCTGGCTGCTCAGTCTTTTCTGGTCATTGCGTTTGTGTCGTCGATGGGCAACCTGAACCAGGGGTGGGGTGAGATGTTCACCCTGGTCGTACCGGCGTTTCTCGCATTGCTGGGTGTACTGAGTTCGCTGAATGCCTGGCCGGGCATTCGCGACGCCTACCGCATCATTGATCACTGGCAGTTGAAGCAGAGCCACCTTTTGCGCAGCGAGCCAATGATGGGCTTGGTGTATGACGAGTCACCCTTGTTCTGTGAGGCGGAAACCTCCCGTGCGGGCCATCGCAAATCACTGCTTTTTTCACTGCGTACGCCGTGGATCTTTCTTGGCTTCTGGGTGCTTTTGGGCAGTTACTCGGTCTATATCCAGCTGGCATAAGTGCCATTGTGCGAGGGGGCGCAGCTTGACGCTCACCCCCTGTTGGCGATCACGTGTGTCTTGCAAGGCCGCGAGTCAGTCCATCAAGTTGTTTAGGCTTGGCGCCTGACGCAACCCCCATACCCGCTGGATCAGTACGTTAGCCTGATCGGCATTCAGCGCACCGGCGTAGGCCAGCAAGCGGCGGAACTTGTCTTCCAGCGCCTCGCGGCTCAGTGTATTGTCGGGGTCACCTTTGGGTGAGTCGATCGCCGCACGCAGCACACGTCCGTCGGTAGTCTGTACCTCAACCCGGCCCAGCCAGCGCTGCGGGTATGCACTGTCGACTTCGGCGTCCAGCTCCATACTGACTTTGTCGCGTAACGCAGCGACTGCTGAGTCGGTCAGCGCCAGTTCATCAAACTCGGTCAGTCCCGCTTTGCCATGCACGGCGAGCAGGCCCAGCACGGTGCCCATGGAAAATTTGGCCTGGTGCACGGTTTGCGGCACGCTGACTCGGCCCAGAACATCGATAGCACCTTGGTGCACGCGCGTCACCACCCGGGCAATGTGCTGGTGGGTGAGGCCTTCGCGCTGCATCAACAGCAGCAGTGCGTCTGCAGCCGGGTGGGTATGGCGGCAAGAGGCATGGAACTTGAAAGAGGTTTCCAGCAGCGCCCAACGGCTGCCGAGTCGGTCAGACAAACAGGCTGGGCGCGCATCGCTGGACATCCCGGCCGCCATGCCTTGCTCACCTTCAAGGATATCGCGAGCACCGGTCAGGCCATCTGCGGTGAGGTAGGCCGCAAGCAGCCCGTCGGCAGCTGCCTTGGCCGTGTGCAACTGCTTGGAATCGGCTGCGTCGCGCAGGAATGCCCAGAGCCCGGCGGCCTGGGTGCCCGCGCTGCCCAGCAGGTTGATAAAGGCCTCTTGGTCGAACTCCATCAGTTTGCCGACGGCCACCGCAGCGGCGAGGGTACCGACCGTTGCCGTGGTATGGAAGATGCGATAGTGCGAGCGCCCCAGAAACTCACCGATTCTGATGCCTGCCTCATAGCCGGCGACAGCTGCAAGAAGTAACGCCTGGCCGCTCTTGCCCAGGTCCTGGGCCGCAGCAAGCACGGCGGGGAATACCACGGTAGCCGGGTGGAGAACGGAGCTGTTGTGCAGGTCATCCTGCTCGACCAGGTGCGAGGAGGCAGCATTGACCAGAGCGGCAAAGTAGGCGGAGCTGCGTTGGCCGCTTACTAGAATAGTTGCAGGCCCGGAGGTCGGCCCCATTTTCGCCGCGTAGCGCTCAAACAACGGAATCGGGTGCGCGCCCTGGCTGGCCAACGCCGAGCCTAACCAATCCAGGAACAAGTCCTCGGTGCGCGCCAACACCGCGTCGGGAAGGTCGGCATAAGACAGGCGCGCCAAAAACGCGGCCAGTTCACGGGTGTGGTTGACGTTCGAGTCGTCACAGACAGCGCTCAGTACAGGGTTGCTGGAAGTCATTGTCAGTCCTCGCATATTGTTATTCAGTGACGCGCTTCTTGCTCGACGGCCTGCAGTCAGGCCTGACATCGAGAAGGCGCGAGATCATTTGGTAGTAGTGTGTTTCCAGGCGGGCGTGCGACCAGGGTTCGGGGCTGTCATGCAACCCCGTGGCACTGCCAATCAAGGCCAGAATCGCGCTTGTCGCAAACGCAGCGTCGATATCGGCGAAAAGCCCCTCCAGGCGACCGCGCTGCAACAGGCCCTGCAGATGCGCCGGCAAACTGTGGGTCCGCTGTTCCAGCCAACGCTGCGAGTGCAGGTCGAGATGGCGATATTCATGTGCGAGCACTTTCATTTCATCGGGATGCGAAGCCTGCCATTTCAGCAAAAAGCCGATAAAACTGCGCAATTCGCCGAGTGTGCCGGCGCGCCGCGAATGCTTGCGCCACGCGGCATCGCGCGTTTCGAGCATGTCTGTCAGCACATGCAGCAAGACCTCTTGCTTGCCTGCAACATGGTGGTAAAGGCTACCCGGCAACAGGCCGGCCCGAGTAGCCAATTGGCGCATGGACATTGCGCCGTAACCGACCTCGGCCAGTAAATGCCGGGCCGCTTCAAGAATGAAGTCTGCGCACTGTGGCGTGCTCGCAAGCTGGGCAACTCTAGGCATTACGCTCTCCCCAACGCACGATTCACGAAGGCTTCTCGGCCCGTAGCAGGATCGACCGCGCGCGACCGATCACGGGGGCATCGATCATCTGGCCGTCAAGCACGAAAACCCCACCCCCGGTTGCCGTCGCGTCGATTACCCGTCTTGCCCACTCCAGCTCTTCACGGCTGGGGTGCAGCGCTGCATGTATGACCGCAACCTGGCTCGGATGAATGCACAAGGCGCCGCCAAAACCCATGTCGTGAGCAAAGCCGACGCTGTCGCGCAGGCCGTTGCTGTCGCTGATATCCGGGTGCACGCCATCCAGCGCTGGTGACAGATCGGCGACGCGGGTGTGCAGCAATACTGCATAGCGGGCCTGAGTCAGTATTTGTTCGGCTGCGGGGCTGCTTTGACGCAGGTTAAGGTCAAGCCCCAGATCCAGGCTGCCGAAGCACAGGCGTTCGACGCCCGGCGCCTGGGCAATGCGCGCAAGCTCCGCCAGGCCTCGGGCGCTTTCGATGATTGGCCATACCGGTTTGCCGGTAACATGTACCGCCTGTACCTGATCGTGACTTTCCGCTTTTGGCAACACGATGCCGATGACACCGGCGAAACGTCTACACAGGGCCAGATCCGCTGCATGCGCCCAATGCTCGGGGGCGTTGATGCGCACCAGCACCGTCACATCCGGCTGAGCACAGAGAAACTGCTCGAGGTTGTCACGGGCTTGCTCCTTGAGGCTTTCTTCAACGGCATCCTCCAGGTCGACAATCACCCGGTCGGCACCGCTCGCCAGTGCTTTGAGGATGCGCTCGGGGCGGGTAGCCGGTACAAACAGGGCGCTACGAACAACTGACTTACTCATGCGCTGGCTCCTTCAGTGAACTCGACGTCACCCAACTGGGCGCTGCCTTCTTCGTTACCCGCCCAGACCTGAGCCTTGCCGGGCGAGGTCACTGTGCCGCCAACCTCGAAGGCTTTTGGCGAGATCAGTGGTCGCACACCGCGAAAACTGAAGCGCTTGAGTGTCACCCCTGGGTGGGCTCGCAGGAAAGCACGCAAGGCCAGGGTTGCGATCAACGGCCCGTGCACCACCAAGCCTGAATAGCCCTCGGTGGTGGTCACATACGGCCAGTCGTAGTGAATGCGATGACCATTGAAGGTCACCGCCGAGTAGCGGAACAACAGTGTTGGGCTGGGCTCGACCGGTTCTCGCCACTGGCCCTGGGGCAGGGGATCGGTACCGCCCTGCTTGGGCGGAGTCGGTTCGCGGTAGACGATGTCTTGCTCATCGATCAGGGCGCATTCGCCTTCGTGGTAGTACTCGTGACGCACCGTGACAAACAACAACGAGCCGGTACGCCCCTGCTTTTCTTCAACCTTGCGCAGGGTGGAAAGACGTTCGATGTGTGCATCGACTCGCAGCGGCCGATTGAAGGTCAGGCGGCTGCCAGCCCACATGCGATTGCGATTGTTCGCCGGCGGCAGGAAACCTCCCCGTGCGGGGTGGCCGTCCTGACCGAGGCCGTCTTCAGTTACCGGATCGACAAAAAAAGCCCAATGCCAGAGGGGTGGCAGGGGTTCGCCGGGCAGAGGCGCGACTTCGCCCAGGGTCGCGGCGATGCGCTTGACCATGTTGTAACTTATCTGGTCGCGGCATTCTTCGACGCGGCCCACCCAGCTGGAATAATCAGAAGAGGTCATGGTGTCGTGTCCTTTTTCAGATGACGCCGTCGGCACGCAATTGGGCGATGCCTTCAGCAGACATGCCCAGGCCCGAAAGAATTTCACCGGTGTGCTCGCCCAGGGCGGGCACCGCTGCCATACGCGGGGTATAGGCGTTGCTGTTGGCCGGAGGTAGCAGGCTAGGCACGCTGCCAGCAGCCGTCGAAACCGTATGCCAACGATTGCGCGCCTTGAGCTGCGGGTGGTCCCACACGCCCTGCATGTCGTTGACTCGGGCGTTGGCAATCTGCGCCAGATCAAGGCGCTCGATCACTTGATCGAAGGTAAGGGTTGCAAAGATATCGATGATCAATTGGCGCAGCGCCGCTCTGTTTTCGACACGCTTGAAGTTGGCGCTGAAGCGCTCATCTGCGCTCAGTTCAGGTTGCTGCAGAACTTTGTCGCAGAACGCCTGCCATTCGCGCTCATTCTGTAAGCCGAGCATCACCGTGCTGCCATCGCCGATCGCAAACGGCCCGTACGGGTAGATGGTTGCGTGAGCAGCGCCAGCGCGGGGTGGCGGCGGGGCGCCTTCATAGGCGTAGTACAGGGGGTAGTTCATCCACTCCACCAGGCTTTCGAGCATCGACACATCAAGGTGGCTGCCTTCACCGGTGCGCTCACGCAGCAACAGTGCGCTGAGGATACCGGTGTAGGCATACATACCTGCGGCGATATCGGCAATTGAGCAACCGGCCTTGGCCATTTGTTCATCGCCCGGGCCACCGGTAACCGAAAGAAAGCCGCCTTCGCTCTGGATCAACAAGTCATAGGCTTTCTTTTTCTCATAGGGGCCACCGACGCCGTAGCCGGAGATATCGCAAACGATCAGCCGCGGAAAACGTGGGTGCAAAGCTTCGTACGACAGGCCCATGCGTGCGGCGGCGCCAGGCGCAAGGTTCTGCACCAGCACGTCGGCGCTGCTTAGCAGGTCGTCGAGTATCGCGCTGGCGGCGTCGTGCTTGAGGTCCAGGGACAAACTTTGCTTTGAGCGGTTGGTCCAGACGAAATGCGAGGCCAGACCGTTGACGCGCTGGTCGTAACCGCGGGCAAAGTCGCCGACGCCGGGACGTTCAACCTTGATCACACGTGCGCCAAGGTCGGCAAGTTGGCGAGTACAGAAGGGGGCAGCGATTGCATGTTCGAGGCTTACGATGGTAATCCCGTCCAGTGGACGTACACCTGAAGGCTGGCTCATGTTGTTCTCTCTGTTGTCATCAAGGCAGGCATACGGGCATCAGAACGAACGTGGCAGCTCCAGCAGATGCTCGGCGACGTAGGACAGAATCAGGTTGGTGGAGATAGGGGCGACCTGATACAGACGCGTTTCGCGGAACTTGCGCTCCACGTCGTACTCCGTGGCAAAGCCAAAGCCACCGTGAGTCTGCAGGCAGGCATTAGCGGCTTCCCATGACGCCTTGGCCGCCAGATACTTGGCCATATTGGCGCTGGCGCCTGCGTTCTTGCCGCTGTCGTACGCTTCGCAAGCCTGCCAGCGCATCAAGTCAGCGGCTTCGATTTCGATGTGGGCTTCGGCAATCGGGAACTGCACGCCCTGGTTCTGGCCGATAGGTCGGCCGAACACCACGCGATCGCGGGCATACTGCGAGGACTTTTCAATGAACCAACGGCCATCGCCGATGCACTCGGCGGCAATCAGGGTGCGTTCGGCATTGAGGCCGTCGAGGATGTAGCGAAAGCCTTTGCCTTCTTCACCGATCAAGCTGTCGGCAGGAATTTCCAGGTTGTCGAAGAACAGCTCGTTGGTTTCATGATTGACCATGTTGGCAATTGGCTGCACGGTCAGGCCGTTGCCGATGGCTTCGCGCAGGTCGACGAGAAATATCGACATGCCCTCGGATTTTTTCTTTACCTCAGCCAGCGCAGTAGTGCGGGCCAGGAGAATCATCAGGTCGGAGTGCTGAACGCGGGAGATCCAGACCTTCTGACCATTGATCACATACCGGTCGCCCTTGCGCACGGCGGTGGTCTTGATCTTGGTGGTGTCGGTCCCGGTGGTGGGCTCGGTGACTCCCATCGATTGCAGGCGCAGCTCGCCGCTGGCAAGTTTCGGCAAATAGTAACTTTTCTGCGCTTCGCTGCCGTTACGCAGCAAGGTGAACATGTTGTACATCTGCCCGTGGATAGTGCCGGAATTACCACCGCAGCGGTTGACCTCTTCAAGAATCACCGAGGCCTCGGCAAGGCCCAGGCCGGAGCCTCCGTACTGCTCCGGGATCATTGCCGACAGCCAGCCTGCAGCGGTCATGGCACTGACAAAGGCTTCGGGAAAGCCTTTCTCTTCGTCGATTTTGCGCCAGTAAGTGGCATCGAACTGCTCGCACAAGGCGCGCACGCCTTCACGGATGACATTGAGTGCTTCGTTATCGCGTGTTGTCATTATTGTTGTCCTTGAAGAACCCACAGAATGGAGCGGGTGTGTCTGCCCATTCTGGATGGCTGCAAGGAGCGCGACGATTACCATTTTTTTCTTTGAGATATGCCCATTCGGCATAGCTTCTCCGCCCAGCTTTAAGGAAAGCCTGGATAACGTTCGAGCATTGGCGATAGGCTGTGCGCGCCGCCCCAAGCAATCCGACGGGAAAAAGAATGGACGTTGTTCAACTCAAGACCCTGATTCATGTCGCCGAGCTCGGCAGTCTCAGCAAGGCCTCCGACCGCTTGCACATTGCCCAGCCTGCGCTCAGTCGACAGATTCGTCAGTTGGAGAAAGAGCTGGGCATCTACCTGTTCGAGCGCCATGGGCGTGGAATGGACATCACCGACGCCGGCCGCGAGGTATTGGCGCACGCCACGCGGATCATGGAAGAGATGGAGTCGATCCGAAGTTCTGTTGGCGGTGGTCGCGCAGCGTTTCGTGGCTCGGTGATCATCGGTACCACACCGACCATTGCAGAAATCGTCACGGTGCCGCTGGTGCGCAAGATCCGTGAGGCACACCCGGAACTATCGATTCGGTTTTCCTCGGCGTTCAGTGGCTACCTGCTTGACTGGCTGCAGCGAGGCGAGCTGGAACTGGCGATCTCCTATGACCCGCCACCGCTGCACACCTTGCGCATTGTGCCGGTGATGATGGAGCGCTTGCTCTTGGTCGGGCCGCCGAGTGCGGGTTTGCAACTGGATACCCCTGTGGCCTTCAGCAGCCTGGGCGAGCAGGAACTGGTGTTGCCCAGTGCCCGACACGGCCTGAGGCTGATCCTCAACAATTGCGCGCAAGAGGTTGGCATCAGCTTGAGGACACAAGTGGAGGCTGATTCTTTCGGGGCCATGATCGATCTGGTACGCAGCGGTTTTGGCCTGACTGTATTGCCGCTGGCCTCAATCTGGGCGCAACTGCAAAACGGCAGCCTGTGCGCCGCGCCGCTGGTCGATCCGGTGCCGACGCGCAAGCTGGTGCTAGTGTTTCCGGCAGATCGACGGGTGAGTCCAGCGGCCAAGTACGTAGGCGAAGCCTTTATTGCCACCGCCTCCGATCTGGTTGAACGCAAGATCTGGGCGGGGCACATGCTATGAGCGGTGTTTTTTTGCGAGTTTGTGAATAGCATTCTTCATCAGGAATTTTTTCCTCTGTGCGCCCGCTGCTAGCGGTTACGTCGTTCGGGTCGATTCGCGTGGGATCAGGGTCGCCAGCGGCGCGTCGATGCGCTGGCGCGTGCCGGTATCATTGATTTGCTCGAAGAGCAGTTCGATAGCCAGGGATGCAACGTCTTCCAGGTGCATGTTCAGCGCGGTCAGCGGTGGGTTGCATTCGCGTGCACGCAAGCCGTCGTAGCGCGTCACCACTTTCAGGTCCTGGGGAATTTTCAGCCCTTTGTCCCGCAACGCGCGCACGGCGCCGGTGGCAAAGGCGTCGACCGGCACACACAGGCCGTCGATACCTGGGTGCGCCTGCAACAACTCCATACACGCAGCCGCTCCGGCAGCTTCGCCACCTCCTTCATCGGCCCGAACAATCGCGGGCTGCTGATTGTTGGCCGCGCAATAGGCCCGGTAAGCCTGCTCCATGTCCAGGTAGGAATGCCGCGACTGCACGCCAATCACCAGCCCGATACGCTGCGCGCCTTGTTGCTGCAGGTGCTCGAGTAGCAGGTTGCCGATGGCCTCGCCATGCATGTCGATGTACGGCAAGGCCTGGGCCTCGGGTTGGCGACCGATAGACACCAGCTTCACGCCGCGTTTGCGCAGGCGCGCAACATTGGGATCGTTGGCGACTGGCTCGATGATCACCGCGCCGTCGATATCCAACGTATCCAGCAGCTCCCTGGCCTCATCCATGGGCGGCACCAGCACCAGGGCCACGCCCCGGCGTAGCGCGGCTTCGGTTGCGGTGGCGGCAATTTCCATCAGAAAGCCCAGGCGCGACGAACCACCGGCCACGGCAAACGGCATGGAGGAGAGCAGGGCAATAGCGTTGGCGCGCCCCGTGCGCAGGCGCTGGGCGCGCAGGTTGGGGCTGTAGCCCAGGCGCTCAGCAACTTCCTTCACCAGTGCCCGAGTGACCGGATCGACTTGCCCGCGATCATTGAGCGCGTGGGACACGGTGGTGCGCGAGACCCCGGCGGCGTTGGCGACATCGGCAATGGTCAGGCGGCGAGAAGTGCTGTTGGGCATAGACGGTTGGCTCTTTAAACAATGGCGGCAGTTATACGCTGACTGAAGGCTATCAGCTACTCAGACACATTGGCGGCAATTGATGCGTTGACACTCGATTGGAACAGGAATACATTCCACCCAAATCGATTTGGGTAAGATATCAAATCGATTTGGTAGGGAAGATGGCAGCATTTTTCCAACCGAGGCTCGTCCAGATCCAAATAACAATAATTCAATGGGCTGTCGCCGACGGTCCAGGTCGAGGTGGGATATGCCGGATATCGAAAAGAAGCTTGTTTGCCCTGTTGATGAGCGCCTGCCGTGGCGCCAGTTACTGATGTTTGGAGCCCAGCATGTGCTGGTGATGGCGGCATCGCCGATTGCGTCGGTGTTCCTGATGGCCACGGCGCTGGGCTTTTCCAGTGAGCTGACGTTGCAACTGCTCAGCGCCACCTTTCTGGTCTGCGGGTTGGGTACGCTGTTGCAGTCACTGGGGTTGCGCGGCTGTGGCGCGCGCTTGCCATTCATCATGCTGCCCGGTGGCGCACCGATCATGCTGTTCATTCTGATCGCCCAGCAAAACGGGGTAGCTACGGCATCGGGCGCGGTGATCCTCACCGGGGTTTTCTATTTTCTGGTGCTGCCAGTGTTCCGTCGCCTGCTGCGGTTTTTTCCTTCGGTGGTGGTGGGCACCATGTTGCTGCTGGTCGCCGTCAACCTGGTCAAGCTGTCGGGCCAGTTGATTGTCGGTGCGCCTGGCAGCGTACACTTTGCTGCACCCCAGCAACTGCTGTTGGCCTTTGCCACCATCGCCATTACCGTCCTCTGTGCGCGGCTGATGCGCGGCACGCTGGGCCAGTTGTCGATTCTGCTGGGCTTGCTCGGTGGCAGTTTGCTTG
Organism: Pseudomonas auratipiscis; assembly: GCF_036324085.1. NCBI lineage: Bacteria > Pseudomonadati > Pseudomonadota > Gammaproteobacteria > Pseudomonadales > Pseudomonadaceae > Pseudomonas > Pseudomonas auratipiscis. The sequence continues at coordinate 422,650 of NZ_JAZDCU010000001.1, forward strand.
CGGTCGCCATCGGCGCATTCGACAGCACCGGCCTGAGCGTCTATCCGTTGCTGAGCCTGCCGACCTTCATGCCCTTTGGCGTGCCGCACTTCGATGTATTCGCCTCGATTCCACTGATGCTGTTTTGTCTGGTGTCGATGGTAGAGGCCACCGGCCAGACCGTGGCCATCAGCGAAGCGGTCGATAAACCCCTCGACGTGCATAAAGACGTGGTACGGACCATTCGCGGCGACGCCGTGACCTCGATACTCGGTGGTTTCATGGGTACGTCACTGATCATCACCAGCGGCGAAAACATCGGCGTGATCCGCGCCACCCATGTGCGCTCACGCTATGTGACGGCTGTTTCCGGCGTATTGCTGCTGGTCTTCGCGTTGCTTGCACCGCTGGCTCGGTTGATCGAAGGCGTACCTGAAGCCGTGGTCGGCGGTACCAGCCTGATTGTGTTTGCCATCGTCGGCACCATGGGCATCGACATGCTGCGCAAAGTAGACCTGCGCAACCACGGCAACATGTATGTGGTGTCCATCGCCATGGCCGTCGGGTTGCTGCCGATTCTCGTGCCTGGCGTCTACAGCCAGTTTCCCAGCGGCGTCGCCGGGTTGCTCGGCAATGGCGTGGCCATGGGCGCGCTGACCGCGGCCGTCATGAACTTTCTTTTCCATTGTCTTGGCCAGCAGCACAGCGCCGTTGATGGCAAGACCAAGCTGATCAATTCCTGACCGCATACTAAGGCTTTTTCTATGAACTGCACTGTTAGCAATCACCTGGCGGTTTCGCCGGAACACCTTACTGCGCCCGCTCAACTGCTGGCCCCCGACTGGCTACTGTTGCCGGAAGGACCACGTCGTGATCATGCAGTACGCATTGTCGATGGCCATTTTGTCGATGTCGGACCGCTGGCGTTACTGCAAGGGCGCTATCCCGACCATGGCGTGCTGCGGCTCGAACATCAGCTGTTGATGCCAGGCTTCATCGACACCCATCACCACCTGAGCCAGAGTTTTGGCAAAGGTCTGGTGTTCGGCGAACCGTCTGAGATTTTCCGTCGTGTATGGATTCCCCTTGAAGGTTCGTTGGACACCAACCTGCTTTACCTGACCAGTAAACTGGCCGCCTTCGAATCGCTGCGTGGCGGTTTCACCACCGTGTGCGATGCCGGCACCCGCTCCAAGGAAGGCGTGGAGGCCATTGCCCAGGCGGTTCACGAGGTGGGCATACGCTGCGTGCTGGCCAAGACCTGCAACGACCTGGAAGGCGAGCGCGTCCTCGACGCTCGCCAGGTGTTGTCGATGGCTGAGCAGCACCTGGCAGCGTGGGACAACGACCCGTTGATCACCCCGTCGCTGGCGATCCCGATTCCCGAGATTGCTACCGACCGCACCCTGGGCGCTGCATACCGCTTGTGCCATGAGGCGGGCAGGGTGTTCCAGAGCCATGTCAACGAACACCTGGTCGCGGTCGAGCGTTCCCTTGAACGATATGGGGTAAGACCACTTGAGCAACTGCACCGGGCGGGCGCGCTGGGGCCCGGAGCGCTGCTGGCCCACGCAACCCTGCTGACCTCGAACGAACTCTGTCTGCTGCGTGATAGCGGCGCGGCCGTAAGTTACAACCCGGTAGCGAGCGCCTGGAAAGGCAATGCCGTTGCCCAGGCGCACTTGATGCACTGCCTGGGAATTGCGCTTGGACTGGGCACCGACGGCACACGCGGCGACGGCTTTCGCCTGCTCGATTATGCCGAAACCGCGCAACGCTTTGCCCATGGTTTGCCGGTAGGTGATTCGGTATGCGGCGGTGGCCAGCTATGGCTGGACATGGGCACCCAGAACGCCGCTGACGTGGTGGGGCTGAGCAAGGTGACCGGGCGCGTCGCGGTGGGAAAAGCCGCAGATTTTCTCCTGGTGGACCTGGCGGTACCCGAGTTGCTGCCATCGTGGAACCTGCCCTGGGACTTGGTCAGGCTCGCCAACCGCGATCAGATCCAGGCTGTGGTGGTGCAGGGTAAGGTCCGCCTTTGGCAAGGCTGGCCCACCGACTGGGATGCACGTGACCTGATGCGCCGGGTCGATGCCTTGGCGCGTAGCGTCGTCGACCAGGCTCCCATCCATAAAGTGCACCCTTTGCCGATTGTGGCATGACGATCTGGAACCCGATAACGATGAATCTACCATTCGACCCGCTGTATATCATTGCCGTAGCCGTGGCCTGCGGTGCGCTTATCCAGGGTACGACGGGCATGGGCTTCGCACTGATCGTGGCGCCGGTAATGGGATTGCTGGCGCCGGAGTCCTTGCCCGTCAGCTTGTTGATCTTGATGCTGCCGCTCAACGCCGCGGTTGCCTGGCGCGAGCGTAGCGCTATCGATTTCAGAGGCAGCTCGTGGATCACCCTGGGGCGTTTCGCCGGCACTTTTGGCGGTGTCTGGATTCTGTTGATACTGCCGATTTCACAGCTCAACCTGCTTATCGGGCTGTCGACAATCGCCGCCTGCCTGGCCACCTGGATGGCGCCGTCTTTCATCCCCGGGCGCCGGGCGTTGATCTCGACCGGGGTGATCACCGGCATCACTGAAACAGCTACCGGGGTAGGCGGCCCGCCGCTCGCTCTGGTGTACCAGCACTCGCCAGTCGCCACGCTGCGAGGTTCTGTGGCCCTGTGTTTTTTAGTGGGCGAGGTGATCTCACTGGTGGTATTGGCCATGGGCGGGCATTTGAACACCGAGCAGGTCTCACCCGTGTTGGCCTTGTGTGTGCCTCTGGCGCTGGGTGTGGTTGCCAGCCACTGGGCTCGCCATCTGATCAACGAGACGAGGCTGCGCCGCTTCGTGCTCATTTTCGCCTTCGTCTCCGGGGCGCTTCTGCTGGTGCAATAAGCAACACCCCATCGCATTCCACAACAAGTACAAAAAAGGAATTCGCCATGTTTGCTTTGAACAACCCGATTACCCGGGCGGCACTGCTGTGCACGTCTGCCTGGTCCGCTGTGGTTGATGCTGGCTTGATTGATGACAGCAAGGCCACGGTATTGCTGCGCAACTATTACTTCGACCGCGACTACAGTGACAGTGGTGCGGTGCAAAGCCAGCGCCGGGAATGGGCCCAGGGCTTTATCGTCAAAGGCACCTCCGGCTACACCCCGGGCCCTGTGGGCCTGGGCCTGGACGTGCTGGGTCTTGTGGGCATGAAGCTGGACAGCAGTCCAGACCGCACCGCAACCGAACTGCTGCCCTACGACCATGACGATGGCCGCGCGCCGGGTAGTTATGGAAGGTTGGGCCTGACCGCCAAGCTGCGCCTGTCGCATACCGAACTGCGTCTGGGGGAGCTATTACCCGAGGTACCCATCCTGCGTTTCAACGACGGCCGTTTGCTGCCGCAGACCTTTCAAGGCGTTATGTTGAGCTCCAAAGAGTTTGCTCACCTGACCCTGCATGCTGGCCACATCCACAGCTTCAGCCCGCGCAGTGCCGCAGACAGCGAAGACCTGTACCCGTCGGTCAGCGGCCGCAGCGTTGCCAGCGCGACCTCTGACCGATTCACCTACGCAGGGGGTGAATACAGCCTTGGCAAGGATTCGGCGCTGGGACTGTGGACGGCGGAGCTTGAGAACGTCTACCGTCAGAACTATTACAGCCTCGCTCACTACCAGCCGCTTGGCGCCTGGACAGTGGGCGGCGTGCTGGGCGCATTCGATACTCGCGACACAGGTCGCTCGCTGGCCGGAAAGCTGGACAACCAGGCCGCCTCACTATTGTTGTCTGCCGCCCATGGTGGGCACCGTTTTTACCTTGGACTGCAGCGCATGTACGGCGAGGACGGCTGGATCACCATTGACCGCTCGCTGGGCAGCACCCTGGCTAACGACATGTTCGCCAACACCTTTGTTTACGCCAACGAACGCTCCTGGCAACTGCGTTATGACTATAACTTTGCCGCGTTGGGCATACCGGGCTTGACGCTATTGATGCGCTACACCCACGGCGACCATATCAACAGCGCCGAGACAACCAATGGCCGCGAGTGGGAGCGTGATGTGGGGCTGACGTACACCTTTCAGTTCCGTCAACTCAAGGGGCTTAGCCTGCGTTGGATCAACGCCGAAGTGGGGCGAGATTTTGGCCTGAATGACTTTACCGAGAATCGATTGATTCTGAGTTTGCCGGTTGAGCTTTTTTAGCGGTTTGGTCGCAGACGCACTTGCCGACCTGAAACTGCTGCTAAGTAAGGTCCAGGCGTTCATCGCCAGTATTGAACCGGCCCGGATCGATGGCCAGGAAGGCCGTGAAATCATCACCCGTCCAGGCACGCCGAAAGAAAAACGCTTTACCGGCCAGAGCTACCTGCTGACCTATGGCCTGCCGCAATTCTTCTTCCACGCCACCACCTACGCGATTCTGCGCCATAACGGCGTGGAAATCGGCAAGCGCGATTTCATGGGCGCATTCTGACCCAGGGCTCGCCCGGGATTGAGCGAGGCTGACGTTTTATACGTCTGCTGCGAGACCCGTGGTGTGCGTCGCCTTCGACATACGGATGGTGGGCGCACATGGGTCTTGCTGCTTGAAATTCAATCGTGCTCCAGTTGCACGTATTCCAGCATTTTCTGGCTTCCATCAAGAATGTCGCTGCAGATCGCTTGGCGAGCGCCGGCGCCATCGCGTTTTTTCAGTGCATCGAGTACGTCCCAGTGATGATCAATTGCCATGCGTTCATTGAAGCTCCCATAGGCGCGAGCAATGAGCGGCCCCGTACGCATCCATAAGCCGTCCAGCAAGCTGGTCAGTACCGGCATGTCAGCGATTTCCGTCAAGCTGAAGTGAAACTGGTGATTGAAGGTCAATGCTGCCTTCATGTCATTGTCTTTGATCGCTACGAGATTGTTTTGAATGCAGGTTTCCAACTGCACCAATTGCTGCGGGGTCGCTAACGATGCGGCGGTCTCGGCTGCCAATCCTTCGAGCGAAAGCCGGATGCTTCGGATCTCCAGGTACTGCTTGGACGTCAGTACCGGGACGCGAATGTCCCTCGGTGTCTTGAGAACCAGCGCCTGCTCCTTCGCCAGTTGAAGAATGGCGTCCCGTACAGGTGTGACACTCGTCCCCAATTGCTCAGCAAGGTCACGTATGCGAAGCCGGTCATTGGGCTGGAAGCGGCCGGTGATCAAGGCTTCCCGAAGCAAGCCATAGATGCCGCTGCCAAGGTATGAGTGTTTCAGGTGCTCAATGGGGTAATTCATCGCGTACTCGTATGCGGCACATGCCCGACTGGATAGGGGAGGCTACCGGCAGCGATTATCGAGTAACTCAAACATGTTGCCCACCGTTTACGTGGATTTCTGCACCATTGATGTACGAAGCGCCGTTGGTGCAGAGAAAATGCACCAGCGCGGCGACTTCCTCGGGCTTGCCCATGCGTTTCATTGGGATCGATCGCTCAACGATCAGTTCGGTGCCGGCGGACAAGATAGAGGTATCGATTTCCCCGGGCGCGATCGCGTTGACACGAACACCGTGCGGTCCGAAATCATGTGCCATCTCCCGGGTGAGGGCCGATAGCGCGGCTTTCGAGCAGGCGTAAGCGACACCTGCAAATGGATGAACGCGCGAACCCGCAATCGAGGTTACGTTGATAACCGAGCCTCTGGCTGTCTTGAGCTCCTCGAAAAGCCCGCGGGCCAGCAGTGCTGTCGAGAAGATGTTCACATTGAAAACGTTCAGCCAGGTCGCATAGTCCGATTCCAAAACCCCTAGTCGTTCGCCCTCTGTTCCTTTGGGTGACATGCCGGCATTGTTAACCAACGCATCCAGTCGGCCACCGAGCTTCTCCCTGATTTCTGCGAGTCTGTTCTGGACCTCCTCGACGTTGCCCAGATCAAGGTGAATATGGTTGGCCAGGCCTTCAGCCCACGGGCAGCCTTCGCCCAGATCTTGCCGCGAGGCGGTAAACACTCGCCAACCCGCGGCACTGAAATATTTCACGGTTGCGTGGCCAATGCCCCGGCTGGCACCGGTGAGAAGCAAAGTACGTTGGTCGGTCATGAGGAGATCCCTTTCGTTGGTGGGAATGAGTGTAGATCAAAATATGATGCATCATATTTATTATGTGTTTTAATGGATTCTGTCCCCAACAGGGGAGCCGTACATTCATTCGATTGCTGCCACTACAAGAAAACTGCCATCCCTTTAAAGCTGCCCACGACCCGTAGCTGACCTGGAGAGACGCATGAATAAGAAAATCGCAGCTGTACTTTTGCTTGGCGTAATTGCAGGACCACTGAATGCCGCTGAAAAGCTGACCGTGGTTTCTTTTGGCGGGAATAATCGCCAGGCTCAGGAAAAAGCGTTCTACAAGCCCTTCGCGGCCAAGAGCGCCACGACCATCACGGCGGATGACTACAATGGCGAAATGGCCAAGATCAAGGTGATGGCCGACACCGGCAAAACCAGTTGGGATGTTGTCGAGGTTGAATCTCCCGAGCTGATCCGCGGTTGCAGTGAAGGCTTGTTCGAGCCATTGGACTGGAGCCGGATAGGCAACAAGGAGGATTTCCTTCCTGCCGCAGTCAGCGACTGTGGTGTCGGCATATTCATTTGGTCGACGGTACTTACCTATGATCCCAAAAAGCTCGCCAGCAGCCCGCAAGGTTGGGCAGACTTTTGGGACATGAAGAAGTATCCCGGAAAACGCGGTCTTCGCCGCGGAGCGAAATTCACCTTGGAGTTCGCGCTGCTCGCTGACGGGGTAAGCAACCAGGATGTCTATGAACTTCTCGGCACTGAAGCGGGTGTACAACGCGCTTTCAAAAAACTCGACGAAATCAAACCCCACATCCAATGGTGGGACTCCGGCGCGCAACCCCTGCAATGGCTGGTCGCCGGTGACGTGGTCATGACCTCCGCCTACAACGGTCGTGTTACCTCTGCTCAAGAAGAAGGCCAGTCATTTGCAATGCAATGGAATGGCAGCCTTTACGACCTCGACCACTGGGCGATCGTGAAAGGTTCAAATAAAAAGGAATTGGCAGAGCGCTTCATCGCATTTGCCAGTGAGCCTGTTCAACAGAAGAATTTCGTCGAAGCGATTCCCTATGGGCCCAGCAATACAAACGCGATGAGCCTGGTAGATAAGCAAGTGGGCGAAAAGCTTCCGACTGCACCCGAAAACCTGAAAAACGCCCGGGCTACTGACGCCGAGTTCTGGATCGATCATGGTGAAGATCTGGAGGAGCGATTCAACGCGTGGGTCAATAAGTGATAGATGGCGCCCCGCAAGCTCGGGGCGCCATTAGCAAGCCGGATGAGGACGCGAGTCATGCTACTTGAAAATTTGGCTGTCGATGACAGCCTGCTAGAAGCTGCCCCAGCGCAGGTCACAGACGCACAGGCGTGCGCAGTGCTCGAGCAGCACTTTAGCTTATGCGGCAAGCTGGAAAAACTGGGAGGAGAGCGCGACCTCAATTTTCGCCTGCTCCTCGAGGACGGATCCTCTCGTTTGTTCAAGCTTTCTCATCCGCTTGAGAACCCCGACGTGGTCGACTTTCACAACCAGGCAATGCGAAGAATCGCGCTTCGAGATCCGAAACTTCCGGTTCAACGCGTGTATCCGTCGCTTCGAGGCCAGTATGCGACCTTGGTTGAGGTTGATGGGCAGCACATGCTGGCCCGACTCATGTCTTTTGAAGAGGGACTGCCACTTCACCGCGTGAATCGCACCACGACGGCGTTTCGCCGAGTGATTGGGCAGTCCATTGCCCGGCTAGACGTAGCGCTCGAAGGTTTCACTCATCCAGCCGCCGGGCATGCTCTGCTCTGGGACATGCAGCATGCCGCGCACCTTCGACCGCTGCTGGCTCACATCGAGCCGGGTCAGGGGCGAAGTTTGGTCGAGCAGAGTCTTGATCGGTACGCGTTCGTCGTATTGCCGCAGGTCCCCGGACTGCGCAAGCAAGTCATTCACAATGACATGAACCCGCACAATATCATCGTTGATCCCGAGCAGCCTGATGTCCTGCGCAGCATCCTTGATTTCGGGGACATGGTGTACGCGCCCTTGGTCAATGAAGTAGCGGTTGCCGCGTCATACCACCTTGGACCGGTCGGCGATGTTCTCGAGCCGGCGCTGGATGTCATTGGCGCTTACCACCAACACAATCCGCTTGCTCAAGAAGAAATGGCACTACTGCCGGAACTGTTGGCCACGCGCTTGGCATTGGCCCTGTGCATCAATTCATGGCGCGCCGAACTGCATCCGGAAAATCGTGAATACATCCTTCGAAACGCCCTACGTGCGTGGGCAAATTTGAATGCAATGGCGTCGCTGTCTCGATCTGAAATCGAAGATCGAATCTGTTCAGCGTGTCTACGTGAGGTCCAAGCATGAGCATGGTCAACGGTTTTACTAAAGAGGACGCAACCCGGCTTTGCGACACTGAACGACGCCTGATCGAACGCCGCGAGCGTCTGCTCGGCCCAGCGTACCGTCTTTTCTACGAGCGACCGCTGCATACCGTTCGAGGGGAGGGCGTTTGGCTCTACGACAAGCAGGGCCGTCGTTATCTGGATGCCTATAACAACGTCGCGTCCATTGGTCACTGCCATCCACGGGTGGTCGAGGCTATGTACAAGCAGTCGCTGCAGTTGAATACACATACCCGCTACTTGCAGGAGGGTATTCTCGATTATGCCGAGCAGTTGCTGGGCACATTCTCTGGCGATCTGGACCGCGTCATGTTCACCTGTACCGGCAGTGAAGCGAATGACCTCGCACTTCGGATCGCCAAGCAGTTCACGGGCGGTACCGGCGTCATCATTACCCGATTTGCCTACCACGGTGTCACTGGAGATATCGCCGAGCTTTCGCCGTCGCTGGGTAGTGCCATGGTGCTACCGGCGCATGTCCGGACCGTTCGCGCGCCGGACGCTTACCGTTTGGGCGCTGAAAACGTGGCGGCGACTTTCGCCGCGGATGTACGTGCGGCGATCGATGACTTGAAAGCGCACGGTATCCGTCCCGCAGCCATTTTGCTGGATGGCATCTTCGCCAGCGACGGCGTATTGCCAGGGCCGGCGGGCTTCCTTGCAGAAGGTGTGGCGTTGGCCCAAGCAGAAGGAATGATGTATATCGCCGATGAGGTGCAGCCAGGCTTTGCGCGTACCGGTCTGAACATGTGGGGTTATTCGAGGCACAACGTGCGTCCGGACATTGTCACGCTCGGGAAGCCCATGGGTAATGGTCAACCCATTGCCGGTATCGTTGGACGCGCTGAGGTAATCGACCACTTCGGAAAGAACATGCGTTATTTCAATACCTTTGGAGGCAACCCAGTCTCGTGTGCGGCAGGCCAGGCTGTCCTGGACGTCATTCGCGACGAACAGCTCCAGCAGCGATCACATGACATTGGTATCTACCTGCTGGACGGCCTGACCAAGCTTACGCAGCGCCATGAAGTGATCGGTGACGTCAGGGGGGCTGGCATGTTTCTCGGTGTTGAACTGGTCACCGACCGTGCGACGAAGAAACCCGCAGCTGAACAGGCCCGCAAGGTCGTCAACTCGATGCGTGAACAAGGGGTATTGATAAGTGCCGCTGGCCCGCTCGAAAACGTACTCAAGATACGACCGCTATTGGCGTTTACGCAGGAGCACGCGCAAATTCTTATCGATGCCGTCGATGTCGCCGTGCAAGGGCTCGATTGACTGCTGACACAGTCCGAGTCTCAATCCTTTCCACCTGATATTCGGCATTACTGGCGTTATGGCTTAAGATAGCCGGTTGCCGAAAGAACCGTCATGGCCACAGCCATGAAGGGCTTTCATCCTTTACAAATAAGTGTGGTGAAGATGAACAAGCCTTTCATTTCGCTGTGCCCTGAAATTACTCGGGCACACGCGCTGACGTTGAAAGATTGGTTGGAAGATGAACGCGTCACCTGTTACCTGAGCGATTCGCGTGATGTTTCCCGCTCCATTGAGCACGTCATCGATCGGACTCAACTACCGATCCTGACCCATTTATTCAACCGGGGTGGCCGCTTCTTCATGGCCTATGATAGGCATGATGCCCCGGTGGGCTTTGTCCGTCTCATCAAGACCGGCGCGAACTGCGAGATCGTCCTGGTCATTGGCGACAGCGACAAATGGGGCCGAAACCTTGGTGCCCGCACGATCCGCGAAGGCATGAAACTGGCCTTCCTCGACATGCGCTCCGAGAAGCTCATCGCCAAGATCCACCCGGACAACGCGCGCTCGCTGAAAGCCTTCGTGCGCAGCGGCTTTCTGCTTGAAAGCGAAACGCCGACATTGAAGTCATTTTCCATGACCGCAGGACGCTACCTGCAGTTCCTGCGCGAAGGTGCCATTGGCGACGCCACGGGGATCTACATCACTGAAATCGACAAGGCCAGGCTCGAGAGTCTGATTGTGCTGGAGCAAGGCCCGACCGTTGTTGAACTCGAACATGAGCTTGAGCGCGCCATTGTCGTCAAACCGCAGCAAGTGGCGCGCAATGTGGTCACGATGAATTCCAGGGCCTTGCTGCAACTGGATGACGAAGAGATGGAAGTGGCCTTGGTCTACCCAGAAGACGCAGACAGCAGCGCCGGCAAGCATTCCGTGTGTTCCGACATCGGCGCCGCCATCCTGGGCTATCAGGAAGGAGACGCCATTGACTGGCGAATTTCTGATCGAACCCGCCGGATTGAAATCAGGAAAGTGCTTTACCAGCCGGAGGCCGCAGGCGACTTCCATTTGTAATACGCCTTTGACCCACTGAATGACGCGCCATGAGCGTGAAGTACATGGCGCATTGAGTGAACGCTTTAGCGACAGGGCTCGACTGCGACGATGATTGGTATTCGGGGATTATTCTTCGGCTATCACTGATATCTTGCCGTTGCGCTCGATGATGGCAAATTTGATTTGCTCCAATTTTTCTATCCCTTGGCTGTCACGTGCCGATTCAAGGATGTCATCCTCCGTCAGGCGTGCTCGACGCATACGGTGGTGCAAAAAACGTCCATGCTCGACGACCAAGGTCGCATGGCCGTCCAGCAGTCGCGCCAAACGCTTGGAATTCAGTTTTGCAAGCGACAAGCCGACATCCAGGACAATCAGTGTCGAGATCACCAGCATCGCGTTGATAAACGAGAAGTCGTCGCCCAGTAACGCCTGCTGAGTCGCCTCGCCGATGATCAGCAACAGCACGAAATCGAAGGTGGTAAGGTCGGCAAGTGAGCGCCTGCCAGCCACGCGAAACAGCAGCATCAATGCCAGGTACATTCCTGCTGCACGGAGGATCGAATCCATTGCGTGCTCCTAAGGGAACAGAAAGGTGGAGAAGCGGACAACGCTGGATGGGCCTGCCATGACCACGCCTTCAAGCGTGCCCACGTATTCGCTGCGTAACGTCAGGTAGAGCGTGGCACTACCATCCTCGCTGGAACCCAGCTGGAGCAAGATGGCCTTGCCCTGAGAGCGCGACACTTGCGGCGCTGGTTGAATGGTCTCAATGCTGGCTTCACGCAGTAAGGAGCCACCGAGTTGCAGCATGATTGGTTCTTGGGCCCTACCACGTACCGTGATACGCAAGCTGTCAGTGGTTCCGCTGCGACTGAGCCGTTGATATTCCACCAGCAGCCGGCCATCCTCGCTCGTGACCTGAGCATCGCTGAGGGGGCCGTTGCCAAACAGACCGGCCAAACCCAGCAGTAAAATGATCACGAGCACATACCAACCTACTCGTTCGAAGCGCCAGACGCGTCGCTGCAGATTCATGTCTTCCTGAACGGGATGGTACCTGGAGACGTGCTCATCGTCCGCCATTGCCATTCCCCTCAGGTGTGCGCTCGCGGAGCCAGCGCTCGTGATAGTGAGTCAGCTGGGTCAGCCCATAGAGAGCACCTGCCTGCATAACCTCCGAGCGTTCCCCGAAAAAACGCTGAGTATGCGTAAACACTGCGATGGGCTCGCCGGCAAACGCCCAGGCAAAACACAGGGTGCCGGGCAAAACTCCAGATTCAGGGGCAGGCCCGGCCACCCCGGTAGTTGCAACAGCGACGTTGGCATCGCTGTCCATCAACGCCCCTACAGACATTTCCCCGGCTACCGCCTCGCTGGTCAGTCCATAACGCTCGATTGTCTCAGGATTTACCCCTAGCAGACGCTTCTTGGCAGAAGGGGAATAGACGACATAGCCGCTTTCCAATACCTCTCCTGTACCCGGGCAGGCGGCCAGCAATGCAACCATGCACCCCGCTGTACAGGACTCCGCAGTGGTGAGCACCAGGTGGTGGTCTTTGAGATAGTCGAGCACTGCCATTACGGGATCGCATGCCATTTCGTTATCGACTCGAGGGAGCTTTTGCGGTGGACGTAATTTGTTGGCAAATGGTTCAACCCATTCAGCTTGGTCGCCGATATGAACGTCGCTGATATGAACTTTGTTGCTCGTCTGGACATCTGTGTAAGTACAAGCGGATGGGTTCCCTCCGTTGTCAGCGGAACACTGAAGAGGGGTAGGGCAGACAATGAAAAAGCACAATGAAGGTCAGGCGAAAACAGGAGCACCACCCCCAACGAATGGCGAACAAGAGCGTGACAATGATGCTCATCGACCGGATGGTTCGTCTGGAACTGTGCATGATTCGACTGCGCAGAAAACGGCTAGAAAAGACGGGCAGCGCAAATCCTGAAGCCACTCACCGCACCCTTTTGCTAGTTCTTGCCGCTCAGCGCTGAGCTCATCTGCGGTAGAACTATTCGGGGTAAAGCAGGCCCGCTAGTGGCTCAATTTTGCCACCCGGTAGAGACCATTCGGGAGCCTCCTTGCGCACGAACAGAATCCTTCCTTCTTGCAAGCAGATAATGGTCGCATGTAACTCTTTTGATGGGTTCATGACGGTTTCTCCTACATGAACAGATGGCCTGTGCAAGAGACTAAAAGCTCAATGCTTCGAGGACTAAAAGTCGCTGGGGACTCAAAGGGATTCCCCGGCACTGCATGTGCCGGTTGGAATTTTGCGCGGGTCGGGCCGCAAACCGTTTGAGCGGAGTGATCGAGGTCTCTTTATCGATCCAAACTGGTCAGATGCTGCCAAGAAAGCGATAGATTCGTTCATCCATCGAATGGGCCACATTGAAGCGAATCCATGGCAGTACGCGGGTATCCGGCATGAACAATTGCCCAGGAGCGAGGAGGATTTTTTCTTCCTTGGCCTTCATGGCCAGTGCCGTGGAGTCAACGACCTGTGGGTGTCGCGCCCACAAGAACAGGCCTGCCCGTGGTTCGACAAATAGCTCCATGCCCACACTGCGCAGGCGTCGAGCGACGCTGTCATGGGCCTCGGCCAGATAGCTTTGCAGCTGTTTGACGTGTTTGCGATGGCGCCCTTGCAGCAACACTTCAAGGGCCAGCTCTTCTGTTATTTCCGAGCTTGTGAGGCCACTGACCAATTTTAACGGCAGTAACTCTTCGATCAGTTCCTGATGGGCAGCGATGAAGCCCACTCGCAATGCCGGGGCTATGGATTTGGAAAAGCTGGCAATGTAAATCACCCTCGACAGCTGATCCATCCCGGCCAGCGCCTGCTGGCCGCTTGGGTCAAGATCAGCATAGATATCGTTCTCGACGATCAGGAAATCATACTTCTCTGCCAGTTGTAGCAGGCGATGGGCGACCGCAAGCGACAAGCTGGTGCCGGTCGGGCATTGCAGGCGGGTGTTGGTGAAGAACACCTTTGGCCGATGCTGAACGATCAATCGCTCAAGCTGTAGCAGATCAATGCCATCACGAGTGCGCGGCACGCCCAGGAGCTTGGCACCTTGTAGATGCAGGTTTAGAAAAAGATTGTGATAGCCCGGCTCGTCGACCAGCACGCTGTCGCCGCAGTGCACTAGATAGCGCACTACCAGGTCCAGGGCTTGGCTGGCGCCGCTGGTCAGCATGATTTGTTCGGGGTGGGCGGCAATCTGGCTATCCGCCAGTTTCTCGGCCAGCTTGCTGCGCAGCTTTGCGCTGCCTTTGGCAATGCCGTATCCGGAGAAACTGCTGGGTGCGCTGCGAGCCAGGATCCGCAGGCTACGTTGCAGGCCATCGTCGTCGGTCCACTGTTCAGGAAGCAGCCCAACACCAGGACGGACTTCCATACCCATTGGTTGGAAGACTCGCTGCAACAGCAGATGTGCGTCGAAATCAAACGCGTAGTCAGGGGCAACTGTCTCGCATGGCGCCTCGTCGATAACGCTTTCCGCCGGCTCCCGTACGTAGAAACCCGCATTGGGTACGGCTTTCAATAAGCCCAGCGCAACCAGTCGATCATAGGCCTCGACCACGGTGAAGTGGCTGACATTGTGCGATTGCGAGAGCCTGCGGATCGAGGGCAACTTGCTGCCAGGACGCAGCTGTTGTTGTTTGATCGCCAAGCTTATGCCTGCAACGATCTGGCTAACCAGCGGCGCCTGGGAACTGGGGTTCAGGAACATCATAAAACTTTCGCTCAAGCAGGGCATGGGCAGGCACGTGTACCGGTAAAAAGACCATAACAGTGATGCCAGCCAACGGCATTTCCTGTGTATGGCCGCCAGTAGGGTGCTGCGGCAAGATCGGGCCATAGCCGATCGATTTATCAGCAGAACATATCACGAACCTGGATCCGCCATGCACGATACCCTCCTGAAAATAGACCGTAGCAAGATCTCCCCTGAAGAGTGGAAAACCCGCTGTGACCTGGCGGCACTGTATCGGTTGCTCGCGCACTTTCGCATGACCGACCTGATCGACACGCACATTTCCGCCAGGGTGCCAGGCGAGGAAGGACACTTCCTGATCAATTGCTATGGGGTACTGTTCCACGAAATGCGTGCTTCGGATTTGATCAAAATTGACCATGAGGGCAATGTAGTAGACCCTTGGCGCGGTCCCGACAGTGTCAACCGCGCCGGTTTCAATATCCACTCGGCGATTCATGCGGCGCGTCCGGATATCGATTGCGTGGTGCACACCCATACCTCAGCGGGTATCGCCGTATCTGCACAAGAGCAAGGGCTATTGCCGATCAGTCAGCATGCCCTGAAGTTTTACCGGCGCCTGGGTTACCACACCTATGAAGGTATCTCGTTAAACCCCGACGAGCGCGCCCGCTTGGTTGCCGACTTGGGCCCGCACATGGCGATGATCCTGCGCAATCATGGGTTGCTTGCAACTGGCGGCAGCATCGCCGAAGCCTTCAATCAGATCTACTTCCTTGAGCGCGCTTGCCAGGCTCAGGTGCAGGCACTCGCTGGCGGACAAGCGTTGCGCTTCCCGACAGAGGCGGTCTGTGAATTGACTGCCCAACAGTCCGATGACGAGATCGACCAACAACTGCATCAACTTGCTTGGAACTCAGCACTGCGCCTGATCGCCAATGATCCCGTAGATTACCGCAGCTGACAGGCGACAACCGATCACCACGAAGTTATTACCTTGCCGTGCATATCTGCCAAAACTAACAATCCTAAGGGCTAGAAATGAAAAACAAAGCTATTGGAACCTTGTTGCTCGCCGCCATGGCGTCGAGTTCCATGGCCGACGAGATAACAGTGATTTCGTTCGGCGGCGTAAGTAAAGATGTGCAATCGGAGGCTTTCTATAAACCGTTTGAGAAGGCCACCGGCAACAAGGTGATCGCTGGCGAGTACAACGGCGAAATGGGCCGGATCAAGGTCATGGTCGATACCAACAGCGTCAATTGGGACATAGTGCAGGTCGAAGCGCCGGAACTGATACGCGGCTGCGAAGAAGGGATGTTCGAGCAACTGGACATGGCGCATCTGGGTAAAGAGGAAGACTTCGTGCCAGGCACACTATCGGACTGTGGCGCTGGCTTGTTGATCTGGTCGATGGCGATGGCTTACAACAGCGAGAAGTTGAGTGCTGCACCGACCGGTTGGAATGATTTCTGGGATACCCAGAAGTTTCCCGGTAAACGCAGTCTGCGCAAGGGCGCCAAATACACCCTGGAAATTGCCTTGATGGCCGATGGCGTGGACTATTCCGATATCTATACGGTGTTGGGCACCAAAGAAGGGGTCGATCGCGCATTCAATAAACTCGATCAGATCAAATCCAGCATTCAATGGTGGGAGGCTGGCGCGCAGCCAATGCAATTCCTCGCCAGTGGCGATGTGGTGATGAGCACTGCGTTCAATGGTCGGGTGTTCTCTGCCCAAGAATCAGGAGCGCCGGTGCAGATCGTCTGGAAGGGGAGCATCTATGCCATTGACTCCTGGGCGATTCCAAAGGGCAGCAAGAACAAGGCGGTCGCCGAACAGTTCATCGAGTTTTCCCTACGCCCGGAAAACCAGAAAATCCATACCGTAAAGCTTGGCTATGGCTCGACCAACCTGCACACCGCATCACTTCTCGATCCAGCCATGGCAACACGTCTGAACTCAGCCCCCGCTAACCTGGCGCAGGCAATCCCCATGAACAATGAGTTCTGGGTTGATCATGGAGAAGAGCTTGAGCAGCGGTTCAATGCCTGGGTGGCTAAAACTAACTGATGCGAAGGTGGGCGAGGGTTCGAAACGCATCACAATGCCTTGGTCGTCAACTGGAGGCGCTGGATTCTCGCTCCACCAGTGCCAAGCAGCGCTGAACAATCGGGCTGACATCACCGGTGCGGCGACTGAGGATAATCGGGCTGACAGCACTGGGGTCGAGCAGGGCGGCGTATTCGACCCCGGTGCGGTGCTGCTGAACCGAGGAGGGTACCAAGGTAACCCCCAGGCCTGCCGCTACCAGCCCGATCGCCGTCTGCAACTCATTGGCCCACTGACTGACCTTGATGCTCATGCCATGTTGCGCAAACAAGGCCAGTACGTGGTCGGCGTAGCTAGGCCGCGGGTTGGCCGGGTAAAGGACGAAGGGCTCTTTAGCCAGTTGTTCCAGCGCTAGAGCCTTGCCTGCCAACGCATGGCCACTTGGAAGCACCGCCACTAGGGGATCTTCACGCAGTACCTGCTGATAGATCGCTGGGTCGTCAATGCGAATACGGCCAAAAGCGATGTCGATCCGACCGCTTTTCAGCGCCTCTACCTGTTGCACGGTGGTCATCTCGCTCAGCCCCAATTCCAGGCCCTCGTCGCTGCGCAGCGCACGAATCAGCTCAGGCAAATCGGCATATAACGTGGACGGCGCAAAGCCTATCCCCAGCCATTGGCGCTTGCGTTCGCCAATGCGCCGGGTGTTATCGCTGATGGTTTGCAGTTGCCCAAGCAGGGTGCAGGTGTGCTCGTACAAATAGCGCCCGGCTTCGGTCAGACGTAGCGGCCGTTCGCGCTCTACCAACAACGTCCCCACTTGTTCCTCCAGTTGACTGATCTGTCGACTCAGAGGCGGCTGAGCCATGTGAAGAAGTTCGGCGGCGCGGGTGAAATTAAGGGTTTCGGCCAAAACCGTGAAGTAGCGAAGGTGGCGAAGCTCCATCAGACCTCCTGGGTATGGTGGCAGATTTTTTTGATATTGGACGCCGGTCAGGTTCTCGTGCAATGCTTGAATAATCAAGTGAAATATATTGTATTAAGCTAGCCAGCTGCGCCTCAATTGACGGGACACTCGAACAATGACAAACGCCATAATCGAAAGCCTTGACGCTTTGATCGTCGACCTGCCGACCATCCGCCCGCACAAGTTGGCGATGCATACCATGCAGCAGCAAACCCTGGTAATCCTGCGTTTGCGCTGCAGTGATGGGGTCGAAGGCATTGGTGAATCCACCACCATTGGCGGACTGGCGTACGGCTACGAAAGCCCGGAAAGCATCAAGACCAACATCGATGCACACCTAGCTCCGGCATTGGTCGGCATGCCGGCAGACAACATCAATGCGGCCATGCTCAAACTGGACAAACTCGCCAAGGGCAATACCTTCGCCAAGTCGGGTATCGAAAGCGCGTTGCTCGACGCTCAAGGCAAGCGGCTTGGGTTGCCGGTCAGCGAACTGCTCGGCGGCCGTGTGCGTGACAGTCTCGAAGTGGCTTGGACGTTGGCCTCTGGCGACACCGCCCGCGACATTGCCGAAGCCGAGCAGATGCTCGACCTGCGTCGTCATCGCATCTTCAAGCTGAAGATTGGCGCCAACCCGGTCGACATCGATCTGGCCCATGTCATTGCGATCAAAAAGGCCTTGGGCGAGCGCGCCAGCGTGCGGGTCGACGTCAACCAGTACTGGAACATATCTCAGGCAGTACGTGCTTGCCGGGTGCTCGGCGAGAACGGCATCGATTTGATCGAACAACCGATCTCACGCAACAACAGAGCAGGGCAGGTGCACCTTAGTCGCGTCAGCCCGGCACCGATCATGGCCGATGAATCCATCGAATGCGTTGAGGACGCGCTGAGCCTGGCCATCGACGGCGCGGCAAGCATCTTCGCCTTGAAAATCGCCAAAAACGGCGGGCCACGTGCCGTGTTGCGCACCGCGCATATCGCCGAAGCCGCAGGCATCGCCCTGTACGGCGGCACCATGCTCGAAGGCAGCGTTGGCACGCTGGCCTCGGCCCATGCCTTTATCACGTTGAACCAACTGACCTGGGGCACCGAGCTCTTTGGCCCGTTGTTGCTCACCGAAGAAATCGTCACTGAAGCGCCGCTGTATCGCGATTTCCACCTGCATGTACCGCGCACCCCGGGCTTGGGCCTGACTTTGGATGAAGAGCGCGTGGCGCGCTTCGTTCGCCGCTGATAGAGGGAACCACCGATGCTTTTTCACGTAAAGATGACCGTAAAACTGCCCACCGATATGGCCCCGGACACCGCTGCCAAACTCAAGGCCGATGAAAAGGAATTGGCCCTGCGCCTGCAACAAGAAGGCACCTGGCGCCACCTGTGGCGTATTGCCGGGCACTACGCCAACTACAGCGTATTTGATCTGCCCAGTGTTGAAGCATTGCATGACACGTTAACGCAGTTGCCATTGTTCCCGTACATGAACATCGAGATTGACGGCCTGTGCCGTCATCCGTCTTCCATTCACGCTGACGATCGCTGAACCGTTGCTAAAACAATAAATAACAGGTGATAACAATGACAGTGAAAATCTCACACACCGCTGATGTTCAAAACTTCTTCAAAGAAGTATCCGGTATTGATAACGACCAGGGCAGCAAACGCTTCAAGCAAATCATCCTGCGTGTATTGCAAGACAGCGCCAAACTGATCGAAGACCTTGAAATCACCGACGACGAGTTCTGGAAAGCGGTGGACTACCTCAACCGCATGGGCAGTAACCAGGAAGCCGGATTGCTGGTCGCAGGCCTGGGAATAGAGCACTTTCTGGACTTGCTGCAAGATGCCAAGGATGCCCAGGCCGGGCTCAGTGGCGGTACCCCGCGCACTATCGAAGGCCCGCTGTACGTAGCTGGGGCCCCGTTGACCGAGGGCGAGGCGCGCATGGATGACGGTACCGACCCTGGCATCGCGATGTACCTGCACGGTCGTGTGGTAGACGCCGAAGGGCAGCCGGTTCCGGGCGCTACGGTAGACGTGTGGCATGCCAGCACCAAGGGTACTTATTCGTACTTCGACCCAAGTCAGTCCGAATACAACCTGCGCCGGCGCATCCTCACCGATGCCCAAGGTAGCTACCGCGTACGCAGCATCGTACCGTGCGGCTACGGCTGCCCACCGACAGGCACCACGCAAGAAGTGCTCAACCACCTGGGCCGTCATGGCCAGCGCCCGGCGCATATTCACTTCTTCATCTCGGCGCCTGGTTATCGTCACCTGACCACGCAAATCAACTTTGAGGGTGACCAATACCTCTGGGACGACTTTGCCTACGCCACACGTGACGGGCTGATTGGCCAACTGAACTTCATCGACGACGCACAAGCGGCTAAAAACCGCGGCCTGGAAGCAACGTACTTTGCCGATCTGCAATTCAGCTTCCAGCTTCAGGCCGCAGTGGATAAAACCGCAGGTGAACGCAGCCAGCGTCCACGCGCCTTGCAAAAAGCCTGATCAAGCGCACATATGACCTTGTGGGAGCGGGCTTTGGTTCGTTATCTGGCGCGCAGCGGCAGCAATGCCAGCGCCAGGTTGGCCGTGGAACGTGGTTTTGCGAGCGCTGTGCACTCGATCGCCAGCAAGCTAGCTCCTACGTCATTGATTAGCCTGTGGGGCGAGTTCGCTCCGGCCATCCAGGGCGCGCACGCTTAGTCCCAGTTCCTCCAGCAATGGCAGGCTGCAGGCATTACGCCCGGTCAGCGACTGGCGGGGGCCTGAGCAGAGCGCCAGGGCGGCTTCGGCCATCGCTTCGATCGGCTCGAATATCGCCTGATCATCGATGCTGCCAGTGTCGAGCGCACCTTCACTGGCCACCGCTTCGACCGGTGCGAGGCTATTGATGGCAATCGACTGGCTGGCCAGTTCCATGGCCCAGCCTGCTGTCAAACGTTCCAACGCCGCCTTGGTGGCGCCGTACAGGCTGGGCGAGGCGGTGTTATGGAAACGGTAGGCGCGGTCATCGCTGTAGTAAGGGCCACAACCAGGTCGCTGTGAAGTTGCACTGGACAGATTGAGGATCCAGCCGCCACCGCGTTCAACCATCACTGGTACAGCCAGTTGGCTCAGGTGCAGCGGTGCAATGAAGTTGATTCCCAGCGACAGCTGCACATGCCTGGCCCGCTGCTCCTGGGTTGGGGCGAAGCGTGCAAAGGCTGCGTTATTGACCAGAATGTCGACACCACCCCAGTGCTCGAGCGTTTGCGCCATGATGCGTTCGCGGTCTTCTTCCTTGGATAGATCGCCGGTGATGCTCAAGCATTTTCCACCCCGGCTGCAGATGTAATCGGCGGTTTCCTGCAATGAGCCGGGTAGCCTGCCGCCTGGCTCGCCGGTACGGGCAGTAATCACAACCCGAGCGCCTTCGGCGGCAAAGCGCTTGGCGATCGCGGCACCGATGCCTCGGCTGGCACCGGTGATGATGGCGATCTTGTTCGCTAGAATCTGCGGCATGCTGCTCTCCTGATGGTGGCGACATCAACAGCAGTCAGTGCAGCGTAAAGGGCGCACTGGCGAATCGTTCATTTGGCCTATGTCTGCAAATTCGCCGGCCGCAACTGGATACGCAAATGACGCTCAAAACTACCCAATCATTTACGCCTTAAACAGCTGAATCAGCACTTGCTGATGATCCGCCTGCGCAGTCAACCGCTGGCTGATCAGCGCCGACTGCTCCGCCTGCCCAGACAGCGATTCGGTCACATTGCGGATGGCCTGAACGTTACGATTGATCTCTTCGGCAACGCTGCTTTGCTCTTCAGCGGCACTGGCGATCTGCAGGTTCATATCGGTGATTTCGTTCACCGCCTGGCCGATCTGCTCCAGGGTGCGTACCGCTTGCTGCACTTGCGCGACGTTCTGCTGGGCCAGTTCATGGTTGGCGTGCATCGATTCGGTGACATCGCGGGTGCCGTCCTGCAGGTCATGGATCACCTGGCGGATTTCTTCCACCGAGTGTTGGGTGCGTTGCGCCAACCCACGTACCTCATCAGCTACCACAGCAAAGCCGCGGCCTGCCTCGCCAGCGCGGGCCGCCTCGATGGCCGCATTGAGGGCCAGCAGGTTGGTTTGCCCGGCGATGGACAGGATTACTTCCAGTACCGAGCCGATTCGCTGGCTGCTGTCTCCGAGTGACTGCAACTGCGCCATGCCGCTAGTCATCGCGTGGGCTTGGGTTTGGATCGCGCCGGATGTCAGGGAGACCACTGCCAAGCCCTCCTGGGTCGCTTCATCGGCGCGGCGGGCGGCGTCGGCGGCATAGGCTGCACTTTGTGCCGACGATTGCGCGGCAACGGTCATTTCGTGCAGTGCGGTGGCCACCAGATCGATCTCGCGGAACTGCTGCTGCATGCCGATGCTGGTTTGTTCAGCGATCAGCGCCGATTGATTGGCAGTGGTGCGCGCCCCTCCCAGCGATTGTTGCACCTGGACAATCACCGGTTGCAGTTTGTCGAGGAAGCGATTGAAGGCGCGGGCCAAGCGACCGAGTTCGTCACTCTTGGCATAGGACAGGCGTTTGGTCAGGTCACCTTCACCCTCGGCGATGTCATCGAGCATTTCGCTGACGCGCAGCAGTGGGCGGGTGATGCTTTTGGCGGCAAACCACATCATCACAATGCCCAGCAACGCTGCCGTCAAACCGAGCGACAGTTCAATTCCGGACGACTTCCAGCGTTGGCCGTCCATCCAGCTTTTCATCGACTCGGCAGGGGCGACCAGGATGCTGCGCGGTACATTGACCAACACCCCCCAAGGCTCGGCTCCAGCGATGGGTTGGATCGGTGCCAGCAGTTGCATTTGATCGGCACTGTCCAACGCCTGAATACGGTTTTGTTTCTGCAATGCGAGGATCTGCGCGGCTTGTGTCGGCATAACCTGCTGCAGGGCGCTGCCCAATTGGGCAGGCGACTCGGTGTGCGCGGCAAGCACGCCGGAGGGGCTGATGATGGAGATACCGGCTCGTCCGTCATAGAGTCTTTGCGCTTGCGCCTGGGCATCCTTCTGCAGGACTTGCAGGTTGATGTCCAGGCCGATGACGGCAATGACCTTGCCCTCGACGATCAGCGGCAGGGCAATGCTTGTGACCAACCGCTTGGTGCCGGTGGATTCATCAAAGTACGGTTCGAGAAGGCAGGATTTGGCGCTCTCGACAGGGCAGGTAAAGAAAGTGTTGAAAGCCGCGCCGCTGGGGCCTTTCGAGGTGTCTGTCAGCAGCTTTTCGTCGCCCGGTACCGCTTGTAATACGCCGGGGTTGGGTTGCAACCAGTAGACGGCAAAGCGTCCGGCATCGTTGCTGCCAAGGTCGGTGTTGCCTTTGAACGCGGCGTCGATGCCGTCCAGTGCGTTGGGTTGGAAGATCAAAAACAGTCCGAGGACCTCCGGGTGATCTTCAGCGGCCTTGCGCAGCTCGGTGCTCAGCGATTGACGCGTGGCGACGGCTTGCTCACCTGATTGTGCGCGCTCACGTAGAAACAGCACCTGGCGTCCGAGCCCAGCAGCCAATTGATAGGCACTGTTGAATCCGTTCTGTACTTGCAGGGCTTGTATCTGGGCTTTGTCTTGCAGGGTACGCTGAGCGGCTTGCGCCAGTATCTGGCTGGCAAAGTCCTTGGCGCTTTCGGTGCTGGTGCGGGTTTGCTGTAAGGACAAGCTGACCAGCAGGCCGACCACGGTAATCAGGCACAAACTGGCGAGCCAAATGATTTTGCTCTGGATGCTCAAGCTGTTTTTCATCGCGGTGCCTTAACAAAGAGGAGAAAACGCGGCGGGCAGGTACACCACTGAGTTCATTTCTTGCAGTTGCGGTGCCGAGTTTTCGGGTGGCCAAACGCCGTTTTTGACCGCGCGCGTACGCACGTCTAGGCGCTGCTCCAGGCTTGAGTAAGGCCAGATATGCAGGTAGCGCGGTACGCGGCCACTGGTGGCATAGAAGGCGGCGTACACCTGGGAGTAGTCATCGCCGGTGCGTGGACCAACGGCTTTTTCCCAACCTTGCAAGGTGGGTTCAAGGCCAGAAGGCACCAGGTTGTACTCGCGCAGTTCGTAGAAAGGGCCGTGCTCTCCCGCTGGCAGCGGCTGCAGAAATGGGAACAGGCAATAGTCGTCAATGTGCTGGTGCAACAGGTACTCGCCGATGCCCAGGCCATCGGCTGCGAGCAACAGGCGCATGCGTTCGGCGTCCTTGATTTCGCTTGAGGCAAAGCTGCGCATAACTGCAATGGTGTTCTGCGGGCCAATTTCGGACACCCAGCAGCCCACCAATTCAACGCCTTCAAGGGCATGGCCAAGGGCGGCTTGCAGCTTGGGCAAGGCGTGCGACGGGGTACGAACGCGCAGGGTCAAACGGATCAACTCATACAGTTGATGGCTCATGGATACGCCTCAAGGTCGTTGGCTGCTGTTTTTGTATGCTGTGCTACGCGAACGCCACACAGTGGCCTGCGAGCAACGTCGCTGGATGCGCAGAAGCTACGGGGGCGGGGGGGAGGGCTCAATGACAGAGGGCGACGATGTCGTTGCGCTTTGTGCAACAGTTCCCTTACATAGCGCCTTGCCGGCGATGTGCTGCGCAGCAGTGCTCAGCGTACCGGCGAAGTACGCAGGGCTTTGGCAAGTGCCAGTGCCAACGCCTGAGTGACCTCGGGCAAGCGTCGTGAGCGGCGGGTAACGATCTGTATCTCGGTGTGCTCCATAAGCGGACAGTCGATGGGGATAGCTCTGAGTGCACCGGATTTCAGTTCCTCCCGCACCGGCCTTTCGGGTAGCAAGGTCGCACCGGCGCCAGTGCGCACAAAATCGAGAATCACCGACAGCGAGTTGGTGATAATGGCCGGCTCGATCTTCAAGTCAATGTTGGCACAGGCCAGATCGAGCAGTTCTCGTACGCGAAACTTGGGGCCCGGCAGAATCAGCGACGTTTTGCTCAAGTCTTCAAGGCTCACGCGTGTACGTCCGGCCAGCGGGTGATTGCGATCGACGATCAGGCACAACGGTTGCGCCAGTGAGAACAGCTTTGAAAACTGAGCGGCCGGGCACGGCGAGAAGATCACCGCCAGGTGCGCTTGGTCTTGCGCAACCATCCGCTGCACTTCATAGGAGGGCGCACTGATGATCTCGGTGCGCAGCGTTCTGTGCTCGCGCAAAAAGTGATTGAGGCTGCTGATCGCGTGAGCGTCCAGTAAGCCTTCACCCACGGCTATGACCGCTAAGTTCTGCTGCTGGCCACGTAAATCGTCCATCTTGCTGAACAAGTCCTGCTGGTGCGCCAGGCGGGTCTGGTAGTACTCGACCACGACCTTGCCTGCGTCGGTCAGCTCAACGCGGTGCGCACCTTGCTTGACCAACTCGATGTTCAGCTCCTGCTCAAGCTTGGCGATATGGCGGCTGATGGATGAGGCCGCTACGCCGAATTCATCCGCTGCGGCGCGCATCGAGCCTCTCTGGTGGCTGATGTAGAGGTACTTTAAACGGCTGTCCTGAAAGGTCAGTTCCGATAGGGCATTTGCAGGCATGGCTAACGTCTCGCAGCAGGTGCTCGGCTGTGGGGACACGGTAGCACCGCTGGTCAGCGGGCCGTAAAAATTACAAAAATATTTTTCCAATATTCTTCAGGTAACTCATGTGGCTGCAGCTCGAGCATGAACATAAAAACGTTATTAATCATATATTTATATTGATTTTATATGAATCGATTGGCCGTTTTATGCGTGGGTTATCGCCGCTGGTAAGAGTGAATATTCCATTGACTATTCACGTAATTGGAGGCAAATTCGCTCCACGGCACCAAAACAAGAAAGGTACTCGATCATGCCGACCCATCCTGCTTGTCCTAGCCAGCCTTGCTGCGCTACCCCAAGAGCATTCTCGCTCTACTGCCCATTGCTCATCGTCCTTACAACCGTTACTGAAGACGGAGTTTCTCTATGAATCCGCTTAGCGTTTCGCACGCTGCACCTGCGTCTGCGCTTGCCAGTGGTGCTGCCTTTGAAGCCTTGCTTGACGGTGTTCGGGAGCGTGCCCGGCTGAGTGAGTTTGATCGCCAGCGGCACATCTCGCGTGACGTCATCGATGCTTTCAAGGTCCATGGCGTATACCGCGCTCTGGTGCCAAAACGCTTTGGCGGCAACCAATGCTCGCCAGCGCAGTTCTGCGAAATGATTGAACGCATTTCCCACGCCGACGGCTCGGCAGGCTGGGTGGCAAGCTTCGGCATGAGCCCGGTGTACCTGGCGGCGCTGCCCCTGGAAACCATTGCTCAGGTGTACGCCAACGGCCCGGACGTGGTATTTGCCGGCGGCATCTTCCCACCGCAACCGGCTGAAGTGGTGCCTGGCGGCTTCCAGGTCAAGGGTCGCTGGAAGTACTCCAGCGGCTCCATGGGTGCTGATATTGTTGGCGTCGGTATCGCGCCGAAAAACGGTGACAAGTTCGACCTGCCTCGTATTGCCGTCATGCCGCAATCGCAAGTGCGCATTGACCAGACCTGGGACACCGTGGGCTTGTTGGGCACCGGCAGTCACGATCTGGTGATCGATGACGTAGTGGTGCCTGAGCAATGGACCTTCGTGCGCGGCGGCCCGTCCAATCTTGATGAGCCGTTCTTCCGTTACCCGTCGTTGTCGTTTGCCACTCAAGTGCTGTCGGTGGTGGGCTTGGGTGTTGCCCGCGCCGCACTGGACGAGTTGGCCGGCATGGCCAGTGGTCGCATCTCGGTGACCGGCGCCCCGGCATTGGCCGATCGCCCCTTGGCCCAGGTAGACATCGCCAAGGCAGAAGCGGCATTGCGTTCGGCACGGGCGTTCTTCTACGAGTCGATTGATCAGGCCTGGAGCCATGTGCTCGCCGGCGACCCGGTGCCAGCGGCCGCCACCAACTTGCTGCGATTATCTTCGACCCACGCCACCCGCGTTGCTGCCGATGTTGCCCGTACCGCGCAAATGCTCTCGGGGATGACCGGGGTGTACAACGAAAGCCCGCTGGCCCGCTGCGTCAATGATGCGCAAGTAGTTACCCAGCATGCGTTCATGGGCGACGTTACTTATCAGAACGCCGGCGCAATCTTCTTCGGCAAACAACCGCTTCCTGGCTATATCTAATTAACGAGAACTTATCATGAGTGACTACAAAGCATTGCGTGTGTTGTTTTGCATGGGTATCAACCAAAACTTCTTTGATGCCCCGCGCGAAGAACAACTGCAAGTGTGGGCCGCCTTCAGCGAAATGTGGAACGGCATTCATGACCTGCCAGGCGTGAACGTGCTGGGCAACATGGATGACGACAAAGGCATGGTTGGCCCCTCCGATGGCTTTCCTTGGACCACCTACCTGCTGGCCGATGTACCGAACATCGAGACGGTTCATGCCGCCTGCAATCTGTTCCGCGTAACCGCGGTGGGCGAGGGCACATACAAGTTGTGGCGCTATGCAAAAGTTGAAGCCCGCGTCGGGCGCGAGTTGATTATTCAACGCGCTTGATTGACGGCAACTTCGCCGCGCACTGAGTAACACTGCATTTAAAAAATTAACGCCACAGTTGCGATTCTTATTGCAGCCGCAGGCGCCGTGTTGCCGGAATTTGATCCGGCAAGGAGATACCGTGAGCAATTTGATCCCCGCTGTAAACCTGGCGGTCGACCCTGCCGATCTGGTGCAGGCTGACCGTGTCCACACTTCGCTGTACACCGACCCGGCACTGTTTGATGCCGAACTGGACAAAATCTTCTACAGCACCTGGGTGTGGGTCGCTCACGAAAGTGAAGTGCCGGAAGCCGGCAACTACAAAACCACCTACGTCGGCAAACAGCCGGTGATCGTGGTGCGTGACCGCAAGAAGAACATCAACGTGCTGCTCAACCGGTGCCGCCACCGTGGTGCCACCGTATGCGAACACAAGAAGGGTAAAACCGCTAGCTTCGTCTGCCCGTACCACGGCTGGGGCTACGCCCTGGACGGTTCGCTGCGCGGCATTCCGCACCCGGAAAGCTACGGCGACTGCATCGACAAGGCCGAACTGCCGCTGGTGAGCCTGCGCGTCGAAACCTACAACGGGATGATTTTCGCCACCTTCAAAGATGACATCGAGCCGCTCAGTGACTTCCTCGGTGCAGCGAAAAAGTGGATCGACCTGTTCATGAAGCAGGGTGCCGGTTACGGCATCAAAGTACCGGGTGAACACCGTTTCCGCTTCCCGGGCAACTGGAAGATCCAGCTGGAAAACACCACCGATGCATACCACTTCCCGTTGGTGCACAAGAGCTTCCTGTCCTCGGTCGATGAACAAACCCTGGAGCTGTTCGACTTCGTCAAAGGCCCGGGCTACGTCGAAGATTTGGGCAACGGTCACAGCGTCATGGTCATGATCCCTGACCTGGTCGACCTAGAGGCCGACTTGGACAAACCCATTCCTGAGCGCTTTGAGTCGCTGGCCGCCGAGCTGCGTGACGAAGGCATCGAAGAACAACAAGTGCGGCGCATCGTGCGTGCGGTCGGCGGTTCGGGCTTCAACCTCAACCTGTTCCCCAACGTCGCCTGCTCGATGGCGTTTTTCCGCGTGCTGCAACCGATTTCGGTCAACGAAACCGAAATTCACCACTCGGTAATCACCATGGACGGCGGCCCGGCCGTCGCTAACCGCTATCGCCTGCGCCTACATGAGCACTTCCAGGGCCCGATGGGCTTTGGCACACCGGACGACTCCGAAGCGTGGGAGCGCGTACAGAAGGGTGCCAACGCCGGTGAAGACCTGTGGATCATGCTCAACCGCGGGTTGCCGGGCGAGAAGCCTAGCGAAGACGGCCTGGTGTCCGACGTGAGTGCCGAAACCGGCATGCGTGCGGCCTACCAGCAGTGGAAAAAGATGATGTCGGCTTGAGTGTGGAGAACCTTATGAACCTGCAACTATTGCAAGAAGTGACCGCTTTCATCTGGCAGGAAGGCGACATGCTCGACCACGGCGAGTACGACACCTGGCTGAACCTGTGGACGGAAAAAGGGACGTACATCATCCCGATCAACCCGAAAGAAACTGACTACGAGAACACCCTGAACTACGCCTATGACGATCACCACATGCGCAAGCTGCGTGTGCAACGCTTGATTGGCGGCGAGTCGATCTCCACCAGCCCGCAACCGCGCACTGTGCGCAGCTTGTCGCGCTTTCGCGTGTTGGTCGACGACGGCATGAACCTAACCGTGCGCTGTGCACAGAACGTGCGCGAGTTTCGTAAGGAAAGCCTCAAGCACTACACCGCCGACCTGACGTACGAGCTGGTACGCGCCGAGGGTGTCTTCAAGATCCAGCGCAAGTTGATCAGCCTGATCAACAGTGACGATTACCTCGCCGGTATCGGCTACATCCTCTAAAGGAGACACCCCATGAGCCACGTTGCATTGGTGACCGGCGCAGGGCAGGGCCTGGGTCAAACGTTCTGCGCAAGGCTGCTGCAAGCGGGTTATCAGGTGGTGGTCACTGACCGCAGCCTTGAGGCCGCGCACGCCAGCGCCAAACTGCTCGACCCGAGCGGTGAACGCACGCTGGCGGTGCGGTTGGATGTCGGCATCAAGGCTGATTTTGAGCATGCGTTGAGTCAGGTGCTGGCGCGCTTTGGCGCCCTGCACGCTGTGATCAACAACGCCGCCGTGACCAAGACCACGCCGCTGATGCAGATCAGCCCCGAGGAGTTCGATGCCGTGGTGGGCTTGAACCTGCGCAGCATCTTCCTTGCCTGCCAGGTGCTCGGTGCGTACCTGGCCGAGGTTGGCTACGGGCGAATTATCAACATGGCCTCGCTCGCCGGGCAGAACGGCGGCACCGCCACCGGGGCGCACTATGCGGCAAGCAAGGGGGCAATCGTGACCCTGACCAAAATCTTTGCCAAAGAGTTCGCCAGCCGTGGCGTCACCGTCAACGCCATTGCCCCGGGACCGATTGAGTCCCCGGCAGTGCGCGCGGCGGTACCCGCCGAGAAGCTTGACGGCTTGTTGGCCAATATTCCGGTGCGGCGCCTTGGCGATGCGGATTTTCTCGGTGACTTGATCGTTCAGTTGGCGCGCCCTGAAGCCTACTTTACAACCGGGGCGACCTGGGATGTGAACGGCGGCCTGTTCATGCGCTGAGCCAATACCGGGCCACCTCGGTGGCCCTTTCGAATACATGGAGCATTAGCCATGAATGAAGCACTTTTGGATGTAGTGGTGAGCAAGCGCGAGCTGCAAGGGGACGGCGTGGTGGTCCTCGACCTGACCCGTGCCGACGGCGCGCTGTTGCCTGCCTTCGAAGCCGGCGCCCATGTCGACATCCATGTCGCCCCTGGCCTGGTTCGCCAGTACTCGCTTTGCAGCAACCCGCAAGACGTCAGCAGCTACCGTTTGGGCGTTTTGAAAGATCCCGCCTCACGCGGCGGTTCGCAGGGTGTACATGAGACCCTGCTGGAAGGACGCGAAGTGCAGATCAGTACGCCGCGCAACTTGTTCCCACTGGTCGAAGATGCCCAGCGCACCCTTCTACTCGGTGGCGGTATCGGCATCACGCCGATGATCGCCATGGCCTACGCCCTGCATCAGCGTGGTGAGCATTTCGAGCTGCACTACTGTGGCCGTGCCCGTAGCAGCAGTGCGTTCTTGCATGAGCTGCAAAACGCGCCGTTCGCCGAGCGTGTGTTTACTCACTTCGACGATGAAGGCGCTGAGCAAAAGCTCGACCTGGTAAGTGTGCTAGGCCAGGGCGCAGCCGGGGTGCACATGTACACCTGCGGACCATCGGGTTTCATGGACTGGGTGATGAGCGGTGCCCGCCAACAGGGCTACACCGAAGACCACATCCACAAGGAATACTTCCAGGTCGAAGTAGACACCAGCGGCGCCCGCTTCGAAGTGGTTGCCGCCCGCAGCGGTAAAACCGTTGAAGTGGCAGAGGGACAATCGATTCTTGATGCATTGGCCCAGGTCGGCATCAAGATCGAGATCTCGTGCGAGCAAGGCGTGTGCGGTACCTGTCTGTGCGACGTGCTGGAAGGTGAACCGGATCACCGTGACGTGTACCTGACCGACGAAGAAAAGGCCGGCAATGACCAGATTCTGGTGTGTTGCTCACGTGCCAAGTCAAAAAAACTCGTGTTGGACATTTGAGGAGAACACTCATGGTTGATCTAACCAGCTTTCGCAATGCAATGGCACTGCTCGGTGGCGCTGTCTCGGTAATTACCACCGACGGTCATGCCGGACGTTTTGGCTTCACCGCATCCGCCGTGTGCAGCGTCACCGACTCGCCGCCCACCTTGCTGGTGTGTATGAACCGCGCCTCACAGTCAAATGCGCAGTTCCAGGCCAACGCCGTGGTCTGTGTGAACGTGCTGTCGGGGGCGCATCAAGCGCAGTCCGGGGCGTTCGCCAATAAAGCAATGTCCATGGATGAGCGCTTTGCCACGACCAGCTGGACAACCCTTGAAAGCGGTGCACCGGTGATGCTCGACGCACTGGTGAACTTTGACTGCCGGATTGCCCAAGTGCATGAAGTAGGCTCGCACAGCATCTTCTATTGCGAGGTTGAAGCGATTCGCCACGGCGGTTCAGACGAGGGACTGGTGTACTTCAACCGCGCCTACCACCGCCTCGGTGAAGCCTCAAAGGCCTGCTGACAGAGACTAGGTTACCTCTTTGCCCAGCTGCTCCCTGGGCATTTTTCTTCTTCACTGCAGTCTGTAGGCGCCCCGATGGATGAAGAACCTTGGGCTCAGAAGCTTTCCAGGTTGTGGAACACGGTCTCAAGGGTCTTGTTCAGGCGTTCGACCTGGCTTTCGCTCAGGCCGGCAAAGCTGCGTTTGAACAGCTCGCTGGTAGCGCCTTGCATGCGCTCGATCATCGCCAGGCCTTGCGGGGTAATGCACACCTGGGTGACGCGGCCGTCTTCAGGGCTTTGCGCGGTATCGACCAGGCCGTCGTCCTTCATGCGGTAGACGATCTTGGTGATGGTCGACAGCTTGGCAATGGCGTGGGTCGATATCTCGGAAATGCTCGATTGGCCGTTCTGATTGAGGATCCACAACACGCGCCATCTGGCGACGTCGAGGTCGACCTTCTTGAGCAGACGTTCCATGTTTTGGGTGTACTGACCGTGTACGCGCGCTAGCCAATAAAACGGGAAATCCTCTTTGCGAAAACCTTCGCTGGAGGGGTCGTAGCGGCTGTGGCGCTTTTTCGTCGGGCTCATAAATGACTGGCTTCGATGAGTGAGGGCTAATAATAGACTTTTCCCGTAATAAGCACACCCTGTTGTTGCCTGCGACCTAAGCGCGCATGCCGCTGCGCTGAGGGCTTGCGTGATTTTCAAGCAAAATAAACTGAATTTTATACGTGAATATTCAGTTGACTATTCACGTATAAATAAGCAATTTTAGCCGCTACTGACGCGCGTGCGTCCTCCCGCAGACGAGGTCTTTGCAATGACAATCGTGGTTGAGTCTTTGAACATGGGTGGCGCTGGCCCCAGCGTGATGGTGAAGGACACCATCGACATTGCAGGCTCGCCCACCCGCGCGTCGAGCCGCGCGCTGGAACAGGCCACACCCGCTGTGAAGCATGCCGATGTGGTGCAGCGTCTGCTGGACGCCGGTTGCCGCATTACCGGCAAAACCAACCTGCACGAGTTGGCCTTTGGTACTACAGGGATCAACCATTACACTGGCACCGCGATCAATCCGCGTTTCCCAGAGCTGATCCCTGGTGGCTCGTCCAGTGGTTCGGCGGCGGCAGTGGCAGCGGGGCTGGCGGATTTCAGCTTGGGCACCGATACCGGAGGTTCGGTGCGCGTTCCGGCCTGTTGCTGCGGTGTGTTCGGCTTCAAGCCAAGCTTTGGCCGGGTCAGTCGCCAGGGCGTCATACCGGCTGCGACAACACTCGATTGTGTTGGTCCTTTCGCCGCCTCGTTGCCGATGCTGATCACGGCGATGGCAATCATTGACCCCAGCTTCAGCCCTGCCACTGCACCTGCCAGCCTGAACATCGGCGTGTTGCAAGTACCGGCGAGCAAAGCGGTGAGCGCAGTGGTTCAGGCCGCCTTGAGCGCCAGTGGCCAACATACTGAGACGGTTGAATGCGCAGACTTTGAAGCGGCCTACAGCGCCGGCATGGTCATTATCAACCGTGAAACCCACGTCGCCTGCGGCCATCTGCTTGCCGCTGGCAAAGTCGGTGCAGACATCGCCGGTCGTCTGCAAGCTGCCGGTACCATGACCGATGCAGCCATTGCCGATGCCGAGCAGGTGCGCGACCGCTTTACCGCGCAAGTCGATGCGGCACTACAGCAATTCGATGTACTGGTGTTGCCAACCATGCCGGACTTCCCGCTGCGAGTTGAAGATGCCGCCGACACTCGCGCGGTGTTGGGCATGACCTCGCTGGTGCGCCCGTTCAATTTGTCCGGCCACCCAGCCGTTACCTTGCCACTGGCCAGCCCCGAAGGTTTGCCGGTCGGTCTGCAACTGATCGGGGCAAAAGGGGATGACGAGGCCTTGTTGGCGGCCGCTACGCTGTTGCTGCAGCGCATCTGCGCCGGGGCACAGCGATGAGCGATGTCCTGGCATTGGAACAACGTCTGCACGTTTTCGAGTCGCAACAGGCCGTGCGTGCCTGCATGAATCGTTACATGGTGCTGTGTGACGCCCTGGACGCCAACACACCGCTCGACGAACTGGCGGGGCTGTTTACCCGCGCGGCGATCTGGGAAGGCAAGGGCGTCAAGTATGCAAAAAGCTTTGGCGGCTACCGTGGGCGCCAGGCAATCCGCGACATGTTCGCCACCTACATGAAACCGCCGGCGCACTTCGCTCTGAATGTGCATTTTCTTACCAGTGAACTGATTGACGTTGACGGTGACCAGGCCAATGGCAGCTGGGTGATGTTGCAAACCAGCACTTTCACAAGCCAAACCTCGCACCTCAATGCGGCCCGGCTGAGTGTGCGCTTCGCACGCGAAGACGGCCAATGGCGCATGGCGCATTTTCAAACCGAAAACTTGTTCGGCCGTCCTGTAAGTGCGTGGAACAGCGAGGCGCCTTTGCCGGTGCCAGCGGCTAATACCCAACAATAACAAGGTGAATTCTGATGAGCGAAGTAGCGCTTCTTGATAGCGTGGTGACGTTTTTGGCCAAGCCCCTGGGCAGCTTCATCGACGGTGTGACCACCGTGGACGAGCAGGCCGCTGTCACCGAAGTTATCAACCCGACCACCGAGCAGTCGATTGCTCGGGTTTCTGATGCGACCCCAGCGCAAGTCGATGCGGCCGTTGCGGCAGCATCGCGGGCGTTCAAGGGCAGTTGGGCGCAGACCTCGCCTTATCAACGTGGCGTGTTGCTGAACAAGCTGGCGGATGCGATTGAGCTGCATGGAGAAGAACTGGCGCAGCTTGAAGCCTTGAACTCGGGCAAGTCGATCAACGTCGCCCGAGGCTTGGAAGTGGCGCAATCGGCGGTGTTTCTGCGTTACTTCGCTGGCTGGACCACCAAAATCACCGGTGAAAGCATCATCCCGTCATTGCCTTCGATGAACGGTGAGCAGTACACCGCGTTCACCCGTCGCGAGCCGTTGGGCGTAGTCGCCGGTATCGTGCCGTGGAATTTCCCGCTGATGATCGCCGTGTGGAAACTCGGCTCGGCGTTGGCTACCGGTTGCACCATTGTCCTAAAGCCCAGCGAATTCTCACCACTGAGCCTTTTGCGCCTTGTCGAATTGACCAAAGATGTCGGCATCCCCGATGGCGCCGTCAACGTGGTAACCGGTGCTGGCCGGATTGGCCAACAGCTGACCGAGCATGGCGACGTGCGCAAGGTGTCATTCACCGGCTCCGTGCCGACCGGCATCGCCGTGGGCGCTGCAGCGATGACGGCCAAGCTGACCCGCGTTACCCTGGAGCTGGGCGGCAAAAACCCGGCGGCGCTGTTGGCCGACGTCAACCTTGATGAAGTCGTGCCGGGGCTGTTGATGACCGCCTTTACCCACCAGGGCCAGATTTGTGCCTCGCCCGAGCGCATCTACGTGCATCGCTCGCGCATTGACGAGCTGTCGGCAAAACTGGGCGCGGCCCTGGCGTCGTTGAAAATCGGCTCGCCACTGGATGAAAGCGTGCAGTTCGGCCCGCTGGCCAACAAAGCCCACTACGACAAAATCGTCAGCTACTTCGAGCGCCTGGGCGACGGCCAGGAAATTATCACCGGCGGGCGAACCGTGGGCGGCACGGGCTACTTTGTCGAGCCGACCTTGTTGCGCGCCTGTAACCCGAAAGACCTGTTCCTCACCGAAGAAACCTTCGGCCCCATCGTCTGCCTGTTGCCGTTCGACAGCGACGAAGAGCTAATCGAGTTGCTCAACGACACGCCCTATGGTCTGGGCGCCAGTATCTGGACCAACGATTTGTCCAAGGCCCTGCGCATGATCCCGCGCATCGAGTCGGGCATGGTGTGGGTCAATATGCATACCTTCCTCGACCCGGCGGTACCGTTCGGCGGCAGTAAATCGTCGGGTGTGGGGCGTGAATTTGGCAGCGCATTCATCGATGCGTTTACCGAATTGAAGTCGGTGATGATCCGGTACTGATTGAGATTGAAAGACAAGCGGGTAGGGCGCCAGATCACAGTGGTTCTCAACACCGACACAGTGCGCACCGCTTGGTCGATTACCTTCCGTCGATTGTTGTTCGAACCCCTGTTGTAAGGCTAAATGCGGCCAATTTGGGATAGCCGCCACGCGGCGCGCAGCCTAGCATCGACCTTAACCTGAAGGCCCAAAACAATTATTCGCCGCCCGCTCTGTGTGCAAGAGCGACGCGGCTTTCAACCCCCGCAAAGACTGCCTCATAAAATAAGGTATAAAAACATGAGCGAATCCCTGCGCGATAGTTCCTCGAAGGAACTGCGGCGTGGCAGCCTAGGTGTTGCCATGATCATCTTCTTTGTGTTGTCAGCGGCAAGCCCGCTCAGCGTATTGGCCGGCGGTTTCCCCATCGGCATCATGCTTGGCAATGGCGCGGGTACGCCTGCTTTACTGATCCTTACTCTGCTTGTGTTGTTGTGCTTCGCGGCGGGCTACACCCGTATGGCCAGCCACATCACCCACGCTGGAGGCTTCTACGCGTTGATCTCCCGTGGCTTGGGTGGCATGGCGGGCGGCGCGGCAGGGGTGTTGGCCATGGTTGCCTACAACATTCTGCAAGCGGGCATGTACGGCTTGTTCGGCGCCATCGTCGCCGGGAGCCTGGCAGAAGTGTTCGGCATCCAGGTGCCATGGTGGTTGTGTTCGGCCACAGCGCTGGGCCTGATTGCCTGCCTTGGCTACCGCAACATTGACCTGTCGGCTCGCGTGCTGTCGATCACCGTGATCGCCGAATACATTGCAATGATCATTCTCGATGTGGCGATTCTGAGCAGCGGCGGCGCCCATGGCGTTAACCTCGACTCCTTCACCCCGACCCATGTCACCAGCGGCAACCCGTCCATTGGCCTGTTGTTCTGCTTCGCAGCCTTCATCGGCTTTGAGGCGACAACGCTGTATAGTGAAGAAGCCAAGAATGCCAAGCGCACTATCCCGCTTGCTACCTACCTATCGGTCCTGTTGATTGGCGGTTTCTACACCCTGTCGCTGTGGGCCATGGTGGTGGGCGCAGGCGCTAATGACATCGTGTCAGCGCTGCAGTCCCTGCAAGATCCGACCACGTTCCTGTACTCGCTGTCTGATCACTATGTAGGCCCTGCCTTGACGGGCACCATCCGCATCCTCTTCGTGGCCAGTATGTTTGCCGGGCTGTTGGCCTTCCACAACGCCGCTGCACGCTATTTCTTCGCCATTGGCCGCGATGGTTTGCTGCCGGAGAAACTCGGTACTACCCACAGAAAACACCAAAGCCCGCACCTGGGGTCCGGCCTGCAGTCGCTGATCGCGGCCAGCATCCTGGCGGTGTTTGCCCTGGCAGGTGCAGACCCGGTGCTGCAACTGTTCTCCTGGTTCTCCAACGTCGCCACCCTGTGCCTGATCCTGTTGATGGTGCTGACCTCGCTTGCGGTCATCGGCTTCTTCAAGGCCAACCCGCAGCTGGCCGACAGCAGGCTCAAGTGCTTCATTTTGCCAGCGCTCTCGGGTGTGGCGCTGCTGGCGGTGCTGATCACCGCGATCATCCACTTCGATGTGCTGACCGGGGCGAGCACCACCATGTCGCTGGCACTGTGCACCGTGGTGCCGATTGCCGCACTGGCGGGCATCCTCTTGGCTGCACGCTTGCGCAGCACGGCGCCCTTGAGGTTCAGCGGCCTGGGCAACAACGCCGCCTGACCTGGCCACACGCATCGGCCCATCACCGTGGCCGATGCGCTCAAAAAGCCCTCGCGCAACGCAGATTGCGCAGGGCGCCTCGCTTGACTGCCAACCAACAAAAGCAAAAATCTGTAGTTAAGGAATTCGACCATGTCTTCGCGCTTCGCTTTGTGCGGCATCGCCGCAAGTATTGCTGTGTCCGCTGTTTGTCAAAATGCTCAGGCCATCCCGCTGATCGACACCCCGGACACCCACGTCAGCTTCGAAGGTCTGGCAGCCTACGGCCTGTTCAATAGCCGTAAAAACTATGATGGAACCGAGGGCGGTTCGCACTGGCAAGAAGGCTTCATCAAATACGGCGTCAAGGCAGATACCGCACTGGGCACTGCGGGCACCGCCTATGGCGCCTTTGGTCTGGTGTCTTCCGGCACCTGGGGCGATGGCGACGCCGGAGGTTTCACCGATGGCAGCGAGCGCACCACCAAGATCGAAGATGCATCGCTCGGCTGGCGTTCGGGAGATGTGTTCTCGGCGCTGGGCAAAGATGGCGTCGATCTGTCTTTCGGGCGCCAGATCTTCAAGGCCGGCCAAGGCTTCTTGATCAACGATGATGGCCCGAACCTGGGCAAGGGCCTAGCAGACGGCCAATTAAACCGGGGTGGTGCGTACTACTTGGGTGCGCGTCACTCCTTTGATCGCACCGCAGTGGTTCGTTTGGGCGGCAGCGAAGGCCTGCACGGCAGCGCCGCCTGGCTCAAATCGGACAACCGTGCACAAGCCGAAACCGAGCTTGCAGTCGGTACCCTGGAATACACCCAGGACATCGGCACGCTTGGCCTGACCTACATCCACGGCCTGGACGTGGTCGATCAGTGGGCCAGTGAGTTCCAGCAGCGCCGCGACGGCATGGATGTCTACAGCATCCGTGGCGATGGCAACGCCGGGATTGAAAACGCCAACTTCGCCTTCGAATACGCAGTTGAAGACGCCAAGGGCGACAAAGAAACCGGCTGGTACGCCGAAGCAGGCTACCGCTTTGCCGATGTGTTCTGGACCCCAAGCCTGACTGCGCGCTACACCCGTTACTCGCAGAACTGGGACCCACTGTTCACCGGCTACAGCACCGGCTACGGCACCTGGTTCCAGGGTGAAGTGGCGGCCAACTATGCCGGCCCGTTCAACAGCAATACCGAAATCAAGCACCTGGCTCTCAAGGTCAACCCGATCGAAACCCTGACCCTGGGTGTGCTGTATTTCAACTTCAACACCATTGGTGGTCGCGACCAGCTGAACCAGGATGCTGACGAACTCGATCTGTACGCCGAATGGGTGGTTTCGCCAAACCTGATCATCACCCCTCTGGTGGGTCTGTATCAGCCAGATCGTGCGCTGGGCACCGGCGGCAACCAGTCCAACGGCAACGGTACCAACGTCTACAGCCAACTGACCGTCGCGGTGCCGTTCTAAATATAGATGGGCGGCAGCGCTGGGTCATCTGTGTTGGCCTGCAGCTTGCTTACATTCTGTTACAGGTCAATAACAGGTGTTACCGATGGCGATGTTTGCCCAAATGAAAAGCTTTGACGATGTCCATTTGCACGCTGGTGCGATCGTGGGTTGGCAACAAACCTACGATCAATTGAGCACGGGACCGGTGCAAACGGTGCTCAAGCACGTGACCGGAGAGCGCTTTCAGATATTTCAGGAGTCGTTGAATAAGCGTGTAGTCCAGCGCGGCTTGGCGCCGCCGGGCCGACTGTGCCTGGCGATGCCCATGTGTTCCGGGGAGCCGGCCGTGTTTCAGGGCAAAAGCCTGGGAACCGAAAGTGTCACGCTTCTTCACAGTGGTCAGGAGTTTTTCGTGCAGGCGGCCGATGGGATGGACCTGTTGGCGATCACCGTGGAAGCCTCTCGTCTGGAAAACCTGGCTGCCAGAGAATTTTCAGACAGTGAAATGCGCCGTCTGGCGCGGGTTTCGCGTTTGGAATTGCGCAAGCAAGTGCTGCAAACCGTGCGTAAGCGACTTGAGGATGTGGTCACCGCTGCACTGCAAAACGATGCGCTGCCGGAAAACTTGCTGGAAGATCTAACCCTGGAGTGCATGCTCGATTTGCTCGACCACCGGGTTGAATGCGAAGAAGGGCGTGCGGGCAATCATGTGGTTAGCGCCTATCTGGTCAAGCAAAGTCAGGAAATGGCCTTGGCCTATAACGATGAGCCTATTTCAGTGTTGGAGTTGTGCGAACGACTGAACGTCAGTCGGCGCACGCTACAACGCAGTTTTCAAAGTGTGACCGGCTTGCGTCCGGTTGAGTACTTGCGCTCGGTAAGGCTCAACGCGGCGCGTCGGCGACTGCGCATGACCTGCGCCAATGAGGTGACCGTAGCAAGGATTGCCAGTGATTTCGGCTTCACCCATTTGGGGCATTTTTCCGGGTATTACAAAATGCTGTTTGGCGAGCACCCATCTGACACACCCCGTCATTGATTTTCGCCACTGATGTTAAACGCTGCGGGGAATTCTAGTGGCTGCAATCGAACCCAGTGGGAGCTGATCTTGCCGGCGACGAATGACGGGACTGCATGATCCGTTGGTTATACGCCCCTTGCGTGATGCGCTGTTGATAGACATGGGGCGTAGTACTGACCAGCTTTTTGAAATCACGCAAAAAATGCGATTGATCGGTAAATCCAAGCTCCATCGCCAGTTCCGAAAATGAAAGGTCTTCTTCACTGTTGATGGCGTTCAGCGCCGCTTGGCAGCGAATGATTCGGCAGAACGCTTTGGGCGTCATCCCGGTGTCCTGGCTGAATTGGCGATGAATGGTGCGGGTGGTGTAGCCGCTCAATTCTTCCAGTTGCTGAATACGGATATCACCCTTGTGTTGCAACACCGTGCGAATGACCGAGGCGGTCAATACGGATGTCTTGCACAACGCATCGGGTACCAAAAACCGGTTGAAGGCGTCGATTTGTTCGCTGAGCAACGCAGTGTTTATCACTTCGTCGAAAAAGCCCTGCGCCCGCGGGGTCACGTCCAGCAGGTTCAACTCCTGTTCTGTCAGTTCTTGCGCCAGCGCATTGATAAACCCAGGGATGACCCCTGGGGTAAAACGCACGCCGAAATAATGATGGTTTTCCAGCAGTTCCACCTGCCTGGCTTCCAACGGCGTGCCACACACGCGGGCAGTGGGGCGGGTACTGTCGCAATCGACGACTATATCCACGCAGCCATCGGGCACGGCAAACATTAGATTGCTCGACTGCGCAATATCCAATGAATAGAAATGAGAAATAGCCGGATGAACGGACGCTATTGCCGAATAGTGAGAGGAATTCAATACGAACCACGGCTGCTCAAAGGTATTTAAAGCAACTGTTTGGCTATGCGCTTTTTTCATACAGTGGACCTACCACAAACGATCTTATTGTTATGCAATGGCCGTACCATAAAAATATGACAGGCCGTTCGCTCATGTCCGAAATATACAATACCCAGATAATGGGCTCCGTATACTTAACCCCTATGTTGAAGGAGCAACCAGGTTGGAAAACCTGAGGGGAGGGCGTGTCCGTGCGCTTTCTCGGAATTGTATCATTTCAGTCTGAGAAAAATTATGTCTAATAATACAAATATTGATTTTATCTACCTTTCTGAGCAAGACATGATCCGCGCCGGTGTAACCGATATGGCCGGCTGTGTCGATACAATGGAAGAGATGTTTGGTTTGCTATACGAAGGCGACTATCGTATGGCCGGACCTAATAATGACTCGCACGGCGCAATGGTCACTTTCCCTGAAAGCTCGCCATTTCCGAAGATGCCAAAACCGACCGCTGATCGTCGTTTGATGGCCATGCCTGCCTATTTAGGCGGTAATTTTTGCACCGCAGGCGTCAAGTGGTACGGCTCAAACATCGCTAACCGCGAAAAAGGCCTGCCCCGCTCGATTCTGATGTTCACTCTTAATGATCCGGACACCGGTGCGCCGCTTGCGCATATGTCGGCAAACTTGCTTTCGGCCTACCGTACCGGGGCAATTCCGGGGGTTGGCGCTCGCCATTTGGCCCGTAAAGACTCCAAGGTAGTCGGCCTGTTGGGCCCAGGCGTCATGGGTAAAACCACCCTGGCAGCCTTTATTGCCGTGTGCCCACTGATTGATACCATCAAGATTAAAGGACGTGGAGAAAAAAGCCTTAACGACTTTATTTCGTGGGTTGAAGAAACGTACCCACAAATCGTTAACATCCATGTTGTGCAAACCCTGGAAGAAGTAGTGCGGGACTCTGATCTGGTCACTTACTGCAGTTCTGGTGCAACGGGCGACCCGTTGGCTTATCCAGAAGTCAAACGCGAATGGGTCAAGCCAGGTGCCTTCATGGCCATGCCTGCAAGTTGCCGTCTGGATGAAGGAATGGAACTACCGGATATCCGCAAAGTGCTCGATAACACCGGTCTTTATCACGCCTGG
This sequence comes from Pseudomonas auratipiscis, assembly GCF_036324085.1. Lineage (NCBI taxonomy): Bacteria > Pseudomonadati > Pseudomonadota > Gammaproteobacteria > Pseudomonadales > Pseudomonadaceae > Pseudomonas > Pseudomonas auratipiscis. The sequence goes on from NZ_JAZDCU010000001.1 coordinate 463,961, forward strand.
TTCGAAGAATTGCCAAAACCTGCGCATAACTGTGTGCCTGTTATTGGCGTGCGCTTCATGGATATGTTGGCGGAAGGAAAGTTGACCGCTGACGAACTTGAAGACATCGGTAAGATTATTGTCGGCGAAGCGCCAGGCCGTAAAAATGATGAAGAGATTATCATTATGTCGGTAGGCGGTATGCCGGTTGAAGACGTTGCCTGGGGCACAGTTGTGTACCGCAATGCCATCGCAAAAGGTATTGGCGTCAAGTTGAATTTGTGGGAAACCCCAGTACTTAGCTAATACAGTTTTAGTGAATTGAAGAGGTATGACGCATGACCGAAATCATCAAGGTTAAAACCGGCTCCAAGTACGAAGAAATGGGCAGTTATTCGCGCCTGGTCGCAGTCGATAACTGGATCTACGTGTCTAACACCGCAGGTCGACACCCCGAAACCAAGCTGATCTCCGAAGACGTGGTTGAACAGACTCGTCAGGTGTTCAACAACATCGAAGCGGCGCTCAAGGCTGTGGATTCCAGCCTCGCCGACGTGATCTGCTCGCGTGTGTTTATTCAAGATCCTGCAGACGTGGCGACGGTCATGACCCTGATAGGCGAAAAGTTCAAGGGAATCAACCCGGCCAGCACCGTGACGTGCCCACCGTTGGGTTCCACGGTTTACAAAGTCGAGTTGGAAGTTACTGCCTACCGCAATGCATCACGTGCCAATGTAGTGGAAATCAATCTAGCGAAATAGCAGATGGATACGAGTGCTCTCCCGCATACCTGGTCTTAAACAGCGTTAGTCGAGTCTTTGTCATGGCACCTACTATTGCCTCAGTGCACACTTCAAGCGAGTTTCCTTCGTCCACGTCAGTTGTGATTATCGGCGGTGGCATCATTGGTTTGACCGCTGCATTAGCACTGGCTGAGCGCAACATTCCAGTGGTTGTCCTGGAAAAAGGCCGTCTGGCGGGAGAGCAATCTTCGCGCAACTTAGGCTGGGTGCGTAAAACCAGCCGCCACGCCGAAGATATTCCTTTGGCGCAGGCCTCGGATCGTTTGTGGGCGCAAATGCCGGAGCGGGTCGGTGCCGATGTTGGTTACCGCCAGGCGGGCATCATGTTCGTTGGCCGCAACGAAACTCAAATGGCCATGCATGAAGGCTGGTTGAAGTCGGTTAGTGCGCTGGAGCTTGACTCGCACTTGCTCAGCAAGCGCGAAATCGAAACCCTGGTACCAGGCGGCAAAGGCAACTGGGCGGGCGGCATTTACACGCCTTCCGACGGCCGTGCCGAGCCAACATTGGCCTCCAGTGCAATTGCCAAAGCGGCAATGGCTAAAGGGGCCCTGATTTTTGAACAGTGTGCCGTGCGCACGCTGGTGACTGCCGCTGGCAAGGTCAGCGGTGTGGTAACCGAGAAAGGCGAGATCAGCTGTGACCAAGTGTTGCTCGCAGGCGGTGCCTGGTCGCGCCGCTTTTTAGGTAACCACGGGGTTGAGCTACCGACCTTGCCGTTGGTGTGCTCGGTGCTGCGCACCAAGCCGATGGAGGGGCCAACCGATATCGCCGTCGGTGCGCCAGACTTCTCGTTCCGCAAGCACAAAGACGGTGGCTTCATCATTACCCAGCGCGGCAAGCTCGATGCTTTCCTGACCCTGGATCACTTGTTGCTGGGCACACGTTACTTGCCGGCGTTTCGTGCCCAGCGCGATTATCTGGAGATCTCGTGCGGAAAGCCATTCTTCAAGGACCTTGCCCTGGCACGGCGCTGGAAGGCGGCGAACGTTTCACCGTTCGAGCGCGTCAGGGTGCAGGACCCTAGAGCCAATATGTCGCTGAACAATGATGCGATGAACAACCTCAAAGCCGCTTGGCCGATCTTTGAACACGCGCAGATCGAGCAAGCCTGGGCGGGCACTATCGACGTTACCCCGGACTCGATCCCCGTGATCGGGCCGGTCGCCAAGATCCCAGGGCTGACATTAGCCACCGGTTTTTCGGGCCACGGCTTCGGCACCTCGCCAGCAGCGGGGCAACTGGCGGCGGATATCGTCTCAGGCAATCAGCCAATCATCGATCCGGCGCCGTATCGGTTTGAACGCTTCGTATGATCGGCCCAGGCCGAGCAAAAACGTCTGATTCAATAACGCGCCATGAACACGGAGTACATGGTGCGTTGAGAGAGCGGATACCAGACACGGATTTGTCGAATCAGCGCCTTATGAGCTTCATGAACATTTCTAACATAGCACCTCGTTTAACATAATATACATTATGCGTAGCAACCCATAGCAGCACGCGGGCAGTGACAGGACAGATTTCAATCCTGGCGCCACCCATTTTCCGCTTCCTACCTCATCACTGCTTTGAGTCCAACGCTTCACTCACAGCATTCACAAACAGCGCCTGCTCGTCGTATAGCGAACTCGGTGTTTCTGCATGCTTCCACGTCGACCATTGCACCATGACCAATTTCTCCGCTGGATTGATCGCGATGGTCTGGCCATAAATCCCCAATGCCCAAAACGTTTGTTCGCTGGTGGCGGTTTTCTTTGGCTCGGCATTGGCATCAGGTGCCGGTGCGGAGTACCACCATTGGTATCCGTACTGACCCTTGGGCGCTGATGGTGTTACCGAACCCTTGGCAGTCGTCCAGTGCGTCGAACGTGCAATCCAGTCTGCAGGCAAAATCTTCTCACCTGACGGTAACTGGCCGCCGCTGAGCACGAACTGGCCAAAGCGGCCCCAGTCACGCAGCGCTGCGTTGAAACCGTGGCCACCCATGTCGACTTTGTCCTTGACCAACGCATGCCAGACGCCATCTTGCTGCATGCCATAACGGCTCCATACGCGGCTTTCAAGGTATTTGGCGATAGTCATGCCTGTAGCGTTTTCCAGTACACGGCCCACCAGCCAGGCGCCGCCGGTGTTGTAGGACCAGATTTCGCCCGGCTGTACCCCTGATTTGCGTTTCACTGATTTGACCAGGTTGAATACGCAATCGTATGGTGCAGGCTTGGCTTCACACTGAGTCATATGGGAGAAATCGGAGTCAGGTGACGCGTAGTTTTCATCCCAGACCACGCCTGAGGTGTGCTGTAGCAGTTGGTGCAACGTCACATCTTGCCAAGCTGTTCCTTTAAGTTCAGGGATATAAAGGGTGATTTTGTCGTTTACCGACTTGATTTTGCCTTCCTTTATCGCCACACCCACCAACACGCTGACCACCGATTTAGCAACTGAACGCGAGGTCCACAGGGTGTTTTCGGTATTGCCCTTACCGTAATACTCGTAGGCGACCTTTCCATCCTTGAGAATCAATAGCCCGGTGACGTTCTGGTTAGTGATGTAGTTATCGATGTTGTAGGTAGTGCCATCCATTGCGTAGCTAATGGCTGGTAATGGGGTGTTGGACGCTGATAAAAGCGAAGGTTTGGCGCCTTGATTGCTGAATACATCGCCTTCGTACAAGCGGTAAGTGTTGCGAAAACCCACTACCCGTGTGGGTTGATCCCAGGTCAGCATGTTGTGCGGGTCGGGTAGCGTTTTGTCGAAAGGTTGTGGGCAAACTTTCAGTCCCGGAACGCCGCAATGTGCGGTTTGTCCGTCAGCCAGGCTGAGACCACTGTGTGTTAATCCCAATGCAGCGATGCTCAGTGCCAATACCGATACAGCGTGGGTGGATTGCCTTTTTATTGTTCTTGGTAACATCAGTACTTCCTCGACTATCAATGTTATTCCGCCATTCACGTTCGAGCTTATCAACTTGCCGGAACGGGAAAAGAACAATAAAGTCCGGCTAGATATTAAAAAAACTAACAACAGTGATCGTCATGCCCAGCGACCGGCTTCCCCCACTCAATGCGATTCGTGCCTTCGAGGCAGCCGCCCGGCTGGGCAGTTATGTCTCCGCGTCTCGAGCCCTGCACGTCACTCAGCCAGCCATTGGCCGGCATGTGAAAAACCTTGAGGACTGGCTGGGAGTGCAACTGCTCGAGCGCACGCCACGCGGCGTCACTCTCACTGCAGCCGGGCTTGAGTTCCATCAGGCTGCGTCCCAAGCGTTGAAACTTCTCGCCGATGCTGGCTCGCGAGTCGCACGCCGGCAGCAAGAGCGCTGGCTACGTATTCTGTGTGTGCCAGCGTTTGCTTCGCGATGGCTGACTCCGCATATCGATGCATTGCGCCGCTTACGTCCCGGCCTGAAGCTTGCCATCGAGCCCAATGCATCATTCACTTCGGTAGACGCTCGCCAGGCAGACTTGGGCATCGGCTATGGCTTGCCGGGAGAGCACGTCGGAGTGTTTCTGACCATGATCAAGCCGCAGGTTTTCCCGGTCTGTTCGCCGGCGTACCTGGCAACGTTGTCGGGCAAATCACCGCACGTACAGGACTTGCCGAGCTGTAACCTGATTCACGTCGACGATGGTACTTGGTGGAACAGCTGGTTTGCGGCGCAGCAGTTACCGCTAAAGGTCAGTTCAAATGCCTCACACATGAGCAACGATATTGCATTGAATTTAGCCTCGCGCGGTCATGGAATTGCCTTGGCAACCGAAGTATTGGTCAAGGATGAGTTGGCAGACGGCGCCTTGGTACGTATTACCGAGGCAGCAATCGCACTCGAAACCTATCAAGTGCTCACGCCACCACAGCCGCTTTCGGAAGATGCTGAATGGTTTATTGAGTGGTTGAATGAGGCCTTGCGTGAGGAATTTCCACACGCTGCCATTGAACATAACTGAGGCTGAACGTACGCTACTGCCCTGCTCCGTTCTAGGCGTGGAACATAACTCAACTAAATGACTATTTAGTTGAGTTATGTTTAATTCGCAAACAAATGCAGGTACTCGCACGTTTACACAATTCCACCCTCTCCCAGCCCCACCTGCGCCGCCACCGACCCCTTGCGCGCACGGTACGCCATCGCCATTTCCATCGATCGATTGAAGCGGCCATCACACTCTCCGCCCTCCAGCGCCATGCACACCTTCGCTTCATCCACCAGTTGCGCCAGCCGCCCCGCGTAATGCTCTCGCGCCTGGAAGTTGTCGATGGCGTATCCGGTCAACTGGCACAGCACCCCTTGCGCGCCACGGCCCAATGCTGCGACCACTGCGTTGCCGGTCCGTATTCCGCCTGCGGCGATGACCGGAGCGTTATTCAACAGGGCCAGTTCATAAGCGAGGTTGGGACTGCTTCGATCTGCTTGGGCAATAAGCGCATCGGCACCCGCCTCCATCGCATGTATGGCTTGTCTGGATTGCTTGACCTGCTGCAGTACCTGCACGCCTGCGCGTTTGAACTGCTCGATCACACTGCTCTGCACAGTTGGCGCGAGTATCACGATGGGTACCTGCAACGTTAGGCACGCCTGGATCTGTTCGTTATGTAGCGATCGTGCGGTACACGTGCAGTCGAGGATCGCCGCAAATGGACGTTGGCTGAGGGCTTGGTAGGCAAGAACCTGCTGCTGTAGCTGAGCGCTCGTTACCCTCGCCGTCTGTATGCAGCCCAAACCACCGGCATTGCCGATGGCAGCTGCAAACTCGGCTTGGTCGACCTGCGGCCCTGCCAGGCAAATGAGCGGGTAGCGGCAACCGAGGGATTTTGCCAGCGGGGTTTGCAGCGAGGGGTAAGACATGACCAACTCCTTTTCGCAGTCAATGCGATGCAGAGGGCATGGTAGGCCGATGCCGGAAATAGATTAAATGCAAATTATTGAACTCTCTTATCAATATGAGTGAAGTCACACTGATATCAAAAAAAGTGCAGGCAATGCGCATTAATTTGAATTGGTGAAGGTGCTGCAGCTGGTCGCAAAATGGCCGGAGATTCAGTCGCTTACCGCACTACATGCGTTCCTGTGTCGTGATTTGGACTCGCCTCCCCGTGGTTGAAATCCCCGCTGCGAAGTTGCCCCGCCCTCTTCTTTCCTTGCTAATTGCCGAGTGCATTTATGCCCAAGCTTTCCCTGTCGCTCAACAGACACGACCTATCCATTTTCGTTGCCGCCCTTGTGCTGCTGATCGCTGCGTTATCGTGGATCGTATTGGACTCCGACGTTGTAAGTACCGAGGATGCCTATGTGCAGGGTAACGTGGTACAGGTAACCAGTCAGGTAGGCGGTACGGTGATCGGTATCGAAGCTGATACCACCGACCATGTCGAATCTGGCCGGGTGTTGGTACGCCTTAATCCCGTGGATGCCCAGATCCGCTACAAGCGTGCTGAAGCTGCATTGGCGCGTGCCACCCGCCAGGCCCGAACTCAGTACCTGCAGGTGCAGCAACTCGATGCGGAGCTTGATCAGCGCCGCAATGACCTGGCCAAGGCCCGCGCTGACCTCGCCCGGCGTCAACAGCTGGTAGCCATTGGCGCCGTTTCAAAGGAAGAGATCCGTCATGCCGAGGTCATCGCCCAGAACGCTCGGTCTGCCCTGGTTGTTTCTCAGCAGGTACTGGCCCAGCGCCGTGCTCTGGTCGATGGTACCCACTTGGAAAGCCACCCCGAAGTGCTCGCGGCAGCTGCCGACTTGCGCGACGCCTATATCGCCCTGTTGCGCACGACCATAGCCGCGCCGGTCGCGGGCACAGTAACCCAGCGCGGGGTGCAGGCAGGCCAGCACATCAGCCCGGGTTTGGCCTTGATGTCGGTGGTTCCACTGGATTCATTGTGGGTCAACGCCAACTTCAAGGAGTCGCAGCTTGAACACCTGCGCATTGGCCAGCCGGTAATACTGACGTCAGAAGTCTACGGCACCAATGTTGAATATCACGGCAGCGTTGCCGGCCTCGATGCTGGTACCGGCAGTGCTTTCTCGCTGCTGCCTGCACAGAATGCGACAGGGAATTGGATCAAGGTCACCCAGCGCGTACCGGTGCGCATTACCCTGCAAGGCGCCGAACTGCTGCGGCAGCCGCTACGCATTGGCATGACCATGCACGCCAAGGTCGATACCCGCGATCACCGGGGTACGCAAGTGAGCAGCGCAATTGCCTTGGACGACTCTTATCAGACCCATGTCTTTGACCAAGAAATGCGTGAGGCCGATCGCCGCGTCGCGCAGGTCATTCATGCCAACACCACCACTCAGGCCGCTTTGGCGGGCCGGTAATGTTATGAGCCATCGGTACGCCTTGTTAGCGATCATCTTTTTGCTCAACCTTGTCGAGTTTCTGCAGATCGGTATGGTGTCATTCGCTGCTGCGCCGATTCGTGGCGAAATCGATGCCAGTCCCGAGGAGTACAGCTTCATTGCTGCGCTGTATGCGTGCGTTGCCGTGGTCATGATTGCCAAGAAGCACTGGTTCATCGAACGCATGGGGCTGCGCCATTATGTTCACGCTTCGATTGTGGTGCACATCGCGGGCTGCCTGATGTGTGCGGCAAGTCATGACCTTGGGATGTTCACCGCGGGGCGGGTGATCATGGCCCTGGGCGGCGCAGCATTCATGACTACTGCTAGAGTGCTGGTTCACCAGTTGCCCGCTGGATCGGTGCGCTTTGGTGGGGTCAAGGCGTTCTTCGCAGGGCTCGCCGTAGGCACTGGATTGGCGCCGTTGCTGGCGTCACTGGCGGTCACCGAGGACCATTGGCAAATAATGTTCTGGCTGCTCATTGCGGTCACCGTTACGGTGGCAATATTGGCTTGCCGGTGTTTGCCAGCAGATGCCCATGCCGACGACGCACGCAGCCCTTCCAATCTAGGGCGCATCTTGTTGTTGGCGGTGGCGTCGTTCTTTCTGCTGTATCTACTCCAGCGTTCGTATTACAACTTTTATGACGACCGCGCGATATTCGGGATCTTTTGCGCGTTAGCAGGTTTTGCCGTTTACAGCTATTTTCATGCCGAACACCGCAATGAAAAGCCACTGCTTATGGTGCGGGAGCTGTGGCAGAAGCCTCGGTTTGTGTTCGGTGTGGCGGTGTTCAGCTTCGCCTACGTCGTGCAAGGTGCGAACAACTTCATACTGCCGGCCTTCCTGCAAACCGGCATGGGCTATGCCTGGGAAACTATCGGCAAGCAGCAGTCGTTGGGCCTGGCGATGACGGTAGTAACGTGGGCAGTGATGCTACGCATCATCAATACCCATCCCGGGTCGAAGAAATTTCACATTGCCGGTTTCATCGCCCTGGGCAGCTTCGCGTGGCTATTGTCGCATGTCGCGCCCGACACCGATCTCGTCGGGCACATTCTGCCGGCACTGGCGCTTAACGGCTGTTTCATTATGTTGGTGATTCCCACTACAGCAATCCAGGCCTTCGCCGACGTGGCCCACGACGACAAGTTGTTTGCCCATGCGCAGCAGGTCAAGAACATGCTGCGCGAAATCTTCACGGCCCTGGGCACCTGCCTGGCCACGTTGTTTTCCCAATGGCGAAGCACTGAGCAATATAACCTGCTCAACCTGCGCCTGACCCATGCCGATGCGGCCTTTGGCAGCTATGTCGATACCCTGGCCCGGCATTTTGGCCAAAACCACGAGAGTGCACAGGCCGGGAAAATGGCTCTGATTTATGTCGGCCAACAAGTTAACCAGCAAATCAGTTATCTGGTGGGGATCGAATACTTCACTGCCATTGCGGCGCTGGCGGTGGTCTGTACGGTGTTGATTGCCTGGCAAAACATATTCCGTTGAAGGCCCTTGTACAGTCAGCCACGCGTTAGGCACCGTAAGCGGTGCTTCGAGTTCCCCTGCTCAGGCGCAATTGTGGATATCGGCTTTACTTGTCTGCGACGTCGCTGTCCTATCGTTGACGCAGGTCACGACGTCGAGCGCCAATCGCGCGAGGATGGCTGCAAGCACGAATCGCAGCGAACTCCAGCCAACGCGTCAGCGAAGGCGACTTCGTGGATTCAGGAACGCAGTACTGCATAAGGAGACCGAAATGTCCCAGTTGAGCCATATACTGGTTGCCACCGACCTGTCCGCCTCGGCCCGTCACGCGGCAGAGCGCGCGGCATTATTGAGCAAGGAGTTGGCGGCTTCGCTGGATTTGCTCTATGTTGCCAATCCTGCCCCATTCGAGCGTCTCAAGCAGATTGTTGCGCCTGATGACGACCTGCTGGCCAAGGCCCTTTCCAGTGCCAAAGAAAAAGCCCACGAGCAGGCTGACAGCCTGTTCCAGCGCTACGACGTCAGCGCGGGCAGCCATGTTGTGCCAGGTTCGGTCATCACCGAAATTACCCGTGTGGTGCAGGACAAACGCATCAACCTGCTGGTCTGTGGCGCCAAGGGCCAGAGCGTGGTTCGTCACTTGTTGCTGGGCTCGACTGTCCAGCGCATGCTCAACCGCATGCTTTGCCCGCTACTGGTAGTCAAACAGGCGCCACGTCGCGAGTACCGAACCTTGCTGGTGCCGGTTGATTTCTCGCCGTCGTCCCTACGCGCGATCAAGCTGGCCAAAGCCGTTGCACCGCAGGCCGAAATCATTCTGCTGCACGTGTTCGAAGCACCCTTCGAGGGCAGTATGCGTTTCGCCCATGTAGACCATGACACCCTCACCCACTACCGCAACGTGATCAAGAAGGACGCGATACAGCAGCTTGCTGCTTTGAGCGAAGCGGCTGGGGTGCCCGATGCGCGGCAGGTGGTGGTGCATGGTGACGCTGCCTGGCGAATCGTCGAGCAGGAACAGGAGTTGGACTGCGACCTGATCGTGATAGGCAAGCAAGGTGAAAGTGCACTGGAAGAGCTGTTGGTAGGCAGCATCACCAAGCACGTACTCAGTGAATCCCAAGGCGACGTGCTGGTATCGTTGTAACGCTCAAAAGCGTCAGGCGATCGCCCCACCCTCCTCTGCCCCGGAGGCCAGGGCGATCGCTGGCATCAAAGGGCTTGGCGACTTTCCTCAAGTAATTGCTCGGCCACTGCCATTAACGGCGACGGGGTGTGGGCAGCAACATCAAAGCAACGCAGTTGCCGCTCGGCGCTGGTCCCTGCGCGCAACAGCCGTCGGGCTTGGTCGAACAACCCCTCCTCGCCCAACGCTTGAGCGCTCGAATCGAAGGTATCGCTGGCCTGATCCAGCCACTGCTCGAGTGTCAGCGTATCGCCGGCAGGTGCGAGCACATAGCGACCATGGCGTCCCCAGCGGCGAGCCTGGGCACGATTTTCTTTGAGTAACCAACCTATCGGCGCGGTGTAGCCACTACCCGGTTGCGCCTGACAACAGGCGTGGTGGACCATTACCCGAAACAGCCCTGCCAGCAGTAGCGCGTCAGCCAACCGTGGACAAGCATCGGTCATGCGCAGTTCCAGGGTGGGAAAGCTCAAAGAAGGTCTGATCGCCCACCACACATTGGCCTTGGCGGCGATGGCGCCCGCTTGCCGGAGTGTGTCGAGGTACTGAGCGAATGCCGTTTCATTGGCCAGATGTTCTGGGATGCCCATGCGTGGCCATTCATCGCAGAGCGCCTGGCGATAGCTCATGTAGCCGCTGTTCACGCCGTCCCAGAACGGTGAAGACGTGCTCAGGGCCAGCAACAGCGGCGTCCAGGGCAGTACTTCGTTCATTACCGCGATACGGTCGACCCCTGCGGGGATTTCGGCGTGAACATGCAGGCCAGACAACACGCTGCGCCGTGCAACCAGGGCAAACTCGGCGAACAGTTCACGAAAGTGGCTCTGCGGTGTTTGCTGTTGTTCACGCCAGTCGGCAAGCGGATGGGCGCCGGCGCAGATGAACCCCAGGCCGTGCTCGGCCAATGCTTGATCGAGCCTCGCGCGCGCCTTGCTCATGTATTCGGCGGCTTGATCGGTTTGGGTGAACACCGGCGAAGCCAGCTCGACTTGGCCCTGGAACATTTCGTAGGCAAAACCGCCGTCCAAAGCTTCCCGGCAAGCTGCAAGCACAGGTTCATCCGGTGCTGCCAGCATGCGTCGGGTCTTGAGGTCGGTGATGAAGTATTCCTCCTCGATTCCAAAGCGTTGAACAACACCCTTGGCGCTCATCAGCGCAACCGCGACACGGTCAGGGCTACTACCGCAATCCGCTCGACCTGCTCGTAGCCGGGCTTTTCCAACTCTTCTCCGAAGACATCGGGGTCGAGTTCGCGGTAAGTCCAGGCGAAATTGGCGTCGGTCAGCAGGCGCTGTGCAGCAGCCAGGAACGGGTCGCTGCCTGCCACCATCGCCACGCCGGTGTACAACAGCAACGTGCCATGAACTTGCAGTCGCGGTAGTGACTCCTCGAGGATGCGTAACGACAAGTGTTCACCCAGGGCACCGCCGCCATGCCGGTAAGCCCGTTGTTGCACGTCGTTCATGTAAGGCGGGTTAGCCAGAATCAGATCGAAGCATCCTTCGACACTGTTGAGCACATCGCTGTGGTAGATGCTGACGTTAGTGGCCCCGGCCAGTTCGGCATTGACTGCGCAAAGGCGCAGGGCCCGCGGATTGATATCCAACGCCAGTACCTCAGCGTCCTGGCGCGCCCGCGCCAGCACCAGGGCGCCAGCGCCGGCACCGCAGCCAATGTCCACCGCCCGGTGAACGGGTGTGAAATGCTGTAGCAGGTGTGCTTCGATCAAACTGGCGAAGCGATAGCTGTCAGGCCCGAAAAATACCGCGTCGGCCTCAGTCGTGGGAAACGCCGAATGCGCCAGCAACAAGGGTCCAAGGCTGGACCAACGGACAGTGCTGCGATACAAGCCGGCGTATTTCTCAACAATACCGGCCTCCTCTAGTACGGCCAGGTCGGTTGCCGAAAACAGGTTGGCTTCGAATGGCCTCGACCAGCCAAAAACACCGCGTAGGTCTTCGTTGCGAGGGTTGTTGGGGCGATTGTTGACGCGTTGGTGGGTCAAGGGTGTTGGGGTGATGAAGCGGTAGCCATCAGCCTGCAAGCGTCGACCCAGTCCAAGCAGAGCACGGTCGGCCAAAGGCTGATGTGGGTATAGCGGGCGTTCTGGACATTTGACGAAATCAACCATGGCGGCATCCTTGGCGGGTCAGCGCAAACGGGTACGTAGCTCGATAAAGCGGCGCGTAGCGAACAAGCCGGCAGGACGGCTGTGACGCTGTGGGCCGAGCCAAGGCATCAACAGCGCAATCTGCGCATCGGCGGGCTGGCCTTTGAGCGATGCACTGAGCGCTTCGGTTTCCGCATCCTCGGGTAACTCCTGAGCGGCCACGTTGGAAATACGTCGTCGCGCACAACGACGACGACCATCCTGCCAGTCGCCAGCAATCCAATCGTGTATCAGCTGCTTTTCGAAGCCGCTGAACACGCCAAACATCGCCGCTCCAGCCCCGTCGATCAACTGCCAGAAACGGCTGTTTGCCGGGTCCTGATGACGCTGGATCCAGCCCTTGCCTTGAAGGGCGCGCAGAAAGTTGGGCATTTGCCCAGGTTCGCTCAGCCATTGGTTGACAGTCTTGCCCTCGAAACTGGCGTAGTCGGAGTGCATGTGCTGACCAAAAGGACGCTTGCGTTCGAGCATTGCCAACAACTCCTGCTCCAAATCGAAGGCGCCTATGACCGCAGTGGTGCTCGTGCCTAGATCATTGAGCGCGTAACCCCGGGCGACCCGCTTCCAGTACAGCTGTGGGTCCATCCCCACCGGCATCAATTCGCTTACGGCCATTACAGCCCGACGGGCATGCCCGGTGCTGGCGTTGTCGATGGTGACATGAAGGCTGAAATAATAAGGGTCGATGCCCAACTCAATGAGTTCGTAGGCGCAGACCAACAAATGCAGTGGCAATTGCTCGTAGCCAAGGTTATAGCCGAGGACTTCGGGCATGAAGTCACTGGCGCAACAGCCTAGTGCCAACTGGATCGCGCCTTGGTGAAAGTGTTCGTCGGCAAGCCCCTGGTCGCTCTCGCAATCATGTTCGGCCAACAGGCGTCGGTAGATGGCGACATGGTTCTGGGCACCCTGTCCATCACCGAGCTCTTCAAGGTACGTGGTTATCAAGCCGTTATAGCGGTAGTCGCGCCAGTGCTCCAGCACACCGTACAGCCAGGCACCATCGACCAGTTTGGTTGGCGCCACGCTGCGCAATGTGTGCAACGCGTGCGCCTTGTTATGAAAATATCTGCGCACGGCCCCTTGCTTGCGCTGCTCCAGGTAGTCGGCGTATTCGGCCGCCACCGCTACGCAGTTTTGCTCGACCCAATGCGCCAGTTGTTGCGCATCTGGCGGTAGCCCGGTGGCCACGTCTTCGACTGCGGCCAGTTGTTGCTGCAAAAACGTGGCCGCCGCTTGCGCGGCCTCCTCTTTCTCGCTGGACAGCAGGTGCTGATACAGCTCACGCAGTGAACCATGGCGGTGTAATTCGGCAAGATCGCCGCTCATGGGTTTCAGCAAGGTCATGGAGTTCTCCGCAGGCAAAAGGCGCATCACCACGCCCCATAGCCATGTGGAAAGCTATAAGCAGGCCAAGGTGCCGGGCAGCGGACGAACGGTAGTCTGCAGCGTATAGGCGATCTATTTGAGTTTGCGCGTGTTCAGTTCTATCCAGGTCGGCGCATGGTCGCTGGCATGTGCCTCATTACGTACCCAGGCATCTACGCCGGCGTTTTTCAGGCAAGGTTTTAGCGTTGGATTGAGCAGCAAGTGATCAATGCGCAAGCCAGCGTTCTTCTGCCAATGCTGGCGGAAGTAGTCCCAGAAAGTGTAGATCCTGTCGTTGGGGTAAAGATGGCGCAGCGCATCGGTCCAGCCCTGCTGCAAGAGGCGCTGGTAGCACTCGCGGCTCTGCGGTTGCAGCAAGGCATCCTTGAGCCATGAACGGGTGTTGTAGATGTCGAAGTCGGTCGGCACCACGTTGTAATCGCCGGCCAGCACCACAGGATGATCGCTGCCTTGCAAGGTAGCAGCGTGCTCGATCAATCGTTCGAACCAGGCCAGTTTGTAATCGAATTTCGGGCCCGGTTGCGGATTGCCGTTGGGTAGATACAAGCAGCCGACCAGTACCCCGTGCGCTGCTGCCTCCAGATAGCGGCTTTGCGGATCGCCTTCGGTGCCGGGTAAGCCGCGCCGTACTTCCAGCGGCTCGGCATCGCGAACGAGGATGGCCACGCCATTCCAGGAAGCCTGGCCCATGAACAGGCTGGCATAACCGATTGCCTCGAGGTCGGCCTTGGGGAAGTACCGGTCTACTGCCTTGAGTTCCTGCAAACAAGCGATGTCAGGGCGTTCACGTTCGAGCCAGGCCAGCAGGTTCGGCAGCCGGGCGCGAATGCCATTGACGTTGAAGGTAGCGATCTTCAAGGTTTTCATCGGATGGCGGTCCTGCAGCAGTTGCAAAGCCCGGAGCCTGGAAAAAAATCTAAACCTTTTGCTTGGCGCCAGGCTCAACAGTGGGCGGAGTCGGTGTCGCGCCAACAAGGCACCTTCTTGAAAAATCACCCTCACGTCCGGCCATCGGATGATGGGCCACTGATTGCGGAGAAACCATGAGCACACCACTTAACGGCAAACGCGTCCTGATCATCACCGCCAACACGGGCATCGAACGTGATGAACTACTCAGTCCCCTGCAAGCCCTGCGCGAGCAAGGCGCGAGCATTACCCATGGGTCGATCAAAGGCGGCACCGTGCAGACCTTCTTGCATGACACCGACAAGGACCGTACGGTCGAATCCAACGCCAGGCTTGCCGACCTCAACGGCGACGACTTCGATGCCCTGATCATCCCGGGCGGCACGGTCAACGCCGACACCCTGCGCCAGGATGCCGATGCGGCGAGGCTGATCCAGGCATTCAGCCTCTGCGGTAAAACTATAGCCGCAATTTGCCATGGCCCTTGGGCGCTGATCGATGCCGAGGTGATCGCCGGCAAAACCCTGACCTCTTACCCCAGCGTTCGTACCGACCTGGTCAACGCCAAGGCCGAATGGGTGGACGCCGAAGTCAAGGAGTGCACCGCCAAAGGCTGGCGCTTGATCACATCGCGCAATCCAGACGATCTGCCGGCGTTCAACAAGGCAATTGCCCAGGCTTTACAGGCGGCGTGATCTCAGCGGCCACGCCAGCGCTCGATAGCGCTGAACAAGGCCATGCCCAGCAACATGGCGGCAACGAAGAGAATACTTTGCCCGTAGCCGGTCAATAACAGCACCAGGCCAGGGCCAGGGCAGATACCGGCTAAGCCCCAGCCCGCACCAAATACCAGGCTGCCGAGAATCAGCCTGGAGTCCACATCGCGGGCTGCGGGCATACGCATGGGGGAACCCAGCAGTGAGCGCGACTGTTTGCGACTCCATTGCAGCGGTACGAACGCAACCGCGATTGCAGCGACCATGACCAGCGCCAGTGATGGGTCCCAAAGCCCGGCCAGATCGAGAAAACCAAGGACTTTGGCCGGATTGGCCATGCCGGCCAGCAAAAGGCCAAGACCGAATACCAGACCTGCCAGCAAAGCGACTATTGCCCTCATGCTCAGCCCCCCATCAGGTGACGGGCAATGAAGACCACGCCGATGCCGCTGGCCATGAACGACAGGGTGGCCACCAGCGAACGCGGCGATAGCCGGGCCAGGCCACACACGCCATGGCCGCTGGTGCATCCCGAGCCATAGCGGGCGCCCAGGCCTACCAGCAAACCTGCAACAATCAAGGTCAATGGTCCGGCCTCGAACTCGGCAAGCGGTCGCCCGGCAAACACCCACCAGAGCAAGGGCGCTACTAAAATCCCGAGAACGAACAACCCCTTCTCGCGTCTGCCCTCATCATGCTTTTGCAACAGGCTACCCAGCAGGCCACTGATGCCTGCGACACGGCCGTTCAGCAGGGCGAACATACTCACGCCCAGACCAATCAGGGCGCCGCCGAGCAACGCCGACCACGGTGTGAAATGGGCCCAATCGATTGTCATGTGCGCTCCTGGCAAGGTCTGCTGTAGGGTTCGGCGCAGACTTTACCAGATTGCGCCAGCGCCTACCTTCCGGTAGGTGCTGGCTTGCCTCGCGACCCAAACCTACGCCTGGCAGGCATGCAGCTCGCGAATCAGCTTCTTGTTGATCTTGCCGACACTGGTTTTCGGAATTTCATCGACAAATCGCACCTGCCGTGGCACGGCCCATTTGTTCAGGCTGCCGCTGTCGACAAACTGTTGTAGGTGCTGCGCCAGCGATTGCTGATCCAGCTGCATACCCGCCACACAAACCACCAGAGCCAGGGGTTGTTCCCCCCATTGCGAATCGGCAATGCCAACCACCGCGACTGAATCGACGCCAGGGTGTTGGCTGATCAGGCTTTCCAGCGCTACCGAGCTTATCCACTCACCGCCGGTTTTGATCACGTCCTTGATCCGGTCGCGAATCTGTACCACGCCGCGTGCATTGATGCAGGCCATGTCACCGGTGTGCATCCAACCATCGGCCCACAACGCTGCGCCTTGCTCAGGTTCTTTCAGGTAGCCCTGGGTCAGCCAGGGCGCGCGAACCACGATCTCGCCGAGGCTTTCACCGTCATGTGCGACCTGATTGCCTTGCTCATCGACGATACGCAAGTCCACCAGAGGAATGGGCACGCCAGCATTGATGCGCAGTGGTATCTGCTGTTCCATGGGCAACGCCAGGTCTTCTGGAGTGAGGCTGGTCAGACTCAGCAGCGGGCAAGTTTCGGACATGCCGTAGCCACAGTGCACATGAATGCCGCGGTTGCTCGCCCGTGTTGCCAGGCCTTGGGTCAAGGCGCTGCCGCCCAGTAGCATTTTCCAGCCGGTAAGGTCGGTATTACGGCCCTCCTCGCTGTCGAGCATCATCTGCAGCAGGGTCGGGACGCAGTGCGAAAAGGTCACCTGCTCTTCGCGGAACAGGCGCACAAGCTGGTTGGGTTCGTAGCGCCCAGGGTACACCTGCTTGATACCCAGGGCGGTAGCCACGTAAGGCACGCCCCAGGCGTGTACATGGAACATCGGTGTGATGGGCATGTACACATCACCAGAACGCAGCAATGGCTCGCCGCCACAGGCCGCCAACGTCCCCAGTTCATTAAGGGTGTGCAGCACCAACTGGCGGTGGGTGAAGTAGACGCCCTTGGGGTTGCCCGTGGTGCCGGTGGTGTAGAACAGGGTTGCCAGCGAATTCTCGTCAAAGTCCGGGAATTCATACGCCGGAGCCGCCGCAGCCAGCAACGCTTCGTACTCGCCCAGTACCGGAAGTGCGGTGGCGCAGGGTTGTACCTCGCCCAAGCGAATGAAACCTTCGACTGTCTCCAGTTCGTCCTGCAGTTGCTCCATCAATGGCAGGAAGTCATCGTGGACCAGCACCAGCTTATCGTCGGCGTGGTTCATGGTGTAGCGGATCTGTTCAGCCGACAGGCGCACGTTCACCGTGTGCAGTACTGCGCCCAGCATTGGCACGGCGAAGAAGCATTCGAGCGCACGATGACTGTCCCAATCGAGCAAGGCCACAGTATCACCCGCTTTCACCCCTGCCGCGACCAGCATGTTGGCCAGCCGCTGGATGCGCTCCTGCAAGGTGATGTAGTTGTAACGCAGCTTATCGGCGTAGACGATTTCCTGGCCAGGCTGGTAGCGCACACCGGACAGCAGCAGGCGCTTGATCAGCAGCGGATAGCTATAGGCCCCGGGCGCCGGGGCAATCACGCGAGTTTCGATCATTGCGGGATCCTTCACAGTTGTTCGGCGTCGAGCAGGTACAGGCTGGCGCTGCCGGCCTTGACGGTGGCGCTGAGCGACTGGATGCGCGGCAGCAGGCGTGCGAAGTAGAAGCGCGCCGTTCCCAATTTACTGGTGTAGAACGTACCCTGCTCATCGCGTGCCTGAGCCACATCGGCCATTTGCGCCCACATGTAGGCATACAGCGTGTAGCCGAACACATGCAGATACTCCACTGCCGCCGCGCCGATTTCGCGGGGGTTGCCCTGGGCACGGTCGAGCAGCCACGCGGTCAATTCATCCAGATTGTCGATGGCGGCCAACAGCGGCTCACTGAACTCGCCACTCGAGGGGGCGAGACGTTCGGCGAATGCTTTCATTTGCGCAGACAACTGGCTGTAGGCCTTACCACCGTCGGCAACCAGCTTGCGCCCTACCAGGTCCATAGCCTGGATACCGTTGGTGCCTTCGTAGATCTGGGTGATCCGGCAGTCGCGGATCAATTGCTCCTGGCCCCATTCGCGAATGTAGCCATGGCCGCCGAACACTTGCTGACCATGTACCGTGGTTTCCAGCCCCATGTCGGTGAGGAAGGCTTTGGCCACCGGAGTCAGCAGCGCCACCTGGGCCTGCGCGCGATTGCGTTCTTGCTCGTCTTCGCTGTACTTGGCCAGGTCCAGTTGCAGGGCCACATAGGTGGAAAATGCCCGCCCGCCTTCGTTCAAGGCCTTCATGGTCAACAGCATGCGGCGTACGTCAGGGTGGACGATGATCGGGTCGGCAGCTTGTTCGCTGGCCACAGGCCCGGTCGGAGCGCGGCTCTGCAACCGCTCGCGGGCATACTCGATGGCGTTCTGATAAGAGCGCTCACCCAGGGCCAGGCCTTGAATGCCTACGCCCAGACGTTCGTAGTTCATCATGGTGAACATGGCATTCAAGCCTTTGTTCAGGTCGCCCACCAGATAGCCAGTGGCACCGTCGAAGTTCATTACGCAGGTGGCTGATGCCTTGATGCCCATCTTGTGCTCGATCGAGCCACACCCCAGGGCGTTGGCATCCCCCAGCGAACCGTCGTCGTTGACCATCACCTTGGGCACCAGGAACAGCGAAATGCCCCTGGCCCCTGCAGGTGCATCCGGCAGCTTCGCCAGTACCAGGTGAATGATGTTCTCGCTGAGGTCCTGCTCCCCCCCCGTAATGAAGATCTTGGTGCCGCTGATCCGGTAGCTGCCGTCGGCCTGAGGTTCGGCGCGGGTACGAATCAAACCAAGGTCGGTACCGGCATGCGGTTCGGTCAGGCACATCGAACCGGTCCAGCGTCCTTCGTACATGGCGGGTAGATACTGGGCCTTGAGTGCGTCGCTGGCGTGATTGAGCAGCGACAGGCAGGCGCCAGCGGTGAGCATCGGGTACAAGCCGAACGACAGGTTGGCAGCGTTGAGCATTTCCTCGACCTGGGCGCCTATTACCTTGGGCATGCCCATGCCGCCGTATTGCGTCGCACCTGCAACGCCGACCCAGCCATCTTCGGCGTAGGCGCGATAAGCCTCGGCGAAACCGTCCGGGGTGATGACTTGACCGTCTTCCCAGCGGCAACCCTGTTCATCGCCACTGCGATTGAGCGGCGCGATGACTTGGGCGATGACCTTGCCCGCCTGTTCAAGGATGGCCTTGGCGGTATCGGCATCAATATGCTCGGCCAGCGCTGGTATCCGTGACCATACGGCCGGGAGGTCGAACACCTCGTTGAACAGAAAATCCATGTCGCGCAGCGGTGGAAGGTAATCAGACATGATGCGAGCACTCGACTTCTTTGGTTGTTTGTTGCAGCCCGTCGGCAGCGACGGTGCTGGAAGCGGGTGCCTGGGCCTTGTTGCCAGGCAGAAGGAAATACGACAGCGCCGGAATCAGGATTAGCGCGCCGAGCATGTTCCAGAGGAACATGAAGGTCAGCAGGATGCCCATGTCGGCCTGGAACTTGATCGGCGACCAGGCCCAGGCGACCACGCCGGCAGCCAGGGTGATACCGACCAGACCGACCACTCGACCGGTGAAGGCCACGGCATTTTGATACGCCTCGGACAACGGCAGGCCCTTGCGCTGGTAGTGCAGTTGCACGCTGAGCAGGTACAGCGCGTAGTCCACGCCAATGCCCACGCCCAGGGCAATTACCGGCAAGGTCGCGACTTTCACGCCAATCCCCATCATCACCATCAGGGCCTCACACAGCACCGAGGTGAGAATCAGCGGCAGCACGGCGACCAACGTGGCCCGCCAACTGCGGAAAGTGATCAGGCAGAACAGGGTGACCGCCAGGTACACCAGCAGCAGCATGGTGCGGTTGGCATCGCGCACGACAATGTTGGTTGCCGCTTCGATCCCGGCACTGCCGGCAGCCAGGAGGAATTGGCGATCTTCACTGCTGTTGGCCTGGGCAAAGCGCTCGGCAACGGCCACCACTTCATCCAGGGTGTCGGCTTTGTGATCCGTCAGGTAGGCAATCACCGGCATCAGCGAGCAGTCGTTGTTGAACAGTTCGGGGGCATTGACCGAGGCCTGTTGGGCGGCGTAATTGAGCACGTCCTGGTTGCGCTGAATGCTGTTGAGCTTGGGGTTGCCTTCATAGGTGCCGGCCGTTATCTGGCGTACCGCGTTGGTCAACGACAAGGTGGTCTGCACCCCGGCATGCTGTTGCAGCTCCCAAGCCAGTCGATCGGCGAGTACCAGCGTCTGGTACCGCAGGCAGCCTTCCGGGGCGGTCTTGATCATCACCGCGAACGTATCGCTGGAAAGCGCGTAGTGATCCGTGATGTAGGCGTTATCACGGTTATAGCGTGAGTCGGCGTGCAACTCGGGTGCGCCACTGTCGAGGTCGCCTATTTTCAGCTGCAGGCTCAAGGCAAAGCCCCCTGCTCCCAATACGCCGGCGACCAACAAGGCGGCCGTCGCCCATTTGCGGGTGGTAAAGCGATCTAGCAGGTCCCAGAGCTTGCCGAAACCACGATGCTCTGCAGCCCGCGAATCGATACGCAGGGCGCGCTCGGCGGCCTTGCGCCCCACCCCGATGTACGACAGTGCCACCGGCATCAGCAGCAGCGAGGTAAAGATCAATACCGCCACACCGATACTGGCAGTGATCGCCAGGTCTTGAATGACCGGAATGTCAATCAGCATCAGCACGGCAAAACCCACCGCATCGGCCAGCAGTGCGGTAACACCGGCAACAAACAGGCGGCGGAAGGTATAGCGTGCGGCAATCTGGCGGTGGGTGCCGCGGCCGATGTCCTGCATGATGCCGTTCATTTTCTGCGCGGCGTGCGATACGCCAATGGCGAAGATCAGGAACGGCACCAGAATCGAGTAAGGGTCGATGGCATACCCCAGCCAGGCAACAATGCCCAATTGCCAGACCACCGCGGTCAACGAGCACAGCACCACCAGCAAGGTACTGCGCACACAGCGGGTATAGAGGTAGATGATCACCAGGGTGGTCACCACCGCCAGGGCAAAGAACAACATCACCTGGATCAAACCGTCGATGAGGTCGCCCATAAGCTTGGCGAAGCCGATCACATGGATCTTGTAGGTGCCTTGCGCCTCGTACTGGCTGCGCAATTGCTCAAGTTTCTGCGAGAACGCATGGTAGTCGACGCCACGGCCGGTGGCCGAGTCCTGGTCGAGCAGCGGCACGATCAACATGCTCGACTTGAAGTCGCGAGCGACCAGGCTGCCGACGATGTTTGCGCGTTCGATGTTCTGTCGCAGCTGTTGGATATCGGCTTGTGAGCCCTGGTAGCCGTCGGGCATCACCGGGCCGCCCTGGAAGCCCTCTTCAGTCACTTCGGTCCAGCGCACCGCCGGGCTCCACAGTGACTTCATCCAGGCGCGGTCCACGCCCTGGCTGAGGAACAGTTCATCGTTGATATGGCGCAGGGTCTGCAGATACGCCGGGTCAAAGATGTCGCCCTGGGTGTTTTCCACCACCACGCGCAGCGAGTTGCCCAGACCGCGCAGTGACTGGCGATTTTCCAGGTAGTTCTGAATGTACGGATGACTCTGGGGAATCATCTTTTCGAAGCTTGGGCGCAATTCCAGGCGCGTCACGGCCATGTACCCCAGCACCAGGGTAGCCAGCAGCATGCACACCATAAACGGCAGACGATGATTGAACACCAGACGTTCGAGCATATTGCCGGAGCGGGCATCGAAGTCGCCAAGGTTACGGACCACCGGCAAGGTGTCTTGTTGGATATTGGCCATCAGGTTGTTCTCTTATTATGGCTGCAGCGGTTGGTCGAAGGACTGCGTACGCACACCACGGTCCCCTACCAGCACCAGGTCGGTACCGGCGTCGAATGTCGCCGCACTGACCGGCGTGCGCGAGGTTTGCTTGACCGCGACAAAACTGGCGCCGTCGTCCTTGCTCATTAGCAGGTCTCCGGCCTGGCTCAACAGCCATAGCTGGCCACGGTTGTCCTGACTTGCGGCAGTAATACTGGTGGTCAAGGCGGTGCTGACTTGTTGCCATTGCTGGCCACCATCGACACTGCGGTACACATGCCCGCGCAGCCCATACACCAGCAGCGCACCCGGTTTACCGATTGCGCCGAAAAAGGTGCCGCTATAGGGCGTGTTTACCCGAGTGAACTGCTGACCGTCGGCACTGAGCTTGAGCAACAGGCCTTGTTCACCGGTGATGTACAAGGTGTTGTCGACCCGTGCCAGGCTGGTCAGGTGCAGGGCCTGGGGGTTGTCGCTGCGCTCAAGCCACGGTGTCCAATGCTGGCCGCCATCGGCGGTGTACAGCAGCAGGTTGAAGACACCTACGGCATAGCCGTGGCTGGCATCGGTGAACAGCACATCCAGAAACGGCTTGTCGGCGCCTTCGGCTTGCAGGCGCTCGCCCTCTGCCACCAGCGCGGCCCAGCGCTGATCATCTGGCGCGGCCTGTGCCTGACTGCGGTACCAGGTCAGCACTTGTTCGCCAAGCATGCGGCCGTCGAGCTGCTTCTCCCAGCTTTTGCCGCCATCACGACTGTGCAGGATCACGCCGTCATTGCCCACCGCCCAGCCAAGCTCCGGCGTTGGAAAACTCACCGCATTGAGATCGGCACTGACCGGCACCTGTGCCTGTTGCCAGTGCGTACCGCGGTCATCGGAATAGAGGATGTGCCCGCGTGGGCCCACGGCAATCTGCCGCTCGCCCGCCGAGGTGACGTCACGCAACGCGCTTTTCATCGCCAATGCGCTAGGCATGGCCGGCAAGTCCAGCACATCGACGTAGGGGGCTGCCTGTGCAGTGCCTTGCAGGGCGAGCAGCGCCAGGGTCAGCGTCGTCCATCGCTTGAAACAATACATACCCGATCCTCCGGATAGCTCAACCAGGGACCGGGCGCCGATCTATGGCGCCCGGTCATTCATGCCGGCTTAACGAATACCGGCACCGGCCAGGGACTCGGGCGACCACTGGGTACGGGTCAGCGGCTCGATGTAGCGAATGCCGCCATAGGCACCCACCACACCGTTGAGGTTGTAGGTGCCGCCAATCAGGTCATAGATCATGAACGGCGTTGCATCCGGGGTCTGTTTGTCGTAACTCTGGCTGAGGAAGGCAAACGAGCCACGGTATAGCTGACCACGGGCGTCATACTGGTCGGAGGCCAGAGCGATCCAGCTGTCCTCGTCCAGGTAGAAACGGCGTTTGTGATAGATGTGGCGAGCGCCATCCTTGAGCTTGCCCTCGACCACCCACACGCGGTGTTTTTCCCAGCGCACGAACTGCGGTGCGAGGTGGTTAGGCGTGGTCAGGCTCTTGATATCGGTGTTGTAGGTCAGTTGGTAGGTGTTGTACGGCACATACATTTCCTGCTTGCCGACCAGGGTCCAGTCGTAGCGGTCCAGGGCGCCGTTGAAGACGAATACATCGTCATAGGTGCCAGAACCCGAGGTGCCTGGGTTCGGCGTGTCATAGGCAAGGTTCGGCGCCAGCTTGACCCGTCGTTGACCTGGCAGGTACACCCAGGCGCTGCGTGGCTGCACCAGCGGGTTGGCGGCGTCACGCAGCATCATCGCTTCACCGGCACGGCGAGCAGGTGCGGTGTACATCAGCTTCATCTGATAGTAGGTGTCTTTGGAGCCGATTGGCTTGTTCATGTCCTCGTAGATCGGGTAGCTGATGTTCGCCTGGCCTGTGGTCGACAGGGTTGGCACACCAGCGGAGTCCACGTTCCATGAATCATACTTGGCCGCCATGCTCACGCCCTGATAGCGCAGGAGGAAGTTCCACATGGCCTCGGCGCCGCTCTGCGGGATCGGGAATGGAATGCCTGGCAGCACGTTCTCGACCGCGGTGCCACCCTCCTTGCTTTGTGCGCCCACGGCGTTCTTGACGGTGTTGTCCAGCACCGGCTGCGGCAGCGCCACGGTACGGTGGGTCGGATACACATCGACACGGAAGGTCGGGAAGCGCTTGAGCAGTTCCTGGGTGGTCGCGGTCAACTGGCCTTTGAATTGATCGGCGTTCTTGCCGTCGATGACCAGCAGCGGCTTTTCACCGGCGAACGGGTCCGGACGCATGCTGTCGCCGCTCTTGTAGCTGGCCGGTGGCGTGACCAGGCCGCCCTTGTAAGCGGGGATCGAACCGTCGGCATTGGCGGCGGTTTGCGCGCCGATGTGGGTCAGGCTGGTACCCAGTTGCGCGGCTTGTTCGGTGGAGACAGCTGCCTGGGCCGAGTTGATGGCGGCCAGTGACAGGCACGTGGCTAAAAGCGTATGCACGTAGTTCATGATGATGTTTTCCTGCGTGATGTCTGGAGGAAGACGTAACTTAAAAGGTGGTTTTGACGGTGAGGTAAAGCGCACCACGGTCCTCGGTGGTTGCACCGCCGCCAGAGAAAGAGGCGTAACCACCGCCGTAGCAGGTGTAATCCTGCTCACCGTCCAGGGCATTGGGTGTCGTGCCATCGGTCTGGCCGTTTTTGCACGACTGGGACTTGCCGAAGCTGTCGACGTACTTGAGGTCGACGAAATACTGGTTGTAGATCGCAGCACCCACGCCGACTGCGTAGTTGCCGGTGTCCTCGGCGCCGCCACCTTGTACCGGCGATACGCCGTCTATACCGACGTTGATCGACAACGGCATGCTCATGTCGACACCCGGCATGACCTGGTACCAGGTCGGGGTGAAGTTGACAGCAATGCCCCAGTTGTCGCGGGTGGGTTTGTCGATACCGCGGTAGCTGCTCTTGCCCTTGTACAAGGCTTCGTTGTGGCCATCGAGCTTGAGCAGGTTGCTGTAGAACAGTTCGCCCAACAGGCTGGCGCTGTCGAAAAATGGTGTGTCACCGATGCTCATCAGACCGTTGAGGGTCCAGTGCAGCGTCTGGCCAGTGGCGCTCAAGCCATCGCCGTCGCTGGGCACGTCATAGACCACACCGCTGCTTGGCGAACGTGGTGGCAACAAACCGAAACCGCCCCCCAGGCCACCCTGTCCGGGTGCGCTGACGATTGCCGGAATGCTGGCCAGCGGCATGTTGTGGCGGATGTTCAGGTCGCTACCGACACTGATGCCACCTACGTCCTTGGACAAGCTCAGACCATAGACGTCGATGTTGTCGGCGTAGGCGAACTGGTAGGTCGGGGTTTGCAGCGAGTTGTAGAGGTTGCCGACGGCGCCCTGCAGGCTTGCCGGTGGCGTACCGAATGGGCCACGGGACACGGTCAGGCCACGGGCGTCCAACCAGGCCTGTGGCAGAATTTCCGAGGTCTTGCGGTAGTAGAAGCCCAGGGTGCCGCCCAACCACTCCGGAGACCACTTGGCCATGACACCCCAATCACCGCGCTTGTCCGGGGTCAGGTCGTGACCACGTCGAATGCTGGTCAACGCTCCTTGGACAGGAATCAGGCCTGGAGTGCCGGTGTGGCCGAGCAGGAAGCTCTGGGCGCCCTCACCCACCAGGTCCGAGCCGCCGTAATAGGTGCCGGCTTCCGGCAGCCTGGCAGCATCCCAATCGAGGAAATACTGGGCGCCGATAGTCAGTTCCGGGTTTACCAGGAAGGAGCCCGAGAGCTGGTTACGTGGCACGAACAGTTCTTTGGCTTCGGTTCCGGGCGACGCGGCCAGTTTCGCCAGGTCCAGGCCCGACTGGCCGTAGCTCAGCGAGTGCACCGGGTTGAGCAGGGTTTCACCCCAGAACAGGTTGTGCTGGCCCAGTTTGCCGCTCAGCTCCGAGCTTTCGCCGATTTCGGTGCGCATGAACACGAAAGCATCCAGCACTTCACCCGACGGGCCACTGTAGTAGCGCTGGGCGTAGTTGCTCAGATGCGGGCTGCCCAAGGGCGTGCCGGTGCCGGGCAGGCCATTGAGGCTTGGGTTGATGCCGGAGGTGTCGCCATTGCCGTTGACAAACGGGTTGGAGTTGGAGCCGGTGTTGTCGTAAGCCTTGTCATACCAACTGGCGGCGCTGACCCGAAAGCCCATGTTGCCCTGGTAGATCACGTCGAGCTCGGTGAGCAGGTCAACACGGTTGGTGATGTTGGTGCCGGCCTTGCGGAAGTTGTAGTCGCCGTCGTTGTTGTTGGGGGTTGCCAACATACGTTTATCGGCACTTTCTGTGCGTACGCCGTAGTTGTACTTGACGGTGTTATCCAGACGCACGGCCCAGTCTTCGCTGCCGGTGTCGAGTTCAAAGGCCTGGGCGCCAGGCAAAGCGAGCAGACTGATGGCGCAGGCCAGCAGGCAGCGCTGTGGGTACACAGCACAGTGAGTGCGATGGTTCGGCATTACGATGACTCCGGTTATTGTTATTGTTTTTTACCGCTCGTCGTTTGCGAGCGTTGGTCAAGCGTCCCTGCGGTACAGCGGGCTCAGCGGTCCAGCGTCTGAATGAAAGTTTCGGCCTGCGGCCAGTGGCCGAATCCTGCCGCGGGGTTGAGATGACCGACGGCGCCCAGTTCGACCAGTTCGCTGCCCCAACCATGGGCCATTGCCCTTACCGCGCCGAGGCTGGCCAGGTGGTCGTTGCTGCTGGCAGCAACGATGCTCGGGAACGGCAACGGGGTGATCGGCAGCGGCGCCCAGCCATTGGCGCGCAGGCTGTCCGGGCTTGGGTAAGCTGCAGGCCACTGCGCCTCAAGGTCGGGTGGTGCAGCCAATAGCGCGCCTTTGATCGGCCGCTGATAGCATGCGGCCCAGTGCGCCACCATGAGCACACCGGCGCTGTGGGCTACCAGCACAACGTCGCCATCGATCTGTTCGAGTTCGCGCTGGATCGCCTCGACCCGCGCCTGGCAGTCAAGGCCATTTATCTGCAACGGTGGTACCGAGCGAACGTTGGCCAGGCGGTTTTGCAGCAACGTCTGCCAATGTTCGGCAACATGATCACGCAAGCCGGGAACGATCAGGACAGTAGCGGCGGTATGCAGTTTTTCCACGTCGACACCCTATGTTCATGACAGTCCGCTCGCAGATATCCCCGAACGGTTCGAGTGCCACAGTAATCACCCCTCCTCCCAGGCGCTTTACATTGAGCGTCAGTGACTTTTCATTTGATGACAGGGCATTGCCCAGGCGACCGAAGCGCCGGCCTGCCGGGGTTTCAAGGCTTTGGTCTTGGTGGTAAACGACTTCTCAATTGGCGACACACAGGCTATAAAAGGTAATCCGCCGCAGAAGCGGGTCGTCTGATGACAATGCGTGGAAAACAATAAAATGACAGCCCTTGTCCGTGCCGCAAGCCTTACCAATTACCTTGAAGTTTCACGTCACTTGGGGCTTAACCCCCATGCGCTGTTGGCCCAGGTTGGCTTGAGTGCCGCCTTGCTCGATGACCCCAACCAGCGCTTGGCAGTCACCAGCGTGATCACCTTGCTAGAAGAGTCTGCCCGGGTCAGCGGCTGTGAAACCTTTGGTCTGCGTATGGCCGAACTTCGGCAACTGTCGGACTTTGGCGAGATCAGCCTGTTGCTCAGTCACCAACGCACCCTGCGCGATGCCTTGCAGGTGATTGTGCAGTATCGACATCTGCTCAATGACGCTTTGGCCATCCACATCGAAGAAGCGGGAAAAACCGTGATCATCCGTGAGGAAGTGGTCAGTGATTTGCCCCATCGCGGTCGTCAGGCCACGGAGCTTGCCATTGGTGTAATGCTGCGCCTATGTGCGGCGCTGCTCGGTGCGCACTGGCGCCCGATCAGCGCCAACTTCACCCACGCAGCGCCCGCCGACCTGGCCATTCACCGCAGGATTTTTGGTTGCAAGCTGCTGTTTGGCAGCGAGTTCAACGGCATCGTTTGCCCGGCTGCCGACCTGGACACTGCCAATCCGTTGGCCAACGAAGCGATGGCCCGCCTGGCCCAGCGTTACCTGGATACGTTGGCTGGCGGCAAGCTGTCGTTGGAGCTGGAGATGCGCAAGACCATCTACTTGCTGCTGCCAATGGGACGGGCAACCATCGAGCAGGTTGCCCAGACCCAGGGTATGAATGTGCGCACCCTGCAAAGGCGCCTTGAGGAATGTGGCGTGACCTTCAGCGACTTGATCAACGGCGTGCGCCGCGACCTGGTGATCCGGTACCTGGAAAACCCCAATTATTCATTGGGGCGGATCGCCGACATGCTTGGCTATTCAATGCCCAGCTCATTTACCCGCTGGTTCATTGCCCAGTTCGGCATGCCGCCGGCCACGTGGCGTTCGCAACATGGCGTGCAGCAGCGCTGAAGGTTCAGCGGTAGGCGCAGTGGGCGTCACAGGCCCCAGTGCATCAGCGCGAGTACCAGTAGCACGAGAAATACCGTTTCACCCACCATCAATGCGATGGGCTTGATGCCCACAGAGGCAAGCTCCTTGAGCTGGGTCTTCATGCCCAAGGCGCTGATAGCAATCACCAGACACCAGCGCGATAACTCGTTGACCCCACCCTGCACTGAGGTAGAAATCCAGCCGGTACTGTTCACGCAGGCCAACAAGACAAAACCTACGGCAAACCATGGCAACAGTGGCGGCCGCTTGCCGGTATCGGCGTCACCTGCGCGGCGGGTAATCATTGCCGCCACGACAATGACCGGCAACAGCATCGCAACCCGCATCAGCTTGACCACTGTGGCAATGTCGCCGGTTTCGGTGGACATGCTATAGCCCGCGCCGACCACCTGCGCCACGTCATGGATCGTGGCGCCGAGAAACACCCCGGCCTGAGACGGCGACAGCTGCAGCCAGCCAGCAATCATCGGGTAGACAATCATCGCCAGGGTCGACAGTGCCGACACACCGATCACGGTGAACAGCGTCGCGTGTTCTTTCTGTTTGTGCGCAGGCAAGGCAGCAGCCAGAGCCAGTGCGGCCGACGCACCACAAATCGCCGTAGCCCCACCGGTAAGCATGCCGAACAAGCGATTGAAGCCCATTGCCTTGGCCACCAGCATCGACACACCGATAGTCACCCCCACAATGATCACCACCAATGCCACCGGCTTCCAGCCAAGGCTGGCAATCTGCTCAAGGGTAATGCGCATGCCCAGCAACGCCACCCCGACGCGCAACACGGTGCGTGCGGTAAATTCAATACCCGCCTTGCAACGTCCATCGGTAGACAGAAAATTCAACGCCATGCCCAGCAACAGGGCAAACAACATGACTGGCGCGCCATAGTGTTCGCTGAGAAAACTGGCAGCGGCAGCGGCGATCAGGCTGACGATGAAACCCGGTGCCAGCTCGCGCACGCGATGGTTAACGGCGGCAATTGCGACAGCGGTCATTGGCCGGCCTCCTCGGTGTCGACAACGATGAACAGCTGTTCGCCTTCACACTCCACCGGGTAACTAGCGACCTTGAGTTGCGTGGAGTTGAGCAGGTAGCCGCTGGCCAGATCGAAGCGCAGGCCATGGGCGCAACACTGAATGACCCGTCCGTCCAGGCGTCCCCCACAGAGCGAAGCGCCTTGGTGTGGGCAGCTGTCATCGATGGCATAAAAATGGTCAGCGACGTTGAACAGCGCCAGGCTTTTGTCTTCGAACGTCAGCAACGCTCGGCCACCCCGCGCGGGTACCTTGGCCGATGGCACAGGATATCGGTAGCTCATGCCAGCGCCACCTGATCCACTGCCAGTGCTTCAAGCATGACGTCAAACAAGACTTCGGCAGGTTGCGCACCACTCACTTCCAACAGCTGGTTGAAACGAAAAAATGGAACACCAGCACTGGCACGGTGGTTGCTACTCATGAACGGACTGGCGTCCCCGCGCAAGCAGTCAGCAACCTGACCCGGTTCCAGGTCACAGCTGCGTGCAATCTTGAGCAAAGTAATGGGATCACCCAGGTCCTTGCCATGCTGGAAATAGGCTGCGAACAGCTGCGCCAGAAGTTGCTCGGCACGTTGCGGTTGCCCCAGCGCTACGGCGCGCTGCAACAAGCGGTGTGCATCACCCGTGTTGGGCATGCGGCAAATACGGGAAAAATCAATATTGACGCCGACGGCCTCGGCCGCCGCACGCACCTGCGCCTGACGCTGACGCACAGCCTCATCGCTTCCCAGGCGCTTGCGGTAAAACGCCTCGAACGGTTGACCGGTCCTGGCCATGTCAGGCAGCAGTTGCACGCCTTGCCAATGCAAGGTGACTTCAACGTCTGGCTGTTCCAGGCGCAATTGTTCAAGCGCAACCTGCAGGTTACGTTGACCAATCAGGCACCAGGGACAAATAAAGTCGATAAATACTTCAATGGACAACGCTTGCTTCACGGTTTTACCTCCTGAATCTGCGCCGCGTCAGGCGCTGTCTGTTGCAGCCCCTCCAGACGGGCCATGTCGCTGTGATAGTGACGCTTGGCAATAAAGAACACCACAGCAGCACCGATGCTGATCAGAGGCACGAGCTGGAAGGCAGCGTGCAAGCCGATCACGTCGGAAACCCGCCCGGTAATCAGAGGCCCGGTGGCCAGCCCCAGCAGGTTGTTGGCCAGGGTCAAGGTGGCAAAGGCCGTACCGTGAACCGAGTAATGCGTAAGGTTGGCAACCATGGCACTGGATGGCCCGTTGGTGCCTGCCGCAATCATCATGCCCAGGCAGATCAGCACCAGTTGCGCGGTGCCCGAAGGCAAGGCAAACGCCAGCGACAACAACAGGCAACTGCCCAGGCAGTAGCCGATTGCCAGGCTGATCTTGCGATCCGGACGCTGCCGGCCCAGGCGGTCACACAGCATGGCGCAGAGGATCATGCCGATACCGCTGCACAGGACGATGATGGCAGCCACTACACCGGCTTTATCCGTGCCCATTTCGTAATAGCGGTTCAGATAGCTGGGCATCCACACGATGACCGTGCCACCGACGAACAGTTGCAGGCCGCTGGCAACGTAGGCTGCAATCACCGAACGACTACCGTAGAGAGTGTGCAATGGCCGAGCGATCTTGCATGGCGTGGCATTGGCGCGTTTCGGGGCAATTTTTGCTTCTTTGACGATCAACGGATACAGCAACGCCAGCAACAGGCCAAATAGCGCCATGCCGGCGAACGCCCACCGCCAGCCGAAATGCTGGGCCATCACCCCACCCAGCGCCATACCCAGCACCGAGCCGAACATGCCGCCGGCCATGAAGGCGCCGGCCAGAGTTGCGCGCATATCACGGGGAAATACCGCGACGACAACAGCGATACCGACGCTGCCATAGGCGGCTTCACCGACACCGACCAGAAAACGAGCGATGAACATTTGCTGGTAGTTTTCTGCCAGGGCGCAACCCAGGGTCGCCAGGCTCCAGAGCACGGCCATCAACACCAGGCTTTTCACCCGCCCGAAGCGGTCGGCCATCAATGACAACGGGAAAGTCAGCAGCCCGACCATCAGGGCGACGATGCCACTGAGCAATCCGAGCTGGCTATCGCTCAGGGCCCATTCGCCCTTGAGCAGCGGAAATACGGCGTTGAGCACTTGGCGCGACATGTAGTCGGAAATCAGCAGGCCAAAGGTCAAGGCAAAGACAATCCAGGCATAGCGCCGTGGAATGCCACGTGAAGTGTCGGCACCATCATCTGTGGTGCTGGCGATATAGGCGGCCATGCTGGCTCCTCTGTTGTCTGGGCTAAGTCTTGTTGTTATGGAAGCCTGACTAACAGCGCTGTGGACTGTGGCGGGTCGGCGCCGGGGTGGCGGGCCGACCCTCTCCGGTCAGCCGCGCTGTGGCACACCCTTGTGACCCGGCAGGCGGTTTGGCGCCATTCCGTTAGCTTTGAGTGTTTCTTCGATGCTGCTGTACTGCTGGCCGATGCGATAAATGGCACGGGCTTCTTTACCGGTCGCGATTTCGCGGCCCAGCTCATGGGCAACGCGCACGGTTTGCTGGATCTGCTGCACTGATGTGAAGCGCTTGCCCTGGTGATCGATGATGGTGTCTTCGTTGCCGCAACGCGGGTGCAGCCCCATAGCCAAGGCCATGGTGTTGAATGGCAGCACGTTTTTGAGCAGCGATTCGGCAGTCAAGGTGCAACCATCGGGCGCGCGGTGAATGAAGTTGAAGAAGTTGAACGGATTAGGGCCGTCGAAACCGCCGCCGATGCCGATCCAGGTCAGGTTCATCGGGCCCATGTAATCACCACGACGCACGATGCGCTCGAGGGTTTCCAGGGCATGCATGCCGGTCAACTGGAAGTGCGGCTGAATATTGCTTGCCTGCAGGCGGCGCAGGTGTTCACGAACCCAGGCAGGTCCGGCGGGCACAGTCATTTCGCTGTACGCGGCCTGAATCGCAGGGTGCGCCAGGGAGGTGCCTTCCAGGTATTCCGGATACAGCAGCTCCATGATGTTCATTTGCGTGGTGTTGATCGCCACGGTGACCTGGTCGGGCTTGGGCGTCAGGTCGGCGAGCATGTGGCGGGTATCGTCGGACAACCATTTGGCCGCTTCGCCATCGCTTTCCGGTGCGAAGGAAATCGAGCCGCCCACCTGGATGATCATATCCGGCACGGCTTCACGTACACCGGCAATCAGTTCGTTGAATTTCGACAGGCGCTTGGAGCCTTTGCCATCGAGTTCGCGCACATGCAGATGGAGCACGGTGGCACCGGCTTCATAGCAGTCGACGGCCTTTTGGACTTGTTCGTCCATGGTCAGCGGAATGTCTTCGGGAAAGTCCTCTGGCATCCATTCCGGGCCATAGGGGGCGACGGTGATAACCACCTTTTCCATGTTTTCCGGGTGCAACGAATCGTCGAAGAATTGCATGCTGTAGTCCTCGGTCTTGTTATTGTCTTGTGCCCGCTGTGCAGCGGATCTGTAGTGCTTAGAAAGTGCGGTCGCCCTTGATCCCGGCGCGTTCCATCTTGCGGTGGCAAGCGGGGTAGTCCATGACCGCGTAGTGCTGGGTGCTGCGGTTGTCCCAGATCGCCACGCTGTTGGGCTTCCAGCGCCAGCGCACCTGATACTCGGGCAGATACGCCTGGCTGATCAGGTAACGCAGCAGATCGGAGGCACCAGGGTTGGCGTCCTGACCAAAGCGCACCCGCTGCGGGGTGTGGTAGTTACTGAAGTGCGTGGTGAACGCGTTGACGAACAACACCTGCTCGCCGGTTTCCGGGTGGGTCCGCACCACCGGGTGTTCGGCGTCAGGGAATTGCGCCTTGAGCGCCAGGCGCTTTTCCAGTGGCATTGCCGCGCCGAAACTCGATTCAATGCTGTGGCGTGCGCGCAGGCCTTCGATCTTCTGCTTCACGTCCTCGGGCAGATTCTGGTAAGCCAGAACCATGTTTGCCCACATGGTGTCGCCGCCTACGGGTGGGCACTCAACACAGCGCAATACACAGCCCATGGGCGGCGCTTCGCGCCAAGTGGCATCGGTGTGCCAGGCGTTCTCGTAGCGGTCGGCAGGCTGGTCCGGACGCTTGTAGATCTGCACCAGGCCCGGGTGCTTCGGGTCGCTGCCGGCCACCGGATGGTCTTCCAGGTCGCCGAAGCGCCGGGCGAAGGCCACATGCTCGGCACGGCTGATGTTCTGATCACGCAGGAATAGCACCCGGTGCTTGAGCAACTGCGCACGCAGTTGCTCGAAGAGGTCGTCATCGTGCACCGCATCAGCCAGGTTGACCCCGGATACTTCTGCGCCGATGGCGCAGGTCAGTTGTTCGATGTGCATGCTGCTGCCCTCTTCAGATGACGAAGATCGACGAACCGGTGGTCTTGCGCGCTTCCAGGTCACGGTGGGCCTGGACGGCATCCTGCAATGCATAGTGCTGGTTGATCTCGATCTTGATCCGGCCGCTGCTGACATGATCGAACAGCTCACCGGCAAGGTCGGCTTTTTCCGCCGGGTCGGCGATGTAGTCGGCCAATGCCGGACGGGTCAGGTGCAACGAGCCCTTCATCGCCAGAATCTGCGGGTTGAACGGTGGAATCGGGCCAGACGCCGTCCCCACGCACACCATCAGGCCGCGACGCTTGAGCGAGTCCAGGGAAGCTTCGAAGGTGGTTTTGCCGACGCTATCGAACACCACGTTGGCGCCAACCCCGTCGGTCAGCTCACGCACGCGCTTGGCGACGTCTTCATGGCTGTAGTTGATGGTGTGGGTGCAACCGTGGGCCTTGGCCACTTCGGCTTTGGCATCAGTAGACACCGTACCGATCACGTTGATGCCGAGCAGGCGTGCCCACTGCGAAACGATCAAGCCGACGCCACCGGCGGCAGCGTGCAGCAAAATCGTGTCACCTGGCTTGAAGTCATACATGCGACGCATCAGATAGGCCGACGTCAGGCCCCGCATGGTCATGGCCGCTGCGGTTTCGAAGGCGATGGTTTCTGGCAGTTTAATCAGTGACGCGGCGCCGATCAGGCGTTCGGTGCAATAGGCGCCGAGGGTATTGAGAAAACCGGTGTAAGTCACACGGTCGCCCACCGCTACGTTGCTGACACCCTCACCGACTGCTTGCACCACGCCGGCTGCCTCCACACCCATGCCGTTAGGCATCGGGATCGGGTAAGTGCCATTGCGAAAATAGGTGTCTGCGTAGTTGAGGCCAACAGCGACCTGACGCAGGCGGACTTCGCCCGGACCAGGTTCGCCAACCTCGGCATCCTCGTAGCGCAATACTTCGGGACCGCCGGGCTCATAGAAGCGTACGACTTTGGACATTCTTGTCACTCCAATCATCGATCTGGACGCAGTGCGTCAATTCTTGTTGATTGGACTCTATGCGCAACGTGTGCAGGGTGCTTCTCATCCGGCGACAAGGGTTTTTCATTTCATGACACGGCCTGCACCGCTGGCCGCTTACGGGGCTTTCTCGTAGGATGGCCAGGAGTGTGCCTGTCACCCTGCCCCCTGTCACCTTGCCTGTGAGCGTCGAATGAAGTCCCCTGCCGGTTTACTGCTGTCGGGTATTGAACTGGATCGGGAAAGCACCACCCCGCTTTACCGCCAGCTCTACCTGCAGATACGCAAACAGATTCTCACCGGACGCCTGCAGGGGGGCATTCGCTTACCGTCGACGCGTACCCTGAGCCAGGAACTGGGTCTTTCGCGCATTACCCTGCTCAATGCCTTCGATCAACTGATCGCAGAGGGTTTCCTGGTTTCGCGCACCGGTGCCGGAACCTATGTCGGCAATGAATGGGATCGCTCGGGGCAGGCCGACACGCCACAACCACCGTCGGCGCCGCAGCTGTCCGACCTCAGCCAGTCAATGCTGTCGTTACGCAGCCACCATTTTCGCGGCGTTTCGTATGCCCACTACAGCTCAGATACACCCACTTCGTTCCTGCCCAGTCACGGTGCATTCGAAGCCTTCCCGCAGCATATTTGGAAGCGCCTGATCAACCGTCATTTGCAAAAACCGAGCAAGGCCTTGCTCGGCTACGGTGAGCTGCTGGGCCTTGAGGGGTTGCGCCAAGCCATTGCCGAGTATGTGTTCGATGCCCGCGGTATCGACTGCAGCGCGCAACAGGTGGTCATCGTCTCCGGCGCGCAGCAAGCCTTCAATCTGTTGGCGATGCTCTTGCTCAACCCCAATGACCCGGTGTGGATGGAGGACCCGGGGCATATCGCTGCGCGCATCGCCTTCCAGGCCCAAGGGTGCCAGGTGGTGCCGGTACGTATCGATGAGCAGGGAATCGATGTGCAACAGGGCATCGCTGATGGCCCCGATGCGCGCCTTGTGTTCACCACGCCCTCGCGCCAACATCCGTTGGGGGTGAACCTCAGCCACAATCGGCGGGTAGAGCTGATCGATTGGGCCGCGCGCAACCAGCGCTGGGTCATCGAAGACGATTGTGACAGCGAGCTGCGCTACAGCGGTCGGCAGTTACCGGCGCTGTTCGCCATGGACCACAGCGATCGGGTGATCTACGTCGGCACGTTCAGTAAAGTGCTGTTTCCGTCGTTGCGCCTGGGTTACGTGATTCTCCCCCAGGCGCTGGTCGAGCCGTTCTGCACCATTCGCGCGGTGATGGATCGCAGCCCACCCACCTTGCTGCAGGCCGTGACGGCCGACTTCATGAGCGAAGGCCACTTCATCGGTCATATCCGGCGCATGCGTGCCCTCTATCACGCGCGTCAGCAATGCCTGATTGCCGAGCTTGAGCGCAGGCTCGGACAATTCTTCAAGATCGCGCCGGTGGACGCCGGCATGCATTTGATTGCCTGGTTGCCGGAGCATCTGGATGACCAGGAAATCGCCC
Organism: Pseudomonas auratipiscis; assembly: GCF_036324085.1. Classification (NCBI taxonomy): domain Bacteria; kingdom Pseudomonadati; phylum Pseudomonadota; class Gammaproteobacteria; order Pseudomonadales; family Pseudomonadaceae; genus Pseudomonas; species Pseudomonas auratipiscis. Next base: position 500,184 of record NZ_JAZDCU010000001.1, read on the forward strand.
GTCAACTGGCCCAGCAAGGGGTGCATACCTACGCCCTGAGCGACTACTGCGTGCAGCGCTACCTTCCCCCTGCCCTTTTGATCGGTTTTGCCGGTACCGCGCAAGACCAGGCACAAGCCAAGGTCAATGCGCTGGTAAACGCGCTCAAAGCCGTGGGCCAGCCGCTGTGATCCACGGCCAGTGGTCTTAACAATTACTTTTTAATGGATCTATCGAGTGTTCCCCACCGGCGCGATAAAGAACGCGCCGGTAGAACCGGTGCCCGCACCAGGAACGACTCGAATGAATGCTATCCAAGAACGCTTCACCCGGTTGCTCGATAACAAGACTAATGGCGCTGCAGCGCCGGTGCTGTTAACCCGTAACCTTTGCCTGCGACTGATCGAGCGAATCGATCAGGTTCGTCTGTTCGCCCATGCCTACCCCTTGCTTACCAACCTCACCCACGGGCGCCTGACGCCCTTTGACCTGCTCGATTTTGCCTACCGCCATGAACTCAAGGGCTTGAGCCTGCACATGCTCGATGGCGAGCACAACAGCCTCTCGCAGATGAACACCGAGCAACTGCGCGCTTTCGCCGACAAGGCTCGCCAGCTCGACCTTGAGGTCCATGTGGAAATCAGCAGCACTTTGAAAGCGGAGGTCGATGCGGTGATCGCCGTCGCCAACGCTATCGGCACCCGCAACATTCGCGTGTACTCACGCTACGAGGGCGCGCTGTCGCAGGTCATGGACACCATCGCCGGGGACCTGCACTACCTTGGCCAACAGGCTGATGCCCACGACCTGTATTTCGACTTCGAACAACATGAAGAACTCAAGAGCGATGAGATCGCCCGCTTGCTCAAGCAGGCCAACCACCCGCGCCTGCATGCATTGTTCGACTTCGGCAACATGATCAATGCGTGCGAACAACCGCTGCAGGCCCTGGCAAACCTGGCCCCGTACATTCGCCAAGTGCACCTCAAAGGCGTGCGTGTGGTCCCTGAAGTGAACGGCTTTGGCCACTACGGGGTGCTCCAGGGCAGCGCCGAAGACGACCTGCCCAGCCCGCGCATGGTGTTCGAACTGTTGATGCTCGGTGCACAGCACCCCCAGGTGATCGCCTTCATTCTCGAGCAGGAAAACCACTACATCGCTCCGGCGTTCCGCCACGCCAACGAACCTACCGACCCCTTCATTGCCTACCGCGAAATGAGCGATACGCCCCTGCCCGTCGGCTTCACCCTCGAGCAGATGCTGGCCGGCGAACAGCGCTGGGCCAACAACCAGGTCAGTTACGTCAAGGGCCTGCTCGCTGAACTGCGCACCCTGGCCGAACTGAGCCTGGACACGCGTGCCTGACACCGCGCCCCCACTACGCCTGGAGAATAACAATGACTGCGCAAGACAAGGCCAAATGGTTCAAATTCCTCATCCTGATCCTCGGTGGCGGCACCATTTACAAGCTCGCCAACCTTAAGGACGCGTTCTACGTTCCGATGCAAACCTTCATGGGTTTGTCCCATACAGAAATTGGCTTGCTGCTCAGTGCCAACGCTGTCATCGCCACTGGCCTGTTTGTGGTAGGTGGCCTACTGGCCGACCGTTTCGACACCCGTAAACTGATCCCGGTAGGCCTGCTCGGTACCGGCGCGCTGGGCCTGTACCTGGCGACGTTCCCGCCGTTCAGCAGTTTGATGATTGTGTTTTGCCTGCTGGCGGTGTGCGCCGACTGCATCTATTGGCCGGCGTTGCTTAAGGCCATTCGTGGCCTGGGCAATGACAAGGAACAGGGGCGACTGTTCGGTCTTCTTGAAGGCGGGCGCGGCGTGGTAGATACCCTCGTAGCGTTTTCGGCGCTGGGTGTGTTCATTGCCATGGGCGCGGCTGAAGCGGGCCTGAAAGCGGCCATTGTCTTCTATTCGCTGATCGACATCGGTGCTGGCGCGCTCACCTGGTTCTTGCTCAAAGGCACGCAGAGCACAACCCCGGTCGTTGCAAAGAAAAACCCGCTGTCCAATCTGCTTGAAGCCATCAAGGTGCCGGCGATCTGGTTGGTCAGTTGCAACGTGTTCATGGTCTACATCGTTTATTGCGGCCTGACCTACTTCATTCCCTACCTCAAGGAAGTCTACGGGTTGCCGGTAGCGCTAGTCGGTGCCTACGGCATCATCAACCAGTACATGCTGAAGATTCTTGGCGGGCCAGCGGGTGGTTTTCTTGCCGACAAACAGTTCAGAAGCCCTAGCCGCTATCTGAAATGGGCCTTCCTGGCGCTGCTGCCAATGATGGCGATCATTCTCATAGTGCCCAAGAGCCCCGGCTACATCTACGCAGGCATGGCCGCGACGCTGTCCTTTGCCTTTATCGTTTTTTCGATGCGTGGCGTGTTCTGGGCCCCCATGGGCGAGGTGGGGATCCCTTCGCACATTACCGGATCGGCCTTCGGTATTGGCTGCCTGATCGGCTACGCCCCCGGCATGTTTGCCTACGTGGGTTACGGCGCCATTCTTGATCATTTTCCCGGGCAGCAGGGTTACAACTACGTGTTCATGACCATGATGGGCCTGGCGGCAGTGGGCTTCGTGGTTGCCGGTTTGATGCACCGATTGGTGCGCAGCAATGCACAACGTGTCGGCGTGCAGGCACAAGCTGTGGTGTAAGCGATCGCGGGGCATGCCGCTTCTACCGTTGCAGGCGCGGCTTGCCCCGCGGTAAATCACATCTCCACCTGCGTCCCCAACTCAATCACGCGGTTGAGTGGCAGGTTGAAGTACTTCAGATTGCTGTTGGCATTTTTCAACAAGAACGCGAACAGCCCCTCACGCCAACGCGCCATGCCCATGCGTTTGGTCGGTATCACCGTTTCGCGGCTGAGGAAATAGGTGGTCCCCATCGGGCTGAAATCCAGCTCAGGCACATGGCACAGTTGTAGTGCGGCCGGTACATCGGGCTCCTCGATAAAACCGAAGTTGAGGTTGACCCGGTAGAATCCATCACCAAAGTCCTGCACCTCGAAACGCTCCGAGACCGGCACGCGCGGACGATCCTGCGACACCACCGTCAACAGCACCACCCGTTCATGCAGCACCTGGTTATGCAGCAAGTTGTGCAGTAAGGCATGCGGCACCGCATCGGCACGGGCAGTGAGGAACACAGCAGTACCCTGCACCCGGTACGGCGGCTGCGAGCGGATGCTGCTGATAAACAGCGGCAGCGGCAAGGCAGACTCGTCCAGGCGCTCGACGATGATCTTGCGTCCACGTTTCCAGGTGGTCATGAGGATGAACAAGGCAATACCGGCGATGACCGGGAACGCACCACCCTGGAAGATTTTCGGTGCGTTGGCGGCGAAGTACAGGCTGTCGACCACAAGGAAACTCAACAGCAGCGGCACCGCCAGCCAGCGCGGCGCTTTCCACAACAACAGCACCACCGAGGCCGAGAGCAACGTGGTGATCAGCATGGTTCCGGTCACTGCGACTCCATAAGCCGCGGCCAGAGCACCGGAAGACTCGAAACCGATGACCAACAGCACCACACCGACCATCAACGCCCAGTTAACCGTGCCGATGTAGATCTGCCCTTGCTCCTGGCTTGAAGTGTGCTGGATGAACATGCGCGGCACGTAGCCGAGCTGGATGGCCTGGCGGGTCAGCGAGAATGCCCCGGAGATAACCGCCTGGGAGGCAATGATGGTCGCCAGAGTGGCGAGACCGACCATGGGTAGCAAGGCCCAGCTCGGCGCCAGTAGATAAAACGGGTTACGCACCGCGTCTGGATTGCCAAGAATGAGTGCGCCCTGACCGAAGTAGTTGAGCACCAGCCCGGGCAACACCAGCAGTATCCAGGCACGGGCAATAGGCTTGCGGCCAAAGTGGCCCATGTCGGCGTAAAGCGCCTCGGCCCCGGTCAAGGCCAGAACCACGGCCCCAAGTATGGCCACGCCGATACCCGGATGCACCACGAAAAAATGCACCGCCCAGGCGGGATTGAGGGCCAACAGCACTTCCGGGCGCTGGACAATGCCATAGATACCCAATGCGCCCAGCACACTGAACCACAGCACCATAATCGGCCCGAACAATATGCCCAAGCGCGCGGTCCCGTGCTTCTGGATCAGAAACAGGCCGACCAGTACCACTAGAGCAATGGGCACCACCCAATGCTCGATACCCTCGAAGGCCAGTTGCAAACCTTCGACTGCCGAGAGCACCGAGATCGCGGGGGTGATCATGCTGTCGCCGTAAAATAACGCAGCACCGAACAAACCGAGCAGCACCAACACCCGACTCAAACGCGGGTAAGGTGCCGCCGCGCGCCGGGCCAGCGCGGTCAGCGCCATGATGCCACCCTCACCCTGATTGTCGGCGCGCAACACGAACAACACATACTTGATGGTCACCACCCAGATCAGCGACCAGAACACCAGTGACAGAACGCCCAGCACACCGTCATGGTTGGCCTGCACACCGTAATGACCGGCGAACACCTCTTTGAGGGTGTACAACGGGCTAGTGCCGATATCGCCATAGACCACACCGACAGCGGCGACCAGTAGACTAAGTGACGAGGTTTTTACGGAGGAATGGGCTGTTGCGGAAGATACGGCTTGGCTCACGGCAGGACGTCTCGAACGAAGTACCCGGCCAGTATCGCTACACCGGCGCAGGCGCTTCGTAAAAAGTCCGTAAAATTTTCTTACAAACTGACTGCTGGCCTCCGCGACCGCAGTGGCGGATTAGCTGAGCAAGGCGCTGAGGTCGAGCCCGTGCGCAGCCAGTGGCGGGCACCAGTAGTAGCCGCCAGTGAGTGGACGACTGAAGCGGTACAAGGCATCGACCACGCCATCTTCCAAGCCGCTCATACGCCGCAATTGAACTTCAAAAGCGTCGAAGGAATAACCAAAGGCAAGAAACGCCAGGCCCGCTCCACGCTCATCTGCCCATGGCATCGAACGACGTACGATAAACGCCTCGGGATCAAAGCTTTCCTGGGCTGTACGTTTGACGTGTGCCGATTCCGGCGCTTCTTCCAATTCTTCGTTGTCGGCCTTGCGGCGGCCAATAATGTCGTCCTGCTCAGTTTGTGGCAGCGCCTTGAAGCAATCCAAGTCATGGCGCCACAGCTGAAAGGCAGCAAAGCTCGATCCGCTCATACCGGGAATATCCGTCGCCAGGATGGCCGCATCGACCGCAGCGTCTTCTACCGGGTTTTCGGTACCGTCCTCATAACCGGTCAAGTCAAAGCCGGTCTTGTGGCGGAAGGCATCTGTAGCCTCGACCAGCGTGAAGGCCGCTGCCAGCAGCTTTTCCAGTGCCTGGCTGAGCAACCACAGTTCACCGCGATCTTCGCCACGCACCCACAGCCACAGGTCATGCTGGGTGCACGGGTTGTCTACTGCTGCGGCCAATTGCGGAAATGGACGCAGGCCATCGATGGAGCGGCCCAGCGCTTGCACCAGCGGCGCACCAAAACCCGCCACCACACGGCTGCCATCCACATGTTGCTGCAGCGCATCGAGGGCGCCCGCCAATGCGGCCGGTGTGTGCAGTGTGAAAAACAGATGACGGGCTTGAGCGGGAACGGGGGCGGCAAGAATGCCTGGCTGAAACTGCATCGCAGATATGATCCTTGAGTAAAGCGCGAATGCTACTGCTTGGGCGCGGGGTCCACAAGCGCGGCGGCTTGACGCAGGACAGGGTAAACAACACAGGCCAGATTCCTCGCCTACACTGCCGTTCATCCCCTTTTTTCGAGTCTTCGAGATGACTGCATCGCCATTGCTCAGTGCATTTCTACCGCTTGCCCTGGGCTTCATCATGCTGGGTTTGGGCCTGACCTTGACCCTGGCCGACTTCGCTCGGGTGGTTAAATTCCCTAAACCCGTGGTGATCGGCCTGGCCTGCCAGATCTTGCTGTTGCCTTTTATCTGTTTTTTGATTGCCAAAGGTTTTGGCTTGGCCCCGGCCCTGGCAGTGGGCCTGATGCTGTTGGCCGCCTCACCCGGCGGCACCACCGCCAACCTGTTCAGCCATCTGGCCCATGGTGATGTCGCCTTGAATGTGACCCTGACCGCGGTCAACTCACTGATTGCGATTCTGACTATGCCACTGTTGGTCAACCTGGCACTGGCGCACTTCATGACGGCAGACCAGGCCATCCCCCTGCAATTTGCCAAGGTGCTGCAGGTGTTTGCCATCGTGCTGGTGCCGGTAGCCCTGGGTATGCTGATTCGTCGCCTGGCACCCGGGTTTGCGGCACGCATGGAACGTCCCATGAAGATCATTGCCGCCTTGTTCCTGCTGTTCACCGTGATTCTGGCGCTGGTCAAGGACTGGCAAACAGTCCTCGACTACGCCCCCGTAGTGGGTGGCGCAGCCTTGCTGTTCAACGTCTTGAGCCTGGGCATCGGTTACTGGCTGCCGCGTGTGCTGAAAATCCCCAAGCGCCAGGCGATAGCCATCGGCATGGAGATCGGCATTCACAACGGGACCTTGGCCATCGCCCTGGCGCTGGCTCCTTCCCTGCTCAACAACTCAACCATGGCTATCCCGGCGGCGATCTACAGCTTGATCATGTTCTTCACGGCAGCAGTGTTTGGCTGGTGGGTCAGCCGCAGTCCGGAACCGACGGTAGTGGCGGATATGTCCCGGGACTGAAACCCGCTACTTTCCAGCGTCGGTTCGCCGTACCGCGAAACTACGCGGTCGTCCGCCACTGGCGGATCTGGTCGATTGTCGCGGTCACGCCCCCGCACACCACCACCAACACCCGGCTATAGCGCTTGAGTGTTTCGCTCGGCGCATAGGCCAGTGCCAGTGCCGCGCCACAGGCGGGCTCGACCAGAATGCGCTGGTCTGAAAGGAAACGTTCGCACGCATCAAGCGCATCCTGGTCACTGACCACATGGCTATACACCACGCGCTCCTGGCTCCATTCGAATGCGCGCTTACACACCTGCTTGGCCGCAAGCGAAGTGGCGACGGTCTGCACACTGTCCAACGCTACCCAGGCTTTCTGCGCCATTGCCGCGGCCAGCGATGCGGCCCCTGCGGTTTCCACCGCAAATACCGGCACTTGATTCCAACCATTGCGGGCCAGGCCTTCGCACACCCCGGAGAGTAGACCTCCACCGCCGACCGCAACCACTACGGCATCGGGCTTGAAGCCGCTGATGGCGACTTCATCGATCATGCTCGCATGACCTTGCCACAGCAGCGGATCATCGAAAGGATGGATGTAGGCATCGTCGTCACCCAGCAGCGACAACGCCAACGCGTTGGCCTCATGCCAGGCCTTGCCATGGACGATGACCTCAGCCTGCTCCTGGCGAATCAGCTGTTTGGCCCGCTCGGTGGTGGTTTCCGGGACAACCACGGTAACAGCAAGGCCCAGGCTGCGGCCGGCGTAAGCTACGGCGATACCGGCGTTGCCGCCCGATGAGGAAACGAAACGGCGCTTGCCTTGACTGGCATAGGTCTCGCAGGCCAGGCCAATGCCGCGCAACTTGAACGAGCCGCTGGGCTGCAAGGCATCCAATTTCAGCCAGATGTCCAGCCCGCTGGCCAGGCTCAGTGGCCGCGATGCCAACAGCGGGGTTTCGATATGCAGGCTCATGCACTTACTCCATGTAGGGAACAGTTCCAGCCTACGCTGAAGGCGCAGGGTAGTCTTGTACAGCGTTGCGGCGCTTGCGCAACTGACGCTTGAGTCTGTGCATGGGCGGTGCATAGAGGAAGCCGAACGAGACGCTGTTGTCCCGTCCCTTGAGCGCATGGTGCAGCAAGTGCGCCTTGTACAGGCGCTTGAGGTAACGGTTGCGCGGCAATGGCTTGAATGGCCAGTGCCGATGCACGATGCCGTCATGAACGATCACATAGATCACCCCGAACGCCGCCACCCCAGCCCCTACCCACTGCAACGGTGCATGCCCGGCCCGGCCCACGGCCACCAGGGCGAAGGCGATCAGCGCCAATGCCAGCAAGTAGATGTCGTTGGTTTCCAGCGCACCAAGATGGGGCTCGTGGTGCGAACGATGCAGGAACCAACCCCAGCCATGCATGATGTAGCGATGCGCCAGGTAACCGATAGCTTCCATGGCCGTCAGGGTGCAGAGAAAAACAGCGAGGTTGAGGATCATGGGTATATCTATCGGCGGGTTGGCACAAACGGCGAGCAGCCTACCATTTTGCCCAACCCGACAGCAGGCTTTTCGTGATGCTATTGGCGAACGGTCACGGTGGCCGTGGTACCGGCCCGCAGGTTGCCCTTGCCGACATAGCCGGGGTCGATCTCGATTCGCACCGGAATCCGCTGTGCCAATTTGACCCAGGTGTAGCTCGGGTTGACGTTGGCCAGCAAGCGGCTACCGGGGGCATTCTCTCGATCTGTGATGGCATAGGCAATGCTCTGCACCTTGCCGTCGAACTGTTCGCCACTCATCAGGGCAATCTGCACCGCACTGCCAATCTGGATACGCGGCAGCTTGGTTTCCTCGAAATAACCGCTGACGTAGAACGAACCGCTGTCCACCAGTGCCAGCAAGGGGCTCCCGGCACTGGCGTAGTCACCCTGGCGGGTCAACAGGTTGGTGACGTAGCCACTGACTGGCGCATAGATTCGGGTGCGCTGCAAGTCCAGCTCGGCCTGGGTCAATGCCGCCGTAGCCAGCTGCACGTTGGCGCTGGCCAGACTCAAGTTGGCCTGGCCGCGCATCAGTTCAGCCTGGGCGACGGCAACGTCGGTACTGGCCTTCTCCCACTCTTCGCCAGAGATGGCCGCGGTCTGTTTCAAGGTGCGTCGACGCAGTTCCTCGCTCTGGCGCTGCTTGAGCAAGGCCTGGTTGGCGATGATCGCTGCCTGGGCCAAGCCCTCGCTGGCCCGATTCACCTCGATGGCGCGGCGAGCATGTTCCACAGCCAAGGCATAACGCTCTGGATCGATCTCCAGTAGCAACTGGCCTTGTTCCACATGCTGGTTATCTGCCACCCGCAGCGCGACGATGCGCCCGGAAACATCGGCCGAGAGCGTCACAACATCGGCCCGCACCCGTGCATCGCGGGTCCAGGGTGCGCGGGTATAGTGCTCCCAGGCGAACCAGCCCAATACCAGCGCCAGCACCACGATTGCCAGGGTCGACGCCTGGGCCACACGTTTTTTCACTGGTTCAGCTCCCCATGAACAGAATGATCAAGGCACAAATACAGCTGTACAACGCACCCTCGAATAACGCCGGATGCCACACACGCTGCATTACGCCAAGACGCTGCAATAGCCACAGCAAAGCGAACAACAACGGCATGGCCAGAATCAGAGCCTGAGCGATCGGTGGCAGATAGACGCCACCCACTTCGAAGTCAATGGGCAAGAGCAGGCTCTCCTTCGGCAGCCGGATCCAGATAGGTGCTGTAGTGGCGCAGGAATCCGCCGATCACCAACAGTGCGACCCGAATGCGAAACAGTGAGCGCATCTGCTCGGGCGCTGCGTGAAACTGCTCGTTGTGCAGGGCATCCAGTTCTTCTCCCAGCGTCTGCAGGGTATCGAGCAGCACCGACAGTTGCCCCTGGGTTCGTCCGGCAACGTAGCGACCGGTATTGCGCAACACCTGCGCCAGACGCTCGCGGGTGTCGTCCGCTAGCAACTGGTTAGCCTGGCCCTGCTCCTGCAACTGACGCAGGGCAACCCCCAGGGCCATGCAGGCCAGGTTGACCTCGAACAACGCCTTGGAACGGGCATCCTGCGTTGCTGGCAATAAGCCAAGAATAAGCGTCAGGCGGTCGACCATGCGGCTTTCAAAGGCAAATTGGCGCTCGTCGGAGTTAGGTCCCTTGAGCAGGCCGTAAACCTGCTCGCGGGTTTCGCGAGACAGCCGTTCGATACGCAAAGAAGGATTGAACGGGAACAACCAGGCATAGACCAGCAACGACAGCACGCCACCACAGATATAGGCACCGGCAAACTCGAACCACTGAATGGCGGTGTTCTGCCAGACCCCGATATTCTGCGGGCCGAACAGAAGAAAACTCGACAAGCCCAGGCCCATGCCGATACCCGCCGTCATTGGCGTCGATAGGCCCACCGCAACCACGTACAGCAACGGCAACAGCAACAGCGCAAGCATCTCGAAATCGACCACCTGTGGTATCAGCCAGAACTGGTACAACGCCGACACCAGCAGCGCCAGGCCCAGGCCACGCATGTAGTTTTGCGCAGCCATCAACGGCCGTGGGAACGTCGCCATCAACGAGCAAAGAATTCCGACCAGAATCATTCCGGCGCGCGCCCCGTCCCATGCCGTTTCGATCCAGATCAATCCGGCGACGACCAGCGCGCAAAAGGCGCGGCTGGCGTTCATTGCCGCCAGGCGAAAGTCCAGGTGCAAAGGATTGGTCCGCGGCTGGCGGTACAGGCAATCGCCCGTACGCCCTTCCTGGATCGCGTCACTTAGCTCAAGCATTTCGCCCAACTGCTCGAGCAGACGCGCCTGCTCCCAGCGCAGCGCCCAGGCCAGGGAACGCAACGTCGCCGGCAGGTCATGCTGCAACTGCTCGGCTTGCAGGGCGGCATGGTCAAAACGCCGTTGCAGCGCGCTGAAGTGCTGACGGAGGCTGGCCGGCATGGCCCTGCCCTGATGTGCCAACTGATCGAGAAAGGCCAGTTCGTCATTGAGCAACTGGTTGATGAACTCGGGATAGGCGCCCTGCCAGCGTTCGGCGATCATCAGTTTCTGGTTGCGCAACACCGTCAAGCGCGAACTGAGCAGTACCAGTTGGTTGCCGAGTAACTGCACCAAGCCATTGGCACCACGCAGGTGCGGCGCATCGAAATAGAGGTGCCGACGCAGCCCTTCCAGGGCGCTGATTTCACCGAGGATCTGCATTTGTCGTCGGCTGAACGCTTCAGCGCCTTCTTCGCCACGAATGGCTGCTGCGGCATGTGCGGCCATTAACTTGATCAAATTGTCGACCTTGGCGAAATAGCCGGTGGTGACCGCTTGGGGGCGGGCACTGAGCAGGCTGACCACACACACGCAAGCCACCGCCAGCAAGGTTTCGGTGACCCTGGTAATTGCCAGCATCAAGGTGTTGTCCTGCTCGGGGATAGCCAACATGGCTACCACCACGGCAGTGAAACCGCTGAGTACAAAGGCATGGGAGCTTGTATAGCGCAGCAATGTACCGCCAGCCGTACACAGTGCCAGCCACAGCGCCAGGGTCACTATGAATGGCAGCGGCGCCTGGGGGAACAGCGCCATGATCAACACCGCGACGACCGCTCCTACGGTGGTGCCCACCACCTGGGCAAAACTGCGTTGCAAGGTCATGCCACCCAGCGGCTGGCTGACGATGAACACCGCCATGATCGACCATTTGGGTTGGTCGAGGTCGAAAATGAAGGCCAGGTATAGCGTCAGCAGGCAGGCTACGATGGTTCGCAACGCAAAGCGGAAGGTCTCCGCGCTTGGGTGCAGCACCATCTTGAAATAGTTGATCAGTGGCTGCATACCGCGCCCTCGCCTTGCCGTGCTGGATACCTTAGCCACTGCCGCGGGCCGGGAAAAGACACAATGGCACGTTGCAGAGTTGCAAATCTGGAACAGCGACACGCCGGGCGCTCTAAAACAATTGTCATGAAAACAGCCTTGACCCCACCCCTTTTGAACGTTAGTTTCTCGCCCGCATTTTTGCATGCCTATACAGGAGTCCTGCATTGGACAGTTGCCCTGGTCGATTGCGACAGGTTCATACGGCGCGCTAGTTCAGCAGACTCTTTCTGCCACTGCCCTGCCGTACATGGTGGTCAGTGGTGCCTCGCTTCCTATGTGGATGCGACGCTTCATTCTCCCTCCCTGCTTACTCGCCCGCTAAAGCGTGGCAGTGGTTAGTGACCCTTCGCAATCCATTCGTTCACACCTGCGTCGAAAGAATTCGATGCTTTGCGGCGTTGTGCCGTGGATTCGAGGTTTTTTATGGATTGGAAAGTATTTCTTCTGCGCGTATCCGTCGCGCTCGTACTGGGCGCCTTGATCGGCGCTGAACGGCAACTGCGCCAGCGCCTCACCGGCCTGCGCACCAACGCCCTGGTCAGTACCGGTGCCTGTCTATTCGTATTGATGACCCAGGCCGTGCCGGGCATGGCCGCAACCGATGCCTCGCGCATTGCTGCCTACGTGGTGTCGGGTATCGGCTTTCTGGGGGGTGGGGTGATCATGCGTGATGGCCTGAACGTACGCGGCCTCAATACCGCCGCAACCCTGTGGTGCACGGCGGCCATTGGCGTGCTCTGCAGTATGGGCCTGCTACTGGAGGCAGCGCTTGGCAGTTGCGTGGTGCTGTGTGCCAACATCTTGCTGCGTGACATCTCCCAACGTCTGAACCATCAGGAAGTGCTGCCGGCCAATGAAGCTGAGCAGCGATTTGAAGTGCGCATTACCTGCCGCGCCGAAGACGAAATCCAGGTGCGCAGCCTGATGCTGCACAGCTTCGGCAGTGATGGTCTGCGGTTGCAGTCGTTGCACAGTGAAGACTTGGCCAACCCCGCCAAGCTGGAGGTTCGCGCCGAACTGCTGGGCAGCCCTGATGCACCGACCCAGCTGGAACGTCTGGTCAGCCGGGTCAGCCTGGAAAAAGGTGTCAGCTCTGTGCGCTGGCAGGTGCAAGAGCTGACTGTCGACTAGCGACGTTCATCCGACAACGGAGTGGGCTGGTCAGGGTCCGGCAGATTGGTTTCACCATCCGAAGCATCGGGCAGGCGCTCGATGTCTTGTGGATGCTCCTGGCGCTGCCGGTCACCCTCGACGTTGGGGTCTGTAACCGGGTCGTGTTCACGTTGTGGATTGTTCAGCGGGTCTTTCCACAGTGGATCATCTTCAGGGCGTTGCTGGCTCATGGCAGATACCTCATGAATACGGCCCGGAAAAAAGCCGAACCGTAAGCGTTGGAGGGTGCTCGCTTCACCGCGTGCCTTCGAGGCGATCAACGGTTGCCCAGCGAAAATATCCTCAATGCCCAGTAAAATCCGCTGCAGAGGCCCGGGCCCAACGCGCTACCCTGTAGCAAAATAATCAGCCAGAGGTGCACTGTGGCGTCCTATACCTTGCGTCAGTTGAAGTATTTCGTCACTACCGTGGAGTGCGGCAGCGTTGCTGAAGCATCGCGCAAGCTTTACATCGCGCAACCGTCGATTTCAACGGCAGTCAAAGGCCTGGAAGACAGCTTTGGTGTGCAGTTGTTCATCCGCCATCATGCCCAGGGTGTTTCGCTTACACCCGGTGGCGCGCGCTTCTACCGCAAGGCCCAGGAACTGCTGCGCATGGCCCGGGAGTTCGAGCAAAACGCCCTGGCCGACAACGATGTGGTCTGCGGCCAAATCGACATTGGCTGTTTCGAGACAGTCGCCCCGCTCTACCTGCCGCGCTTGATCAAAGGCTTTCGCGAACGCTTCCCCGGCGTCGAGATCCGTTTGCAGGACGGCGAGCAACAGGAATTGGTACAAGGTCTGACCGGGGGGCGCTTCGACCTGGCGATCTTCTATGACCATGACCTGGACAGCACCATCGAAACCGAGGCATTGATGGCGCCGCAACGCCCCTACGCGCTGCTGCCGGTCGGCCACCGCTTCGCCGAACAGACGCAGGTGTCACTACGCGACTTGGCACTGGAACCGATGATTCTTTTGGATGTGCAGCCCAGCCGCACCTATTTCGTCAGCATCTTCGAAGAGTTGGGCCTGAGTCCGAACATCGTCTTCAGCTCACCCTCGATCGAAATGGTCCGGGGCATGGTCGGCCAGGGCTTCGGCTTTGCAGTGTTGGTAACCCGCCCGCACACGACCAGCACTTACGACGGGCAAGCGCTGGTATGTGTGGAACTGGTTGAGGAGGTCACCGGCTCCGGACTGGTAGCCGGCTGGTTGAAACGTGCGCAGCTGACCAAGCCTGCGCAGTTGTTTGTCGATTACTGCAAGGAACAGTTCGCTGCCTGGCTGAGCTGAAATCAGCGCGCCGCCCAGGCATTGAAACGCTGTTCCAGTTCCTCGCCATGGTCGACCCAAAACGCTGCATCTACCGCCTGCGCCTGGGCCAGGTTGGCCTGGGCCGTAGGTAGCTGTTGCTGGACAGCCTCCGGCAACAGTTTCAGTGCATCGCGATGTACCGGCCCATACGGTATCTCTTGCGAGAACACCTTCTGTGCCTGCGGCTGACTGGCGAAGGCGATGAAGTCTTCGGCCAACGCCTTGTTCGGTGTGCCCTTTACCACTGCCCAATATTCTGGATCGTAAAGGCTTTGCGGCCAGACGATGCCGAGTTTCATGCCTTCCTTCTGCGCAGAGGCGATACGCCCGTTGTAGGCCGCACTCATGATGACGTCGCCGGCGATCAACCACTGCGCAGGTTGCGCGCCCGCCTCCCACCACTGAATGTTGCCTTTGATCTGGTCGAGTTTGGCAAAAGCGCGGCTTACCCCTTCAGGCGTTGCCAGCACTTCATATAGCTGCTCGCGCTTGACCCCATCAGCAAGCAAGGCGATTTCCAGCGTGTATTTGGCGCCCTTGCGCAAACCGCGCTTGCCGGGAAATTCACTGATATTCCAGAAATCCGCCCAGGATGTCGGTGCCTTTGCCAGTTTGTCATGATCGTAGGCCATCACCATCGACCACACGTAGGTGGCCACTCCACACTCGCTCAGGGTACCCGGTACGAACTGCGCGGCATCGCCAAAGCGTGCCGGGTCCAAGCGCTCGAACAGTCCTTCGTCGCAGCCGCGTAGCAACTCCGGACTCTCCACCTCGACCACGTCCCAACTGATATGGCCAACATCGACCATGGCTTTGATTTTCGACAGCTCACCGTTGTATTCACCCGCTACGACGCGTCCTGCACCGCTGGCGTTGAAGGGTTGGAAATAGGCTTTGTCCTGGGCCTGTTTGGTAGCACCGCCAAAAGAAATCACCGTCAGGTTCTGTGGCGCGGCTTGGACAGCACCGCACAGCAGGACCAAGGCAAAGGGAACACTGCAACGCAAGGATCTGGACATGGATCTGTTCCTCTTATTAGATGCCGGCTCGCCCGTACGAGCCGGTGTACGGGGCTTTACAGCAAACCGTATTCGCGTGCGGTGCGGTCTACGGCTATTCGGGTTTTATCGACCAGCTCATCGATCTCGGCTTTGCCAGCGACCAGCGCCGGGGCCATGATCATGCGCCCCAGGGTCGAGCGAATGATCAGGCCCTCTTCGAAGCCGATGGTGCGGCAGCGCCAGGCCATGTCGTTCTCGTTGGCAAAGCGCTTGCGGCTGGCTTTGTCTTCGGCGAACTGCAGCGCCGCCACCAGGCCGGCGCCCTGAACTTCGCCAATCATCGGGTGATTACCGAACACTTCGCGCAGGCAGCTCTGCAGGTACGGACCAGTTTCCTGCTTGACCCGGGTAACAATGCCCTCGTCGCGCAGGGCCTTGAGGTTGGCGATCGCTACCGCCGCAGCCACCGGGTGCCCGGAATAGGTCAGGCCGTGGGCGAATACCCCGCCCTGCTCTACCAGTACCTGGGCCATGCGCTTGGACAGGATCAGGCCACCCATTGGGATGTAGCCGCTGGTCAAGCCTTTGGCGATCGACAGGGTGTCGGGCTCGAATCCGAAGTATTCATGGGCGAACCACTCACCGGTGCGGCCAAAACCACCGATCACTTCGTCGGCGCACAGCAGCACGTCGTACTGACGGCAGATGCGTTGGATTTCCGGCCAGTAGCTTTCTGGCGGAAAGATCATCCCGCCTGCACCCTGGAAGGGTTCCGCGACAAAGGCGGCCACGTTTTCGGCACCCAGTTCAAGAATCTTCTCTTCCAGCTGGCGCGCTGCACGCAGGCCGAATTCGGCTGGGGTCAGGTTGCCTTCATGGGCGAACCAATACGGCTCGTCGATGTGCGCGACATCCGGGATTACCCCGCCCATGTCGTGCATGAATTTCATCCCACCCAGTGCCGTGGCGCCCAGGGTCGAGCCGTGGTAGCCGTTCCAGCGGCCAATCATGATTTTCTTCTGCGGCTTGCCGAGAATCTGCCAGTAGCGGCGTACGGTACGGATCAATACCTCGTTGGCCTCAGAGCCGGAGTTGGTGTAGATCGCATGGCTGTAGTGGTCCGGCAACAGGCTGAACAACAGCTCCGACAGTTCGACCACCGCCGGGTGTGTGGTGTGGAAGAACATGTTGTAGTACGGCAGTTGTTCAAGCTGCTGGCTGGCCGCGGCAGCCAGGTCCTTGCGGCCATAGCCGAGGTTGGTGCACCACAGGCCCGACATGCCGTCCAGGTAACGCTTACCGTCGTTGTCCCAAAGCGCCAGGCCTTCGCCGCGAACGATTACGCGCGGACCTTCTTCGTTCAGGGCTTTCTGGTCGAGAAACGCATGAATGTGGTGCGCCGCATCCAGGGCCTGGTAGTCGCTGGTGCTACGGTCGGTTTTGACTTGAGTGGTCATTGCGTGTCTCCTTATTGATTGTTGTCGTTGCCAGCCACAAGCGCGCTTTGCAGCGGTTCTGGCTTGAACAGGGGTTTGCCCATCACACATTTGATCCACAGCACCGCGATGATCGAAACGATCAGCAGCACCAGGCCGGCGTAGGCGAAGATCGAGAAGGTCATTTCCGGGCTAGGCGAAACGTTCCAGATCGCAAAGAGCATGCCGGCGATACCGAACAATTGTGGCAATGGGTAGAACGGTGTACGGAACGGCCGGTGCACCTGCGGATAGCGGCGACGCAAGGCGATGACGTTGATGTGGGTAACGATGTAGGCCAACAACCACGCCAGGGCAGCGGCCAGCAGCAACTGGTTGATCGCGTCTGGATGGTCGTGCATCAGCAACAGTGGCAAACCGGTGATAGCTGCGACGAACAGCACCGCGACCCAAGGCGCACCGGTACGTTTGCCCTGGCGCTTGAGAATGCCGAAGGCCTGGCCGTTGCACGCCATGCCGAACAGCATCCGCGGAATGGCTGCCAGTGAGCTGTTCAACGTACTGCAGGTTGCCGTGATGGCTGCGGTGACCAGAAATACCTTGCCGGTTTCACCAAACACCGTGGTGGCGAACAGATAATGAGGCAGGCCGTTGCTGGCGAGTTCTGCCTGCGGCACCGTGAGCAACGCGCCCAACGCATACAAGGCAATGATCACGAAGATAACGGTCAGGCCAAGCATCATCGACCCGGGAATATTGCGTTCCGGGCGACGTGTTTCTTCCACCAGCGGGCAGACGAACTCGGCGCCGACAAACCCCCACACAGCCATTGCCGTCAAGGCGATCACGCCCAGGCCCATCGGGTTCCAGCCGGCGATTTCGAACAGGCTTGGGTTGGGTGGGACGATATCGCTGTTCATCGCGCTCAGGCCCATGACCAGCAACACCACGACCATGACCACCGCCAACACCGTTTGCAGTCGGGCGAAGATATCGATGTTGAACAGGTTGAGCACGGTGAACAGCGCCAGCACGCCAAGGGCTACGGTCAGCGGTGGCATCGAGTGCGGATACACCTTGTCGATGATGAACTCCATCAGCAGCAGCTCTGCCGACAGCGCGAACATTGCCACCACCACGTACCCCGAAAACGTCGCGAGGATTGCCGGAAACTGGCCGATGGCGACTTCCGTGTAGCTACTCAGGCTGCCTGCGCGGGGAATCATCAAGGCCAGCTCCGAGAACGAGCAGGCGTAGCTCAAGGCCAACAGCCAGGCCAGCGCCAGGGGGATGATGAAGCCCGCCCCGGCGATGCCGACGCCCTGCAGCATCAGCACCATCACCCCTTGCGAAACGACCAGGCCGATGGCGACGGCCAACAAAGCGGTCAGGCCCAGTTTCTTTCTGCTCGCAGGCGGCGCCAGGGCGCCCGCGGACACGCTTGCATTGGTATTCATCGATTGCTCCGTTCTTAGTTTTATTTGGAGATATTTCGCAGGGCAAGGCAGCCCACACAGGTCCTCAGCCGCGCAGTTGAATCCAGGTGGTTTTCAATTGGGTGTATTTGTCGAATGAATGCAGTGACAGGTCGCGGCCAAAGCCCGACTGTTTGCCGCCACCAAAGGGCACGGTCACATCCAGGGCATCGACGGTATTGACCGAGACCGTACCGACATTCAAGCGCCGCGCTACGCGAAGTGCGCGGTTAAGGTCATCACTCCAGACTGAGGCTGCCAGGCCATAAATGTGGTCGTTGGCCAACCCTACGGCCTGGTCTTCGTCATCGAACACGCTGACCGCCAGGACCGGACCAAACACTTCTTCACGGGCCAGGGTCATGTCGGCCGTCACGCCAGTGAAAATCGTTGGCTCGATGAAGTTGTTCGAGCCGTCGAAGCTCAGTTGGCGGCCGCCGCAGACCAGTTGCGCGCCCTCTCCTTGAGCCTGCTCGATGTACTGCATGATGCGTTGCGCCTGCTTAACATCGACAATCGCCCCCGCGCTGCTGGCCGGGTTCAATGGGTTGCCGGGTTGCCACTTGCCAGCTTTGTCGATCAAGCGCTGGATGAACTCATCGGCAATCGAGCGTTGCACCAGCAAGCGCGAGTTGGCCGAACACACTTCACCCTGGTTGAAAAATATCCCGAATGCCGCCTTCTCAGCCGCCAGATCCAGGTCCTGGCAATCGGCAAACACCAGGTTTGCACTTTTGCCACCGCACTCGAGCCAGACCTGCTTGAGGTTCGACTGCGCGGCATACTGCATGAAGTACTTGCCGACTTCGGTCGATCCGGTAAACACCAGCGCATCGACATCCATGTGCAAGCCAAGGGCGCGACCGGCCTCCTCGCCCAAACCGGGTATGACGTTGAGTACACCCGCCGGTATACCCGCCTCAAGCGCCAGTTCGGCCAGGCGCAAGGCCGAGAACGGCGATTGTTCTGCCGGCTTGAGCACCACACTGTTGCCAGCAGCCAAGGCTGGGGCTAGCTTCCAGGCGGCCATGTCCAGCGGGAAGTTCCACGGCACCACCGCACCGATCACGCCCAGCGGTACGCGAGTGATGGTCGCCAGGGCATTGCTCGCAGTCGGTGCGACCTGGTCGTACAGCTTGTCGAGGCTTTCGCCGTACCAGGCGAATACATGGGCGGCACCGGGTACGTCGATGTTCCAGGCATCCATTACCGGCTTGCCCATGCTCAATGAGTCGAGCAAGGCCAGTTCGTCACGGTGTTCGAGCATCAGTTGCGACAGCTTGAGCAATATCGCCTTGCGCTCTCCGGGAGCCATTCTTGCCCAGGGTCCCTGCTCGAACGCTCGACGAGCACATGAAACCGCCAGGTCCACTTCCGCCTGCCCACAGGCAACCACGTGCGCCAGCACCGCGTTGGTAGCCGGGTTGATGACCTCGAAGCGCTCGCCGCTTTGCGCCTGACAAGGCTGGCCGTCGATCAACGCTGTGTCGATCAAACGTTGTTGTCCCGCCAGCGTTGTCCATTGATTGAAATCGTTCACCGCAAACTCCTTATCGTTATCGGGTGTTGCAGAGGTAGGCTGCCAATCGGTCCATCAGCCGGTCGCAGGCTGCCATTTGCTCGACACTGACAAATTCGTCGGGCTTGTGTCCTTGCTCCATGCTGCCGGGACCGCACACCACGGCAGGAATACCGGCCTGATCGAACAAGCCGCCCTCCGTACCAAAGGCCACGGTGCTGAAGGCATCGCTGCCGCACAGGTGGGCAATGAGCTGGGCTGCGGCACTTTTCGGCGCGGTCGCCAGGCCCGGATAGGCCGAGATGGCTTCAAAACGGATGGAGGTGTCGACATTGACAGCCTGCATGGCAGGCAATAGCGTCTGCTCGGCATAGGTTTGCAGCTCATCCAGCACCCCTTGCGGCTCGAAGGCGGGCAAGGCGCGTACTTCGAAGTCGAAGCGGCAATCAGCCGGAACGATGTTCAAGGCTGTACCGCCCTGGATCACTCCGACCTGGACCGTGGAGTACGCCGGGTCGAAACGGTCATCGTGGTGTTCTGGCGCAGCCAGGCGCTGACCGATTTCGCCCAGGCGCCCGATCAGCCGCGCAGCCTGCTCGATGGCATTGACGCCGTACGGCGCGTATGCCGAATGGCACGGTGCGCCATGCACGTGGCAACGCATTGCCAGCTTGCCCTTGTGCCCCAGTACCGGCTTCAACTCGGTGGGTTCGCCGATCAGGCACAGCGCCGGTTGCGGGATTCGCTGTGGCAACACCTCCAGCAGGCTACGCACGCCCAGGCAACCCACTTCTTCGTCATAAGAGAACGCCAGGTGCACCGGTCGGCGCAGAGGGCTGGCCAGAAACACCGGTACGGCAGCCAGCACCGAGGCGAGATAGCCTTTCATGTCTGCCGCACCACGGCCGTAGAGGTTGCCGTGTTGTTCAGTCATGGCGAACGGCTCGACCGTCCAGGCCTGCCCCTCCACCGGCACCACATCGGTGTGCCCTGACAGCACCACACCACCTTCCACGGCCGGGCCGATGCTGGCCAGTAGGTTGGCTTTACTGCGTTCGGCGTTGTAGATCAGCTCGCAGCTGACTCCCAGGCCTTGCAGGTAGTCACGCACGAACTCGATCAACGCAAGGTTCGAGTCGCGGCTCACCGTGGCAAAACCGATGAGCTTGGCCAGCAAGGCGCGGCTGCGCAGCTCACTCATCGCCCGGTACTCCGTAACTCGGTGCCAGGGTTGGATTGAGGGCGCGGGTCAGGTAGTCCTGCAATTGCGGTTGATAGGCAGCCCAGAGTGTATGCAGTTCGCCAATGGGATTTTCCTCAGCCCAGTCCACGCGCAGATCGACGATGGGCCACACCAGCTCGTCCACCACCGACATGGCCGCCGAATGCACCGCACCGGCTTCACCACCGGCGTCTTGACCCGCTTGCAACGCGGCGAGCAAGCGCGCCGCCAAACAGCCTTCACTGCTTTCGAACACCGCGACCATACTCTCGATCACGCCACGATTGGCCAGCAAGTTGCCGGCTGCAACACATTGCTCACCGGCCAAGGCATTGTGGGTGCCCAGGGTGTGGTTGCCGCTGAATACCGCAGTGCGCCCCTGGGCATCGATAACCGCAACCTGACGATACTGGCTATAGCCGTTGCGAGTCAGCGCATGATCGAGCGCCTGCTGAGGCGTCAAGCCTTCGCCCAGAGCGTCCAATACTTGGGGCCCAAGGGCAGGCAGGGTGATGTTCTGGCTCGAGACCGCGCCTACCCCCGAGCGCATCCAGGGACAACGCGCGCCCACGGCAATGCTCGATGAACTGATCGCGATGCCGAGCTGGCCTGTTTCAGCACAGCGGCCGACGATGGAAAAGGTCATGGTGCACGCTCCTTATTCGGGAATGACTGCAATCACATCGATTTCCATCAACCACTGCGGCTGGCCGAGGGCACTGACCACCAGACCGGTGGAGATCGGGAAGACACCCTTGAGCCACTTGCCAACCTCCTGGTACACCGGCTCGCGGTAGCGTGGATCGATCAGGTAAGTGGTGGTCTTGACGATGTGGCTGAGGTCGCTGCCCGCTTCTTCGAGCAGTTGCTTGACGTTGCGCATGGCTTGCTCGGCCTGCGCCCGAGGATCACCCAGGCCTACCAGTTGCCCGTTGAAATCGGTGCCAACCTGGCCGCGCACGTACACAGTGTTGCCGGCACGCACTGCCTGGCACAGGTCGTTGTCCAGGGTCTGGTTCGGGTAAGTGTCTTTGGTGTTGAACATGCGAATGCGGGTATGAGTAGGCATCAACGGACCTCCATAAGGCTGGCGGATTGAAGGGTGGGCTCAGGGCTCGCTGCCTGGCGTTGTGAGGCATCTCGATAGTCGAAATAGGCGCGCTGCTTGATGATGTGCTCGCCGATGTGCCGGGCGTCGTGCCACACACCCCAGATAAAGGCCGAGCCACGACGGGCCAGCCACGGCAAGCCGACGAAGTAGATGCCCGGTTCGCTGGAGACGCCGCGCTGGTGCTGCGGCTTGCCATCCGCCTTGAAGGCATCGACCTTCAGCCAGTCGTAGTCGACCGAATAACCCGTGGCCCAGATAACGGTGGTCACCCCAGTCTTGGCCAGGTCTAGCTCCAGAATCGGCTGAGTCAGGCAGGCTGGATCAGGCAGCATGATTCGCGCTTCCGGCTCCTGCGGCAGATCCAGGCCATTGGCGTCGATGTAGGCGTCGGCGGCATCAAGCAAGGCCAGGTAGTTTTCGTCACCGCGGGCAATATTCTCGGCCAGGTTCGCCTCGAAGCTCACCACACCGTTGTCGAAGGCCTTGGTCAGGCCGACCAGGATCATGCCTTGCTGGGCCAGGCGACGAAAATCCACGGTATGGCCGCCGCGCGCACCGCTCACAGCAATGGTGACGTGCTCTTTGCCCGGCTGTACACCTTCGGCATCCCACAAGCCGAGCACCCCCAGCCACCAGCAGAAGTCGCGGTTGCGGTAAGCGCGTGGTGGACGATCATGGGCACCCACCGAAAGGTAGACCTGCTTGCCGGCACGCTGCAGTTCATCGGCGATCTGCACCCCAGAAGAACCGGCACCTACCACCAATACGGCGCCGTCGGCCAATTGCTGCGGGTTGCGGTATTCGGCGGAATGGATCTGCGCGACCTTGCTGTCGACTGGCGCGATAGCGGGAATCACCGGACGCTGAAATGGCCCGGTGGCGACCACTACATTGTTGGCTTCGATCACACCGTCGGTGGTCTCAACCGTAAAGCCAGGACGCCCTACGTTGCGCTCGACCTTGGTCACGTCTACGCCGGTACGCACCGGCGCATTGAATTTGCGGGCATAGGCTTCGAAGTAATCGGCGACCTGATCCTTGGGGGCGAAGGCATCAGGATCCAGCCCCTCGAACTCAAGGCCAGGGAAGCGATCGTGCCAGGCAGGACCGTTGGCAACCAACGAGTCCCAGCGTCCAGTACGCCAGGCTTCGGCAATGCGATTACGTTCAAGGACCAGGTGCGACACGCCCAGGCGGCTCAAATGTTCGCTCATGGCAATACCGGCTTGGCCGGCGCCAACCACAAGCGTGTCTACTGCTGTCTTATTATTTGTCATCTCTGCGCCCTACTGAGGTTTCCCACGCGGATGGCCGTGGGTGGGTGTAGGGCGCATTCTGTGCAAAGGCTTGAAAAGGCGAAATTATGATTTTTGTAGTTGCTAGAGAGCAAAAAGCTTTGCGGGTCTTGATTGCCGCTGGGTGGCGGTGCGAAGCCTTGACGCGTAGTGCTCCATGACCTTGAATAGCTGCGATTTTCTATTGGACGCTGTCTCTATGCCTCCAACCATCCGTGTGGCCCATGACCAGGATGCGCACCTGTTTGCGGTGCTAGAACGCTCTGCTGCTCAGGCTTTTACCGCCTACGAAGGTTTGCAGTGGCTCGCCAGTGGCGACGAGCTCAATGCCTCGCAGCATCAGACCTTTATTGGTAATGGCCATGCCTGCGTAGTGGTTGACGAGCACAGCCTGGGCGTCTTTCTGCAACAACGGTTGGCTGCCGAGCAGCGCCATGGCCTCAACGACCGCTGCGCTAAGCGCTTGAATCTTCAGCGCTGACTGGATGGGCAAGCTTTTCGGCCTGACGCAACTGCGCCTCCAGCTTGCCGATCAATTGCAATTGCTGACGCAGTTCAGTGACCCGCTCCGCCAGGCTCAGGGCCAGGTTCTGATTCTGTTTTTCAAGTTCATCCCGCGAGCCATTGAGCTGTGCCAGATTTATCTCCAGCCCCTGGATCTGCGCCTGGCGCCGGTCAGCCTGGGTCTTGAGTGTACGCTGACCCTCTTTGAGGGTACGGATCTGTACCAGCAGGCCTTCGTTGTCGCGGTTCAAACGTGTCAACTCGTCCTGCTTGACGATCAGCGTCTGCTGCAACTGGCGCAACTCGACTTGAAGCTGCTGCACCTGCCCTTCATGCCGACGCTGCTCCTGCTCGCGTTGTTCACGGCTGGCAGTGCGGTAGTGCTCGAGCGCGTCGCGGGCGTGCTGGTGCTTATCTTCAAGGGAGACGATCTGTTCGTCCTTGTCGGCCAGACGCAGTTGCAATTCACCCACTGACTGGTTGAGCGTGGCATTACGGGTCTGTTCGGTTTGCAAGGTACTGCGCGCCGTGGCCAGCTCGGCAGACGCTCCGGCCAGGGCGGCGGCCTGGATTTCATGCTGCTGTTGCAGCGCTGCCAGTGCCTGCTGGCTGATCTGCACCTGGGCCAACAATGTTTGTCGCTCACGCTCGAACGCAGCCTGCGCCAGTGCAATGCGCGCCTCCCCTTCCTCGCGTAGCTGCTCGGCCAATTGTTCGACCAGGTTTGCCAGTGCGTCACTGAGGTTAGGTGTACTGGCCGGTGACGCCGGGTACTGGGTATCCAGCTCCTTCAAATAACGATGAATCGTGGTTTTCGAGCCAGTGTTACCGAGCTCGATACGTACTGCATCGATACTAGGGTGTACACCACGGGTCAGGAGTGCCTGGCGGGCCTTCTGCACAACCGCCTTGTTTATACCGCCCCGAGCCATGGGTACTCCTACTATTTCGTATTGTGGTATGTACTACGTGTTTACATGGTATCTGACTCGATAAAACCTCGCTCGAAAATCTTGATTCTTTAATGAAATAATCACGGCTTATCGCATTTGAATGAGTATTTTCAGCCAGAAAAGGCCTTTTGGCGTGTGCACTGGAGCTGGTCTAGCATTCACGTACGCAAGCCGCCCCCTTGGCGGGCAAGCTATAAACAGCAGATACCCCAACGCGTGCCGATGAAGGATCAAAGCCTTGAACAGCCCCCACAGTCGCGGGTTCCCCCTGCAGGTGCTCATCGGCCTGGCAATCATGTTGAGTACCCTGGTATTGGGGAGTGTGCTCGCCTACCAGGGTTACCGGGGTATAGAGCAGGCGTCGCTGGTGGCCTCGGCCAATGCCACCCACCAGCTTGGCCTGACCATCAATGAGCGCGCCCAGCGCTTGATCGATCCGGTGATCAGTTCGATTCACTTGCTGGCGTACGACCCGATCTCACAAGCCAGCACGCTGCCAGAGCGCCTTGAGCGTTTGCCTTTGCTGGTAGCAAGTCTGGAAACCAACAAGATGCTCAGCGCGGTGTATGTGGGCTATCCAAACGGTGAGTTCCTGTTGGTGCGGGAACTGCGCAACGAGCAAGTCCAGCAAGACCTGCAAGCGCCCCCAGGTGCCGCCTATCTGGTGCAGAGCATCAGCCTGGACGACGCGGGTCAGCTCGTCGGCGAGTGGCGATTCTATGATCGGCAACTGGCCCTGCTCGATACTGCAGTTAAACCTGAGTACCACTTCGATCCACGCACACGCTCCTGGTTTATCGCAGGCATGGGTACGTCAAGCTCGGTGCTGACCAAGCCCTATGTGTTCTTTACCACCCGCGAAATAGGCCTGACCGTGGCCCAGCGCAGTATCGACGGTTCAACCGTGCTGGGCATGGATGCATCGGTGAATGACCTCGGTGGTGAGGTCGAGGATTTGCGCATGACCCCCGGCACCGAAATGGCCGTGGTAGACAGTTCGGGTAGCGTGATCATTTATCAAGACCCGCAACGCGTGGTCGTCAAGGACGGTAACCAACTGCGCTTGTCACGCCTTCACGAATTGGGGGAGGAAAGCCTTAACTGGTTGTTCGCCAGCGACTACAAAGGTGTCGATGCACGCCGTTTCCAGGCCGGTGGCAAGCGTTGGTACGGCTTTCAAGTGCCGCTGTCGTCGTTTACCCAACACGATCTGCGCTTGCTCATCGCTATCCCTGCATCCGAACTGCTCGGCGAGGCCCGCCACCTGCTGATCAAGCAAGCTGTATGGGCCACTGCGTTGATTGCCCTGTTGATGCTGGTGGGCTGGGCGCTGGCGCGACGTATCGGCAAGCCTTTGCGCGCATTGACCCGGCAAGTGCGTGCACTGGACAGTTTCGATTTCAATCAGGCCATAGGGGTCCAGTCGAAGATCAGCGAAGTCAGTGAGCTCAGCCATGTGCTGGGCAACATGTCGCGCACCATCAACAACTTCCAGGCCATCAACCTGACCCTCAGCCGCGAAACCGACCTGGATAACATGCTCAACGGTGTACTCAGGCAATTGGTGCAAGCCACCGCTGTCGAGGGAGGGGCGATCTATCTGCTTGACGATGACTCCGACAATTTACGCCTAGCAGCGCATTGCCGCGGCGATCAGTATCCGCCTGAACTGAGCTTGCGTGTGCATGGCCAGGAAGACCTGAGCGCCGCCGTGGCGCTGGCGCTGCGCAGCCAGGCTGAGTACCTCACTGTGGTACTGAACGATCGCAGCGAGCGTTTGCTGGGTATTCTGGTGCTGCAACTCGCCGCTGCGCAGCAACAACCGGGTGGCGCACCCCAGGCGTTCCGTCGATTCGTCGAGGAGTCCTCAGGCGCCGCTGCGGTGGCCATCGAGACGCGCCAGTTGATCGAAAACCAGCAACGCCTGCTCGACGCCATCATCAAGCTTCTGGCCGACGCGACCGATGCCAAGAGCCCCTACACCGGCGGTCACTGCGAACGTGTGCCGCAACTGGCAGAAATGCTCATGAACGAGGTTATCGCCGCCCGCAGCGGCCCTTATGCGCAGTTTCACATGAATGAACTGGAGCGCTACGAGTTCAAGATCGCGGCCTGGCTCCATGACTGCGGCAAGGTCACCAGCCCCGAGTACGTGGTCGATAAAGCCACCAAGCTGGAAACCTTGTACAACCGTATCCACGAGATTCGCACACGCTTTGAAGTACTCTGGCGCGACGCCGAGCTGGATTATTGGCAAGCCCTGGCCGCTGGCGGTGATAAACAAAGCCTGCAACTCTCGCTTGACAACCGCAGGGCCGATCTGCAGCAGGAGTTTGCCTTCGTTGCCAACGCCAACATCGGTGGCGAGTTCATGAGCGATGAAGACATTCAACGCCTCGAGCAAATCGGCAGTCGCCAGTGGCTACGGTATTTCGATAATCGCCTGGGTGTCTCTCGCGATGAAGCCGAGCGCCTGAAATCAGCCCCATCGCCTACTTTGCCGGCGCCGGAACAGCTGCTGGACGACCGTCCCGAGCACATTGTGCCCTGGGGTGAGCGCAAGCCACCGGTGGACAAACACGATCCGCACAACATCTGGGGTTTCGACATGCGCCTGCCGGCGCACGCCTACAACTATGGCGAGCTGTACAACCTGAGCATTCGCCGTGGCACCCTGACCGAGGAAGAGCGTTTCAAAATCAACGAGCACATCGTGCAGACGATCATCATGCTCAACACCTTGCCCTTGCCGCGTCATCTCAAGCGCGTGCCAACCATTGCTGGCAATCACCACGAAAAGATGGACGGCACCGGCTACCCACGTCGCTTGAACCGGGAGGACATGAGTATCGCTGAACGGGTGATGGCGATTGCCGACATTTTCGAGGCGCTGAGCGCCGCCGATCGTCCTTACAAACCCGCCAAGACATTGTCCGAGTCAATAAAGATTCTTGGTTTCATGGCCCGCGACCAGCATATCGACGCACAGCTGTTTCGCTTGTTCCTCACCAGTGGCGTGTACCGCACGTACGGCGAAAAATTCCTCCACCGCGACCAACTCGACGAGGTGGATATCCAGCCGTACTTGGCCGCCACAGACGACATTTAGCAAAAGCAACAGTGATCGATGCCCAGGCTCAGCGCAAACTTGGCAACTTCTGAAAGCTGGCGACCTGCACTACACATCCCGGGAACTGAATGCAGGCCGCGACAGTAGCCGGTTTGGGTGGTACTGGAGCCAGGCCGGCATAGGCCAGGACAGCCAACGTCAATACCGGTATTGCATAGGCTCGAAGGCTTTTTATTTTCATTGTCTGCTCTCCTCAACCAATGAATCACGACGCACCGGCCCCGGCGTTGCCGGTACCGGTGGTCGTTACCTGTTCAACGCTCGTCGACAGTTACAATCTCGCGGCGCTCGGCCATGCTTGCCGGCACCAGATCTTCGTCGGTGAAAAACTGTTGGTACCACTCGCGCAACTGGTAAACCGGACCGTCGTTTTCAGCCAGTACCGGTTTGTCGATGCGGATCTTGTGTTTCCAGATATCCACGTCCTGATAAAACGAGGCGCGGTTACCCATGACATAGGCTTGTGCCACTTCGCGGTTCTGCTCCTCGCTCCAGCCTGGCACACGCTTGACCATGCAACCAAAGCGCAGTTGGAAACTGTCGGGCGATACCGGTACGTGGCTGTTGAGTAGAATGGCGTGTACCCGCGCCTCTCCGAACATCGAACTCAGGTGAGTAAAGTGCGTAGCCGGGCCGTAGTAGGCTGACGGCGCAATCAAGTCGCCCCCGAGGCGCTCGGAGTCGCCATGGAAAATCTGCCGGCCGATATGGCCTTCGAAGACGTTGGCGAAGTATTTGGTCGGGGTGCCATGGACAGGGCCGAAGTGCTGAGCATCGACCAGGTTGTCGACCAGTTCGCGCGGGTTGGTTTCGATGAGCATGGTGTCGATATTCCACTCATGAATCCACTCGCTGTCGTCCATTTCCTCCAGGTGCGGTATCACCACGCCCTCTTTCGGCGGCCGGCCTTCCGGGTTGTTCCAGATGAACAGCAGGTTGTTTTCTTCGCAGGTCAACCAGCTGCGCGTCTTGGCCTTGGGGGGAATCCGCTTGCAGTAGGGAATGTCCACGCATTTGCCGCTGCTGTCGTACTTCCAGTGGTGGAACGGGCAAACCACGGTGTCGTTTTCAATGGTGCCCTGGGACAGATCGGCGCCCATGTGCGGGCAATGGGCATCGAGAATGCTGATTGCGCCCTGGCTGTTGGCGAACGCCACCAGACGGGTGCCGAAGATGTTCAGCGTGTGCAGTTTGCCGTCACGGTAGTCGGCGGCATCGCCCAGGCAGTGCCAGCCACGCGCATAACGGTGGGTGCGCTGGCTGTTTTCGATGCTGAGTTCAGCGAGTTTCGTCATGTTCTTATTCTTCCTCTGGTGGAAACTCCGGGTCGAGCATGGCCCAGGCGTTCAGCCGGTTCGCCCCCTACCCGACATCATTGAGCAGCCTTCGCAGGCTGCTCATCGTTCAAACGGACTAGATCGATAAGCGGGCGTTACTGCCCTGCCCTGCGCGCCGCTTCCGGGCCGAAATCACGCGGGCTGAAGCCGCCTTTGTTGAGCACGTAACCATTACGCTGTTCATTGATCAGGTTGAACGCCAGGTAGCTGCCAGCGTTGAGGTCGTGATAAAGGCCAACCCCGGCCTGCGGCACTTGAGATTCATAGGCATAGAAATAGTTGACCATCGAGGTGCGCCACAGCTCGCCACGGTTGTCGTAGTTATCGGCCAGCATCGGGAACCAGGTGTCTTCATCGATGTACAGCTTGCGCTTGCCGTACAGATGGCGATAACCCGGTTTCAGCGTGCCCTCGAGCTCCCAGACACGATGGCGCTCGTAGCGCATGGCATCAGGATTGATGTGTCCTGGTGTCAGCAGGTCGGCGTACTTGAGGTTGGCTGCGTGCAAACGGTAGGTGTTGTAGGGGATGAACATTTCGCGTTTGCCGACGATCTTCCAGTCATAGCGCTGCCCGGAGCCGTTGAAAAGCCGCACTTCATCCACCGTGATCGAGCCGCCGGAGCCCGGGAAGGCCATGTCGAAACCGTAGCCTGGCGACTGACGCACCCGGCGGGTACCAGGATCGTAGCGCCAGCTTTGACGCGGCTCGGTCTTGTCGTTCCAGAACTCGGTACCGGTATTGATTTCACCCTTGTCACGCTGTGGCAGCAGGGTTTCGTTGAGGTAGAACGATGAGTTGCCCACGGTTTCGCCGATTTTGCCCGGCTGCAGCGCGGGCGCGAGGTTGCGAGAGTGCACCCGGCCCCAGTTGATATTGCCGTCCTTGAGCACATAGGCGTTGTCGGACACGTATTCCTCGGTCCAGGCGCGCAAGGTAAAGGTCGAGGCATTTTTCAGCAGCTCCAAGCCACTGCGCGGCACCGGAAACGGTGTGCCACCGGTCTTGCCCACGACCCCTTCGCCATCGTCCACCAGGCGCGCCACGTTGGCGTTTTCGCGCGTGGCCGCGCAAACCGAGTCGGCGAAGCGAAAGTCGCGGTGGGTGGGATAGACCGGGATCTTGTAGCTGGTCGGATACAACTTGAACAAGGCTTTCTGCCCGTCAGACAGGTAGTCGTTGTACTGACCAAGGTTTTCTGCCGTTATCACGAACAGCGGCTTCTCATCAGCATAGGGGTCGACCGGATGGTTGCCGGTGCCCTTGAACTGGACATGCGGCGGCACCCCCAGCCACTGCCCACTGAAGGGCGGAATACTGCCGTCGGCGTTGCCGCTCTTGTCTGCGCCCACACAGGTCAGCTCGGTGCCCAGCCGCGCGGCATCCTCGGGAGCGGCGTACACAGGGCTCGCAGCGGCGCACCCCAGCAGCAGGAGTAGCAGCCAGGCGCGGCGCTCGGCCAGTGCCTTGGGGGCGAAGGAATTACGCTCGGTCATTGTTGTTCTCCTTGGTTTCCGATGGCGGTGGCCCAGTATCGACAGCGCGACAAAGCCCGAGCATCGTCTGCTCGGACTAGCGCATTTTTACACCGTTACCCGCGTCATCGTCGGCGGCCCAAGGGCAACCACGCTGTTGAGCAGAATGCGCACCAGCTCGGTCTGGCGCCGCACCCCGGTCTTGGAAAAGATCGCACGCAAATGCGCCCGGGCCGTGTTGCGGCGAATGTTCAGGGCCTCCGAGGCTTCCTCAAGCGACAAGCCGTTGGCCAACTCCAACGCCAGCGCACTTTCAGCCGGGGTCAGGTTGTACAACTGCGCAGTAGCGAGGTTGCTGACCAGCGATTTGCCCACTGCATCGCGTACATACACCACCACGGTCGGCTGACCTTTGCCCTCGACCCGGTCCTGGAACGGGATCAGTTCCACCACGACCCCTAGATTGACCTGCCCAGAGGGTCGTGAAACCGACAAAGCAGCCGCATGGCCTGGGCCATTGCTGCCCTGCCGCGCGCGCTGGAACGCATCGCGCAGCAGCCGCGACAACTCGCGGTTATCGCTGGGATAAGTGGCCTCCAACCGGCCACCCACCAGCTTCAGGCCGTCGTTGCTGTCGAGGATTTCGCGGGCCACCGGGTTCAACTGCAGCACGTTGGCACTTTCATCGAGCACGATGGTGGCGACCGACAGCCGACTGATGGCCTGGAAATACAGGCTGCCCAACGACTCACTGCGATCGAGCAATGCGTGCAGGTGCAGGGCGCGACGCAAATGCGGCACGAGCATGGCGCACAGCGCACGCTCAGTTTCGTTGAACATCGGCTGGTCGCGACGGCGGTTGATGCGAATACGCAATTTGCCGCCATCCGGCATGCTGATATCGGCACCGAGCATCTGGTGGCAGCCATATGGCTGGCAGTACAACAGGTAGAAC
The DNA here is from genome assembly GCF_036324085.1 of Pseudomonas auratipiscis. Lineage (NCBI taxonomy): Bacteria > Pseudomonadati > Pseudomonadota > Gammaproteobacteria > Pseudomonadales > Pseudomonadaceae > Pseudomonas > Pseudomonas auratipiscis. Next base: position 531,599 of record NZ_JAZDCU010000001.1, read on the forward strand.
GATGAACCCAGCCACTCGCTTTCGCTCATCAGGTCTTCAATGGTGAACACCTGATCCAGCGGCAGGCTGTTGAACGGCGTGGATTTACTGTAATAGGCATAGTGCTGGATCTCGCCAGCGCCGTTGACATCGCCCACGGCAAGCATCGGCGACAAGTAGGGCTCCTCCACTGCTCGCAGGATCAAAGTAACGATGTTGGCCTGGAAAACCCCTTGCAGCTGACGCAATGATTCGGCCACGCGACGGGTGTCCAATGCGCCGTCGTAGAGGTTGCCGATAAGCTGTTCATAGTCTTCGACCTCCAGCCCCATCTGCGCCAGAACCTGTGAATGCTGCATAAAAACCCCCGGTGATATTCTCAGTGGCATCGATGGGGTTTGCCACCCACATCACAGGCCGGGCCAGGCCCACCCCTGGCTTCAGGCCGTCGCTAGCTTTGCCTGCGCTATAAGTGGCCGACCCTGGTTGAACCACGCCGCCAGAGCCGGCAGCAAGAAAATCGCACCGAGCACGTTAACCAGGAACATGAACGCCAGCAGGATGCCCATGTCGGCCTGCAATTTGAGCGGAGCAAAAGCCCAGGTCCCAACCCCGATGGCCATGGTCAGTGCGGTAAACACAGCAGCCGTGCCGCGTTGGCACATGGCGCGGTAAAACGCTTCGCGCAGATCTACACCCGCGGCCATCTCGTGCTGGATGCGCTCGTACAGATAAATGCCGTAGTCGACCCCCACCCCGACCCCCAGCGCCATCACCGGCAGCGTGGCAACCTTCAGGCCAATACCGAGCATCGCCATCAATGCGTTGCACAGAATCGCCACCACGCCCAACGGCACCAGAATGCACAGCACCGCGCGCAGTGAGCGGAACGTCAGCAGGCAAAACAACGCCACCGAACAGAACAACGCTGCGAGCATGATCACTTCGGCATGCTTCACAGCCTCGTTCGAGGCGGCCATGACGCCGACGTTGCCGCCCGCCAGTTTGAATTCCACTTCAGAGGCGTGAATGGAGTCGATGATGCGCTTGGCCTCGTTGACCACATGAAAGACTGTCGCGCCTTCGTGATCGTTGAGAAACACCAGGATCTGCATGCGCTTGCAGCCTTCGGTCACCAGGCCTGAGTCTGCCGAGTACGCCAGCGAGCCCTGTTGCAACCCCCGGGAAGAACCCGGAATGGCCGCCCAGCGCGGGTTGCCTTCGTTGTTCCCGGCAATCATCTCCTTGCCCATGCCCGCCACGCTTTGCACCGATTGCACGCCCGCCACTGCGCGCATCTGAAAGTCGAATGACTCGACCGCACGCATAACCTTGGGGCTCAGGCAGGCTTCGTCTCCCGCCCGGGTTTGCAGGAACACCGCGAGCACGTCCAGGCCGATGGAATAGCTGTCGGTGATGCGCTGGTTGTCCTGGTTGTAGCGCGAGTCGGCACGCAACTCTGGCGCACCGACGCCGATATCACCGACCTGCAACTGCCGCGCCTTGAGCACGCCGGCGCCCAGCAGCGCCAGGCTGATGGCAAACACTGCCAGTGCCGGGCCCGGCTCAGCCAGGGCGGATAGGCGCCACCACAATCGATGCCGTGTGGCTCGCGCTTCCGGCAGCGCAGCCCGCCTGGGAAGCGCCAAACCGGCCAGAATCAGCGGCAGCAACATTTTATTGGTGATGATCATCAGCATCACCCCAATACAGGCCGTTACGCCCAGCTCATGAACGATGGGGATGTCGATGAGCATGATCACGGCGAAACCCAGGGCATTCATCAGCAACGCCAAGGCCCCGGGAATGAAGATCGCACAGAAGGCTGAGTGCGCAGCCTGACGTGCATCCGCGCCAGCCAGCACTTCCTGGCGCCAGGCGTTGCTCATCTGCACCGCGTGCGACACGCCAATGGAGAAAATCAAAAACGGCACCAGCACCGACATCGGATCGATACCCAGCCCCAGCAGCGGCAACAACCCCAGTAGCCAGACTACCGGCAACAAGGCCACCAGCAACGCCACCAGCGTCAACACCAGCGAGCGGGTGTACAGCCACAGCAGCAAGGCGGTGATCGCGAACGCCACGGCAAAGAACATCAGCACCGTGTTCAACCCCTCGACTACATCGCCGACCAGCTTGGCAAAACCCACGACGTTGATTTCGATATCGTCATTGCTGTACCGGCTGCGAATGTCTTCCAGACGCTGGGCAATGTCGACATACGACACCGGCTTGCCGGTCTTCGGGTCGGTGTCCTGCAGGTCGGCACGTACCAGAGCCGAGCGTTGATCATTGGCCAGCAGTCGACCGATCTGCCCGGCGCGGGCCGCATTGCTGCGGACCTTGGCCAGATCTTCTGCAGTACCGGCATATTGTGGCGGCACCACCAGATCACCGACATAGCCCTCCTCGGTGATCTCCACGTAGCGCACGTTGGGGGTGAACAGCGACGTCACGCTCGGGCGGCTGACCCCGGAGATGAAAAAAACATCGTCAGTGACCTTCTGCAGCACCTCGAGAAACTGCGGGTTGTAAATGTCGCCCTCACCTTTCCAGTGCACGTTCACCAACAACCGATTGGCCCCGGTGAACACGCGGCTGAAATCGAGGAAATTGAGCATGTACTCATGCCGCACCGGAATCTGCTTATTGAAACCAGGGTCCAGGCGCACCTGGGTAGCGTTGTAACCAAGGCCCAGGCTCAGCAACAGAAACAACGCCAGCCAGCGGCGGCGGTTATCGAGCAAAAGGTCGGCGCAGCCGCGTACGCAGCGTTGCAGCCAAGTAAGGTTCGAGGTCATGAGAAACTCACTGTGCATGGGCGGCCAAGCCGCTGTCCGGTCCCTGGGAAACACCGCGCTCACCGGCCACGAGCAAATGCCTGGCATTGAGGGCCACCGCTGAGGTCAGCGTGCCCAGGCCACTGCGCCGGCTACGTTCAACAAGCTGCCCGTGTCCATCGAGATGAATCAGCTGACTGCCCGCGCCCACCAATACAACGCCTGCTTCGCCCGGCAACCGCGCATGCCCATAAATGGGCTGACTGCTGTCGAGGGCAACACGCTGCCAGCTGTCGCCGAAGTCCACGCTGCGAAATACCTGTCCGCGCATGCCGTAGGCCAGCCAGTGCGAGGCCGAGAGGCTGACCACACCGAACAACGAGCCGTTATAGAACGGCGCAAGCTGTTGCCAGTTGCGGCCCGCGTCATCCGAGCGCAGCACCAGGCCTTGCTCGCCAACCAGCATGCGCCGGCCCTGGCGATCACCATCCATGCCGTTGAAATGCGCACCATCACCGGGCAACTCCCGTGCGTGCCAATGCTCGCCGGCGTCGCTGGACTCCAGGTACTTGCCGTAGCTGCCGTAAGCCGCCACCTGCTGACCATCCCCGCTCCACACACCGAGCAAGGGCTCGCCGAGGTCGGCGTCATAATGGGCTTCCTGCCAGGTGACGCCACGGTCTTGCGAGCGCGCAATCAAGCCGTCGTGGCCGACGGCAATCAACGTCTGCGGGTTCAAGGCAATCAGGCCGGTGAGTGTCGACTCACGCTCAAGGGAGACTCGCGTCGAATGCCAGGAGCGTCCACTGTCGAGGCTGGTCAGCAAGGTGCCGCGCTCACCTGCGGCCAATAGCTGCTGGCCATTGACCAGCAAGGTGTTGACCTGCACGCGGTCCACCTGCAACTGCGTGGCCAGTAGCGGTGCCGGGTTGCGCGGAGCGAAGGCGAAAGCCACTGCTGCCAACACCACGCCGCTGACGGCGTATCCAATCAGCTGGCGCATTGCGCAGTCCTCCGGGAACGTCGTGGAAGTAGGCACATGGGGCGTCGATCCTGTTGTTATTGTTACCAGGATCATCAGCTCGCCCCGCCAGCCCTACATCGTCCAAACGGCTTAGCCGGCCAGGGCCTGGCGGCGGTGATTGAAGGATGTTGTGCGCGCTATTACTGTTGTCCGACCGAGAAGTCATGCCCCCAGATGCTCACGCGGGTGAACTCGAACGCCGCATGCTCCGCCCAGTCAACCTGCAGGCCCCCACAGCCATACTCCAGGTCAAAGCCCGACGGCGTTTTCATATAGAAGCTGGTCATGTGGTCGTTCAGGTGCTGGCCGAGCGTCGCCGACAGCGGTACGGCGTGGGCCAGCAAGCGGTCGTGGGCACGCCCGACCTCGGTCATCGAGTCGACTTCGACCATCACATGCACGCAGCCAGACGGCACTGGGTACTCGGCCAATGCCAGGCTGTGGTGACGGGCATTGCGACAGTGCAGAAAGTGAATGCGGATCGGCGGCGCCGAAGGGTCTGGGCGGAAGTTGAAAATATCCGACAGTTCAAAGCCCAGTACCTGCTTGGCAAAGGCCAGGGTTGCGTCAAAATTCGGCGCCGGAAGCACGGTATGGCCCAGGCCCATGTTGCCAGTAACAAAACGCGGCACGCCTTGAGGTGAGACAAAGGGCTGACAGTCGGAGCGGTGTCCCCAACTCAATTCATGGTAATTGCCCGAAGGGTCGCTAAGGCTGACCAGCGCCTGGACACCCCGTTGCTCGATCTGCTCGGCGCTACCGGGTTGCCACTCGATACCCTGCGCATCGAGATGCGCCAAGGCAGCCATATAAGCCGATTCCGAGGCCAGCTCCCAACCTGAAGCCACGTAGCGTGCTTCGCTGCCCTCGACCACCAGCATACGAAACGGACGCTCGTCCATTTTCACGTACAGGCCACCTGCTGGCGCCTCGCTGACCTGCATGCCGAGGACGTCCTCGGCATAGCGTTGCCACTGACTGAGGTTGTTGCTCATGGCGACGAAATAGCTCAAACCGCGAATCTCGATCATGCCGCTGCTCCTTAAAGGGCAAATTCGGTAGTGGCGGTCATTCTGCGAAGCGCGGCAGTGGGCCCTCATCGTCCGTTGAGACTACTTGCCGTGTAGTAGCGCAGACTAGTCCGTTTCAATGATTCGCCACTAAAAGCACCGCTCCTAGACTCAAGCTTCTATCCGCCGCACCGAGTCGACACCCATGGAGTTCGCATTCAACCAAGAACAACTGATGATTCAGGACAGCGCTGCGCGCTTTCTCGCCCAGGTCAGCGACTCCCATGCGGTGCGCGCCGCCATGTCCCGGCCTGAAGGTTATGACCCCGCGTTATGGCAGCGCATTGGCGAAGAGCTCTACTGGCCTGCGTTGATCATTCCCGAGCGCTTCGGTGGTTTAGGGCTGGGCTTTGCCGAGCTGGCGATCCTGCTGGAACAGAGCGGTCGTCACCTGCTGTGTGCACCCTTGCTGGCGACTACCTGCCTGGCGACGCCAGCGCTGCTGCTGGCCAGCAACCCGGCGTTGCAAGATCGCTGGCTGGGCGCGATTGCCGCCGGCGCCAGTGCCACCCTGGCGTTCGCCAGTACGCCTGGCATCGGTGCCGACAGCGTGCAGGTGCAAGCCGTTGCCGATGTGCAGGGGTACCGTTTGAACGGCAGTTACCTGCAGGTCATCGACGGCAACCAGGCTCAGCTACTGATCGTTGCGGCGCGTACCCCCGGCAGCGCGGGCGAAGCTGGCATCAGCTTATTTGCCCTGCCCGCCGACAGCACTGGCGTTCAACGTCACGCGCTTCCAACCCTCGACCAGACCCGCCGCCTGGCGCGCATCGAGCTGCACGACGTCAGCGTCAGTCCTGCGCAGTTGCTCAGCGATGCAGGCCAAGGCTGGCCGCTGTTGCGTGACGTACTGCAGATCGGCGCAATCGGTCTGGCCGCCGAGCAAAGCGGTGGCGCACAGCAGGTGCTGGAACTGACCCTGGACTACATCGGCGAGCGGCGCCAGTTCGGTCGGACCATCGCCAGTTTTCAGGCCATCAAGCACCGTTGCGCCGATCTCATGCTGCAGCTTGAATGCGCCCGATCTGCGGCGTGGTATGGCGCCTGCGTCGCCCAGGAACGTCTTGACCGCAATGGCGATAGCAGCGTTGCCAGTGAACTTCTGGAGGCCGCGGCCACCGCACAGATACACGCCAGTGAAACCTTCTTCAACTGCGCGGCCGAGTCGATCCAGCTACACGGCGGTGTCGGCTTTACCTGGGAATATGACCCGCACCTGTATTTCAAACGCGCCCGCGCCAGCGAGCAACTGCTGGGCAGCCCTGCCTTGCACCGTGAACGCCTGGCGGCGCAGTTATTGGGAGAATTGCAATGAAGATCGCATTCAGCGCCGCTGATGAAGCGTTCCGCACAGAGGTCGCCCAGTGGCTGGCCGAACACCTGCAAGGCGAATTTGCCGCCCTGCGCTTTCGCGGCGGACCGGGGGATGAGCACAGTTTTCCCGAACAACGCAAAGCCTGGGAGCGTGCGTTGGCAGCCGGTGGCTGGATCGGCGTGGGTTGGACCGAGGCCGACGGTGGTCGCGGGTTAAGCCTGAGCCGTCAGGTAATCTTCCACGAAGAGTACGCCCGAGCTGGTGGACCAGGGCGCATGGGCCACATCGGTGAAGGCCTGGTTGGCCCAACCTTGGCTGCGTTCGGCAGCGCGGCGCAAAAGCAGCGTTTTCTGCCAGGCATCCTCAGTGGTACGCAGTTCTGGTGCCAGGGCTATTCGGAACCGGGTGCGGGCTCGGACCTGGCCAACGTTCAAACCCGTGCACGGCTGGATGACAGTGGCGAGCATTGGTTGATCAGCGGGCAAAAAGTCTGGACCTCACTCGCTCACGAAGCTGATTGGTGCTTCGTATTGGCCCGTACCCAAGCGGGTAGCCAGGGTCATCACGGGTTGTCGTTCTTGCTGGTACCGATGGATCAGGCGCAGATTCGCGTACAGCCAATCCAGCAACTGACCGGTACCAGTGAGTTCAACGAAGTGTTCTTCGACCAGGCGCGCACCGCCAGCGACAACATGATTGGCCTGCCGGGCGAAGGCTGGAAGATAGCCATGGCCCTGCTGGGTTTCGAGCGTGGCGCTTCGACGCTGGGCCAGCAAATGCAGTTTCACAACGAACTGGAAGAAATCATCGCCGTGGCCAAACGCAATGGCGCAGCGCAAGACCCGCTGATGCGCCAGCGTATCGCCCAGGCCTGGGCCGGATTGAAAGTACTGCGCTACAACTCGTTGCGCATGCTTTCCGGTGCCCAGGACGGCAGCCTGCGGCGCGAAGCGATGATCTACAAACTGGCTTGGTCCAACTGGCATGCAGCGCTGGGCAAACTGGCAATGGATGTACTGGGCGAAGAAGCCGAAGTGCTTGAAGGGGCACCGTATCAACTGAGCCGATTGCAGGCCCTGTTTCTGTTCAGCCGGGCCGACACCGTGTATGGCGGCAGCAATGAAATCCAGCGCAACATCATCGCCGAACGCGCCCTGAACATGCCCCGCGAACCCCGAGCCTGAACCCCGCGCAGCCCTCTCCCACCAGAGAGGGACACCTCAACCCACTCCAGATATGCGCCTGATCTGCACTGATCTGCTTTTGACCTGCTTTTGATTTGCTTTTGATTTGCTTTTGATCTTGATCTACCCGCCCCGTTAACCAGAAGGGCCGAGTGAAGGTGTTGCGAAAGGGCTAGCGCGCAGCGCCTTCGGCCTTGGCCGAAGTTGCGAATCGTAGTGTTGCTTGCAACGCGTAGATCGCAATGCCCTGTAGCGACACCGTAGCGAGGGGACCCGAAGCGCAGCGTAGGGCCCCTGGTGGGGCAAGCCCTTTGCTTACTTTGGGGCGACTGCCAAAGTAAGGCGCCGTAAGGGCGCAAAGGTGACTCAGCGCCGCCAACGCAAATGGATCAGCCCCCAATTGAAGAGCCACATCGCGAAACAAACCCGCCTCCCCAAATTAAATTCGCCCTGCTAAAAAGCCAGAGCGAAAAAAATCAAAACCGCAGGCGACCCCAACTACCTCACCCGAATCTTCGGCTCCGAAGCGTCACGCCGCATCGTCAGCAGAAACGCCTCCAACGGAGCAGGTTCGGCAACTTGCGGCAACGCATCCTTGTCCGGCCGCTGAGCCCAGAACGCATCCCAGGACGGAAACAACTCATGAAAACTACCGGCATAGGGCTCCCGCCCTGGCCAACGCATTTTCATCCCCCCAATCGGCGGCTTGTTGAGATCGGTAGCGTACCAGTAGCACGGCAAGCGACGACGAAAACACCAACGCCCGTCTACCCGCTCGTAATCATCCCAGTACAACATCTGCATGATCACCCACTCAGCCCCGGTCTCATGCTCATTCTTGGAATAGACCACACCCGTGGCATGGTCGGCATCGCTGAACTCGATAATGTGCTGGCCCAAATGATGCGAAGTGCCGTGAAACTGGCGGCGCATGGTTTCGTCCAGCCAGGCCTTGAAGTGCCCACGGCCCTGCTTGTCGCGACCAACCTTGACGTCCGGGACAAAACAGTTAGCCATGGCGTCCATGTCGCGCATGTCCAGGGCCAGGGCATACTTGCCGGCCAGTTGGCGGATCGCATCCAGCGACTCCAGGCGGTCAATGCGCTCGTGCAGCGAGGTCGTGTCCATAGTCATCAATCCAGCACCGTGTACAGGTCCGAACTGCGCCCGCCATCCACCGCAAGGCTGGCACCGGTAACGTAGGACGCCTCATCACTGGCCAGGAACAGGATCGCATTGGCCAGCTCCAGCGGCAGCCCGACGCGCTTCATCGGAATGACTTTCTCGGTATTGCGGCGCGTTTTTTCATCCGTCAGCATGCCGGCGGTGGCCGGGGTATCGACAACCCCGGGGATAACCACGTTGCAACGAATGTTGTGCGCTGCACCTTCGCTGGCCACTGCGCGACTGAAGTTGATCACCGCCGCCTTGGCGGCCGAGTAGCCTGCCATCCAGGCGGTGCCGAACAGACCGCAGATCGAGGCGATATTGACGATAGCGCCGCCACCCTGGTCCTTCATCAGGCGCATGGCCGTGCGGGTACCCCAGAAGGTGCCATCAACCGTGGTGCTGAAATTGGCATGCCAGTCGGCGGTCGACAGCGTATCAACGCCGCCCCAAGTGTAGGCCATGGCGTTGTTAACGAGGATATCCAGGCGCCCGTGGCGCCGGGCTGCAGCTTCCAGGGCGCCGACATAGGCGTGTTCGTCACTGACATCAGCCACGGCGATATCGCCCTGCCCGCCCGCAGCCTGGATCTGTTCCAGCACATCTTGCAATGGTTGCTGACGGCGCCCGCACAGCACAACCGTGGCGCCTTCTTCGGCAAAGCGCAACGCCGTGGCCTGACCGATACCGGAACCGGCACCGGTGATGAACGCGATTTTGCCTGCTAGTCGTTTGTTCATTGATATCCCCTCAGATAAAGGCCATGCCACCGTTGACCGCAATGTTCTGGCCGGTAATGAAGCTGGCATCGTCACCCGCCAGGAATACCGCAACCCCGGCGATCTCTTCGGTTTCGCACAAACGCCCCAATGGCACGTTTTTCAGCATCGCCTGCATGTGTTCTTCAGCGACACCGGCCATCATCGGTGTGTTGGTTGGACCCGGCACCAGGCTGTTGACGCGGATACCACTGGGCGCCAGTTCGCGCGCGATCGAACGGGTCAGGCCCATGACGCCGGCCTTGGAAGCGCAGTAGTGGCTGGGTCCCTCACCGGTAAGTGCGGCGGTGCTGGAAAGGTTGATGATCACCCCTTTGCGCGCGCCCTTGACCATCAACTTCGCGCCCTCGCGGCAGCACAGGAATGTCCCGCCGAGGTTCACCCCGATCACGCGAGCCCAGCTCTCGTCCGGGGTTTCAAGAAAGCTGTCGAAGGCACCGACACCGGCATTGTTGACGAGAATATCGAGCCCCCCGAAACGCGCCTCGACCTGGCCCATGGCATCTGCCACCGAGGCTGCGTCAGCCACGTTGCATGCCAGGGCCAGGACGCGGTCATCGAGGTCGGTCAAGTCCGCCAGGCTGTCGAGCAATGCCGCCTGATTAAGGTCTACCGCAACCACCTTGGCGCCTTCAGCGATAAAACGGCGAACCATGGCCTGGCCCATTCCTTGTCCCGCGCCTGTGACAAAGGCGACTTTGTTCAGCAACTTCATAGCGATCTCCTGCAGTACCGTGCTTAGAAGCCCGCTGAACACCCAGCAGGCCGGTCACCTGCATGATTGAGTGCCGACTCGCTGCAAACATCGTCCGATAGGACTAGCGCCCGCACACAACCAACACCCAACACCGCACCTACTGCTCAAGCCGGCTGGCGGTTGAGTTCGGCATCGCCAGGTTGGCCCAACACACAGGACGTGCCTCCCGGTGTATACATCATCGCCACGCAGCGGTTGCAGGCGGTACAGATCGAGTTTTTGCTGGCGCCGGTGGCGAGTTTCTCGACATAGTCCGGCTCAGCCAGCAGCACCCGCCCCATGGCCACCAGATCAAAACCTTCGGCCATGACTTGCTCGATACTGGCAAGGCTCTTGGCGCCACCCAGGTAGGCCAAGGGCATCCTCACCGCCGCGCGCACCTTGCGTGCATGTTCAAGCAGGTACAGTTCGCGAAACTCCACCGTGGGGTCGCGCAGGCGCTGAATCTTCATGGCCAGGGCGATCAGCGGGTTCTTCTGCTGCACTCGATTCTCCTTGGGGAACGAAGAACCAAACATGGTGGTGATCGACTCGGCGTTCATTCCGGCACTGAGTACCAACAGGTGGGCGCCCTCGCGCTCCAGCATCCGCGCTATCTGCGCCCCGTCCTCGGCGCTGTTGCCGGCCCGTACGCCTTCGGTAACGCTGTATTTGCAGATAACCGCAAGGTCACGTCCGACTGCGTCGAGTACCGCCCGCAGCACTCGACACGGAAAGCGCAGGCGGTTTTCCAGGCAGCCGCCGTAATGGTCCCGGCGTTTGTTGTACATCGGCGAGATGAACTGGCTGAGCAGGTAGCCATGGCCCATATGGATTTCCACGGCGTCAAAACCGGCTTCCCGGGCCAGGCGCGCTCCGTTGGCAAAGTCTTCTATCACCTCGCGCATGTCGGTCTCGGTCATGGCCTGCTTGAAGAACATGCCGCTCATCATGCCGATCTTGTTGAAGCCACCGCTGGCTGACAGCGGGTAACGGCTGCTGCGCTCGCGCAGGAAGGTGAAGCAGCCACCGTGGGTGATCTGCGCACTGACCAGGCCACCCTGCTGGTGCACGGCATCGGTCAGCGCCTTGAAGTGAGGAAGGCTTTCACGCGTCAACGTCAGCTGATTGGGCAAGGTGCGCCCATCCTTGCTGACCGCACAATAGGCCACAGTCGTCATTGCCACCGCGCCGCGAGCAAGCCCAGCATGTAGCTTGACCAGCAGCTTGGAAGGCAGGCCCTGGGTACTCATGCCTTCGTTGGTCGCCGCCTTGATGAAGCGGTTTTTCAACGTCAGCGGCCCGATATCGATCGGGCTGAAGGGTGAAGTGTGCATGGCGGGCCGTTTCCTCAGAAAGTGTATTTAGCGTTGAACGACAGGTAGTCGCGGTCAGCCAGCATTCGGCCTTGGGCGATGTCGGGTGAGCTGAGGTAGGCGACGTAGGTCAGGCCAACCTGGAAGTTGCCCAGGTACTTGAAGTCGCCACCGACGGTGAGGCGCTTTTCATCTCGACCCAGGCCCTGATAGGCACTGCCATCGATGTTTTGCGTCCACACCAGGCGCGTGGTCAGGTCCAGGCCATCGGCAATGCCCAGGTAATCCATATAAGTACCTATACCGAGCAGGGTCTGGCCGCGGGTTTGGGTTTTCGACTCGAAGTTGTCGAAACTGCCATCGACACCCGCTCCGCCACCGCTGATGTGCAGGGTGTCGACGCCATCGATACGCTGGTGCACCACCTCGGCCATGACCGTGGTCTGCTGCGCAAGAAGGCTGGGGCCAAGGATGTAGCTGCCATTGAGGTTGCCCTGCCACAACTGGCCACGGGCCGGCGCGCCGTTATCCAGGTACACCGCAGCGCCATCGCGGTAGCTCAGGTCGCCGGCAAACTGCACCGAGTCACCGACCTTGGAGCTGAAGCTCACGCCGGTCAGTTCGACGTCGTCGAAGTAGCCGATGCGATAGGCCGGGCCGCTGCCGGCACGGGCATACTTGCCTACACCGCTGAGCGAGGAATATTGCGTCTGGCCGCTGAAGTCGAAGAACAGCGCCCCGACGCGCTCGTGATAACGGTAGTGAAACAGCCCGACCTCGGTGTTCTCGGTTAACCGATACCGCACACCCAGGCCCCATTGGCCGCTGTCGCGCGGTTCGACATCGCCAGCGTAATTGACTGCCGTGAAGCTGGTGTCTGGCAAACTGTTGATCACCCCGGCGCCAAGCCGGTAGAACTCGGCGCCTGGCCCGAACGTATCGCTGCCGAAATAATCGCCAACCGGGTTGAGTTGGGTTTTTTCCCATTCGTACTGGTAGAAGCCCACCAGCGCGAGGTCTTCGTTGAGCGACCAGGACGCCGAGATTTGCCCGACGGGCAGGTACGCGTCCTTGGCCTCGGTGCCGGGTACGTTGAACTTGGTCGCATCAACCGGTGCCTGGCCCTGGCTGATGTTGGCCCAGAACAGGCTCTCGCCCCAGGCCACCAGATGACGCCCGGCCTTGATCGACAGGTACTGGTTCTGGGTCACATCGAAGTTGCCGTACACATAAGCATCGAGCAGGCGAGCCTTGCTGCCGCTAAGGCGCCGGGTGTCTTCGACAAAGCCGTCATGTCGACCGATCTTGTTCACGGTGTCGGGCGAGTCGTTGTCGTTGCGGTTGTGATAAACGTCATCATAGAAGTGACTACCGCGCAGCACCGCACCGAGGTTGTCGTGCTTGAGCAGCAGCTCACCGAACAGGCTGACGCGGTTGGTGATCAGCGCACCACGGTCGAAGTTACGTGTACCGTCATCATTGTTGAGGTCGTTGAGATATTCGTGGGCGGGCTTGGCGGTACGCATTGACGCCGTGTAGTTGACCGTCAGCGATGAGTCCAGGGTGGTGTTTTCACCCAGCTCCAGGCGTGGCCCGGCATTGGCCTGGCAACAGGCTACGGTCAATGTCAGCAGCAGCCCACCATGCGTTGCGTTGTACCTAGACATGCAACAATCCTTTTTTGTTGTTTTAGGGTGACCTGCGCAGAGTGAAACGCCGTATCGGGGTGAGCATCATCCATTTGGCCTAGGCCAACTGACCCTTCGACCCGCCTGGCGTTAGTCCGTTGAGACGATGCCGCCTGCCCGAGGCGCGGGGAATACTCCCGTCATCGTCCAAGGGGAGAACAGTCCATGAGTATCCTGCAACGCTTTCAACTGCCCGGCAGTGTTGCCATTGTCACCGGCAGTGGTCGCGGTATCGGTCGCGCCATTGCCCTGGCGTATGCCGAAGCCGGCGCCGATGTGATCTGCAGTGCGCGAAGCGCCGAGGACATCGAGCGGGTTGCCGACGAGGTGCGCAGCCTTGGACGCCGCGCCCTGGCCATTGCTTGCGACGTCAACGACAGCGAGCAACGCCTGGCCTTGGTGCGTCAGAGCCAGGAACAGTTCGGGCGCATCACCCACCTGGTGAACAATGCCGGCGGCGGTGGCCCCAACGATGCCCTGCAGATGAGCCCGGAGCAGTTCGAGCAGATCCTGCGCTTCAACGTCACCAGTACCTATGCCTTGTGCCAACTGTGTGTGCCGCTGATGCGTGAAGCCGGGGGCGGCAACATCATCAACGTAAGCTCGGTGGCGGCGCGCTATGCCCAACGCCAGTTCAGCGCCTATGGCACTGCCAAAGCAGCTTTGAGCCACCTGACCCGCCTGCTGGCCCAGGATTTCGCCCCCCAGGTGCGCGTCAACGCCGTTGCCCCGGGGCCAACCATGACTGAAGCCTTGAACAAGGTCATGCCGGCAGCCATGCGTGAGGCGATGGAAACCAACACCCCGCTCAAATGCCTGGGCAGCCCGCAAGACATCGCTGCCGCTGCCCTCTACCTGGCCAGCCCGGCTTCGGCCTGGGTCACCGGCAAAATCATTGATGTCGATGGCGGCGCCGACAGTAGCGTCTGGCCTGCCTGAGAACCCTTTTTGCGCCGGTGCCCTGGCCCCTTGGGACCGGCTTTTTTATTCCTTCCACAGAGCGAAGCCGCCATGGATGCCTCCCTGATCACCGCCCTGGGCGATGAACTGTTCAATGCCTTGCGTGGGCGCACCACCCTCGCGCCGCTTACTCAGCGCCACCCGGCCATCAGCCTGGACCAGGCCTATCGCATTTCGCTGCGTTTTCTGCAGCGGCGTGAAGCCCTGGGTGAACGGGTTATCGGCAAAAAAATCGGCGTTACCAGCCGCGCCGTGCAACAGATGCTTGATGTGCACCAACCCGATTTCGGCTTTCTTACCGATGCCATGCAAGTGGACGATGGCAGCGAAATCAGTTTTACCCGCTATCAGCTGATCCAGCCAAGGGCCGAAGGTGAGATAGCGTTCATTCTCGGCGAAGACCTCAAAGGCCCCGGCATTCGCGCCGCGGACGTGTTGGCCGCAAGCCAGTCGGTGGCGCCGTGCTTCGAGATTGTTGATTCACGCATCGACAACTGGCAGATCCGCATCCAGGACACCGTGGCCGATAACGCCTCGTGCGGCGTGTTCGCACTGGGTGAGCAGCGCATCGATCCGCGTGGCCTGGACTTGTCCCGGGTCGAGATGCACATGCTCAAGAACGGTCAACCTGCCGGTAGCGGCCTCGGTTCGGCAGTCCAGGGGCACCCATGCGAGGCCGTGGCGTGGCTCGCCAATACCCTTGGCGAGCTGGGCATTCCATTTCGCAAAGGCGAAATCATTCTCTCCGGCGCTTTGGCACCCCTGGTGCCGTTGATCCCCGGTGATCGCATCAACCTGTCGATGAGCGGCCTGGGTAACGCCAGCCTGCGCTTTGTCGCCTGACAGGCAACCCTCCTTTCCTCATTCCAGGAGCGATAAACCATGAGCAAAAAGATCAAATGTGCGCTGATCGGGCCGGGCAATATCGGCACCGACCTGCTCTACAAACTGATGCGCAGCGAGGTGCTGGAGCCGATCTGGATGGTGGGTATCGAAGCCGGATCGGAAGGCCTGCAGCGCGCTCGTGAGCTGGGCCTGAAAACCACCGCCGATGGCGTCGACGGGCTGTTGCCCCATGTGCTGGAAGACCAGGTGCAGATTGCCTTCGATGCCACCTCCGCCTACGTCCATGCCGAAAACTCGCGCAAGCTCAACGCCCTCGGTGTGTTGATGATCGACCTGACCCCGTGCGCCATCGGCCCCTACTGCGTACCGCCGGTCAACCTCAAGGCCAACCTCGCCCGTGGCGAGATGAACGTCAACATGGTCACCTGTGGTGGCCAGGCGACCATTCCGCTGGTCGCGGCGGTGTCGAGTGTGCAGCCGGTGGACTATGCCGAAATCATCGCCACCGCCGCCTCCAAGTCGGTCGGCCCTGGCACGCGCAAGAACATCGATGAGTTCACCCGCACTACCGCGCGTGCGGTCGAGCAGGTTGGCGGCGCGAAACAGGGCAAGGCAATCATCATCGTCAACCCGGCCGAGCCGCCACTGATCATGCGCGATACCGTGCATTGCCTGACCGCCGACACCCCGGACGAGGCAGCCATTCGCGCCGCCATCGCGGCAATGATCGAACAGGTTCAGGGCTATGTGCCTGGCTACAAGCTGGTCAATGGCCCAGTGTTCGATGGCAACCGGGTATCGATCTTCATGGAAGTCGAGGGCTTGGGCGACTACCTGCCCAAGTACGCCGGCAACCTCGACATCATGACTGCCGCAGCAGCACGCACGGCCGAGATGTTTGCAGAAGAAATCATCAAGGGTGAACTGGTGCTGCGCGCCAGCGCCGAACCCGCCACTGCTTAAGGAAAACGCTCATGGAACTTAGCGGCAAGCAAATCACCGTTCATGACATGTGCCTGCGTGACGGCATGCACCCCAAACGTCACCGCATCAGTTTGCAGCAGATGAAAGACATCGCCTGCGGCCTGGACCAGGCCGGTGTGCCCCTGATTGAAGTGACCCATGGCGACGGCCTGGGTGGCAGCTCGGTGAACTACGGGTTTCCGGCGCACAGCGATGAGGAATACCTGTCGGCGGTGATTCCGTTGATGAAGAACGCCAAGGTGTCGGCGCTGCTTCTGCCCGGTATCGGCACCGTCGATCACTTGAAAATGGCCTACGAACTGGGCGTCAACACCATCCGTGTGGCCACCCACTGTACCGAGGCGGATGTCAGCGAGCAGCACATTTCCCATGCCCGCAAGCTGGGCATGGATACCGTCGGCTTTCTCATGATGGCGCACATGAACAGCCCCGAGGGCCTGGTCAAGCAAGGCTTGCTGATGGAAAGCTACGGCGCCAACTGCATCTACCTCACCGACTCGGCCGGCTACCTGCTGCCCGATGATGTCAGCTCACGGGTAGCCGCCATGCGCGCAGCGCTCAAACCGCAGACCGAGATCGGTTTTCATGGTCACCATAACCTGTCCATGGGCGTCGCCAACTCCATCGCAGCGATTGCAGCAGGCGCTCGGCGAATCGACGCCGCCTGTGCCGGGCTGGGTGCCGGTGCGGGCAATACACCGATGGAAGTGCTGGTGGCGGTGTGTGACCGCATGGGCATTGAGACCGGCGTCAGCGTGTTTGGCATTCAGGACGTGGCCGAAGATCTGGTGGTGCCGATCATGGACTTCCCGATCCGCAGCGACCGCGATGCATTGACCATGGGCTACGCCGGGGTTTATGGATCGTTCCTGCTGTTTGCCAAGCGTGCCGAGCAGAAATACGGCGTGCCGGCGCGGGAGATTCTGGTGGAGATGGGACGCCGCGGAATGGTCGGTGGGCAAGAGGACATGATCGAGGATACCGCGATGACATTGGCGCGGCTGCGGGCTTGACCTGCTGGGTCGTCAAAAACGCCGGCTGTTGACAGCCGGCGCTGTTACTTCAACTGTAATGTGCGCTGGCCGATCAGCGCCAATCCGCAACAATCCCCTGCTCCAGCGCCAGTGACTGCGCGGCGATGGTGCGGCGTTGATAGTTGGGTGCCTCGGGTGCAGTGGCCAGCCACAGCATGACTTGGGCCGGTACTTCTGGCGGGGCAATGCCCGCGCGCAAGGCAATCACGCCCTGGTCACCGATAGTCGCCTTGAGCGCCTCGGTACTCACCACACCGGGGTTGAGGGTATAGGCGCAAATACCGCGATCGCCCAACTCCGTCGCCAGTACGCCTGCCAACCGCGACACCGCAGCCTTGCCAGCGCCATAGGCATAGCCCCAACCACCTTTGTCTGCCGCCACCGGAGGGTCGCTCTCGCCGGCGCCGGAGGTCACGTTGATAACCACTCCGCCACCTTGCTGCAACATTTGCTCCGCCACCGCCCGGGTCAGCAGGAAGGGCGTGAGCAGGTAGCCGTGGAAAACGCGCTCAAGCGTCTCGGCTTGCAACGTCAGAAAGCCGCTGTTGAGGTCGCGGCCCTGATAGATTGCGTTGTTGACCAGCACATCGATGCGGCCAAATTCGGCGATCACGCGCGCACAAGCATCCAGTGCAGAAGCACTGTCAAGCAGGTCCATCGGCACCACCAGCACTTTGCGACCCAGGGCCCGGATTTCGGCGGCGGTGCTGTTCAAACTGCCGGTCAGCGGCGCGCCCGATGCATCACGCAAGGCATGCTCGTGCTGCTCGCCTTCATCGACAGTACGAGCGCTGATCGCCACATCGAAACCGGCGCGGGCAAATGCCAGCGCCGCCTCACGGCCGATGCCACGGCTGGCGCCGGTGATGAATGCCACTTTGTTCATGGGGCTTCCTTCTAGAAACGTTGCGAATCGTAGGTGCCACCTAGGCCTGTCGGCGCGTTGCCAAGGTCAAGGGGGGTACTTGAAGCGTGGCTTTAGCCGCGACCTTGAGGGTCGCCTGCGGCTTACCCAGGGCCACCACACTGTTGAGCAGAATGCGCACCAGCTCGGTTTGGCGGCGTACGCCCGTCTTGGAGAAGATCGAACGCAGGTGCGCCCGTGCCGTGTTGCGCCGGATATTCAACGACTCGGCAGCCTCTTCCAGCGACAAACCGTTGGCCAGTTCCATCGCCAGGGCCGTCTCGGCCTTGGTCAGGTTGAACAGTTGCTTGGTCACCACATCGCTGGCCAGGGATTTGCTCGCCGCATCGCGGATGTACACCAGAGCAGCCGGCTTGCCCTTCTCGTCAGCCCAATCCAGTGAGGGTATCGGCTCGACCACCAACCCCAGATTGACTTGCCCGGATGGGCGGCTCACCGACATCGCATCGGCACTTTTTGCGGTGCCCTCGGCAAAGGCGGCACGAATCAGACGCTGCAGCTCGCGATTATCGCTTGGGTACGTCGCCTCCAGGCGCCCGCCTACCAGTTTCAGGCCATCGCCACTGGCAAGAATGCTCTGCGCCACCGGGTTGACCCGCAGCACACTGCCGCATTCATCCAGCACCAGTGTAGCCACCGACAGACGACTGATAGCCTGGGCGTACAGTTCGCTGAGCGACTCGCTGCGATCGAGCAGGTTGTGAATGTTCAGGGCTCGGCGCAGGTGCGGCACGAACATGCTGCACAGGGCACGCTCCTTGGCGCAGAAGTTGGGCGAGGACTTGGGCCGGGTGATACGAAAGCGCAACTTGCCGCCATCTGGCGTGGAAATGTCAGCGCCCATCACGTGATAGACGTTCTGCTGGCTGCAATACATCTTGAAGTAGGCGTTTTGCTCCCACTGCGCCGAGGACATGATGTCATCGACGGTGAACACCTGGTCCGGCGCCTGGTTGGTAAAGGGTGTATGGGTTTGCGGGTAGGCCATGTAGATGACTTCGCCCTCGCCTTCGATATCTCCGGCGATGATCATCACACCCATGTCGGGCTGATCGGGAACCCGCAGAATCAAAGTGACGTAGTTGGCCTTGAATGCTATACGCAGGTTTTCCAGGGTACGGGCCATCGGCTTGGGATCGAGTGCGCCATCGTAGATGTCGCCAACCAGACGGTCGTAGCCAGCAAGGTCCAGGCCCAATTGGGCCAGTGCATCGTGAGTCAACACAGAATTTTCCACTGTCGTCTCCTTGCTCGGGTAAGGCCCACTGGCCTCCCCTTGTTATTTTTATTGTTTTGGCAGCGGGGCAAGCCCGCGGTAACGCGTGTACAAATTGCACGTTGGCGCTTGCCGCGACAATATGCCGCGCAAGTTTATTTTCAGGTCACTGTGAATCACGTGCAGCCGGGCTCGATTTCAACGGGTATTCCCCTTGTGGCGCAGGTGCTGCGGGCTTGCTGGCCACCAGTCGGCGGCCACGGTTGAACCAGGCGGCCAGCGCCGGCAAAAGAAAAATTGCCCCAAGT
The DNA here is from genome assembly GCF_036324085.1 of Pseudomonas auratipiscis. Classification (NCBI taxonomy): domain Bacteria; kingdom Pseudomonadati; phylum Pseudomonadota; class Gammaproteobacteria; order Pseudomonadales; family Pseudomonadaceae; genus Pseudomonas; species Pseudomonas auratipiscis. Next base: position 550,913 of record NZ_JAZDCU010000001.1, read on the forward strand.
ACGTTGACCAGGAACATGAACGACAGCAGCACGCCCATGTCGGCCTGGAATTTCAACGGTGCGAAGGCCCAGGTGATGACCCCGATGGACATGGTCAGGGCCGTGAACACCGCCGCCGTACCACGCTGGCACATCGCTTGGTAAAAGGCTTCACGCAGACTCGCACCGGCAGCCATTTCATGCTGGATACGTTCGTACAAGTAGATGCCGTAGTCGACCCCAACCCCAACCCCCAACGCCATCACCGGCAAAGTGGCCACTTTCAGACCGATGCCCAGCAGCGCCATCAGCGCATTGCAGAGGATGGCGACAATTGCCAGCGGCACGAGGATGCACAACACCGCGCGAATGGAGCGGAACGTCAGCCAGCAGAATAGCGCGACCGAGCCAAACAATGCCGCGAGCATGAAAATCTCGGCATGTTTGACCGCCTCGTTGGAGGCTGCCATAACCCCGACGTTGCCGCCGGCCAGGTAGAACGTCAACTCAGGCGTGCCGACCTGGTCGATAATACGCCGCGCCTCGGCAAGCACATGGCTGACCGTGGCACCCTCGTGATCGGCGAGAAACACCAGAATCTGCATCTGCTGACAGCCGTCCGTGACCAATCCGTCGTCCGGCATGTAGGCGCGGGCGCCCTGGCTCAAGCCTCGGGCCGAACCCGGAATGGCTGCCCAGCGCGGGTTGCCTTCGTTGTTGCCGGCAATGATCACCTTGCCCATGCCTGCCACGCTCTGTACCGACTGCACGCCTTTGACCGCGCGCATGCGAAAGTCGAAGGCTTCAACCGCGCGCATCACCTCAGGCGACAGACAGCCTTCCTCAATACCCTTGACCTCGACGAACACCGAGAGCACATCCAGGCCGATGGAGTAGCTGCCGACGATCTTCTCGTTATCGAGGTTGTAGCGTGAATCGGCGCGCAGTTCCGGCGCACCGGCGCCGATATCACCCACCGCCAGGTCGCGTGCCTTGTAGGCCCCCGCTGCCAGCAGCAACAGGCTCAAGGCAAACACGCTCAACGCAGGCTTGGGCTCGGCCAGCGCCGACAACTTCCACCACAATCGATGGCGGCTGCCACTGTCGGCCTTGGCGCGGCGCAATACCGACGGCTCCAGGCGCAGATCGGCGATGATCACCGGCAACATCAATTTGTTGGTGATGATCATCAGCATCACGCCGATACAGGCTGTTACCCCCAGCTCGTGCACGATGGGAATATCGATGAGCATGATCACGGCAAAACCCAGGGCGTTCATCAACAACGCCAGGGAGCCGGGAATGAAAATTTTGCAGAAGGCGCCGTGAGCGGCCTGCACTGAACTGCGGCCGGCCAGCACCTCCTGCTTCCACGCGTTGGTCATTTGCACCGCATGGGATACACCAATGGAGAAAATCAGGAACGGCACCAGAATCGACATTGGGTCGATGCCCAGGCCCAGCAACGGCAGCAGGCCCAGTAACCAGACCACCGGCAGCAGTGCCACCACCAGCGCTACCACGGTCAGGCGCCAGGAGCGGGAGTACAGCCACAGCAAGGCGCCGGTGATCAGAAAGGCAATGACAAAGAAGCCGATAACCGTGTTCAGCCCTTCCACGACATCACCGACCAGCTTGGCAAAGCCGACGATGTTGATTTCAATCTGCTCGTTGCCGTATTTGGCGCGAATCTCCTCCAGGTGCTGCGCGACCTTGGCGTAATCCACTGGTTTACCGGTCTGCGGATCCAGATCCTGCAGGTCGGCACGAACCATCGCCGACTTCAGGTCATTGGCCACCAGCCGTCCGATCTGCCCGGAAGTTGCGGCATTGCTGCGCACCTGGGCCAGGTCCTGGGGTGAACCGTCGAAGCGTGGCGGTACCACCACATCACCAAAGAACCCTTCTTCAGTGATTTCGATGTAGCGCACGTTAGCGGTAAACAGCGACGTCACGCTGGCGCGGTTGACTCCAGAAATGAAGAACACCTCGTCGCTGACTTTGCGCAAGGTATCGAGGAACTGCGCGTTATAAATGTCGCCTTCACCCTTCCAGCGCACACTGACCAGAAAGCGGTTGGCGCCGGTAAAATACTGGCTGAAGCGCAGAAAGTTGACCATGTACTCATGGCGCACCGGAATCTGCTTGCTGAAGCCTGGATCCAGATGGGTGTGCGTGGCGCTGTAACCCAGGGCCAGGGTCAACAGCACGAACAGCAGCAGAAGGCCCTTGCGCCATGTCATCAGGTAGTCGGCAATACGTTCGACTCCGCGCGCTACCCAGCTTTTAGCTTGATTCATTGCCGCCTCTCACTTGCCAAGGGCGGCAACGCTGCCACCGGAATCCTGGAATACGCCACGCTCGCCGCCGACCAACAAGCGCGAGCCGAGCGTTACCGCAGAGGTCAAGGTGCCAAGCCCGGCCAGGCGACCGACACCCACCAACTGGCCGCGCTCATCAAGGCGCACCAACGAACCCCCGGCGCCGACGATCAGCAAGCCACCCTGTTCGGGCAGGCGCACATGGCCATACAGCGGCAAGGTGTTGCCCACTTTGAGCTGCGTCCAACTGCTGCCAAAGTCTTGACTGACAAACACGTGGCCGCGCATGCCGTAGCTGACCCAGCGATCGGCACTCAACCGCACCACGCCAAACAGCGAGCCGTTGTAGAACGCCGGCAGCGCCTGCCAATGCTGGCCGGCATCGCTGCTGCGCAACACCAGGCCCTGCTCGCCAACCAGCATGCGCCGCCCGTCTGCGCCGCCATCCATGCTGTTCAAATGCGCGTTGTCGACTTCCAGTTCCAAGGTGCGCCAACTCAGGCCGGCGTCGTCGGACTGGTAGAACTTGCCAAAGCTGCCATAGGCCAACACCCGCTCAGCACCTGCAGCCCAGGCGCCCAGCAGCGGCTCGCCAAGGTTTTGGTCATGGCGTACTTCCTGCCAATGGCTACCGCCGTCGGTAGAGCGCAGAATCCAGCCGTCATGCCCCACCGCCAACAGCCGTTGCTGGCCCAGGTCGACCAACCCGGTGAGGGCGACATTGCGTTGTGGCGTAAGCTCAGCGGCGTGCCAACTGATGCCCTGGTCATCGCTGAACAAAATGCTGCCACGCTCGCCTACCGCCAGCACCCGATCGTTCAGCTTGAGCAGCGCGTTGATTTGCATGCGATCAGTGCGCAAGGGGTCGTCCCCGGGTTCAGGCGCCGGCCTTGGGGCGAAAGCGAAGACGATGGTTGCCGCCACCACCAGGCAAACCAGATATCCGATCAACGAGCGCATAGTGGTCGCTCCGTTGTGGCATGACTCAGGTACACAAGGACATTCATGCGGCCAATCCTCTTGTTCTGCTGCGCTTCACGCGGGTTGCGCGAAACGTAAAGGGGGCATTGCCTGCACTGAATAATCACGCCTGGATAGCCTGGCAGCATCGTCCATATGGCTTACAAAAAGTCGCTTTTGTCCTGTGGCGATTGTTTGCCAACTCTGATCATGAGCGTGCCGCAACGCGTAACGCAGTTGCGGCAGTAGATAGGGGTAAGAGTGCTGGGGGCGAGCGGACGCTGCCCCGCGAAAGTGCCTGAAAACGCGTCAGGCCAAGGGGTACAGCGCCTCATCGAATTGCGACAGGCGCGGGAACGTCAGCGGCAGGTCATCCGACAAATGCTCCAGACGCTGCTGGTAGCTGTGCAAGAACGCCTTGCGGGCATCTTCACTGATGTACGGTACATGCCAGGCCACGAACGGCTCGAGTACCTCAAAGCCGACATACGCCAGGGTGCCGCGCAACAGCGGGCGCAACAGGTCTTCCAGCGGACCGTGAATCGCACCTTCGCCAAACATGTGCTCGCGCCCGCCAAGGGTGACGGTCACCAGGGCTTTTTTGCCCACCAGGCCACCCTGGTCATAGAAACGCTTGCCGCCATAGCAAACCCCGGACACCAGTACCCGATCGAACCAGCCCTTGAGGATCGCCGGCGTCGAAAACCAGAAGATCGGAAAGTTGAACACGACAAGATCGGCCCAGAGCAACTTGTCCAGTTCCTGCTGGATATCAGCGGCAATCGATCCACTTTTAACCCCAAGGCGCTGTTCCAGGGCATAGACCAGGTACTCGGGGTTTTCTCGAGCGCTGAAGTCTTCGGCACTGGCCACCGGGTTCCAGTTCATCGCATACAGATCACTGACCTGAACCTGATGCCCTTGGGCCTCGAACGTCTGCACCGCCTGATCGCGCAAGGCAGCAGTGAACGATTGCGGTTCTGGATGGGCATGGACGATCAATACTTTCATGAAAACATTCCTTTAAGCAGGTTGCACGGTAGAAGGTGCTGCACGTGAAGCCAACAGTCGGTCCAACCAGTCCGGATCCATTTCTGGCTCGGAAGAGAACAGCAGGCCGGTGTAGTCCTGATGAGGTGGAGTAAAGATGTGTTCGCGGCTGCCATGATCGACCACCCTTCCCCGTTGCATGACCAGCACTTCATCGGCGATGGCACGCACCGTGGCAACATCGTGGGTTATGAACAGATACGCAACGCCCAACTGCTGCTGGATACGGTTGAGCAACTTCAACACGCCCTCGGCGACCAACTGATCCAGGGCCGAGGTCACTTCATCGCAAATGATCAGCTCAGGCTCGGCAGCCAGCGCCCGGGCAATGCAAATTCGCTGCTTTTGTCCGCCAGACAGCTCTCGCGGCTGCCGCTCCATGTACAGCGCCGGGTCAAGTTCGATCATCTCCAGCAACTCGGCGACCCGCTTGCGCATGGCCTGGCCCTTGAGTCCCAGGTAGAACGTCAATGGCCGGCCGATGATGTCGACGATGCGCTGGCGCGGATTGAGCGCGGTGTCGGGAATCTGATAGATCATCTGCACGCGGCGCAATTGCTCCTTGCTCCGTTGACGAAAGTCAGCCGGCAATGCCTGGCCTGCGTACAACACCTGTCCAGCGCTGGGCGGCAACAGGCCAGTGATCAAGCGGGCCGTTGAGCTTTTGCCGCTGCCCGACTCGCCGATCACCGCCAACGTCTGGCCCCGGTGCAGTTTCAATGACACATCATGCAGCACCGGCTGCTGGCCGTAACTGGCACAGGCCTGGCGAACCTCAAGCAAGGGCTCGCCCTGCGCGGGGCTTGGTTTTGGCTCGGTGTGGAAGCTGCGTACCGCCCACAACGACTTGGTGTATTCCTGCGTGGGTGCGTCGAGCATGCTGCGGGTGTCGGCTTCTTCGACCAGTTTGCCGTGGCGCAGCACCATGATGCGGTCGGCCATCTGCGCGACAACGGCCAGATCATGACTGATGTACAGCGCAGCACTGCCGTAGGTCTTGACCGCATCTCGAATCGCCGCCAGCACTTCAATCTGGGTGGTGACGTCGAGTGCCGTGGTGGGCTCATCAAATACAATCAGATCGGGGTGGCAGGCCATGGCCATGGCGGTCATCACCCGCTGTAACTGACCGCCAGACACCTGATGCGGGTAGCGCTGGCCGATCTGCTCGGGGTTAGGCAGCCCCAACACCCGGTACAGCTGCACCGCTTCGGCCTCGGCCTGGGTGCGGCTTATTCCGCCATTTTTCACTGCGCTCTCGACATGCTGGTCAATCAGGCGATGGGCCGGGTTGAATGAGGCAGCAGCGCTTTGCGCGACGTAGGCGATGCGCAGACCGCGCAGCCCACGCAAGGTTTCGGCACGGGCGCCGACTAACTCCATACCATCGAAACGTACCGAGCCGCCCGTGATCCGGCAGCCGTCACGCACATACCCCATCGCGGCCAGGCCCAGGGTCGACTTGCCCGCCCCCGACTCGCCGATCAGGCCCAATACCTCACCCCGTTGCAGGGTCAGGTCGATGCCCTTGATCAACGGATGCCAGGCATCTTCGTAGTGACCCTCGATACGCAGATCGCGGATTTCCAGCAACGGCGCTTGGTTCGTAATGCCAGTCATTTTCAGCACTCCTTGAGGCCGCTGGATGCGTGCAGGACCCAATCCACGACAAAGTTGACGCTGACTGTGATCAACGCCACCGCCAGCGCTGGCAACAGCGGGCTAATGTCCCCAAAGGTGATCAACACCGCGTTGTCACGCACCATGCTGCCCCAGTCGGCCGTTGGCGGCTGAATGCCCAGGCCCAGGAACGACAGCGCACTGATGAACAAAAACACAAAGCAAAAACGCAGGCCGAACTCGGCAATCAGCGGCGCTGCAGCATTGGGCAGCACCTCGCGGCTCACCAGCCACCACAGCCCTTCACCCCGCAGGCGTGCGGCCTCGACAAAGTCCTGTACCACCACGTTCATGGCCACCGCCCGCGAAAGGCGAAACACGCGGGTGGCATCGAGCAGCGCAATCACCAGAACCAGCGAGGTGGCCGTGGTGCCCACCACACTGAGAATCAGCAAGGCAAAAATCAGTTGCGGGATGGCCATCAGAATATCCACCACCCGCGACAGGCCCTGATCGATCCAGCCGCCTTTGATCGCGGCCACCAGGCCGCAAAAGCCACCGAGAGCAAAAGCCAGCACCGTGGTCAGAAAGGCGATGCCCAAGGTATTGCGTGCGCCGTAGACCAGGCGGCTGAACATATCTCGCCCGAGGTTATCGGTGCCCAGCAGGAATTCACCGCCCCAAGGCGCAAAGCCCTCGCCCACCACTTGGGTTTCGCCATAGGGCGCCAGTACCGGGGCAAACACGGCCACCAGCACATACACGACAATCACCAGCAGGCCGAACTTGGCGCTCAAGGGCGCACGCGACAGTTGTTTGATCATGCTCATGCGTTACCCCTTCGGATGCATCAGGCGTGGATTGCTGGCAATCGACAGCACATCGGCCGTGGTATTGAGCACGATGTAGGTGGCGGCAAAGATCAGGCTGCAGGCCTGCACCACCGGAATATCGCGCTTGGCCACCGAATCGACCAGCAACTGGCCCAGGCCTGGGTAAACGAACACCACTTCGACCACCACCACGCCAACCACCAGGTAAGCAAGGTTCAGGGCGACGACGTTGATGATCGGTGCCAGGGCGTTGGGCAAGGCGTGGTAGAAGATGATGCGTGCCGGGCTGATGCCCTTGAGCCGGGCCATCTCGATGTACGGGCTGGCCAACAGGTTGATGAGTGCCGCACGGGTCATGCGCATCATCTGCGCGACCACCACCAGGCTCAGGGTCAGCACCGGCAGTAGCGAGCGTTCCAGGACCTCGGCGAAGCTCGCCCCTGGACTCAAATTGGAGATGCTCGGCAACCAGTTGAGCTTGACTGCAAAGACCAGGATCAGGATGTAGGCAACGAAGAATTCCGGAAACGACACCGCACTCAAGGCACTGGTATTGAGCAGCCGATCAAACCAGCTGTTGCGATACAACGCGGCAAGCATCCCCAGCAGCAACGCCAGCGGCACCGAAATCAAAGCGGCAAGCGCGGCGAGGCTGAAGGTATTGGCCAGGCGCGCACCGATCAGATCGGCAATCGGCCGCTGGTTGGCAAGCGACACGCCCAGATCGCCCTGCAGCAATTGCCAGGCCCAATGGCCGAAGCGGGTCAACGCCGGTACATCCATGCCCAGTTGTGCGCGCAGCGCTGCCACGGTTTCTGGCGTCGCGGCCTGGCCAAGCATGGCCTGGGCGACATCGCCGGGCAGCATCCCCACAGCGAGAAAGATGATTACCGATACCGCAAACAGCGACAACAACCCCAGGGCCAGGCGCTGCACAAGCAGTTTATAAAGACTATTCACCGAACAGCTCCTCCAACAGGCACAACGAAAGGTGATGGCTCGGGCCCGAACTCAGGCCTGCCACCAACGCTCGATCAAGCGCAGGCCATCGAGCTCGCCATAGGGCGCAGTAAGCCCGCCATGGGCCACACGCTTGGAGCGTGCCGCCACTGAGCTTGCGAACAGCGGCACGATGGCGCCGCCGTCATCGCGGCACAGTGCCTGCATTTCGTTGTACATTTCCTGGCGCAGTGGCGCGTTCATCTCGCCACGGGCGGCATTGAGCAGTTGGTTGAAACGCGGGTTGTCCCAGTGTGTCTCGTTCCACGCCGCGCCTTTGGCGTAGCCGATGCTGAACATGCGGTCGGCGGTCAGGCTGCTGTAGAAGAATGAGGTAGTGAACGGTTGCTTCATCCAGACGTTGGTGAAAAAACCGTCAGCCGGTTCGCGCACGACATCGATGTCGATACCGGCCTGGCGTGCCTGTTCCTTGAACAACACTGAAGCGTCTACTGCGCCGGTATAAGCGGCATCGGAGGCCTGCAGGCGTACCTTGAGCGAGTCGAGCCCCGCCTGACGCAGGTAGAAACGCGCCTTGTCCGGGTCATAGCTGCGCTGTTCCAGGGCAGTATTGATAAAACGACTGCCGGGCTGGATCGGGTGATCGTTGCCGATCTGGCCATAACCATAGAGCACCGAGGCCAGCAAGGTTTCACGGTTGATCGCATGCTTGAGCGCAAGGCGAACGTTGTTGTCCTGAAACTGCGCACTGTCGGTGAGCATCGGAAAGGTGTAGTGCTGGGCGCCTTTGGTTTCCTCGATGGCCAGGTTCGGGTTGCGCTTGAGCAGGGCCACGGTCTTCAGGTCGACCTTGTTGATCACGTCGACCTGGCCGGTAACCAGCGCGTTGACCCGCGCAGCGCCGTCGGCAATGGCCAGCAGTTCGGCACTGGCGAAATGCGCCCTGCCTGCTTTCCAGTAATCCGGGCTGCGCTCCAGGTCCATGCGCACACCGGGCTCGAAGCCCTTGAGACGATAGCCGCCGGTTCCAACGCCAGACTGCCAGTCAACCACACCGTCCTTGGCCGGCATGATCGCCAAGTGATAGTCGGCAACCACATAGGCAAAGTCGACGTTGCCCGAATGCAATTCGAACACCACAGTATCGGTACCTTCGGCACGCACCTGGGCGACGTCACCCAGCACGGTCTTGGCCGCCGAGGTAGATGTGTCGCCCAAGTGATGCTGGATAGAAGCCACCACGTCATCGGCATCGAGGGTTTTGCCGTTGTGAAAGGTAACGCCCTTGCGCAGGGTGAACGTCCAGATCCGCGCGTCGGGACTCAACGCCCAGCGCTCGGCCAGCTCAGGAATGACGCTACCGTCCACGTCGATTTCACTGAGGGTGTTGTACACCGCAGAAAAACCGACAAAGGTGAAGGTATCGCTCCAGGTGCCGGGATCGCGCGAATCGGTGGTGCTGCCACCGGCCAAGCCCATGCGCAGTACACCACCGGCCTTGGGTGTGGCCTCCTCGGCCCAGCCTTGCATCGGCAACCCCAGGGAAAACGCCCCGGCCACGGCCGCCGCAGCGGCGCTGTATTTCAGAAAATCGCGACGCGGCAAGCCGCTGTCGTGCATCGCTTGAGTAATTTTGTTGTTGTTATCGCTCATGGCATTGCCCCTGTTGAACCGCAGAGAAAAGGATTTTGCCGACCTCGCACGCATCGATGCTGCAAATATTTGTATTTGTCATCGTGACAATTACATTAGACTCATCAGCACACGGTTGCCAAGCACCTTTTTGCAGGGGCCTAATGCGGCCAGCTACACCCCGTTGCTACTGAGTTTGAGTGAACACTTTCACAGGATTGAGCAAGCCATGAGCCAGTCGACCCGCTTGATAACCGCCTCGTACATTCTGTCGTTCGTGGCCGCCAACGCCCCGCAGAAACTGCGTACCGAGACCATTGCCAAATGGGTCAAGACTCACCCTACCCGCGTGCGCAGCCTGGTCTCGCTGATGGTCAAGGCCAACATCCTCAGATCCTGGCGCGGCGCGCACGGCGGCTTGACCCTGGCGCGTCCGGCGAGCGAAATCACCCTGCGCGAGGTGTATGACGCCGTGCAGGAAAGCTCGTTGATCGCCGAGAAAATCGACAACCCATTCTCCGGCATGGAAGACCACTGCAAGGTGTTCGAGGTGTTCACCCGCCTGTTTGCCATGCTCGAAGCCAACATGCGCCTGGACCTCGGTGCAATCAGCGCCGACCAACTGTTCGTCGCCTTCGACCCGCCATTGGAAAAAGCCGAGCAGGCTTGAAGTTGTCTCTGGGGCGCGTTTACATCGGTTTTCGGTGCTGGTTTTCAGCCAGTTCATGGAGAAATTGAAACTTCTGATCTGGCTTTAGGAGCGGTCCTACATCATTTTATTGCAGTCCTTATTAGGGTGCTGCGGGTATGGCGCTTCCCAGGTGGGCGTCGATGACCTGCACGCCCCGCTTAAGGACTAGCCTATGTTCGCCTCGGCCAACACCGCGCAGTTTGAACTGCTCATTCCCTCTGTTCGCAACGACTTCAAGGTGCGGGCATTCGAGGGTACCGAAGCCATCAGCAGCTTGTACGCGATTCGCATCGAACTGGTCAGCGAGCATGCCAATTTCGATCTCGAGCGCCTGCTCGGGCAGCCGGCCTTTTTGCGCTTTGACCTCAACGGCGAAGGGCTGCATGGACTGATCGAAGAGTTCCAGGTCGGCGAAGTCGGCAAGCGCCTGACCCATTACCAACTGACCCTGGTGCCCGCCCTGCACTATCTGCAGTTCAGCCACAACCAGCGGATTTTCCAGGGTCTGAGCGTGCCGGAGATTGTTACCGAAGTGCTCAAGGGCCATGGCATTCTTGCCGACGCGTTCAGCATGCATGTCAGCACCTGTCCCAAGCGCGAATACTGCACACAGTATTTCGAGAGCGACTTTGGTTTTATCCAACGGCTATGCAGCGAAGAAGGCATTGCCTGGCATTACCAGCACAGCGTCGATGGCCACAAGCTGGTGTTCAGCGCCGATCAGACCTATTTCCCGCGCCTGGGAACCACGCCCTATCTGCAAGGCAGCGGCATGGTCGCCGAGCATCCGGTGGTTCACCAGTTTTCCCAGCGTTTGAGCACCCGAACCGGCAGCGTCAGCCGCCGCGATTACGACCTGCAACGGCCAAGCCGCTTGCTGGAAAGCCGCTGGCGCAGCGGGTCGAGCCCCACCCTTGAAGACTATCGCTACCCGCAGCAGCGTGACACCGAAGCACGCGGCCAACAACTTGCCCGTCAAGCCCTGGAACAGCATCGCCACGACGCCCAACTGAGCGAAGGCGAAAGTGATCAGCCAGCACTGCGCAGTGGTCACTTCTTCACCTTGAGCGAACACCCGCGCGCGCGCTGCAACGCGTTGTGGCTGCTGCTCAGCGTGACCCATCAGGGCAAACAGCCGCAGGTGCTGGAAGAGTCGGCTAGCCACGACAGCCAAGCCCAGGACGGATTCAACCAGGGCTACCGCAACCGCTTCAGGGCGATTCCCTGGGACGTGTTCTATCGACCTGCGCTTGTCGAGCGCCCATCGGTTCTGGTTAGCCAGACTGCTCGGGTTACAGGACCGCCTGGAGAAGAAATCCATTGCGATGAATACGGCCGGGTCCACGTCGAGTTCCATTGGGACCGCACCGAGCTGAACAGCGACCAGAGCAGTTGCTGGTTGCGCGTATCCTCCGCGTGGGCTGGCACGGGCTTTGGTGCTGTGGTTCTTCCACGCGTCGGCATGGAAGTGGTGATCACCTACCTGGAGGGCAACCCCGATCACCCACTGATCACCGGCTGTGTGGCCAACAAGGTGACGGCCGTGCCCTACCCCTTACCTGCCAACAAAACCAGGACCGTGCTGCGCAGCCAAAGCTCACCGCACGGTGGTGGCTACAACGAATTGTCGATCGAAGACCGCAGTGGCGCAGAGCTGATCTACCTGCGCGCCCAGCGCGACCTGGAGCAAAAGATCGAGAACGACAGTTGCCTGGAGGTCGGCAACCAGCGCCTGGAAACCATCAAGGGCAACAGTATTGCGGTGCTGGAGGCGGAAGATCAGCAGACCGTCACGGCTGATCGCAAAGTCGAGCTCAAGGCCAACGACAATCTGCACGTGGCAAACAGTAGCCACACCCGCATCGGTCAAACGCTCGCAATTGAAGCAGGACAACAAGCTCATCTCAAGGCAGGCGCCCAACTGATCCTTGAGGCTGGGGTCAGCATCAGCTTGAAAGCTGCAGGCCAGCATATCGTCATAACGCCCGGAGGAATTTTCAGCAGCACTGCAATCGAGCTCGGTGGGGCTCCAGTCGTCGCACTTTCGCCGTCACAGACCGCCCAGGACGCAGTCGCCAGCCTTGCCAGCCCCCTGTCCATCGTTACCAGTGCCAAGCAAAACGCAGCGGACTACTGCCCGCTTTGCGAAGCCTGTCGCGATGGCCTGTGCAGCATCGGAGATCGCGTATGACCACGCCTGAAAAATGGCTCGATACCCAAGCATCCCTCGAACGGAACCTGTACCTGGTGCTGGACTCCGTGGGTCACCTTGATGAGCGCAACGCACTGATCAATTCGCTCGGGCCCAACCGGTACCGCAACTTTTACGTAGCCACAGCGGCGCAATCGCTGGTCAACGTCGCGCCCTACCTCTTTCACCTGGAGTCGGCAGAACATCCCGCGTTGCATGCACTCCTCGCTACACCCCAGCGGCACTGGGGCTGGCTGGCCAGCGCTGGTGATATTCCGATTGACGTACTGACCCGCCATTGGCGCAATCGTCTGGTAACCGGAGAGCGTCCAAACCAGGCGATCTACCGCATGCACGATAACCGTGTGTTGGGTCGCGCCTTGGCTCACCTGCAACCGGAACAGCTCCCCGAATACCTCGGCCCCATGGCGAGCGTATGCTATTGGCAGACCGATGGCTGGAAGGTTACCGATAACCTCGATCCCGCTGAGCACCCACTTCCTGTGACCCCTGCGTGGTTGGCGACACCCACGCCCGAGACCACCTACGCGCAAATATTGTTCGACAACTGCCGCCGCTACCTGATGCGCGAACATACCGACACCCTGGTCAAGCTGGCCAAGCAACGCGATCTCGACTCCTGGCTGCGCGAAGTACTGGCCTTGGCGCACACCTGGGGCTTGCACGCCCCTGAACATATCCATTTCTTGTTAATCCAGAGCTTACAAGCGCAAAACTTCACCCTACCACCGGCCTGGAAGCCTCAGCCCAACGAAGTGCCACAAGCTCACTTTGAACGTATGCGAACGGAAGTCCTGTATTGGCAAGGGAAATTGCCGCTGTGAGGCCATTTACTAAAGCCTTGGGCTTGGGCGCCTGCATAACCTCAGCCCTGGTTTGGGCGCTATCAGAACCAGCAAAAAGCTTTACTTTTACCGCAGACCTACCCCCCGACTTTACCTACAGGTTAACCGCTGCGTACGTGCCTGCCACCGGCGAAACCTGCAGCGTGCCGGGCGGGAGAAATACAAAGGTGGTTTTCAATCGTCTAGGCAAAGAATACAACCCCATCTCCGAGGTTCAACTGTTCAGAACCGTGAGCGGATGCGCGCTCATGTTGAATCATGCGGAGGTAAAGATTTTTGGCATACATAGCAGAAACGCAAAACGTGCCTACTCCAGCTTTGACCGCGCCCAATTTTCGGTCACGGCGAAACTACCAAAACACCTTGAACACAAATTCAATAATTCTTCACTAAATGAGTTTTACGGGCAGTGCCAATGGTTTTTTCGCACCATCGGTCCTGAGCGTTACATTACAAAAATCCTGTTCTGCCGAAAAACAGATGCGCATGGAAACATAGCGAACGGCCGACCATTTTCGGCGTACAACCTGGAACAACTTAGAGGGAATACGATAAAACTGAACATACAGATGGCCGATGTGGAGTTACCCTACATGAAAGATACCTGGATTAAAGTTCCCGGTGGTTGGAAGCGCTGCATGGGTAAAAGCTTTGCAGATCAACACGCATTTTGTAATGGCAACCATGAAAACTTCAGCACGTTTCGCATGGTAGATGGTCGCGTATGCACCATCTATCCAGGTTGTACTGAAAGCAAGGAAGTAACGCCATGATGGCAACCTCTCCACCTGTAGCTTGCAAAGAAAAATATGGTAGTTACAGGAAGGCTGCTTTTATATTTATGGCCTTGGGCATATCCCTAATCTTATCTTACTGGCTACTAACACCCTCGAAAAGCTTTACTTTTACCGCAGACCTACCACCCGACTTTACCTACAGCTTAATCGCTACGTACGTACCTGCCACCGGAGAAACCTGTAGTGTGCCGGGCGGAAGAAATACAAAAGTGGCTTTCAATCGTCTGGGTAAAGAATACAAACCGATCTCTGAGGTGTTGCTATTCAGAACGGTGAGCGGTTGCTCGTTGATGTTGTATGATTTAGAAATCGACATAATCGGAATTAGCAGCGTGAGTCAAAAGCGCGCATACACCTCTTCTGATTACGCCAAGCTGGCGGTAGGTGATGATCTGCCAAAACGTGTAATAGGCACCTTCAATGATACTGGCTTGAGTGAGTTTTATGGGCAGTGCCAATGGCTATTTCGCACCGTTAGTCGCCAGCGGAACCTATTAAGAACCCTCTACTGCCGGAAAACAGATGAATTGGGAGAAATTGCCAACGGCAAGCCTTTCTCGGGTTATACATTGGATCAACTTCCGGGCACAACCGTAAAGCTGAAAATTAAACTAGCTGATGTAGAAGAACCCTATATGAAAGATACGTGGGTTAAGGTTCGAGGTGGCTGGAAGCGTTGCATGGGTAAAAGCTTTGCAGATCAACACGCATTTTGTTATGGCAACCATGAAAACTTCAGCACGTTTCGCATGGTAGATGGTCGCGTCTGCACCATCTATCCAGGTTGTACTGAAAGCAAGGAGGTAACGCCATGACGGCCACCTCTCCACCTGTAGCTTGCAAAGAAAAATCTGGTAATCGCAGGAAGGCTATTTTAATATTTATGATCGTTGGCATATTCCTAATTTCAGTTTTAATCTACTGGCTACTAACACCCTCGAAAAGTTTTACTTTTACTGCAGACCTACCACCCGACTTTACCTACAGCTTAATCGCTACGTACGTGCCTGCTACCGGAGAAACCTGTAGTGTGCCGGGCGGAAGAAATACAAAAGTAGCTTTCAATCGTCTGGGTAAAGAATACAAACCGATCTCTGAGGTGCTGCTATTCAGAACGGTGAGCGGTTGCTCATTGATGTTGTACGATTTAGAAATCGACATAATCGGAATTAGCAGCGTGAGTCAAAAGCGCGCATACACCTCTTCTGATTACGCCAAGCTGGCGGTAGGTGATGATCTGCCAAAACGTGTAATAGGCACCTTCAATGATACTGGCTTGAGTGAGTTTTATGGGCAGTGCCAATGGCTATTTCGAACCGTTAGCCGTAAGCGAAACATAGTAAGAATTCTTTCCTGTCGGAAAACGAATGAACTGGGAAAAATTGACATCGGCAAGCCTTTCTCGGGTTATACATTGGATCAACTTCCGGGAAAGGCTGTGAGGCTGAAGATCAAATTAGCCGACGTAGAGCGTCCCTACTTGAAAGGCACGTGGGTAAAAGTACCCGAGGGATGGAAGCGCTGCATGGGAGAAAGCTTTGAAGATCAATATGCTTTCTGCCGCGGCAACAATAAAGACTTCAGCACATTCAGAATGATTGACGGACGCATCTGCACAATCTACCCCGGTTGCACCGAGAGCAAGGACTCGACCCCATGAATTTCACTCCAATATTAGATACGGGTGTTAAACCTTTCACTGGCGCAATTCATATTTGCCCTTACCGCGAACATGCGACCAGCTTTCACTTAGTTGATGAATTTGGCGATGGCCGAGCCTATGCCAACTTGCTTTATGAAGTCATCGATTACGAAGGTACGATTTATACCGAAAGATTGGACGAGTCAGGGCAAGGCAAAATAAATCATCACTTTTGCGGCCCGATTACTCTTAAACTGAACCAATCCTACACTGGAGAAAACAAATATTACGAATACTTAAAAGATAGAGATCATTACCCCCTCCCTATTACCGAACTACAAGTACGTGCAGAACAAACTCGCTTTTTCAACACAACCGGCGCAAGAACAAGCTCAAACCCCGCCCAAGAGAGCGCAAGTGTCTTCTACCAGGTTGAAGTCAGTGAACTGGTGGAGCACATCGCGCACCTGCCACCCCTCGTCAGCCGAACCTTCCCACCTGACAAGTATGTACATGCGCTGTTCCGTCAGCCCGCTGAAACGGCTGTGGGCAGCCATGAACAGGTCAATCACGTATCTGCGCACATCCTCAATGGGGATACCCCTGCAACTCAGCGGGGGGCGGCTCCTTCACCGCCTACCGCGAGAGGAATTGCCCTGCTACCCAACCGACACTACGTGCTCGAGGTTCGGCCTTTGCGGGCACTGCGGCCAATGTTGTCGACAGCCGACGAGTTCTGTGCGCTAAACATGTATCAACTGGCGCTGATGGCGACCCTGAGCTACACCGACTTCAGTCAGAACCCCGCCACCCACCCGGTTGAAACCGGAACCGTGAGTTTTCCGACACAACCCAGCAGCGGAAACTGGTTCGGCCATGCCTTGGCGCAGTTTGACGAGCTGTGGCAAGTAGATGCTGCCCAGCACGAGGGTAAGGCGTATTACCCCCTGTATGAAGAAGTACCCTATTCCAAGCGCCTGGAAGTGGTGCCCTTCGATCCGCAGCTCTACCCCGAACTAAACGACCCAAAACTAGGGCAGGAACAGGAGCATCCGGCAAAGTTGCATTGGCTGGATGATCGACTGGAATCCCAAGGTACGGATACTCAGGCCTTCATTACCCATCACGACGAGTTGATTTTAATCTCCGTACGCGGAACGAGCGAAGTACTACCAGACGGCTTACGTGATGCTGACGCACGCCAAGTACTTTTCGATGAAGGGGTGGGCAACGTACATAACGGCTTCTATGAGGCAGCTCGGGTCGTCGCTAAGTTTGTGTTTGAATACCTGAAAAGATTCCATAGCGGACAAAAACTAGTCATTACCGGGCATAGTCTAGGCGGTGCAATAGCACTGATACTGGCGGAAATACTACGACGTGACGACCGTTTTGAGCTCAATATTCTGCTCTACACCTACGGTGCCCCACGAGCAGGCGACGCTACATTTGTTGAAGGTGCAAGCGCATTGGTCCATCACCGCATCGTTAACCACAACGATCCGGTGCCAAGCTTGCCGGCCCCGTGGATGTATTTTTCAATGGCAAGAATTGCGAAGGGTTTTGAGGTCCTTCCACTCAGTACGGCAATCGGAACGCTGTTCTTGATCACGGGCAACACCAACTTGACCGGGGAATCTTACACACACCACGGCAAGCTGCGTCACTTCATGGCGGTGGATTTAGGACTGGTGGGGCAGTCATCCATTCTCTGGGAACCGGGATGTCGTACGATCACTGATCGTGGCTGTGCACGCGTGCTACAGGAAATTGATGGGTTACCTGTACGAGGGTCTTTTTGGCAGCAGTTGCTCGACAACGCCAACCACTCAATGACCGGTAGCTATATCCCCAATTGCTGGGCAACCCTTCGACGCTGGCAAAAGGCACGTGAAGACAACCTCAAGCGCATTACAGACAGCGAGTTTGACCGCGTCAGCGGCGCTTTAAACAGCGTGATCAGGCAGTTGAACACCTTGAAGGCAGAATCTGGCCCGCGCCTGCGAGGCGATGTTCAAGTAAAGAATACACAGATAAGTAAACTGGATCGGGAGATCCGTAAGCTGTACATGACCCAAACCCGACTGCGCACGTTACTCGAAAAGACCATAACGCAGGCCGATGTTTATGGCCAGTTTGCCTCCCAGCCTGAGCTACTCGCGCAGGTTCTTCTGCGCTGGCGTGAACACCTTGAAAACCTCGCACCGGCCCCCTTGGCAATGATTCCCCAGTCTGCTGCCGACGATGATGCGGCAATTGCCTCTATCGTTGGCGGATACGTACCGGGTCAGCCCTATAATTTTGATATTGAGTCGCTGTAGTGAACCTCAAAGCACGCCCCCAGCATGGTGCAATGAGCTATCGCTCTCCCAAGCCCCAACCTCACCTGCTTCGGGCCATGCAGCCTCGCCTTCTTGCGAGTCGTGACCGACACGGCCCAAGCATCCAGATGCCCTGAACTCAGCTGTTCTTTATCGTGCAAATACCATTGGCCCTGTGTTTGCCCGTATAGGACATCCACGGCGTACCGTCCGGGTTGATGCCCAGGCTGATGGTTACGCCAGCACCTTTGATTTCAAAGTTCTCGTCATTGATTTTTTTCAGCTTTCCTTCCTTGCCATTTATGTAGACAGGTCCACCTTGATCGGCATGGATGTCCAGATTGCCTGGGCAGGTGGCGTTCAATTGCGGGATGCCCGCGTTGGCAATGCCGGATGCTGCAAGCAGAACCAGTGGTAGTAGTGCCGTTTTCATACTGCTCTCCTGACTCGTCTGATCGACGAGCATTTTCGGTGGGTTTAAACGTTGATTAGTTGCCGAGTAGCCGCCCTGTGTTCGCTGTAGGCGATGAACTCACCGACCGGCATGGGTTTGCCAAATAGCCAGCCCTGGCCAAATTCAATGCCGCGGGTGCGCAAAAAGGCCACTTGCTGCTGTGTCTCTATGCCCTCGGCTACCATGACCAGCCCCATTTCCTGAGCCAGGGCGATAGTCAGTTCCAGCACTGGGCACGCTTTGTCGTCGTCAATTCGCGCCACGAAGGTGCGGTCGATTTTCAGCAGGTCGATGGGCAGATGCTGCACGTACTGCAAGCTGGAATAACCGGTGCCGAAGTCATCCAGGGCTATCGGGTGGCCGCGCTGGCGGCTGACTGTCAGGTGCTCACACGCAGGTTCAAAGTCCAACAGGCTGCTCTCGGTAACTTCTAGCCAGACTTGATGCGCATTGATGCCTGCGCGGGCAATCGCATTACTCAGCACGTCAAGGTATCGACCGCTGCAGATATCCCTGGCCGCAAGGTTTATCGAGACATGCTTGCAAGGGTCCGAACGCAGGTACTCGCCTAAGTCGTCACACACAGCGAGGAGGACTTTCTCGGTGATGTCCTCGATCAGGTCACTCTCTTCTGCCAGCGTCAGGAAGCGTTCGGGCGTCGCCCAGGTGCCATCGCTTTGTTTCAATCGCACCAGCGCTTCAGCCCCCACGCAACGACCGCTATGCAGGTCAATGATGGGTTGATAAAACGCATGAATATTGCCTTGTCCAATGGCGCCTCGCAGTTCGGCCATCGGTGACAGACGAGCGTTGGTATAGCGTGCTATTTCCCGCAATCCGTAGAGTGCCACTGCCGCTCCGATCGGCAGCGCGATAAGTTGCTTGCGCCATAGATTGGCAAGTAGCGCCTCCCTGGACAGGGCTACCACTGCCTGCCAATTGCCGTGCGTCACCCACTTGTAGATGTAGTCGCCGACCAACATCGGCCGGCGGCCTTCATGGACCAGCGTCAGCAACTGGGTGAAACCGTCGGCGTGGCGCTGCTCCATCCAACGACCGGCACCGGCACCCAACGCCAGGCGAAAACCCGGTTTCAACGAGGTGTCCTGAAGCGGCTCGGGGTCTACCAGTAGCCGAAACGCGGCGTACTGCAGGGTAAGCTTGCCATTAACGGCATTAACGTCTGTATGCCCGTTCAACGATACGTAGACCCCTTCGGATGTCTGGAAATCTTCCGCGAAGGTTGGCCCCTCCGGCGCCCATGCTCCGCTGGAGCTACAGGCGTAGACATCTTCTTCGGTATAGCCGACCGATTTTACGAACAAGGTGTTCAATGCAATCAGGCGCATCTGTTCAATGCCCGACGGCGAACAGGCCGGCAACCCTGAGTCTGCCAGTTGCCTGAGTGCCTCGCCTGCCTGAGCCACGGTGCTATCCGCCCTGCGTACCGCCAGTTCGGCCAGATCGTCCAACTGCGCCTCGGTGTCGTGCAGCACCAGCAACCAGCCGAGGTACGCGCTGCTGGTTAAGCACACCATTACACACAAAGCACCGGCCAAGACTCCGAATACACGTATCCGTGAGCGTTTCATGAAACCTCCAACAGCATTGATTCTTTGTTTTATCGCTGGGTAGCTGCTTGCAGCCTGCTGTCACCAGAGGATTCGATAGCCGACGGTAACTTGCAGAGGTTGTTCGATTTCACTGCCGTGCACGTAGTGGGTCTCGACCATCAGCTTTTGCCGGGCGCTGAGTTGCAAAGCGGTGCCTGCTCCATAATCGGTGCGCGTGCCTGGCAGTGAATTGTCCAGGGCATGCCCATCTACCGATACGTGGCTGTCACCCGCCAGCTCTTCAATTTGCGACACGCTGAGGTATCCCTGTACCTGGGTGCCTGAAGCCAGCATGAAGTTGCGGCCCGCGCGCGCCCCTACCCGGGCCTGGACCGAGTCCTGGTCCTGTGCTTTTACTTCCAGCGAGTCGCTGCTGGTGTAGCGAGGCCCTTGCAGATGGGCAGCGGACAGTTGCGCCTGGGGCTCTATGAACCAACCATCAGCCAGAACAATCTGGCGGCCAAGTTCAACACTGGCCCCGTAAACGTTTGCGTCATAGTGGCCACTCACTTGATCGCCCAGGTTTTGCGACACCTTCACATCGCCTTTGAGGTGATCGTATTTCAGCACGGTGTCCAGATAGACGCCGTTGTCTTGCAGGTACGTGGCGTATAGCCCCACTGAACGGCTATCGATATCACCACTGCTGTGCTCGGCAAAGTCCTGGTCGGCGTGGCCGATGCCCAACATGCCGCCGAGGTAGAGCGTTGCATCATTGAATTCAATGGCGCGGTCAGCGCCCACTTCGATACCGCTAAGCCGTTGGTCGAACGCACGGCTGTCACCGCTGTCGACGTTCAGCCTTGCGTCCATGGCCCGGGTCCAGAGCCCTCCTTGGTCCTTGCCCAAACGCAACTCACCCAAGCGTCGGCTCAAGGTGCCCATCTCGTTCTGCCACAGGTTGGCGGCGGCAGTCTGCATGCCCAGGGCGGCATTGGCGCCCTTGGACAGACGCTGGGCTTGCGGCAATCGGGCCGGCAAGGCTCGGGAAACGCGCGGCTGAGGAGGTTGCGCTGGCGTCAGCGGGGTCATCGCAACATTGCTGGTAATAGGCTGCGGTATCGCCTGCGGTTTCATTGCAGGGTTAAGCGGGCTCATCGCAACGTTGCTGGTAATAGGCTGCGGTATCGCCTGCGGTTTCATCGCAGGGTTAAGCGGGGTCATCGCAACATTGCTGGTAATGGGCTGCGGTAT